>CAUZDS010000015.1:0-76005 GCA_963578725.1 Vicinamibacteria bacterium
AGGCGGAGTGACGTCGAAAGACACTCGGGTTCACTGCTGAACGCCGCGGTTCCAGCTGAGATGCAGCCCTCAGGGTCAGCCGCCTTGGTCGCCGGGTGCCGTGTCCGCAAACATGGCCACTACCGTGTCGCGTAAAGTGTCCTGCGTCTGGGTGTTGCCGGTCGGCCGCAGTGGCGTGAAATGACGGCGCTCGCCGTTGAACATATATTGCCTGGATGGCAGGCTCACACTCGGACTCTTGCCGCCGCGGCCCTCCCATGTCGTGAACCTCAGTAGCTTGAGTCCCTCGAGGGTTCCGGCGGTGAAGAGCAGTTCCACGTCGGCAAGTTTGCCTGTCGGCGCCCCTCCGTCGGCCGGTAGGACCTTGACCGCGATCGTTTCGTCCAGGTGGGTCATCCTTTCTCATCCACGCGCGAGATGATGTTCGCTGGATCGGTTCTGGTGCAATGGGCTGGCCACACCGATATCCATTTGGCGGATGCTGTCAACTGGCAGCACGGTCAGGGTTCGTGGTCTGACGACCGTCGACCTGGTCCGGATGGTCCGCCTGGAATATCAACGACCGGTTTCCAGGGGAGCCCGTGGTGAAACCCGGCGTCGTACCGAGAGCCGTCGTGATCGATGTCACGCTAGGCCGGTGCCAGACGCGACACGGGGACAAACTTTGGCATGTGTGACCGAGGCGCGACGCCGCCAGGCGGGATGCCCAGCCAGGCAACTGTCAAGGTATGTCGTAGACACTACACGAGATACACGGGTTCTCGGCGGTCGAGAGGATGGCGTCAAGAGCGGTCGGTTGAAGATGGTCTGGCATCGCCGGCGTAGCCGGCGATGCCCGGCTGGACCAGCTTGCCCGCCCCTCGGTCGATATGGGCCGCCACACGCGTCGACGTCATTCGTCGGTCCACTTTCAGGTTGATTGTGCGCTCACGCTGTCCGGGTGGTAATAGAGAATTCGCATGCAGCTCTCGCATTGGATCAGCTCGGCGTTCAGCAGAATCCGGTTCAGCATCTGCGGGCGCAGTCGCACGTTGCACAACTTGCAGTGCCCGTCACGCGCTTCGACCACCGCGATGCCGTGCCGCTGGCTCGCGATAGTCTCGAACACTCTGCGCGCCGCCGCGCCTATGCTTCCGATCAGCTTGGCCCGTTCGTCGGACGTACCACCCAGCTCGTCTTCCAGCCGGGCACGCTGGGACTCGAGCTGAGCGCGTTCATGCTCGACCTCAGTCCGGTCAGCCTGCAGCGCGCGCTCGGTCTCCTCGACTTCGGCCATCAGGTCGTCGATGTCGAGCATGTGCTCGAGGATGGCGTCCTCGAGTCGCTGAACTCTCGCCTCGGCGGTGGCGATCTCGTGCTGCATCGCCGTGTATTCCTTGTTGGTCTTGACAGCCATCAGCTGTTCCTTGAACCGCGAGAGGCGGGTCTGCACCTCGCCCAGGTCCTTCTCGACCGCGTGGCGTTCGGCCTTCTTGTCGTCCAGGCGGCGCTTGGCCGCGTCGACCGTGGCAGTGCTAGCGGTCAGACGGGTGTCGAGCGCTTCGATACGCGCCGGGATTGCATCGACGGTGCGCTCTACCTCGGCTGCTGCGTCGTCGAGTCGTTGCAGTCGAATCAACCGCTCAAGGTCTGCCAGCATCGCGTGTCACGTCTCCGTCTGGACCCGAACAAAAAAAAGCCCCGCCGGCGGGCGGGGCGCACAGCACAGCAGCCACCAGTTGTGAGACTGGCCGCCGAATCGGCCCGATCGGACACGCAAGACCCTTTCGGCGTACGATGCGTGGCCGTCGGCGACGTGCGTCGTGTTCGCTACTATGTCGATTCGTTCGTGTGGTGGGCCCACCAGGATTCGAACCTGGGACAGACCGGTTATGAGCCGGCGGCTCTGACCGCTGAGCTATGGGCCCGGAATTCATGGGGGCGGGTCTCAACATCCGCCGCAATGACAAGCAACCAGGGCTTGGAGTGGACATGCCCAGGTTACTAGGTGCCTTCGAGAAACGCTCGTAGCCGCCGGCTACGCGACGGGTGCCGCAGCTTGCGCAGCGCCTTGGCCTCGATCTGGCGGATCCGTTCGCGTGTGACCGCGAAGTTCTGGCCCACCTCCTCCAGGGTGTGCTCGCTGCCGTCCCCTACGCCGAACCGCATCTTGATCACCTTTTCCTCGCGTGGTGTTAAGGTTTTCAACACGTTATCCGTCTGTTCCTTGAGGTTGAGATTGATCACGGCTTCGGCTGGAGAAACCTCCTGGCGATCCTCGATAAAATCACCGAGATGGCTGTCCTCTTCCTCCCCGATCGGCGTTTCGAGTGAGATCGGTTCCTGAGCGATCTTGAGGACCTTTCGCACCTTGGCGACCGGGATGTCCATCCGCTTCGCGATTTCCTCCGACGCCGGTTCACGACCAAGTTCCTGCACGAGCGCGCGAGACGTTCGGATCAGCTTGTTGATCGTTTCAATCATGTGGACCGGGATCCGGATCGTCCGGGCCTGGTCGGCGATCGCTCGTGTGATCGCCTGACGGATCCACCAAGTGGCGTAGGTCGAGAACTTGTAGCCCCGGCGATACTCGAACTTATCGACCGCCTTCATCAGTCCGATGTTCCCCTCCTGGATCAGATCGAGGAACTGTAGCCCACGGTTCGTGTACTTCTTGGCAATCGACACCACCAGGCGCAGATTCGCCTCGACCAAATCTTTCTTGGCGAGCTCGGCCAGCATCTCCCCGCGTAGGATGGTGTAGACCGTCCGCTCGAGTGCGAGCGCCGGCTGTTCCAGTTCCTCGGTCCGACTCCGGAGCAAGGCTCGCAGCTCGCGCTGACGCCGCGTGATCCGCCGCTTGTCCTCTTCCTTGATCCGCCGGCGGGTCTTGGCCTTCAGCTGGCGGTCGAGGTGCTCGATCTCTCGCTGGATGCGGAGCACCCCTTCGGCACCGTCCTTGACCTCGTCGATCAGACGCCGTTTGACTGGCTCCGTGAAGTCGATGCCACGAACCAGCCTGGACAGCTTGACTTGCGCGCGCAATAGATTGCGGTAGTTCCGTCGATAGCGCTTCTTCTCGCGTTTGGGGATCGTCCCGACCTTCTTTTCGCGACGAATCACGTCCAGACGGGTTTTCCGGAGCGTCTCGATCTGCGCCATTGCCTCGCCGGCGCGTCGGTCGATCCGTTCTTCGTTCATCTCGTCGTCCTGGAAGACGACCAGCTCCCGGATTGAACGTTCACGGTTCTTCAGCTGTTCGCCCATCCGGATGACCAGCCTGGCGATGGCCGGCGTCCGCGAGATAGCCTTGACGATCGACAGCTTCCCTCGTTCGATCCGTTTGGCGATCTCGACCTCGCCCTCGCGGGTCAGCAGGGGCACCGTTCCCATCTCGCGCAGATACATCCGGACCGGGTCATTGGTCTTGTCGATTGCGCTCGGGGTCAGATCCAGCTCGACGTCGTCAGAGCCTTCGCCGCGCCGGTCGAGCAGCTTGTTCTCCCGGTACTTCTGTTCCGAGTCGACCACCTCGATACCGGCGTTGCCGAAGGCGGTGAACAGCTCGTCCAGCTCGTCGGACGTCGTGATTTCGTGGGGGAGCAGCTCGTTTACCTCGTCATAGAGTAGGTACCCCTTCTCCTTGCCGATCTCGACGAGCTGCCGTACTTCGTCGTACTTTTCTTCGAGCGACAACAGTGTTCCTCCTCGGTTGGTCTTCCGCTTGGTGTAGTCCTGATCCACGGATCGGCCCCCCCGGCCGTCACTATCGTAGCGATTCGAGCTTCGTCAACAGTGCAAGCTTCTTCTGCCAGAGCAGGTCGATTTCCGCCAGCGCCGAGGGTGTGCCCAGCTGCTGGCATCGGTAGATCTCGTCTTGCAACGCGGCGCGCTGACGCTCGTAGCGGAGCCGCTGGAGCTCCTGCCCGCAGGCGGCTGCCGGCGCCGGCGCTTCCTGGGCGCCCACTCGAGCCATCCAGTCCGCCTCCTCGGTGCTGAGGCGCTCGCAGAGTGTCGAGAGGACCGTGTCCGATGGCCAGTCCGCCAGTGACCGGGCCGTAGAGAGAATCGGTGCCGTCGTCAGTCCGGCGAGATCGTCGTCAGTCAACTCGGCTATGACCTTCAGGGCGGACGGTGTGTCCCGTACGAGGGCCCAGATCAGTCCTTTCTCTGCGGTCTTGACCGGCCGTCGCGCTGAGATCTGCCGCGCGTCGATCGTCGTCCGTCTGGCAACCGCAGCCTTTCGGATTTCCGCCCGGACGACGTCCTCGAGTATCCGCGCTTTGTGCGCGAGACGGTCCGCGAACAGGTCCCGGGTCGCCGCGTCCGGAATCCGCGCCGCCACGTGTAACATTTTCGTCAGGAACTCTCGCTGGTGGTCGCCCCGGCTCAGGTCATACTCTGCCGCTTCCCGATCTAGCAAGTATCCCAGATATGGCCGGGAAGCGCGTAATTTTTCCACGTACCCGGCGGCACCACGTTTCCGGATACATGTATCGGGATCTTCGCCGTCCTCCAGCACAGCCACGTTGACCTGCAGGCCTCCGGCGAGCAGTAACTCGCCGGAGCGCTTCGAGGCGCTGGCGCCGGCCAGGTCCGGATCGAAGCTCACGATGACCTTAGGGGTGAATCGTTTGAGCAGCTTGACTTGGTGCTCGTTGACAGCGGTTCCGCAGGACGCGACGACCGGGGCGACCCCGGCCTGCACCGTCTGCGCGAAGTCGAAGTAGCCCTCTACCAGGACAGCGTACCCGGCCTTGCGGATCGCCGATTTTGAAAGATGCAGCCCATACAGCGTTCGTGCTTTCGAATAGATGGCGGTCTCCGGCGAGTTCAGATATTTCGGCTTCTGGTCTGGCCGGATCGCGCGCGCGCCGAAGGCGATGATCGACCCCGTGTCCCTGGCGATCGGGATGACCAGGCGATTGCGAAACCGGTCGACCAACGGCCGTTCATCGCGTGCGGTGACTAGACCGCTGCGCAGCAGCAGCTGATCCGAGTATCCCCTGGCGCGCAGGTGCGTGATCAGGCTATCCGGGGCCGGCGGCGCGAAGCCCAACCCAAGTAGTTCGGCCGTTTCGTGCGTCACGTGGCGTGCGTCAAGATACTCGCGAGCGGTCCGGCCGATCGTGTCCGCCAGACGCGACCTGAAGAATTCGGCCGCCGCCTCGTGCGCACCGAGTAGCGCTTCTCGTTCCGCTTCGGCCGCCGTGTCCCGTTCGGTGTCCGGTTCCGGGACCTCCACACCGAAGCGCTGGGACAGTTGCCGCACCGCGTCCTGAAATCCAAGCTTGTCCTGCAGCTCGATGAATTTGAGCACGTCGCCACCGACTCCGCACCCGAAGCAGTGGAAGAACCCCTTGTCGCGATGTACGTGAAACGACGGTGTCTTCTCGGAGTGAAATGGACAGAGCCCCTTGTAGCTATTGCCGGCCTTCTTGAGCGGCACGTAGTCCTGCACCACTTGCACGATGTCGGCTTGTGCCTTGAGGTCGTCGATGAAGGACTGTGGAAATAAACCCATTATGGGATGCTGGCGGGAGACAGGAGCACCGTCATTCCTTCAGCTCCGCGATCGTGACACCGCTGCCGCCGTTCTCGGGCCCCGCTGGAGACACGCGGCGCACCAGCGGGTGCGTGTCGAGGAATCCGGTGATCGCGCGTTGCAGGCGGCCGGTCCCACGCCCATGAATGAACCGCACGACGCGCTGTTCACCCATGATCGCCTGGTCGAGATGCTTCTCAGCCCGGGATAGCGCTTCGTTGACACGGCATCCAATCAGGTTGAGCTCGTCGAGCGGACCGCTCGGGGCTTCGACGTGAATCGCCACTTGGTTCTGTGGCTCGGTCGGCGTCCGGCTCGGCGCGGCCGCTTCGAGTGACTCGACACGCACACGGATCCGCTTCCCGTGCACCTCGACATCCGCCTCGTGCCCGTGCACCGACCGCACGGTGCCGTCGACACCAAGCGTTGGAACCATCACCCTGGCTCCAACGTCGATCCGGGGTCGGAGAGTGGACGACGCTGGTGGTGTCGGCTGGGCCTTGAACCCGCTCGCAATCGCCTCGATCTCGGCGCGCGCCTCGCCACGCAGCGCTCCGCTGTCGCCAGTCGACAGCGGGGCTCCGCCGCTAGTGGCCCGTTCGGCCGCTTCCCGTTCGAGTGCCGTGGCTCGCTGCCGCAGGGTGTCGACGACCTCGTCGATTTCCCCGCGCGCGGCGCGAAGCCGGGTGTCGAGCGCCTGCTCCAGATCATCTAGACCCGCCCGTTCACGACCCTGGAGCTCGGTCTCTCGCTCGGTCAGCCGCTCGGTGCGTTCGGCGAGCTCCGTCTGTCGCTGATCCAGCGTGCGTCTGAGCTCGTCGAGCTGTCGGCGGTCCTCGTCGACCGCCGCCAGATGGTCTGCGAGCTGTGTCTCCCTGGCGCTGCGTAATTGGGCCGCCGCGTCGATGATCTCAGGGTCCAGACCCAAGCGGCCGGCGATCTCCAGCGCCAGACTCCGACCGGCGGACCCGTAGGCCAGCCGGTAGGTGGGGGCGAATGTCTCCGGGTCGAAGCCGAACGCCGCGCAGGTGACATCCTCGGTCGTGGCACCGTATGACTTGAGCACATCGTCGTGTGTCGTGGCCACGACATGAGCGCCCCGCCGCCGGAAATGTTCCACCACCGCCCGCCCCAGTGCCCCGCCCTCGACCGGGTCAGTGCCCGCGCCAACCTCGTCGAGCAGGATCAGCGCCGGCAGTGACAGCTGTCGGTCCATCTCGACGATATTCGTTACGTGCCCGGAGAAGGTGCTCAGGTTCGCTGTGATCGACTGTTCGTCGCCGATATCGGCGAACACCGATCTGAACACCGGGACACGCGAACCTGGCGCGGCTGGGATATGCAGACCGGCCCGCGCCATCAGGGCGAGCAAGCCGGCGGTCTTGAGCGCGACCGTCTTGCCGCCGGTGTTCGGCCCGGTGATGATGAGCACGCGTGCGGGGGGGGCCATGACGATGTCGACCGGTACCGGCTCGACCGGTGCGTCCTCCCGTTGAGGCGTCTTCAGCCGCCTGGTGACACTGGTCATCAAGAGCGGGTGCCTGGCGTCGCGCAGTTCGAGCGTCTGGTCGGCGGTGACCAGCGGCTCCACCCCGTTCACAGCGATGGCGAAGCCGGCGCGTGACTGGAGCACGTCGATCTCGGTCGCGACCGTCAGCGTTCGGTGCAGGTCGACGGCGCGACGCCGGAAAGCCGTCGACAGCGCCAACAGCACTCGGCGGACTTCATCCCGCTCCTGTTCCTCGAGCGCCACGATCTCGTTGTTGATGTCCACCGTGCTGAGCGGCTCGAGAAAGAGGCTGGCGCCGCTCGCCGAGCTGCCGTGGACGATACCGGGGATCGCGGCGCGGTGTTCCGACCGGACGATCAACACGAACCGTCCATTTCGTTCGGTGACGACCGCCTCCTGCAAATATCGGGCGGTATCCCGTCCGCGTAGATACGACTCGAGGTTGCCCCGCAACCGGTTCCGCTGCTTCCGCAACCGGCCTCGGATGGTACTCAACACCTGGCTTGCGTCGTCGGCGAGCTCGCCTGAGGGTTGCACCTTCTTGCGCACGTCGCCGCATTCGCGACCCCAGGTCGCGCACCCATCCACGATCGACGACAGCGCCGGGTACGGTCCTCCGGTGGCGGCGGCGACAGACCGGCAGACCTGTTCCACTGAGCCCAGGAAATCGACCAGTTGCAGCAGTTGCAGCGGTTCGAGCGGCCGGGCTTCTATGGCGAGAGAGGCCAGTGTCTTGTCGAGATCGTCCGGGGCTTCGAGCGGAAACCCACCGTTCGCTTCATGAAACCGGACACCCTCTGTTGTGTTGGCAAGCGCCGCGTGAACCGCGTTCGGATCGGTAAGCGGGCTCAGTTTGGCCAGCTTCTCCGCGCCCAGCGATGTCAACGCGAAACTCGTGACCGCCTCGACTACCCGGTCGAACTCGAGGGTCGTGAGGGTGCCTGTGTGCATCGGGTGAAAGCGGATGGTTCTGATCGCCAGCCTGGGGCACGGCGCATCCCCCTCGTGCTCCACCGCGCCGCCGAGCCGGGCGCCACTTCGTCCGAACGATGGGTGCGCCCGGGTGACCCTGGTGGCTTGATGGCCCCGGGTCCGATCACTGGCTGGAGAGTGGGTTCTCTTGACACCCCGAGACCAGGCGCACCAGTAACCCAACTCCCGAATCTACCACGGTCACGTGATAGTGCTCAACTCAAGCACCAGGCGTCCCCCGCGGACGTGCCAGATGATTGATCATGCTCGCCATTGCCCCGGCACCGAACCCGTTGTCGATGTTGACGACCGCGACGCCGGTCGCGCAGCTGTTCAACATCGACAGCAGGGCGGCGACGCCGCCGAAGCTGGCGCCGTAGCCGATGCTCGTCGGTACTGCGATCACGGGCACCGAGACCAACCCGCCCACCACGCTGGGCAGCGCCCCCTCCATCCCGGCGACGACTATGATGACGCGGGCCTGCTCGAGCCGCGAGCGCTCCGCTAGCAGGCGGTGTAGCCCGGCGACGCCGACGTCATAGAGACGCTCGACGCGGTTGCCCATGACCTCCCCGGTGACGACTGCCTCCTCGGCCACCCGTTGGTCTGAGGTGCCGCCGGAGACAACGAGGATGGTGCCGTGCCCGGTTTGGTGTCCGTCGGTCGTGTGGCTGATGACGCGGGCGGTCTCGTGAAACGCCGCCCCGGGCACCCGACCCAGGACGGCGTCAAACGCTTCAACGTCGGTACGGGTTACGAGCAGGTTCTGTCCAGCCCCCACGATTCGCTCGGCGATCTGGGCAATCTGCTCCGGCGTCTTCCCTTCGCCGAATACGACCTCCGGAAAGCCCTGCCGGATAGCCCGGTGGTGGTCGATGCGCGCGAACCCGACCTCCTCGAACGGTGCCTGGCGCATCGAGGCGGCCAGTCGCGTCTGTGCCACCTCGACCTCGAGCGTGCCGCTACGCACCTGCTCGAGCAGGGTTCGGAGTGTCTCAGGTCTCATACCGGTGCCGTGCGCCGCCGCCGTGCCGGTCCCATTGCCGGTCGCGTGGGTTTCAGCGGTTCCGTCTGTCTGATCTATCTTACACACGACGCGTGCGGAGCGGCTGCGTTCGGGCCGCCGTCGGCTGGTGGATCTGGCTGGCTGCGCCTCAGAACACCAGGACGCGGCTCGGCACATCATCGTTGGGCTGCTACCCTTACAGTTCCGCTGCGCGGGCTTCTAGCCATCTGCTCGGGGGCGACCGAGAACCGCGTTCCAGGTTTTGCGATGTCGCCGCTACGGTTGTTTCGTGGGTGGCCTCGGACCACGGAGCGCGTCCAGAGATGTCGAAGGGAGTTCGGCCATGAACCTAACCCGCGTGACTGTGGCGGCGGTGGTCGCTTGGATCGCGTTCATCGTCATTGGCTATGTCGTGCATACGGTCATCCTCGACGACCTGTACGCGAGCCAGGAGCTGTCCGGGCAGGGGGAGACCGAGCCCTTAACCGGTTTCCTGCTGGCGCTACTTGGCTTCTTCGCCTTCTCCTACACGTACGCCAAGGGCTACGAAGGAGGGTATGGCATACAGGAAGGGATGCGGTTCGGTGTGCTCGTCGCGATCATGCTCGTTTCGTTCGCGGCGGTATGGGGCTACGTTATGTTTCCGATCTCGGGAGGTCTGGCGGCGGCCCTCGCCATCGACTACGTCGTGGAGTTCGCTGCCTACGGCATGATCGTCGGCGCAATATACAAGCCCAACCCGCGCGTGTACGCTCGGACGGCTGTTGGGCGCTAGCGGCTTGTCTGTAGCCGATCGCTGAGACGGGAAGCACTTCCAAGCGAGGACGACCAATGACGACGCGCACAACGACCGCTGCCGGGCTCGAGGGGGTCGTCGCGACCTCATCGAGGATCTGCTACCTCGACGGGCAACGGGGCGTACTGGCGTACTGTGGCTACGACATCCACGATCTCGCGCAATCGGCCACCTTCGAGGAGATCTGCTACCTGCTGTGGCACCGGCGGCTGCCCACCAGGGCGGAGCTGGGAGACCTGAAGACCGAGTTTGCCAGGGACCGTCCGCTGCCGGAGCCGGTTGTGCGAATTATGAGGTCGCTCCCGCCCGGGCACACGATGGACGCCGTTCGCACCCTCGTGTCAACCCTGGCGCACCATGATCCGGATGTGGGTGACGACTCGCCAGCCGCCTCGCTGCGCAAGGCGGTGCGGTTGACGGCGCAGCTCGGCACGCTGGTCGCTGCGCTGGGGCGGTTGGCCGCCGCCGGCGCGCCGATGCAACCCGACCCGGTCCTTGGGCACGCCGCGAACTTCCTGTATATGCTGACCGGTGAGCGTCCGAGCGCGCTGGCCGGCCGCGCGCTCGACGTGGCGTTGATTCTCCATGCGGACCACGAGTTGAACGCCTCGACATTCGCGGCGCGTGTCTCCGCAGCGACGCTTGCGGACATGCACTCGACCATCGTGGCAGGAGTGGCGACGCTGAAGGGGCCGCTACACGGCGGCGCTAACGCCGAGGTCATGAAAATGCTGACGGCGATCGGCGAGGACGCCGACGACGAGCGGGTGGTGGCTACGATTCAGGGGATGTTGGCGGCCAAGCAGCGGGTGCCTGGCTTCGGGCATCGCGTGTATCGCACAGAGGATCCCCGGGCGGCCCACCTGCGTCAGATGTCGCGGGATCTGGGGCGGCAGGCCGGCAACACCCGGTGGTTCGAGATTTCCCAGCGTATCGAGGCGGTGATGAAGGCCGAGAAGCAGATCGACGCCAACGTCGATTTCTATTCCGCATCGACGTATCACTCGCTTGGGATCCCGGTCGGGCTGTTCACACCGATCTTTGTCGTCAGCCGCGTCGCCGGCTGGACGGCTCACGTGCTCGAGCAATACGCGAACAACCGCCTGATTAGGCCTCGGGCAGAGTACACCGGTCAGGCGTACCCGCAGGTATTTGTACCGCTCGATGCGCGCTGAGCCGGCGCGTACCCCCGTCGCACGTTCTGGTCCAGACACCGGTCTATAATGGCTTTACGTTCATGAACCAACGTCACATCCGCAATTTCTCCATCATTGCGCACATCGATCACGGCAAGTCGACGCTCGCGGACCGGTTTCTCGAGCTCACGGGCGCCCTGCGTCCGAGAGAGATGGAGGCTCAGGTGCTCGATTCGATGGATCTCGAGCGCGAGCGCGGTATCACGATCAAGGCCCACGCCGTTAGGTTGATCTACACCCCCGAGGACGGCGTTCCGCACATGCTCAACCTGATCGATACTCCGGGGCACGTGGACTTCTCCTACGAGGTGACTCGCGCGCTTACGGCGTGTGAGGGGGCGCTGCTGCTGGTCGATGCATCCCAGGGCGTCGAAGCGCAGACTGTGGCCAATGCCTATCTGGCCGTGGAGCAGAACCTCGAGATTATTCCGGTCGTGAACAAGATCGATTTGCCGGGCGCGCAGCCCGAGGAGGCCACAAGACAGATCGAGGAGATTGTCGGTCTCGATGCGGCCGACGCCATCATGGCGAGCGCGAAGGAAGGTACCGGCACCCGCACCATTCTCGATGCGGTGATTGCCCGGGTGCCGCCGCCGGCCGGTGATCGGCATGCACCGCTCAAGGCACTGATCTTCGATTCGTGGTACGACCCCTACCGCGGGGTGATCGTGCTGATCCGGGTCGTAGACGGCGTGGTCCGACCGAAGATGAAGGTTCATCTGATGGCCTGCGGTCAGGACTACGAGGTTGAGCAGGTCGGCGTGTTCTCGCCCAAGCCGCTGGTCGTGTCTGAGCTGGCGGTCGGGGAGGTCGGCTTCCTAATCGCCGGTATCAAGACGGTGAGTGATGCCCAGATCGGCGACACATTTACCGAGACGTCGCGGCCGACCGTCACTCCCTGCGCCGGCTTTTCAGAAATGAAGCCTATGGTGTTTGCGGGATTCTACCCGGTCGAGGGGCACCAGTACGCCCAGCTTCGCGACGCTCTCGAGAAGCTGCGTTTGAACGACGCCTCGTTCTTCTTCGAGCCCGAGACCTCGGTGGCCCTCGGCTTCGGGTTCCGCTGCGGCTTTCTGGGGCTGCTGCATATGGAGATCATCCAGGAGCGGCTGGAGCGTGAATACGACATGGATCTGGTCACCACGGCGCCGGGCGTGCTCTTCCGCGTAACCACCACCGACGGCGAGACGTTCGAGATCGACAGCCCAGCGAAGCTGCCGGACGCGGGTCGTATCACGTTGATTGAGGAGCCGGTGATCTCGGTGATGATCCTGACCCCGTCGGAGTACGTCGGGGGGATCCTTCAGCTTTGTCAAGAGAAGCGCGGAGTGCAGAAGGGGATCGAGTATCTGGCGTCGGACCGCGTCATGGTCACCTACGAGCTGCCGTTCAATGAGGTAGTGCTGGATTTCTACGATAGGCTGAAGACCCTCTCGCGTGGATACGCGTCACTCGATTACCATGTGACCGGATACTGGACGTCGCCGCTAGTCAGGCTCGATCTGCTCGTGAATGGCGAGCCAGTCGATGCGTTGTCGGTCATCGTGCACAAAGAGTCGGCCTACGCGCGGGGCCGAACGCTGGCCACCAAGCTGCGACGATTGATTCCGCGCCAGATGTTCGATGTGGCCATCCAGGCGGCGGTGGGCGGACGGATCATCGCACGCGAGTCGGTCAAGGCGCTACGCAAGAACGTCCTGGCGAAGTGTTACGGTGGTGACATCAGCCGCAAGCGAAAGCTTCTCGAGAAGCAGAAGGAAGGCAAGCGCCGGATGAAGCGGGTCGGTCAGGTTGAGATTCCTCAGGAGGCGTTTCTGGCGGTCCTGGCGGTCGACTCGGACTAGTGAGGCGCATAGCGTTGGTTCGTCCTGACACGGTCGGCTCAGCGCTTCGCCAGGAAATCAGGAAGCGGGGATCAGGGGGATGCGGGGCAGGAGCCCTCGGAACCCGGCTCGCTGCGTGGAACGGGCAATAGGGCTCATGTCATTCCGGAAGTCCACGACACGGGAGTACTTCGAGTCGATTGCCATCGCGGTGATCCTCGCGCTGTTCGTGCGGACTTGGGTGGTCCAGGCTTTCAAGATCCCGACCGGGTCGATGGAGCCGAATCTGCTGATCGGAGACCACCTGCTGGTGAACAAGTTCATCTCCGCGCCGTCGCAGACCGCCGTCGAGCGGTCACTGTTGCCGATCGGGGTGTATCAGCGTGGCGACGTCATCGTGTTCAAGTATCCGGAGGAGCCCGAGCGTGACTTCATCAAACGCGTGATCGGGTTACCAGGTGAGACGATTGAACTGCGGCAATCCCAGGTGTTGATCGACGGCGAGCCCATAGAGGAGCTCTACCTGGACGTCGTGCGTCCGGGCGGCCACGTGCCACCCGACATCCGCGGTACGTTTGGTCCCCTGGTCGTACCCGAAGGGCACCTGTTCATGATGGGTGATAACCGGGGTGATTCGCAGGACAGCCGGTACTGGGGACCGTTGCCGGTGGGCTACGTCAAGGGGAAGGCATTCGTGCTGTACTGGTCCTATGAGTCCGAGAGCGAGTTCTACAGCGATGTCGGTGTCGGCGCGACCCTTCGCCGGTTCGGTTCGGCGATGACGCATTTCTTTACCCGAACACGGTGGGAGCGGCTGCTGCGGCCGATACCGTGACGGGCACAGTTGCGAGTACCCGCACGTCTGGAGCCGGTAGGCAGCGGTCACTCGAGGGTTGCTCGCTCCACCCTGAAAGGCCTACATTTTCTTGCGGAGCCGGGCACGCAGATGCTCGACCGTTAGCCCCTCGATCAGCACACCCTTCTGCCGCGCGTGTTCGCCGCTGACGATACGGACTTCGTGTCGCGTTACGCCCAGCCGTTTCACCAGCAGCTTGATGAGGGCCTCGTTCGCCGCGCCGTCGACCGGCGCCGCGGTCACGCGAACCAGCAGTATCCCGTTCCGTACTCCAACCAGCTCGGTACGTGACGCGCGAGGGATCACCCGCACTCGTACCCGAACGCCATCGCCGGTGGCTCGCAGCGACCGGGTCAGAGACGAGTCGTCAGGAATCGTTCTGCCTTCTACCCTTTTCGTGACGGACTTTACGCCGACGGCCTGGGGCCAAACAACGCACTGCCAACCCGGACCATCGTGGCGCCCTCCTGCACCGCCACTTCGAGGTCGTGGCTCATGCCCATCGAGAGCTGGTCGAGTTGCGACCGGTCGGGTCCCGCCATGCGCAGCGCATCACGCAACAACCGCAGCCTGCGGAAGTAGGGGCGCGCGGCCTCCGGGTCCTGCGACCAGGGCGGCAGGACCATGAGGCCGCAGACCTGCACGGACCGGCAGGTGGGCGCCGCGTCGATGATGCGCCGCACTTCCGCCTCCGGCGCGCCGTGCTTGGTGACCTCGCCGGCCAAGTCGACCTGGACGAGCAGGTTCGGCGTGCGGCCGCAGTCGCCGGCCGCCCGGTCGAGCCGACGCAGCAGGTCGACGCTGTCCACCGAGTGGATCCAGTCGAACACCACCGCCTTGCGGGCCTTGTTGGACTGCAAGTACCCGATGAGATGCCAGCTGATCCGGCATCCGGCTGTCGCTTCCCGCTTCCAGAGCGCCTCCTGGACCCTGTTTTCCCCGAAGTCACGCAACCCCGCGGCCACTGCCGCCTCGACGTGCTCGAGGCCGAACGTCTTCGAGACGGCGATCAGGCGCACGTCGGATGCCTCGCGCCCGGCCGAGGCGGCAGCGGCGGAAATCCTGGCGTTGACCCTGTTCAGGTTTGCCGTGATCCGGTGTGCCAGCTCCATGATGGTGTGAACCCGCTGGCGTGGGAGCGGCTCTCCGAGCGTCCGGACTTGTGGAACAACGTTCTTGTCGACCGATCAGGGTTCGAGGGTAGCCAGGCGCCGTCTGGCCGCGTCGACGAGCTCGCCGTCAGACACCATTCTGAGATATCGGGACAACGCCACGACTGCCGCCTCCTGATCGCCCATCCTCTCGTGCGCCAGACCCAGCCAGTAATGGGCTTCCGCCAATGAAGAATCGGCCTCGAGGGCCTCCCTGAACTGCCTGACCGCGTCCTCCACGTTGTCGGAGTTCCAGAAGACGATCCCACGATTCAGGGTGTCCTGAGCCCGTGCGCGTCCGGCGGCGAGCGCATTGATCGCGATGCGGTTGGCTTCTCCACGGGCGGCTGCCGCTTCCTCGGTTCGGTTCTGTCGGTTGTAGATATTGGCCAGACCGTAATAGGCGGCAGCGTAGTCGGAGCGGACGCGCAAGGCGTCCCGAAAGACGGTCTCAGCCTCGGCGAACCGGTCCAGCCTGCTATACGCCACCCCAATGTTGAAACGACAGTCGACACATGCCGGCAGGATTTTGAGCGCCGCCTCGAACTGCACGATCGCCTCCTCGAAGTCGCCAGTCCGGTTCGCCAGGACCCCGGCCTCGAAGGCCGCCGCTGCCTCGTTGCCGGGGACGTCCCGCAGCCACGCGGACGGCACCCGTCCCGCTTCGAGGACGAAGCGAATGGTCACCGAGCCCCCTGGATGGACAAGGATGCGGAAGACTTGGCCGCCGAGCTCGTTCTTGTCGGCGGTCACCGTGTACTGTCCCGGTGTCAGACCTAGTTGCTGAAAATGGCCGGACTCGTCGGTCGATGTCTCGTGTCGGCCCCCGGCGGTCGAGCGCGCCACGAGCGCCACCGTGGCCCCGGGGACCGGCTGTCCTGTACGGTTGGCGACCATGCCGGCCACCGCTCCCGTCGTTTGCGTGTGCACGCCGGCCACCGTGAGCAGCGGGAACACCGCGAGGAGGAGAAGGCGCCCTGGCAGACCGCAGCGAAAGCCTCGCGGGTCGAGGCCGTACTCCGTCTGACGGCACTCGCAGTCGCCCGGGTCGCTCCTATCCCGGAGCTGGCGAGGGCCCACCGAAGCCTTGCTGAAGGTGGATCGTACCTCGGTCATATGACTGCCGGCCCTTCTCCCACGTCACACCAGCCGCGCGACGATTGGGTTTCACCAAGGACTGCCCGAGGCGTGGTGCTACGAAAGCCTACAAATCGAGTCCAGTCTATACCCTTTTCCGTGCCAGGAACTGCTCGATCTGGTCGATTTCCCTGACGATCGGCGTCGGTGGCAAAGAAGCCAGAAAGCGGCGGCCGTAACTCTTGGTGAGCACCCGTGGGTCCAGTATCGACAGCACCCCGCGGTCCCGCCGGTGTCTGATCAGTCGACCAATGCCCTGCAGCAGACTAAGGATGGCGAGCGGCACCTGATATTCGTCGAACGGGTTTCCACCGTGCTTCGTAATCGACTCCATGCGTGCCGCGGTGATCGGGTCACCGGGCGCTGCGAATGGCAGCTTGTCGATGATCACGCAGCTCAGCGCATCCCCGGCGACGTCCACGCCCTGCCAGAAGCTGGAGGTGGCCAGCAGCACTGCGTTCGGTGTGACACGGAAGTCGCGGAGCAGCACCGAGCGCGGCGCGGTTCCCTGCACCAGCAGCGGGAACGGGGTCGTATGCTCGACCAGCCGGTGCACCTCGCGCAGATTAGCGTAGCTTGTGAACAGGACGAACGCGCGGCCCCGCGTCGCCTCAAGCAGGGCGCGGACCTGCTCTGCGGCGGCCCCGGTGAAGCCGGGCGCCCGGGGCTCCGGCATCCGTCTCGGGAGATACAGCATGGTCTGCTCGGCGTAGTCGAACTCGGAGGCCAGCTGGATCTCAGCCGCGTCGTTAATCCCGAGTCGCGTCCGCTGATAATTGAACGAGCCGTCTACCGCGAGGGTCGCCGACGTCAGGATGGTGGCCGCCATCCGGTCGAGCAGCAACTCCCGGATGATTGCCGAGACATCGATCGGTGCCGCCCGAAGGAACAGCCCACGCCCACGCGGTTCCAGGAAGTAGACGAAGTCCTCGTCATCCGCCCCCAGTACGAAGTCGACCTGCTCGCCGAGCTCGCTGGAGCGGCGCCCGAGCGATCGAACGTCCTCGGACGGGTCCGTGGCGAGCGCCACGATCGCCTCGAGTGCTCGTAGCGTGCTGGCGAGACGTCGTCCGGTCTCCGACACCGGTTCGAGGGTCGCGCTGTCGAGGCGCGTCCGTTCACTGGCGGGCAAATGAAGCTGGACCGCGCCGAAGAAGAGCGTCGCTCGGTGGGCCACCCGGTCGAGCGAGTCCCGCAAGGCATCGGCCGTGTCCGCGTCGTGCCCGAGGTCCCGGTCGACGAACCGTCGACCGTCGCTGACCAGCCGTTCCAGTCGGTAGGTGCTCACCGAAATACCGAAATACTGGGTCGCGACATCCTCGAGCTGATGCGCCTCGTCGATCACCGCGTACGCACAAGACGGAATCACTTCGCCGTAGGCCGACTGCCGTACGGCGGCGTCAGCGCAGAGCAGGTGATGGTTGACGATCACGAGGTCTGACTCGGCCGCCCGCTGACGCATCCTGGTCACGAAGCAGTCCTGGTGCTGGGGACAGTCGCTGCCGATGCAGTTCTCCGATGTGGCTGAGATCTCACTCCAGAAGTGGAGATCGTCCGGCAGGTCTTCTATCTCCGTGCGGTCGCCGGTCTCGGTCTGTCGCGCCCACTCGGCGATCACCTCGGCATGCCCCTCGTCAGCTGCGGTGCGCAGGTCGTCACCCGTCCGGTAGGCGTCGAACCGGTGGAGACAGAGGTAGTTACCACGTCCCTTCATGTAGGTAGCGGTGAAATCTACCCCCAGCGCGTCCCGCAAGGCGGGGAGGTCCTTGTAGTAGATCTGATCTTGCAGCTGTTTCGTGCCGGTCGAGATGAGCACCCGCTGGTGGCTAAGTATGGCCGGCACAAGGTAGGCAAGGGTCTTGCCAATGCCGGTACCGGCCTCCGCCAGCAACACCCCGCCGATCTCGAACACCTCGGCGGCGGCGATCGCCATGTCCCGTTGGCTGTCCCGGGTCTCGAACGATGGCAGTGCGCCGGCGAGTGCGCCATCTTCGGCGAACGCCGCGCCGACCTGCCGCTGGAGCGACGCGTGGGCCTCGCCAGTGGTAGTGCGTTGCGGGGCGTTCGCCATGTCGTCTGAATCGTTTCGGACGCGAGACGGCATCAAGACCCGCATCGGACGGAGCCCGTTGCGGGGCGCCCGAGCGGATGGATCAGAACGCCTGGCTCAGATCGATTCCGGCTGCGTGTATGCTTCCGCCGGCCAGCGCGGTCTTTCCCTTCCCGTCGCACCGGACCCTCTGGATACTCCCTACGCGGCGGTCCGATCCGGATACAGCGGGAACTTTCGGCACAGCGCTTCGACTTCCGCGCGGACCATCGCGGCCACGCCATCGTCCTCCGGCGAGGCCAGGACGCGGGCGATGTAGTCGGCGATCAGGTCCATCTCCGGCTCGGCCATCCCTCGGGTCGTGATCGCGGGCGTGCCGATCCGGATCCCGCTGGCCACCATCGGCGGATTCTCGTCGAACGGGATCGCGTTCTTGTTCACCGTGATGAGCGCCTTGCCCAATGCCGCCTCGGCCGCTTTGCCCGTGATCCCGCGTGAGAAGACGTCGACGAGGACCAGATGGTTGTCGGTGCCACCGCTGACCAGCCGGAAGCCCGCGTTCCGCAGTCCCGATCCGAGCCGCGCCGCGTTGGCAACCGTTTGTCGCTGGTACTCGGCGAATGGCGGTTCAGCCGCCTCCTTGAGGCACACCGCCTTGGCGGCGATGACGTGCATCAGCGGGCCGCCTTGCACCCCTGGGAACAGCGCTCTGTCCAACGCCTTGGCGTGGGCCTTACGGCAGAGCACCAGGCCGCCGCGCGGGCCGCGCAGCGTCTTATGGGTTGTGGTAGTCACGACGTCGGAGTGCTCGACCGGGTTCGGATGGACTCCGGCGGCGACCAGCCCAGCGATGTGCGCCATGTCGGTGACCATGGCCGCTCCGACCTCGTCAGCGACCGCCCGGATGCGGGCGAACTCGATTATCCGCGGATAGGCGCTTGCGCCCACCATGATCATCTTCGGGCTGTGCTCCCGCGCGAGCCGCGCCAGTTCGTCGTAATCGATCCGCTCGTCTTCCCGTCGTACGCCGTAGGGCACGATGGAATAGAGTTGTCCGGAGAAGTTCAGGGGATGTCCATGGGTCAGATGCCCTCCGTGGGCGAGACTCATCCCGAGCACCGTGTCGCCGGGGGCGATCAGGGCGAAGTAGGCCGACATGTTCGCCTGTGCGCCCGAATGCGGTTGCACGTTCGCGTGGTCGGCGCCGAAGAGCGCGACGGCCCGTTCGGTCGCCAGCGCCTCGGCGACGTCTACGAACTCGCAGCCGCCGTAGTAGCGGCGTCCCGGGTAGCCCTCGGCGTATTTGTTCGTGAGCACCGAGCCTGCCGCTTCGAGCACGGCGGCGCTGACGAAGTTCTCGGACGCGATCAGCTCCAGCCCAGAATTCTGGCGCGTCGTCTCGTCGCGGAGCACCCCGGCGATAGCCGGGTCGGTGGCGGCCAGCGTCCGCCGTCTGGCGTTCACCGGGCTGTCGGTGGTCGTGGCCATGGAGTCCTCTTAGAAAATGGTTATGGATGGGTTCAGAACCGACGATCACACAAGTCTGACTGGCTGGATTCTACTATAGCCCGGGTGCCGGTTTCGGGCGCATCCACCGCCGGTCACGCGTGCTATAGTGCGGCGCATGGCTCAAAACCTCTCAATCTTATCGTCACCCGCGAGCGGGTTCACGGAAGCGTTCCCCGGTTCCCGCAAGGTGCTAGTCGACGGTGACCGCGTGCGGGTGCCGATGCGCGAGATCGTGTTGTCCGGTGGTCAGGCCCCGGTCCGGGTCTACGACACGAGCGGGCCGCATGGCAACGACGTGCGCCAGGGGCTGCCGCGGTTGCGGGATCCTTGGATCGAGGGTCGCGGTCGGGTCGTTGAGCAGCCGCTCCTCCATCTGGGGGCGACTGGTGCCGGGCTGTCGATGCCGGCCGCGTCGCGCGTGGCACGACGTGGCACGGAGGGCGTGACTCAGCTGTGCCATGCGCGGCGCGGTACGGTGACGGAGGAGATGGAGTTCGTCGCGCTGCGGGAGGGGTTTGCCCCAGAATTCGTGCGCGACGAAGTGGCACGGGGCCGCGCCATCATTCCGGCCAACATCAACCACCCGGAGCTCGAGCCGATGGCGATCGGCCGGAACTTCCTGGTCAAGATCAACGCCAACATTGGGAACTCGGCGGTGTCGTCGTCGATCGAAGAAGAGGTCGAGAAGCTGCAATGGGCCACGCTCTGGGGTGCCGACACGGTCATGGACCTGTCGACCGGACCGAACATTCACGAGACTCGCGAGTGGATCATTCGTAACTCGCCGGTGCCGATCGGCACCGTGCCTGTCTATCAGGCGCTCGAGAAGGTTGATGGTCGTCCGGAAGAACTGACCTGGGAGATCTATCGTGACACGCTAATCGAGCAGGCCGAGCAGGGCGTCGACTATTTCACGGTGCATGCCGGCGTGCGGCTGCGCTACGTCCCGATGACGGCGCGGCGGTTGACCGGGATCGTCTCGCGGGGCGGGGCGATTATGGCGAAGTGGTGCCTGGCGCATCACGAGGAGAACTTCACATACACGCATTTCCGCGAAATCTGCGAGATCATGCAGGCCTACGACGTCTCGTTCTCGCTTGGTGATGGTTTACGACCAGGGTCGATCGCCGATGCGAACGACGACGCGCAGTTCGCCGAGCTCCGCACCCAGGGCGAGCTAACGCGGATCGCCTGGGAGTATGACGTCCAGGTGATGAACGAGGGACCGGGGCACGTGCCGCTGCACTTGATCAAGGAGAACATGGAGCGCCAGCTGGACTGGTGCGATGAGGCGCCATTCTACACGTTAGGGCCGCTGACAACGGATGTGGCACCCGGGTATGACCATATCACCTCCGCCATCGGCGCCGCCGTGATCGGCTGGTACGGTACCGCGATGCTGTGCTACGTGACGCCCAAAGAGCATCTAGGTTTGCCCAATCGCGAGGACGTGAAGGCGGGGGTCATCGCGTACAAGATCGCGGCCCATGCCGCCGACCTCGCCAAGGGGCACCCGCGCGCTCAGGCCTGGGACGATGCGTTGTCCAAGGCACGGTTCGACTTCCGCTGGGAGGATCAGTTCAACCTGTCGCTCGACCCGCAGACGGCCCGCGCGTACCACGACGAGACCTTGCCGGCCGAGGGCGCGAAGGTCGCTCATTTCTGCTCGATGTGCGGCCCGAAGTTCTGCAGCATGGAGCTTACGCAGCAGGTCCGCGATTACGCCGCTGGGCTGGGCGTCGGTGAGGCCGAGGCGCTAGACGTCGGCATGCGGGAGAAGTCGGCGGAGTTCCGCGCGGAGCGGGAGATCTATGTCAGGACAACGGGGGAGTAACAGCGGGGGGACACGACCTACCGCTGGGTCTGACCGGGCGGGGGCGGCACCAGTTGAATGACCGTTCTGAACCACGCGGGTTCGCCGCCCGCAAGATTCAGGTAGCCGTCCGAACCGTTCCACGTATAGTCCTTGACCGTCACACCAGGTGGGAAGGCCATCTCGTCTTCCCTGAAGCGACCGACCTCGAACATGTGGGTGGCCGGCGCGTCGAACACGAGGTCCCCACGTTCATCGAGGATCAGAGCGTAGTAGCGCACCATTTCCTGGAAGCTGGAGTTGGTTCCGAAGAGATAATAGCGTTGGCCGCGGCCGGCATCGTATGAGGTGATGAACTGGGCGTTTGGGTAGATCGGCAGCCCCAGCGTCGCCTCCGTGGGTGTTACCTCTGCGCCGTCGGCCATGGTTGGCGCTAGCGTTGCCGGCGGTTCGTCCGGCGTCTCGACCGCGTTCTGGCCGGTGTCACCTGGACGGGGGAACGGACGGGGGACCGGTTGTGACTGCTGCGGCTGGGCGCCGGCCGGCCCAGCGGCCGGCAAGCCGGGCGACGCCACTACGGCGAGCAGGCCGCCAGCGAGCAGACCACGCACATCCATGCAGTCATTATGCGGGTCGGGTCGGCGCCGTGCAACCAATATGGCGACCCATGGATCATGGACACGGTGACGCACGGCTCCTCCGAGTCGACGAGCACGCGAGACCTGCTTCGATTCTGCCAGGTCGAACAGGAGTGGGCACTCGAGACGACTATGGCGCTGGCCAGACTCGAGTCTCCGACGACCGACAAGACCGCGGTGGATCGGTGCGGCGAGGAGCTGGCGCGCCGCCTGACGGCGATCGGCGGCACGGTGACCCGGCTTCCGCAGTTGGGGGTGGGCGATCGCCTGCGGGCCGAGTTCGGCAGCGGTGCAAGTCAGGTGCTGCTCATCGGGCACTTCGACACCGTCTGGCCGATCGGTCAGATCGATCGGACGCCGCTCGAGATCCGGGAGGGGTGTCTCTTCGGGCTCGGTGTGCTCGACATGAAGGGGGGCATCGTACTTGGGATGCTGGCGGCTCGTGCCCTGACCAGGCCGTCCTGCCTGCTGACAGGATTGTCATGCTCTGGACGATCGATGAGGAACGTGGGAGCGGCACGTCCCGCGCCGTGATCGAAGAGGAGGCGCGACGGAGCAGGGCCGTATTCGTGCTCGAGCCGGCGCTGGTCTGGGACGGGGTCAAGACCACGCGCAAGGGGTGCGGCGAGTCCCACCTGACGGTGCGCGGAATCGCTGCGCACGCCGGGGTCGATCCGGAAAAGGGGGCCAGCGCGGTCCACGAACTCGCGGCGCAGATCGTCGATCTGCAGCGGGTGATGGACATGGCCCCAGGCGTGTCGATTAACGTTGGCATGATCAGCGGCGGTGCCCGACCCAACGTTGTGGCAGAAGAGGGCCACCCCACCATCGACATCGGGGTGACGACCGCGGAAGAGGCCAAGCGGGTGGCGGCACTGGTGCGCGGGCTGGTGCCCACCTTTCCCGGGACGCGGATCGAGGTAAGCGGGGGCTTAGACCGACCGCCGCTGGAACGAACCGAGGTGGTCGCCAGCCTGTATGAGCGTGCACGCGCGATCGCCGCTAGGCTAGGGCACGACATGGCGGAGGGCGGCACCGGTGGTGGCTTAGATGGGAATTTCACTGCGGCGCTCGGTGTGGCGACCCTCGACGGGCTGGGCGCGGTTGGCGCCGGGCCGCACTCGCTCTACGAGCACATCAAGGTGGACGCGTTGCCCTGGCGGGCTGCGTTGCTGGCCGAGCTGATTGCCGAGACCGTGGCCGGCTAGCACCGATCGCGAGTCCAGCAGCTCATGCCAAGGGTCCCGTTGCCTTCGACCCGCGCTTTATCTGGCCTGGACGGCGTTGCCTCTCGGTCATGCGCCAGTAGTCCAGCAGATCTGAAAGTGTTCGGGAGAGCGGGATCGAAGGTGACCATCCGATGTCGCGGGTGATCTTTGACCGGTTGCCCAGTAGCAGCGGATTGTCGTCCGGCCGCGTGCGGGTGGCGTCCTGCCGGACTGACACGCTGACAGCCGCTTTGGCCAGCAGGATGTCGAGGACCTCTTCGATCCGGTACAGTTTGCCGGAGCACACGTTGTAGGGTGTGGCGGGCGTGCCCCCGGTCATGAGGAGCTGGTAGGCACGTACCGTGTCCCGTACGTCCGTCAGGTCCCGGCGCGCCGCGAGATTACCGACCGCCAGAACCGGTTCGGCCCGCCCCGCCTCGATCCGCGCGATCTGCGCGGCAAAACTCGAGGCCGCGTACGAAAGCGCCTGACCCGGGCCGAGGTGGGTGAACGAGCGGCTCAGAAGCACGGTCGTGCCATCCTGCCGGGCTGCGGCGAGCCCGAGCATTTCCTGGGCGAGCTTGCTCAGCCCGTAGGGGCTGACGGGACCCAGGGGTGCCGTCTCGTCGAGCGCCGAGCCCGACGGCCGGTAGACGAGCGCCGAGCCAGGGATGAGCACACGCGCGGACGCGCCATGGTCGCGCAGCGCGCCGAGCAGGTGCTCGGTACCCAGGACGTTGGACAGCAGCGTCGTGTGGCTGTTTGACCAGGACGCGCCGACGTTCGCGACGCCGGCGCAGTGATAGACCTGCGTCGGTCGAATCTCTTCCATCGCGCGCCTTATCGCCTGTTGGTCGAGTAGATCTACCTCGCGCCAGGTGACGCGGTCACCAGCCGGGGCGGGCCTCGGCGGTGCCTGGTCCGGCCGCGCACCGGCTCCGGCAGGTCGGCGCCAGGCCACGAGGGTTGCGTCCACCGCGGTGGTGGAATCCAGCAAGGTGAGTAGATGACTGCCGACAAAGCCGGCCGCCCCGGTGACGAGGATCGTGTCCGCCATCCAAGATTAGCGTGGGGCTTCACCCCACACCCTGGCTCAATCGCTGGCGGGGGCCCTAACGCCTCGCGCCGCTCCCTCGCGGGTGCGCACGTGCGCGCCGTGCCCGTCGCCGGCGTGCCCGAACGAGCACAAGATTCGTGTTTGTGAGCGCATCACGGGCTAAGTGGAGACCGGTACGGATCTGGGAGGCCGTCTGCCGTCAGATATCGGCCGTCGATGCCTGCGGCGGCGCCTCAGGCGTCTTCCGTCTGCTTTCCGCCTTCGCCGAGGCTTCGGCGGGCAGGACCGCCTTCCACCTTCCGCTGGTCTTCGTCCCTGCCCCGCCGGTCGTACTGCGTCTGGTAGTACGCGCGATAGGCCGGATCGGCATCCTTG
This sequence comes from Vicinamibacteria bacterium, assembly GCA_963578725.1. Classification (GTDB taxonomy): domain Bacteria; phylum Acidobacteriota; class Vicinamibacteria; order Vicinamibacterales; family UBA8438; genus NP936. Next base: position 24,622 of record CAUZDS010000015.1, read on the forward strand.
ATCGGCCGCCACCACCACTCGTTGTCCCGATACCACTCGACCGTGGCCCGTAACCCGTCGAGAAACCGGTGCCGCGGCTTCCAGCCGAGCGCTCGTAGCTTCGTCGTGTCGAGCGAGTAGCGCCGGTCGTGACCCGGCCGATCCTGAACCGGCTCGATGAGCGAGCGCGGTCGGTCAAGGAGCTCCAGGATCCTGGTGGTGAGATCGATGTTCGTTACCTCGTTGCCGCCGCCGATGTTGTACACCTCGCCGTGTTCACCACGATCAATCAGCAGGTCGAGCGCCCGGCAGTGGTCCTCGACATGTAGCCAGTCCCGGATGTGCCGTCCGTCGCCATAGAGCGGCAATGGCATCTGTTCGATCGCATTGGTCACAAAGAGCGGGATGACCTTCTCGGGAAACTGACGCGGGCCGTAGTTGTTCGACGCTCGCGTGATGACCACCGGCACACCGTGGCTGGCCCAGTAGCTGTACGCCAGCCGGTCAGCTGCGGCCTTGCTTGCCGCGTACGGATTGCGCGGCCTGATCTCATCATACTCCGTGCTGGAACCCGTCTCGACACTGCCATAGACCTCGTCGGTGGAGATCTGTACGAAGCGCCGCAGACGGGGCGCATGACGCGCGGCGTCGAGCAGCACGAAGCTGCCGTAGACGTCGGTCGTGATGAAAGTGCCGGCTTCGTGCAGGGAGCGGTCCACGTGGGTCTCGGCGGCGAAGTGCACGACGATGTCGGCGCCCCGCACGAGCGGTCCGGCGACCGCTGCGTCTGCGACGTCACCCTGGACGAACCGGTGCCTGGGGTCGTTCATGACATCGCGCAAGTTCTCCGTGCGTCCGGCGTAAGTCAGCTTGTCGAGTGTGGTGATGTGCCAGTCGGAGTGCGTGGCGAGCGTGTGCAACACGAAGTTGCTGCCGATGAAGCCAGCCCCGCCGGTGACCAAGACCTCGACCGGCATCCCGCCGTCTACCATCGAATCCCGACCTCGGAGTTGTCCCCGAGCATGAAGCGGTATGCTGACGGCTTGACCGGCTGCCGGTAGATTCGCACGTTACGGCCGATCAGGCTGTCTATGATCCGGTTGGAAAGGTCGCTGATCACGCTGCCTTCCAGAACGATGCTGTGTTCGATCTCCGAGTCCCTAATCTCGACGTCGTTCATGATCGACGTGAACGGCCCGACGTAGGCCTGCTCGATCCGGGCTTTGGCGCCAATGATGGCCGGTCCGCGCACCACCGATCGGCGGATTTGGGCCCCCTCTTCCACAACCACTTTGCCCTCTACGCGGGAGTCCGCGTCGACGGTTCCGTCGATGCGGCGCTCGAACGTGTCGAGGATCAGCCGGTTCGCCTCGAGCATGTCATCCAGCTTGCCTGTGTCCTTCCACCAGCCATCCACCAGATGTGGTCGCACGACACAGCCACGGTCGATCAGGTTCTGGATCGCGTCGGTGATTTCGAGCTCGTTCCGGGCGCTGGGTGTGATGAGTTTGACCGACTCCAGGATCTCCGGTCCAAACATGTAGACACCGACCAGCGCCAGATCGCTCTTCGGCTCTTGCGGCTTTTCGACCAGACGCGTGACCTTCCCGTCGGCGAGTTCCGCGACGCCGAACATCTGGGGGTCCTGCACCCTGGTGAGCAGGATCTGCGCCGACGGCTTGGTGCGTACGAACTCATCGACAAACGGAGTGATTCCCTTGTTCAGCAGGTTGTCGCCCAGATACATGACGAACGGCTCGTCACCCAGGAACGGTTCGCTGATGAGCACGGCATGGGCGAGCCCAAGGGGGGCGTCCTGCTCGATGTAAGTGACCGTCACGCCCCAGCGCGCGCCGTTGCCGACAGCAGTCCGGATCTCATCGTGGGTATCGCCGACCACGATGCCGATATCCCGGATCCCCGCGGCCGCGAGCGCTTCGATGCCGTAGAACAGGACCGGTTTGTTAGCGACCGGCACGAGCTGTTTGGCGCGCGTGTAGGTCAGTGGCCGCAACCGGCTCCCCTTGCCGCCGCTCAGGACTAGGCCCTTCATGGCTGCGCGCCGGTTCCCACGCCGAATGCGCCCAACATGTTCGAGAACGTGCCGAGGCCGGCGAGCGTGAACGAGAGGTTGAGGCGGCGGTCCCGGTCGACCCGCACGCGGGCGCCGAGCCCCTCGAGGTTAAACGACTGATACTCGACGCTCACACCGCAGCACTGCGCGTTGTAGTACGCGAGCACGCGTTGTTGCAGGTGCCGGCCGCGCTGTAGGTCGTAGTTGAACTGGTAGACTCCCCCGAGCCGGTTGTCCAGCGTGCGCAGGTTGGTGAAGGAGTTCAGGTAGTGGTCGAGGGTGTCGCGGTCGTTGAACCCGGGCAGTTCCTCGATGAAGCGCCGCTGGCTCCAGCCGGCCGTCTGGTGGAGCCAGCCACTCAACCCGATATTGGCGTCCGCAGCGATGCTTCGCAGTGCCCCGAACTGCGTATCGTACTCGGCCCGGAGCGTGCCGGAGAGATCACGGGTCAGGCCGGCGCGCACGATCAGCGCCAGCGGCGAGTAGTTGCTCGGCAGCGTGCCCTGGAAGCTGGTCTGGAACTGCCGGTCGAACTGGGCGGCGTTGTCGTCCGTGTAGTAGCTCTGCTCGATCGACACGGCCAGGATCTCCTGCGCCACTGACGGGCCGCTCTCCTCGGCGCGCCGGGCATAGAGGCGGTTGTTCAGACCGTAGCGGATCTGCGTGAGGTTGCCGACGATCGAGTCGGTGCCCTCTAGCTGCACAATCTGGTCAAAGCTGTCGATCGCCGTGGTCCGCTGGATGTTGACCCACGGCTCGATGACGTGCTTCATCCGCTCCGAGTAGGCGCTGTTCGGCGTGTCCCAAACCTTGACGAAGACTGGGCCGGTGATCTGGGTCTGCATTTCCACGAACGACCGGGAGACCCCGTTTTCCACCTGGACCAACTCGTCGACGCTCTCGGTCCAGTAGGTCTGACGCCAGGCGACTGACGAATTCAGAGTCAAGAACGGCCAGCGGGTGAACGGTACCCGGACCAAGGGGTTCACGTCGATCCGGTTCAGCCCAGACTCGATCTCCTGATTGTCGAACCTCGAACGGCGCAGCAGATTGGCGTACTCGCTCGTGAAGCCCACGTAGATCGACGAGCCGAATAGCGGTCGCTCCGACTGGTTGAACGAGATCCGTGGGCCGGTCCCGTGGAGCGTTGCCTGCGTGTCTCCGAAGAACGTCTCAATGACATCCCCGGTGCCGCTGAGGGTATACGCGCCCCACGAACCCGTCACGTTGCCGCCGAAGCTCCGCGACCGGTTGGATGCTTCGTAAATGTTGGTGTGAAAAGTCTGCTCGACGGTGATATCCGAGAAGTAGTCGACTTGACCGCGGGCCGTCAGCGCGTCAGAAATGCGGTGCCGTGCCGCGCCGCGCAGATTGTAGCTGTGCCGCTCAGGAATCGTCGTCTCGCCGGTTCCGGCGCCTAACAGGTCGACGACGGTCGTCTCGCGCTCTTTGAGCAGGTAGGTCCTCGCGTTGCCGCGCGACCCCGGGCCCAACACATAGCGATATTCGGCGCCGAGCCCTTGACCCGTGGATGAGAACCAGTCGTGAAAGATGGTAGCGTCATGGCTGCGGTTGACCGCCCAGAAGAACGCGTTGCTGATCGACTGCCCCCGGATGGTCGAGGCGCCGTAAGTTGGAATCAGGAACCCCGTGGCCCGTTCGTCCTCCTGGATGGGGTAATACATGACCGGCAGGTAGAACAACGGCACGCCCTTGACCGTCAGCACCGAGTTGCGCATCACAGCGTATTCGTCGAGATTGATCGTCACCGAGCTGGCCTTCACTTCCCAGCGTGGGGTCGGCTGGACGCACGACGTGAACCCGCCGCGGGTGAGCCGATAGATCCGCGGGCCGACCCGCTCGATGATCTCGCCCCAGAACTGCATCTCGGGTTCCTGGGTGCCGAACATGCTACGTTCGACATCCTCGATCAGCCGCGTCGACCCAGTGGCGTTGTAGAAGGTGCCGGTCACCGAGTCGATGTCGAACTCGACACGGTCGGCCGCGATCCGCCCTCCCTCGGCGGTGAACACGACATTGCCAGACGCGACCAGCCGCGACTCGTCGGTGAAAATGTCTATCTGGTCAGCGTAGAACTGCCACGCGCCGCCGTCGATCTCCACCTCACCGGTCAGCCTGGTGTGGTTGTTGGTGAGCTGTTCGAGACGGAACTGCCGCGATGCGTCGACGCCGGGCAGATTCTGGGCGCTTGCCGAGACGACGGTCACGACGAGGATGAGGAAGCCGAATAAGGTAAAGCGAATCATCCGACCGGCGGGGGCGCGTCTTCGGACGACGGTGTGGCGATCCTCACGAGAACACCCGAAGCGTATCACGCTCGGCAGTCCGTAATGTGCGCCCGGTGTGGCGCCGAGGGCGACGGTCCATGCAGCCCGCCTCCTCATCGCGAGCTGCCAGACCGCTCGATCGCCGCGAGAACCTCGCCGACGAGGAAGATGGAACCGGTCACGCACACGGTGACCGACATTCGCCAAGCAGCCTCGACCGCCCGCCAGGGAGCGCGGTCGAGGGTCACCGGTATCGACCCGGCGAGCCGTCGCACCCGCTCGGCGAGCACGGCCGCCGGGATTGCCCTCGGGGTGTCCGGTGCGGTGCAGACGAACCCCGTGGCGCACGGGGCAAGCGAGGCGACGATGCCGTTGACGTCCTTGTCCTCCATAGCTCCGAGTACGATCGGGAGTCCGGCCGGAAATGCCCCACGAAGGTGGGTCGAGAGTGCGGCCGCTGCGGGCGGGTTGTGCGCGGCGTCGAGCAGGATCGCGCCGCGATCACCGACCCGCACCAGGTCCAGGCGGCCCGGCCAGACGACGCTGGTGAGCCCGATGACGATGGCATCGACGCCGACCGGTATACCGATGTCCTCGAGCGTCTCGAGGAGGCGGAGAGCGCCGGTCGCGTTCGACACTTGATGCGCGCCGGCGAGCCCCAATCTGAACGCTGGATACGCACGCCGCGGTGTTGTGATCCGGATCGCCGGAGGGTCGCCGTGCTGGGCGACCGCGACCTCGGTGTCCTGGTCGGCGCGTACTAACCGCGCGCCACGCTGCTTGCAGACCGCCTCAAAGAGTGCCACCACGGCCGGCGTCGTCTCGGTCGTCACGACGATTATTCCCGGCTTGATGACACCGGCCTTCTCGCGGGCGATCGCCTCGAGCGTGTCGCCGAGATACTGCCGGTGCTCCAGTCCGATCGCAGTGATGACAGCGGCGACTGGAGTCACGATGTTCGTCGCGTCGAACCGACCGCCCAGCCCGACTTCGAGCAGTGCCAGCTCCACGCCTGCACGGCGGAACCAGGACAGCGCCATCGCCGTCGTCGCTTCGAAGAACGTCGGCGGGTCTGACAGCCGGCCGTCGGCTAATAGCCGATCGACCTGCTCGTGGAGCTGGACCGCTTCCAGCCGGAGCTCCTGCTCCGAGATCACGGCGCCGTCGACGACGAAACGCTCGGCCAGGGTCTTGAGATGCGGTGATGTGTAGCGCCCGACCCGATGTCCGGCGGCGCGCAGCGCGCTGTCGACCATCGCCACGACAGACCCTTTGCCGTTGGTACCAGCCACGATAACGGTCCGATACGCCGACTGCGGGTCGCCCAGTGTTTCGGTGAGTAGGCGGATGGTGTCCAGCCCCGGTTTGATGCCGAAGCGCTCGAGTGCGAACAGGGCGTCCAGCGGGTCCATGTGTTGCGGCCGGCCGAGGAGCGCGTCAGTCTGGCGCCAACACCGGCGGCGTCGTGTCGTGTACGGTCTGGGGCGGAACGGTCTCGCCGGGCGCGGTCGCGACCGGGGCCGCGCCCATGAAGCGCAGCGTTCTGCCGAGGGTGGTCCTGAGCTTCCGGCGGTCCACGATCATGTCGAGCATGCCGTGCTCGAGCAGGAACTCGCTACGTTGAAAGCCCGTCGGGAGCTTCTGGCGGATAGTCTGCTCGATCACCCGCGGACCGGCGAAGCCGATCAGTGCCCCCGGTTCCGCGATGCTGATGTCGGAGAGCATTGCGAAGCTCGCCGTTACCCCTCCGGTGGTGGGGTCGGTAAGCACGGCGACATAAGGCACGCGGGCGCGATCGAGCCGCGCGAGCGTAACGCTGATCTTCGCCATCTGCATCAGCGAGAGCGTACCCTCCATCATCCGGGCGCCACCCGAACAGCAAATGACGACCAGCGGCTGGCGGTGCGCAATCGAACGTTCCGCAGCTCGCGTGATCTTCTCGCCCACCACCACGCCCATGCTGCCGCCGATGAAGCCGTACTCCATGGCGACGATCTCCACGGCCAGCCCTTCGATGGCGCCGGTGGCCGTGATCACCGCGTCGCGCAGCCCGGTGGCGGCCATTCCCTCCCGCAGGCGGTTCACGTAGGGTTTCCGGTCGGTGAATTTCAGCGGGTCATTCGAGACCAGGCCGGCGTCGTGCTCGTGCCAGACGCCATCGTCGAGCAGCGAACGCAGCCGTGCGGCTGCGTCGAGTCGAAAATGGTGGGCGCACTTCGGGCAGACGCTCAGGCTCGCGGCGAGATCCTTGTTGTAGAGAATCTGCGCACACCCCGGACATTTGATCCAGAGCCCCTCCGGCACCCGGCTGGGCTCGGTCGGCGCCGTCATCGGCCGTCTTGCCTTCTTGAACCACGCCATGCGCCGAGCTTACCCCAGGTGAGCGGCCCAGGCGTCATCGCGGCACGTAGTACCGGGTGCCCTGGCCCATGCCGTGCACCTGCTTCAATAGGTCGCCGAGTGCCGCGTCGCCCCACTCGAGATCGAGGTGAGCGGCTTCGACGACCAGAAGGGGTGTCGAGCCGTAGTGGAAGAAGAAATGAGTATAGGCTTCGTTCAGCTCGCGCAGATACTCCGGGTCGGGTGGAGTTTGGCCATCCTCCCGGTATTCTCGCTCCCGCGACCGCACACGGCGCTGTAGCGCGTCGGTGGGGACCTGGAGGTAGATAGCGAGATCAGGTGGGACGACATCGGACACCAGGAGATCGTAGAGCCGCTGGTAGATGAATAATTCGTTGTCGTCCAGGTTCAGGTAGGCGTAGATTTTATCTTTGTCGAACAGGTAATCTGAGACGGTCCGCTGGCTGAAGAGGCTCGTCTGACGTAAGCCGACCTGCTGACGGTGACGGGCCAGCAGCGAAAACAGCTGGGTCTGGAACGCGGCGCCCGGTCGATCGGCGGCGAAATCGGCGAGGAAGGGGTTGTCGGTGTCGTCGAGTACCACCTTCGCGTCGAGACGGGCGCCCAGCCGCGCCGCGAGCGCCGATTTCCCGACTCCAATCGGGCCTTCGATCGCGATATGACGGAATTCCAACTTGCCGCGATTATACCAGTCAGGGCGGCCGGTCCGCCTCCGGTGAAACCGCTGGCCGGCCGGCCTCGACGCGTCCGAACCGCGTGATATCATGCGCCGACGCTGGAGTGTTCCGAGTCGGAGAATCGAGACGGATTTCTGACGAGGGACAGCAGCGAAGCTCCACCCCAAACCGGTCGGACGAGGGCGGGCTGCTGCACCGCCGCCAGGCTTATATGCCGGCCTCGCTCCGCTCGGGTTGGACATCTCGACTCGGGTGGCGGAAAACGTGTTTCAAGCGCGACGGCGTCGCCTGTTCAAGATGTCTAGCTGACGTGCTTGCCGCTACCGATGCCAGCAACCCTTCCGGCTCGAGGTCGCCACACCGGGCTGCTGCTCGTCTCGCTCGCCCTTGCCGGATGTGCGTCAGCGCCGCCGACGTCGGTTCTGGCCCCGGTCGTCATCCGACATGAGCAGAAACTGGCCTGGATTCTGAGGCTGGAGGACGAACGTCTGTTGCGCGACTCGTCCTTGCCGGTGTCCGAGGACATTGCGCGGGTTGAGGGGGCGGACGTGGGGGTGACCCCGGTCTCGGACGATGCTGTCGCCGCGGGTGCGGTCAGCCTGCCCCAGACGGCGACACCGGACCTGCTCAGTCTCATCGAGGACCCCAGCGCCGCGATCCGGCGCCGGTCAGCGCTGGCGATCGGCCGCGTCGGGCTCGGCGAAGGGGTTCCGGCGCTCGTGGGCGCCCTGTCCGATCAGCAGATGGAGGTGCGGGAGATCGCTGCGTTCGGTCTGGGGCTGATCGGTGACGCGGTGGCGGTCGAGCCGCTGGTCGAGGCGCTCCGGGACGTGTCGCCGGTGGTCCAGGGGCAGGCCGCACGGGCGCTGGGCACGCTGGGAGCGACCGGGACGGTGGACGCGATCCAGGCGATGGTCGCGATGCACATGACCGAAGCCTATGACGTCGACCCGGAGGAGCTCGGTCACCCACTTACGCCGCGGATCGAAGCGTTCAGATCCGGCCTTTACGCGCTGGCGGCGCTCGGGGCCTACGACGCGCTGGCGGCGACGATCCTAACCGAGGACGGGGAACCAATTCTGTGGTGGTGGCCGGTGGCCTACGCTTTCGGACAGGTAGGTGACTTGAGGGCCGTGGGGCCGCTGCGAACGCTTGCCGGTATCCAGGGCAGTATCGGCGTGTCGATCGCGGCCCGGGGACTGGGCTCGCTCGGTGACAGCTCGGCCCTACCGATCCTGCTGGAGCTGCTCGACCCGAGACGGCGTGATGCGCGTGTCGTGATCACCGCCGTGCGGGCGCTAGCCGAGCTCGGGGATGACCAAGCCGCCCCGCAGTTGCGCCGGTTGCTCCAGACACCCGACCTCGACCCGGCGCTGTTGCTGGAGTTGGTCGAGGCGCTGGCAGCGGTCGACGCGCAGGACTCGACGGACGTCATGGTCGAGCTGCTGTCTCATCCGTGGCCGCCGCTGCGTGGCGCCGCGTTGCGCGGGCTGGCGCGGCTCGACCCCGAGCTCTTCGTTCTGGTGCTCTCGGGGTTGCAGCCCGACTCCCAGTGGCAGGTCCGTGTCGATCTGGCTCGTGCGCTGGCTTTCGTAGAGCCGGATGTCGCCGCTTTCCGGCTGGCGCTGATGCTCGAAGACATAGATCGGCGCGTCATTGCCGAGGTCCTCCGATCGCTGGCGACGGTGCGGTCACCCGACACCGTGGAGGTGCTGTTGGCGAGCCTGTCGGACAGCGACGTCGTGGTGCGAAAGACGGCCGCCACGCTGCTCGGCGAGCTCGAGGTGAGCCGGGCGGTCGAGGCGTTGGGGGCCGCGTATCGAGACGCGGCGGGCGACCCGTCGTATCTGGCGCGGGCCGCAGTGGTTGATGCGCTCGCTCGGATCGGAGGCGCTACCGCGCTCGAGACGCTACGGTCGGCGCGGGAGGATCCTGACTGGGCCGTCCGCGTCCGCGCGGCGCAGCATCTGACGAGGCTCGACCCGTCGAGCGACGCCGAATCGGCGATTCGACCGGCCCCGTTGCGGTTGCCTCTCGAGGCGTATAGCTCGCTGGAATTGGTGACGCCCTCGGTTTCGCCGCACGTCTTCATCGAGACCGACCGGGGCACCATCCAACTCGAGCTGGCGGTCAACGAGGCGCCGCTCACGTGCGACAACTTCATGCGCCTTGCCCGCTCCGGTTTCTACAACGGGTTGTTGGTGCATCGGGTGGTGCCCGACTATGTCGTGCAGGCGGGCGATCCGCGAGGGGACAGCGAGGGTGGCCCGGGGTACACCGTTCGCGACGAATTGAGTCCGCTACCCTTCTTGCGGGGCACGGTAGGGATGGCTCTCGACTGGGCGGATACGGGGGGGAGCCAGTTCTTCATCACGACATCGCCGCAACCTCAGCTCGATGCACGCTACCCGGTGTTCGGCAAGGTGATTGCCGGTATGGAGGTGGCGGACCAGCTTCAGCGCGGTGACGTGATCCGGCTGGTGCGGGTGTGGGACGGCACGACCCCGCTGCCCTAGAAAACCGCGGTGAAGCCCGGCTTTACACCTATGGTCAGCGCCGGTCGAATCGCCGTGGGCTCGACCTGGTGACCGGGCCGCGGGGGAGACGGCGCGCGACCGTACAAAAAAAAAGGGGACGACAGAGCGCCCCCTCTTTCTGAAGTCGGGAAGAGCGGCTTAGCGCTTCTTCCCACCCTTCTTGGCAGCCTTCTTCACTACCTTCTTGGCTACCTTCTTGACGGCCTTCTTGGCTACCTTCTTGACGGCCTTCTTGGCAGCCTTCTTCTTCGTTGCCTTCTTTGCCATTCTTCCTCCTTGGCACGCGGTCGCTCAGCGAGATTTACCTGCTCGGAACATCACAACAGGTGGTCTGAGCCGCCCACCCTCATACCAGATGTAGATTATGGGTGAGAAAACGAGTGTGTCAAGCACAAATTTCGCCGCGAGTCGAAACACGCTCGTCTCATCCCGAGCCATCCTATCGGTTGATGGTCGCCAAAACTGTAATGCATCAAAAGACGCTCGTCCGGGATTCCTGCTTTTCGGCGTGTCGATCGGCGGCCAGCGAGATCAGCCGGTCGAGCATCGCGGGATAGCTCAGTCCGGTGGCTTCCCACATCTTGGAAAACATGCTGGTCGTGGTGAAGCCCGGGTGGGTGTTGATTTCGTTGACAAAGACGCGGTCGGTATTCCGTTCGAGCAGGAAGTCCACACGCGCCATGCCGGCGCCGTCGATGGCGCGGAACGCACTGACCGCCAGCCGTTGGATCTCATGGGTGAGTTCAGGTGCTAGCGGCGCGGGAACGACGATCTCGGAACGGCCATCAAGATATTTGGCCGCGTAGTCGTAGAAGTCGCCTGATGGGATGATTTCTCCAGGCACCGACGCGACGGGGTCGCCGTTGCCGAGCACGGCGCACTCGATCTCGCGGCACGGCGTCACGCTCTCCTCAACCAATATCTTTCGGTCGAACTCGGCCGCCAGATCGATCGCGCTCGACAACGACCCGCGATCCGTCGCGTGTGAGATACCCACGCTTGACCCAAGGTTGGCTGGTTTGACGAACAACGGGAATTCGAGCCGTTCGCTCAGTCCGGCCACGACCTTGGAGCGGTCTGCCCGCCAGGTTCGCCGCAACACGATGTCATGCTTCACGGTCGGCAGCCCCCTCGCGGCAAATAGCACCTTCATCACCGTCTTGTCCATTGCCGCGGCCGAGGCGAGGACGCCGGCGCCGACGTAGGGGATATTGGCAAGCTCGAGCAGACCCTGCAGGGTGCCGTCTTCACCGTAGGGACCGTGCACGATCGGGAAGATCATGTCGAGGGCCAGCGTGTGGACGATCGCGTGGTCCTTGCCCTCGGACCCAGACCCTGCGACACGTTCGACGGTGAGCAGCGTTTCCTCACCGGGGCGCGCGACCAGATGCACTTCCCGCGCCGGGTGTTTAGGGCGGTGGTGCTCGAGCCGGGCGCGCTCGATCGTGTCGACGGCCGATGCCAGGGTCGGGGGACCTTCAGCGAGCGCCCAGCGGCCGGCCCGCTCGATACGGAGCGGTACCGGTTCGTATCGCTCGCGGTCCAGGTTGGCGAAGATTGCGGCGGCCGACGCCAGCGACACTTCATGTTCGCTCGAGCGGCCGCCGTAGATGACGCCGATGCGGAGACGTCTCACTCCGAAATCCGGATCGAGTGGCCGGTCTCACGTAGACGCGACATGCCTCCCGGGTGGAGCATCCCGTGGTGGGCGACTCCGATCGGCTCGATTTGCGGGGTCACGGACTGCCCGCGTGTTCCCGTACAGTGTCTTGCCCAGGTTCGGCGACGGAAGGACCAGAGCATTCGCAACACTGTGTAGTATACGCCAGTGCCAGAAGGTTTCTCGTACTCTGTGACCCATCGCGACGCTGGCGCGCGCGCCGGCGAGTTACGGACGCCACACGGCCTCGTGCGGACCCCGGCCTTCGCGCCGGTCGGCACCCGGGGCGCGGTCAAGGGGGTCACCCACCGTGACCTGGTCGGTCTCGGCACAGAGATCATCCTGGCCAACGCGTATCACCTGCATTTGCGTCCGGGCGCGGCGCTCGTGGAGCGGGCCGGTGGGCTGCATCGGTTCATGGGTTGGGACCGGCCAGTGCTGACCGACAGCGGCGGATACCAGGTGTTCAGCCAAGGGGACCGCCGGCAGATCGATGAAGACGGCGTTTCGTTCCGCTCCCACCTCGACGGCAGCCTGCAGCGGCTTTCTCCGGAAGGTGCTACGGACATCCAGATCCGGCTGGGCGCTGACATCGCGATGGTGTTCGACGAGTGCGCCAGTTACCCGGTGTCTGAAGACCAGGCGAAGAGCTCGATGGAGCGGACCCTACGGTGGGCACGACGAGGCCGGGAGCGGTTTCTGGCAATCACCGACCATCCGAGCGTGCTCGGCGGTGAGGTTTCCAACCCCGGTCAGGCGCAGTTCGGTATCGTGCAGGGCGGCGTATACGGCCGGTTGCGTGAGCGGAGCGTTCTGGAAACGGTGGTGCTCGAGTTCGAAGGGTACGCCATCGGTGGGTTGAGCGTCGGCGAACCGGTGGACCTGATGTACGACGTTGTGGCCGGCACGGCGGAGATGCTGCCCGACGACCGGGTTCGGTATCTTATGGGCACCGGCATGCCTGACGACCTGGTCGAGTGCGTGGCCCGGGGTATCGACCTGTTCGACTGCGTGCTTCCCACGCGCAACGCGCGAAATGGGCAGCTCCTGACGCGTGCCGGGCCGCTGTCGATCAAGCAGGCGCGGTATGCCGAGGACCAGAGACCCCCGGATCCAGACTGCGGGTGCTACACATGTCGGCACTTCTCGCGGGCCTACCTCCGCTATCTGTTCGTGGCCGGTGAGATGACGGCGAGCACCCTTAACACATTGCATAACATACACTTCTACCTTGACACGATGCGTAGAATGAGAGAGGCTGTTGTGTTCGGCTCGTTCGAACAGTTCAGACAACGATTCCACGAGACGTTCTCTCGCCGACCCCGTCCATAGGAGCCCGTGGTGAGATCCCACGTGGCACCAAATCGGCGATGTGCCCGGCTGGCAAGGCGCGATGAGCGAACACGTTGGCGGATATGTGGCCGAGGAGCAACACCGCTCTGGCGGGATTGGGGGGGGCTTACACCGCCGGCTTCGAGTGGCCTGTGCCGTGTGACCTGCGCGGAGAGTGTCCGAGCCGATGACGCCAGCGGGAAGTGAGATGGCTCGCGGCCTGTCGTCAGCAAGAGGGTCCTAGTGCCTAGTTTCGGTATGCGAGCGGTGTATGCGATGGCGTCTCCGGCCGCGGGCGGGGCTGGGCCCGTCTGGGTGCAGTTCCTGCCGTTTGCGCTGATCCTGGCGATCTTCTATTTCATCATCTTGCTGCCGATGAAACGGCGGCAGAAGAAGGTGCGGGAGTTTCGGGACGCGTTGAAGGTAGGAGACACGGTCATCACGACCAGTGGGATCTACGGCAGCATCACGAAGCTGAATGATCGGTCGGTGCAGCTGCAGGTCGCCGACAAGGTCCGGATCGAGGTTTCTCGGGCCGCGGTCGGCGGGTATCAGGGGCAGGACCCAGTGGTGCAGGATGCCGGGTCGATGTGACGCGACGAACGGCTTCGGGTCGCGGTGATCGAACCCTTCTGAGGGGCGAGTGACAAGGCGGACGACAAAGCAGACAAAGCAATGGCGAAGAACCTGCGCTGGAAGGTGCTGACGATCATCGGCGTGGTAGTGGCGGCCGGCGCTGCGGTGTATCCGCCGGAGGACCGGATCCGCCTCGGTCTGGATCTGCGTGGCGGTGTGCATATGGTGCTGCGGGTTCAGACCGACGACGCGCTGCGGCTAGAGACCGAGACCGTCGGCGAGCAGCTGAGAGAGCAGGCCAGTCTCGGCGGCATCTCGCTGAGCTCGACCGTCGCGGTGTCCCCGACGGAGCTGCGGATCGAGGGTGTGCCCCCCGACCGGGACCAGGAACTTCGGCAGATTGCGGACGACTTGCTGCAGGCGAGCTACGACCGCGACTCGGAGCCTGGCGGCGTCTACACCTTCCGCATGCGGCCGGGTGTCGAGCGGGCGTTGCGGGAGGAGGCGGTAAGGCAGGCGCTGCAGACGATCGAGCGACGTGTCAACGAACTTGGCGTGGCCGAACCGATCGTCGCTCCGCACGGTGTGGGCGGCGACCAGATCCTAGTTCAGTTGCCGGGTGTCGACGATGTCGCTCGTGCGAAGGAGATCATCCGTTCCACGGCGTTGCTCGAGCTTAAGCTGGTCGAGGAGGGACCGGCACCGTCGCGCGAAATGCTGCTGCAGACGAGAAGCGGCGTCGTGCCGCCTGACCTCGAGGTCGTCACCGGTGCCGATCAGTCGGCTGGGCCTGGTGTTGGTTCGACCGCCTACTATCTGGTCCGGCTGGTGGCGCCGGTCACAGGCAGGGATCTGCGTAACGCCAGACCGACGATCGACGAGTACAACCAGCCGGCGATCAGCTTCTCCTTCAACCGGGAAGGCGCGCGCAAGTTCGGGAACTTCACCGGGGCAAACGTCGGTCGCAGCCTGGCGGTCATCATGGACGATCGGGTCTACTCGGCGGCGGTGATCCAGGAGCGGATCGCCGACGAGGGCCGCATCACGGGCACCTTCTCGCAGGAGGAGGCGTCGGACCTCGCGCTGATTCTGCGGTCGGGTGCGCTGCCGGCATCGTTGACTTACCTCGAGGAACGGACCGTCGGTCCGACCCTGGGTGCCGATTCGATCCGCGCCGGGGTCATCGCGTCGATCACAGGGCTGGTCGCCGTTGCGCTGTTCATGTTGGTCTACTACCGCCTGTCCGGGATCAACGCGGTCGTGGCGGTGGCGCTGAACCTGCTGATCCTGCTGGGCTGCATGGCCTACATCGGGGCGGTGCTCACGCTGCCGGGCATCGCCGGCTTCATCTTGACGATAGGCATGGGGGTTGACTCCAACGTGCTGATCTTCGAGCGGATCAAGGAGGAGCTGGGCTCGGCCAAGGGGGTGCGCGCCGCCGTCTCGGCGGGGTTCGACCGGGTGTTCCTCACCATTCTCGACACCCACATCGCCTCGCTCATCGCAGCGGCCTTTCTGTTCCAGTTCGGGTCGGGACCGATCAAGGGCTTTGCGACCACCCTGTTCTTCGGCCTCGTCTCGAATGTGTTCACGGCGGTGTTCGTGTCGCGAACGATATTTGAGGCGATCCTGACGCGTCGCCGGGAAGCGACGCTCAGCATCTAGCGAGACTCGCCTCGGACCTTCAGCTCCCAGCCATCGAGGACGAGTCCACCAGACGCCAAGGCCCGTATGCCTATCTTCAAGAACCCGAACTTCGACTTCCTTAAGTGGCGCTGGCCCGCCGTGGGTCTTTCGATCCTGATCATCGTCGCGGGCGTGGTCACGGTCGCGACCCAGGGTGGGCTCAGACTCGGCATCGACTTCTCGGGCGGCACGATCGTCATCGTGAAGTTCGATGCGCCGGTCACCGAGGACGCCGTCCGCGCTGCCATTAGCGGGGTCGCCGACGAGAACGTCGTCCAGCGTTACGGCACCGTCGATGCCAACGAGATCCTGATCCGGTTGCCCCAAGGCGGACCAGAGGAGGGCACGAGTCTCGAGGAAGGGGCCAACGCTGTCGTTGCCGCACTCGGGCAGAGCTCGGTCGGTGGGTTCACCGTCATTGGCCAGGAGCTCGTCGGCCCGGTGATCGGCGAGGCGCTGAAGAGCCGCGGCATCAATGCCTTTCTGTTCGCGATGTTCGGCATCCTGGTCTATATCGGGCTCCGGTTTCGTTTCAGCTTCGCGGTGGGCGCCATTATCGCCGTGGCGCACGACATCCTCGTGACACTCTCGATACTCACCTTCGTCGGTTACGAGCTGTCCCTGAACGTCGTGGCCGCGATGTTGACGATCACCGGGTACTCCGTGAACGACTCGATCGTGGTCTTCGACCGCGTCCGGGAGAACCTCCGGCGCATGCGGCTGGATACGTTCGACACGCTGGTCAACACCAGCATCAACCAGACCCTGAGCCGTACCATCATCACGTCCGGCACGACCGCGTTCGCCGTGCTGGCCCTGTTTCTGTTCGGCGGCGAGGTGCTGCGTGGCTTCGCCTTCACGATGCTCGTCGGTGTGATCAGTGGCACGTATTCGACTATCTTTATTGCGGCTGCCGCCGCGATCGTCATCAGCGAGCGCCGCGCGTCGAGGCGCGCCCATGCCACTGCAGGGCGGGCCCAGACGACCTCGAAACCCAAGCGACGCACCCGGAAGACCCGTGTCCGCGCCTGAGGTTGCAGGAACCCTGGATTCGGCGGGGGCTCAGGGTCGTGGGATCTTCGGTTGACCAGGGCCACCGATACCGCTGTCACAGGATCTGAGATGGGCACGAATCACATGGATCACGATCGCGTGTGACCGTCATTCAGGCCGCGTTGCTCGGGGTCGTTCAGGGGCTGACCGAGTTTTTCCCGATCTCCAGCTCCGCGCACCTGATCCTGGTACGCGGCTTGTTGGGCTGGCAGGTGGGGTCGGCCGAGCTCGCGTTCGACGTGGCGTGTCATTTGGGCACGTTGTTCGCTGTGCTTACCTATTTTCGCGAGGATGTCGAGCGGTTGGCCGTCGCGGCCCCGGGTGCGCTTACCGGGCGGACCGGTGAGTCGGCCCGGGTTGGCCGGCTGATCATAGCGGCGACTGTCCCGATCGCGCTGGCGGGCTGGCTCTTCGCCGACCTCGTCGAGCACCTCCGCCAGCCTGGGATCGCCGCGGTGGCGCTAGTGGTCGGCGCGTTGGTGATGCTGGCGGCCGAGCGCATCGGGTCGCGTGGCCGGGCGTCGGCATCGCTCTCGACGATGGAGGCGGTCGGTCTCGGGTGCGCGCAGGCGGTCGCTTTGGTGCCTGGCGTTTCGCGGTCCGGGGCCGTCATCACCGTGGCGATGCTGGTCGGGTTGACACGTTCGGAGGCGGCGCGGTTCAGCTTTCTGATCGGAATTCCGGCGATTCTCGGCGCTGGCGTCCGGGTCGCGTGGACGCTGGGTGCGAGTGGGATGGCGGAGCAGACAACGGTGCTGCTGGTTGGCTTCGTGGCCTCCGGTGTGGTCGGGTATTTCGCCATCGCCGTGCTGCTCTGGTATGTCGAGCGCCACTCGCTCGACCCGTTTGCGTATTACCGCCTCGTTGTCGCCGCGGCGCTGGGGATCTGGTTGGCGGCCTGAGGGTGCGGCCGTCGGTCGGCGGAACGGGACACTCGATGCACTGGCTCCGACGCAGCTTCATCGCCGGCTTTTTCGTGACCGTGCCGCTTGTTGTCAGCGTGGCGGCGCTGGTGTGGGCTTTTCGGCTGATCGATGGGGTCATGGCACCCGTGTACAGTAGATGGCTGGGTAGTGAGGTGCCCGGGCTGGGGCTGGTGACCACGCTGGCGATCGTGCTCGTAGTGGGGGTGCTGGCCACCAACGTGTTCGGCAAGCGGTTGTTGCAGCGCGGCGAGTCGTATCTGCTCAGGCTCCCCGTGTTCCGGGCCGTCTATGCGCCAGTGAAACAGCTCGTCGCGGCGTTTTCTCCAGACAACGAGCTGGCTTTTAAACGGGTCGTTCTCATCGATGATCCGAAATCGGGTTGCGTCCTTGGGTTCCAGACCAGGGAGTTCACGCTGGATCGGGGCAGCGGGCGCGAGCTGATGCTCGCCGTCTACGTGCCGACCAACCACCTGTATCTGGGGGACGTGCGAGTCTTTCCGAAGAACCTGGCGTTCTACCCGGAACTGACGGTGCAGGAAGGTGTGCGGGTTTTCCTGACAGGTGGGATGGCCTTCAACGACGCGCTGCGCGCGGCCGGGACCGTGGGAACGGCGCCGGTAGGTGGAACGCCGGTGTCGGGTCCGGTCCCCGAAACGTGAAGTAGCTTGACAGCGGCGAACGGCGGTTGTTAGTTTGTCGGGTTTCTTGAGGAGCAACGGAGCGATAAGGGCAGGAATGGACAATTCACTTTTCTTTCTTCTTGGGTGCGGCGCGCCGATCGCAGCCGCGATCTTCGCGTTCGTGTTGGTCAGGAGCATCAACCGCCGTGACGCCGGCACCGAACAGATGCAGCAGATTGCCGCGCTGATTCGGACTGGGGCAATGGCGTTCCTGCGCACGGAGTACACCGTGCTGGCGGTCTTCGTCGTGGTCATGTTCGGCATTCTTGTGACGTTTTTGCCGGGGAACGCCTCCCTGGTCGGTCTCAGCTTCCTGGTCGGCGCCGTCTTGTCGGCGACCGCGGGGTGGATCGGTATGCGTACGGCGACCGGCGCCGCCGTACGAACCACCGCCGCTGCCCGGTCGAGTCTCGCCGGCGCGTTGCAAGTCGCTTTCTCGAGCGGCGCCGTGATGGGCCTCACGGTCGTCGCCCTCGGGACACTGGGCATCTCGTTGCTCTACTTCCAGTACGGCGGGCTCGACGGCAACGGTCCGTCAGCGGTCGGGTCCCTGCTCGGGATGTCGCTAGGTGCCTCGTCAATCGCCCTTTTCGCCCGTGTTGGAGGCGGGATTTTCACAAAGGCCGCCGATGTCGCCGGTGATCTGTCTGGCAAGGTCGAGGCCGGCATTCCGGAGGACGACCCACGGAACCCGGCCACCATCGCCGACAGTGTCGGTGACAACGTCGGCGACGTCGCGGGGATGGGCGCCGACCTGTTCGAATCGTATGTCGGCAGCATCATTTCCTCGGTGGCGCTCGCCTGGGCACTGACCGCCACGACCGCCGGCGATCTGTGGGGAATCGACGGCGTGGCGTTTTCCTCGGTGCAGGCGGACCTGGCGGTCTTCCCGGTGTATCTGGCTGGTATCGGTATCATCGCGTCAATGCTCGGGACCTTCACGGTGCGAACCGACGACGAGAGTCAGGTGCAGGGCGCGCTGCTGCGCGGGTTAATCGTGGCATCGGTCATCGTTCTGATCGGCGCGGCCGGGTTGATTCAGGCGACGGCGGTGCCGTGGGCCGTTATGGGCTGTGTGGTGTTCGGTGTCGTTTCCGGCATCGTGATCGGAAAGATAACCGAGTACTACACGGGCAAGGACAAACCGCCGGCGGCTCACATCGCCAAGCAGTCGGAGACGGGCCCGGCGACCAACATCATTGCCGGGCTGGGTGTCGGCATGATGTCGTGCGGCTATCCGGTGTTGGTCATCTGCGTGACGATCTTCTTCAGTTATCAGCTGGGCGAGCTCTACGGGATCGCGATCGCTGCGGTGGGAATGCTGTCGACGCTCGGGATCAGTCTCGGGGTCGACGCCTACGGCCCGGTGGCCGACAACGCCGGCGGCATCGCCGAGATGAGCAAGTGCGAGTCGTACGTCCGCGATCGTACCGACGCGCTTGACGCGGTCGGGAACACGACGGCTGCGATGGGGAAGGGGTTCGCGATCGGGTCGGCGGCGCTGACGGCGCTCGCGCTGTTTTCGACCTTCCAGGCGACGGCGACGGCCACCGTGGCACGGTCGGGCGGTGTCGCGGCATTCGACCAGCGCCTGCTCAGCCTCGAGTTAACGAACCCGAACGTGCTCATCGGGATGTTCATCGGCGGGATGCTGCCGTTCATCTTCTCCGCCATGACAATGAACGCGGTGGGCCGCTCGGCGAACGAGATGATCGAGGAAGTGCGGCGGCAGTTCAAGGCCATCCCCGGGTTGCTCGAAGGGACGGCGATACCTGATTCCGCACGTTGCGTCGCGATCTCGACCCGCTCCGCTATCAGGGAAATGATCATGCCGGGTTTACTGGCGGTCACGGCGCCGGTCCTGACCGGGTTTTTGCTCGGGGTGTCCGGTTTGGGCGGCCTACTGGCCGGTGCCCTAGTCACCGGCGTGCTGATGGCCTTAATGATGGCCAACGCCGGCGGGGTCTGGGATAATGCGAAGAAGCTGATCGAGGAAGGACACCACGGCGGTAAAGGCTCCGAGCCGCACAAGGCGGCGGTCATCGGCGATACCGTCGGAGACCCGTTCAAGGACACCGCGGGGCCGAGTCTCAACATCCTGATCAAGTTGATGACGATCGTTGCAGTGATCTTCGTTCCGCTGGTCGTCGCGTGGATGCAGTAGTACGGCGCCTCTGCTGGCGAGTTGAGAATATCCTTGAAATCCTTAGGATACTGAGGTTCAATGCACGCTCAGGTTACTTGCCGGTTGCGTTCGCAGCGTTACGTTGACACTTTATTTCGCGTCTGCGTATAATCGACGGTCTTATTGTCAGGCTGGCAGCTCATCGTGAGCTGAGGAGAATGATAGTGGCTGGTCAGATGTTCGGTGAAATAGCGAACCCGACGATCAAGATTGGTGCACAGAAGTGGTACACCGTGCCCGTCTCCATCCTCGCACACGTGGTGGCGATTGGCGCCATTGTGATCGTACCGCTGCTGGCCGCGGATGTGCTGCCGACGCCGCCGTCGATGATGGCGTTCGTGGCCGCACCGCCGCCGCCACCGCCACCACCGCCACCGCCACCGCCGCCGGCTGCCGCGGCGCCGGTGGCGGTGCCGGTGGTCGACGTCAATCCCAACGCCGCGCCCATCGAGGCCCCGGCCGAGATCGTGCCGGAGACGGGGTTCGACCTCAGCGCGGTTAGCGGTGTTGAGGGAGGAATCAGCGGCGGTGCCGTCGGCGGTATCGTCGGGGGACTGCTGGAAGCGCCGCCCCCGCCGCCCCCGCCGCCCGAGCCTGTTCGTGTCGGCGGCAACATCAGCCCGCCCACGAAGACGAGGAATGTTGACCCGCGGTATCCGCCAGTGGCGCAAGCAGCCCGTGTTACCGGGGTCGTCATCCTCGAGGCGGTGATTGGTCCGGACGGTCGGGTCACTGAAGTCAAGGTGTTGCGTTCGGTGGCACTGCTCGATGATGCCGCCATCGCGGCAGTCCAGCAGTGGGAATACACGCCGACCTTGTTGAACGGCGTCCCCGTCCCAGTCATCATGACCGTTACCGTGAACTTCCAGCTGAGTTAGAGAGAGGCACTGTTTGGCGCCGGTAATCACCGGTGTGCCGTATTCGACGAACCTGCACTTTGGACCTAGTGAGGAGGCACAATGGATCTTCTTGAGCTTTGGGAACAGATGGGCTTGGCGGTTAAATCCCTCATGTTTATACTGGCGTTGATGTCCATGTGGTCGATGGGCGTCTTCTTCGAGAGATTGTTCACGTTCTTCCAGGCCGCCAAGCAGTCGAAGCTGTTTGCGCCCCAGGTGGCGAAGCACCTCAGAGACGGTCGTTTGAAGGATGCCATTGCGATCTCGCAGTCTAAGAACTACAAGTACAGCCATCTCGGCAAAGTCGTGCTGGCCGGGCTGCAGGAGTACCAGTTTCAGAAGGACTCTGGCGTCGAGCTGAACCGTGACGACCTAGTCGACAGCGTGCGCCGGGCCATCCAGCGCGCGAGCGCGCTGACGGCGGCTGACCTGAAGAAGGGGATGGGGTCGCTGGCCACCATCGGCGCCACGGCCGTGTTCGTCGGGCTACTCGGGACCACGCTGGGCGTCATCAACGCGTTCCAGGGTATCGCGGCCACCGGGTCTGGCGGTTTGGGTGCGGTGTCGGCTGGTATCGCTGAGGCGCTTGTCGGGACGGCGGTCGGGCTGTTCGTGGCGATTCCGGCGGTCTGGTTCTACAACTTTCTGACCTCGAAGATCGAGTTCTTTAACGTCGAGATGGACAACTCGTCGTCCGAGCTCGTCGACTACTTCATCAAGAAGGCGGACTAGCGTTAGCGTGGGTGCCGGTGGCGCCGTGTCGCTCCCGCTAAATCCGAGGCGAGCCGAGGAGGCAGACCGATGGGAATGCAAGTAGGCGAGAAAAAAGGCGCGTTGAATTCGGAGATCAACATCACGCCACTGGCTGACGTGATGCTGGTGCTGCTGATCATTGTCATGCTCATTGCTCCTCTCCTGCAGAAGGGTGTCGACGTCACGTTGCCCGAGGCGTCCTACACCAACGAGAAGCCTGAGAATGACGCACAGACGGTGCTGGCGGTGACGGCGGACGGCCGGTTCTATGTGGACAGCGTCCAGGTCCCGGAGCAGGAGTTGCTGACGCAAGTGCAGGCGGCACTCGAACGCAAGTTCGAACAGATTGTCTTGATCAAGGCTGACCAGGATGCGCAGTATAGCAACATCATGTCCGTTCTCGACCGGCTCCAGCGAGCCGGGATCGAGGAGATCGGGTTGATCACCGAGCGCAAGGTCGGCAGCGGCGGTGCGGGCGCCGGGGGAGGCGAATAGACGATGGCCAAGAAGAAGCACTTCGGGGCGGAGGATGTTTTTACCTCCGAAAAGGTCACATCGCAGGGGGAGATCAACATCACGCCATTCATCGACGTGTTGCTGGTGCTGATTGTCATCTTCCTGGCGGCGCTGCCGCTGTCCCAGCGTGGCCTCGACATCAACCTGCCGCTCGAGACCCGTGGCGCGCAACAGGCGCAGGCCGACACCAGCCAGATCGTGCTGCAATACACGGGCGACCGTGTGATCACGGTCAACCAGCAGCCGATTGAGATCCAGCAGCTTGAGTCTCGGCTCCGCGACATCTTCGAGCAGCGTCGTGATAAGACGATGTTCATCGCAGGCGCCGGTAACCTCAGGTACGGCGAGATCATCGAGGTGATCGATGCCGCCACGGGGGCGGGCATTACCAAGGTCGGCATCGTGACCGAAGGGATGCGACGGGCCGGTGGGGCGGACGCGTTGTAAAGAATCGGGTCCAGGATAACTGCACGATCCAAAGACCGGCGGTCCATTTGAGGATGGGACGCCGGTCTTTTCTTGTGTGCGTCTGATGCCGAAGGGCGAGCACCCTCTGTCCTACGCGACCGTGGTGAAAGCTGCATTCAACCGGCGCTGTAGCCCGGCTGGACGGTGTTGCTCCTCCAGTCTGGCGCCGGCCGTGCGCGGCACTGCCACGCCAGGGTTTCGGTTCGACGAAGGGCTGTCATCACGGGCTCCTGGAAGGAGCATCCCATTGCCGGGAGACGGGAGCCATAGCAGCCAAGCACCACGAACTCGCCGCCACGGGGCTGTTCAGGCCGCCAGAGAGCGGCCTGGTAACGCCAAAGCGCCCGTACACGAGGACGGGCCGGGTCGCCCAGTCGTGGCGGCCCGGCCCGAGCCTAATCTCGCCTGGCGAGCCCAGGGCGGCCTAGCCTAGCCGGCGGCGCCCGAGGTCCGCAGCGCCTGGAGCTCCTCGGCACGGTCACGCAGCCCGTCGGCCTCGCCGATCAGATCGTCCCGCACCTCGAGATCTTCCGTGAGGTTAGCCTGCATCCGCAGCAGGATGTTCTTGTAGGTCAGCGCCTCCATGTAGTCTGCGTTCAGCATAATCGCTTTGTCTACCTCGGTGAGTCCAAGCATCACGAATTCCATCTCTTCTTCCTCGCTGAGGCGGAAGTCGCGGAACGCCTTCTCCCAGTAGTACGTGGCGATGGTGTAGAACGCTTCCGGATTCTCGGGTTCGAGCACGGCCCGCTCGCGGAGCGCCTCGATCGTTCTCTCGAACTCCTCGCTGCGGTTGTAGAACCCGGCCAATTGCAGATACACGTTGGGGTCGTCGGCAGACCGGTCGCGTATCTGCAACATTACCTGCTCCGCCTCGTCATAGAGCCCCGAGTCCTCGTAGAGCTTGGCCAGCGCGAAGTAGTTGTCCGGGTTCTCCGGATCGATCTCAATCATCTGCTGCAGCACCGGTTCTGCCGACGCTGGCTCGTTCGCCTTGTCTGGGCCATACGCGGCCACCAGATACTGCATCGACAGCGTCTGCATCGCCGCGTCGGTCTCCCGTTCGATCGAGGTGATGTAGTTGTCGATGGCCCGCTCGAGCAGCCGGTCATTGTCGGCCTGGCCACGCAGGGCCGGTCTAAACTGGTTGTCGTAGCTGTTCGCCAGATAGAAATAGGTCACAACCAGGTTAGGGTCGTTGGCGATGACTTCCTCATACAACGTGACGGCGCCCTCGTAGTCGCTCCGCTGATACAGCGTGTGGGCGTCCTTGATCACCTTCAGCGCCTCGAGCTGGTCGAAGTACTGGCACGATACCAGCGGCAGGGCCATGGTGATGATGAGCGCGAGTCTTGTTCCAAACGATCGCATGTGCATAGCGGTCCCCTTTATAACCCCTGTGTTTCCAGACGTCGTCTCGCTGGACGGACGTCTGGTTTACCTGACGGTTGCGCTGGGCATCCGGTCTGGGGCGCCGGCAGGCCTTTTCGCGCCGTGAAGCACGAGCCATCCCTGCGCTGACGACGCATCAGTATAGTGAAGCGAAAAACGGCAAGTCAAGCAACACGGTCAGCTCTGGCAACCTACTGTCTTTTCAATCAGTTTACGTCGACGGCGTCCGTTTCTCTTCGAGTTACGTCCGCCCCGGTGACACCCGGTTGACGGTGGTCCGTGACGCTTCCTATGATGGGCATAGTCGTGCCCGGCCGGGGCGCTGCGGTGTGCCTGGTGGAGCATCTCCGGGCCAGTGGACCAGCTGTTGCTCGCTGGTGAAGAAGAACGTCTGATGATCAGCTTCGAGAACCTGGCCGACAAGGCCCGTGCCTCCCACCCGGACGCTGACACCGACCTGCTGCGCAGGGCCTACGACTTCTCCGCGGCGGAGCACGCCGGTCAAAGACGTCGCTCTGGCGAGCCGTATCTGACCCACCCGCTCGAGGTCGCGGGCCTGGTCGCCGATATGCGGCTCGACGACGTCGCGATCGCGGCCGGGCTGCTCCACGACGTCGTCGAGGACACGCTAACGTCGATCGACCGGGTCCAGGATATGTTCGGGTCCGAGGTGGCTCACGTGGTGGAGGGGGTCACCAAGATCAGCACCATCCCGTTCTCGTCGAGCGAGGAGCGGCAGGCGGAGAATTTCCGCAAGATGTTGCTCGCCATGGTCGACGACGTCCGGGTGATTATCGTGAAGTTGGCGGACCGGCTGCACAACATGCGGACATTGGACCACCTAGCGGAAGACCGTCGGCTGACGATTGCCAAGGAGACGCTCGACATCTACGCGCCGATCGCCCATCGACTCGGGATGAAGAGGGTAAAGAACGAGCTGGAAGATCTCGCCTTCAGGCATCTCGACCCGAGGGCCTACGAGACACTGCGAGCGTGGGTGGAGCGGCGCCGGCGGGCCACGAAGAGCACGGTGTCCGGGTTGCGGCGGACGCTCGACCGCAGGTTGACGGAGGCGCAGATTCCGTTTGTCCGGATCGAATCCAGGATCAAGCGACTCTACGGCATCCACCAGAAGATCAAACGTCAACGAATCTCTCTGGAGCAGGTCTACGACCTGATCGCGCTTCGTGTCATCACGACCTCGGTGCGCGATTGTTACGCGACGCTGGGCATCATTCACCAGACCTGGTCCCCCGTACCGGGTCGGTTCAAGGACTTCCTTGCCATGCCGCTGGCGAACGGGTATCGGTCGCTGCACACCTCGGTCGTCAGCGAGAAGGGAGTTCCGTTCGAGGTGCAGCTCCGGACCGAGGAGATGCACGCCGTCGCCGAGGATGGTATCGCCGCGCACTGGAAATACAAGGAGGGGCGCATCGGGGTGACACCGGACGAGGAGCATTTCACCTGGCTGCGCCAGCTGCTCGAGTGGCAGCAGGATGTGGGAGACGCCGGCGAGTTCATCCACAACTTAAAGGTGGACCTCTACCCGGACGAGGTCTACACGTTTACCCCCAAGGGGGAGGTAAAGGCACTGCCCCGTGGTGCCACGCTGATCGATTTCGCCTACGGCATCCACACCGACGTCGGGCACCAGTGTGTCGGTGCGCGGGTGAACGGCCGCATGATACCGATCCGGACGCGGTTGCAGAGCGGCGACATCGTCGAGGTCGTGACGGCGCCGGGGCACACTCCGAGCCGGGACTGGCTGAACATCGTCGTCACGTCACGCGCGCGCAACAAGATCAAGCACTTCATCCACACCGAGGAGAAGGTGCGGGCGGTCGAGCTTGGTCGCAAGTTGTTCGATAAGGAGCTACGGCGGTTCGACGTCAGCGCCAAGTCGGTCCTCGAGCCTGAGGCGGTGAGGAGGGTGGCGGGCGAATTCGGCACGCAGCGCGCCGACGACCTATTCGCTGCGATCGGCTACGGGAAGGTCCAGGCCCGATCGGTGCTGGCGAAGCTGGTGCCGAGGCAGCTCAAGGAGAAGGCTGGCACCCCCTCGATCGGCACCGTCGTGCGCCGGATGCTGCGCCCGAGCGAAGAGAAGGTCAAGGTCCGGGGGTTCGACGACCTCCTGGTGTTCCGGGCTAGGTGCTGCAACCCGATCCGGGGAGAAAAGATCGTCGGGTATGTGACTCGCGGCAAGGGGGTTTCGGTGCACGCGGCCCGGTGTCCTAACGTCTTAAATCTGCTGTATGACCCGGAGCGCCGGATCGACGTGGTTTGGGAAAAGAGCGCGGATGGCTCCGGTTACATCGTGCTGCTCGGCATCCAGGTGGAGGACCGGCGCGGTATTCTCGCTGACGTGACCTCGAAGATCGCCGGTCTCGAGACCAACGTTCTGAAGGTCGAGACCACCACAAGCGATCACCACGGGCGGATCAGCGTGACGATGGAGATCGATGATCTGAAGCACCTGCAGCGGATCATCAAGGTGATCCGCGGTGTCCCAGGGGTGCTAGAGGTCGAGAGGCAGATGCGGTAGAAGCGGGAAGCTGTCGACCCCCTTATTGACGGTATCAGCCGAGATAGGCGACAGCGTCGATCTCGACGCAGACCGCCTTGGGTAGTGCAGCCACCTGTACCGTGGCGCGTGTTGGCGCAGGGTCGTCGAAGTAGCGGCCGTAGGCCTCGTTGACCTGCGCGAAGTCGTCGAGATCGCTGAGGAAGATCGTCGTGCGCACGACCTGATCGTAGCCGGCGCCGGCGGCCCGCAGAATGGCGCCAACGTTTTGCATGACCCGGTGGGTTTGCGCAGTGGCGTTGCCTTCAACGACCTGTCCAGACCTTGGGTCTAGAGGAATCTGACCAGAGATGAAAAGCAGCGAGCCGGCCCGGACCGCCTGAGAGTACGGTCCGACCGCCGCCGGTGCCTCGTCGGTTTGTACGGCCTGACGCATCAGTCGGTAATTCTCTAGCAGTCCACGGTGAAGCTACGTCTCGCGCTGGGACGGGCGGTGCACCTGACGGAACTAGCAGGAGCGAGGCGGCATACCGGACAGCATTCGACCGAACAGCAATCCGCCTTCTCCAAGGTTTCGGCGAGCCCAGGCGGTCGTCCGTATGGGAGCGGTCCGGGCGGCGGCTGGCGCAGTCAGACGGTATACAGCGAACGCATCGAAGGCTTGACCACGGGCTGCTAGGCCGCCTTGACGACCTTGTTCGAGCGGAGACACCGCGTGCACACGCGGATCCGCTTCACGCCGCCATTGACCGCGGCTCTCACCCTCTGAATGTTGGGCAGGAATCGTCGGCGGGTGACGTTGTGCGCGTGACTGACGTTTCGCCCGGCGGCCGGGCCCTTTCCGCAGATCTCGCAACGCTTCGCCATCGTGCTTACCTGAGCATCATCTCCATCGGTCCGGCCCATCGGTCCGGACGCCCGATTATAGCAGAGGTGGGCGTCGCGCTGGCGCTGCGACTGATTCCACGCACCACGATACCACGCTGGCCCGAGATTCCAGCCAGGACGCAGCAGCGGTAGAAGTCAGCGGGCTTTTACTACGGGCTCTCAGGGAACGATGAGCGGCAGGGCCTTGCTCGGTGGCGTTTCTGTCGGGGTGTCGGTGGCGTCAGGTCTCCCGGTGTCACCGCCTGACGAGGCATGGAGCAGACGAGCTACCAGGTCGAGGTAGGCGCGGCGGTCGCCGTCGAGTGCCGTGCGCGCCTTCGTCGCGGCCCGCTCCACGCATCGCAGCACCGCGGCAAGGTCCCGCTCACTGGCCACCGGGCTTCGCCCATCTCGTTGCTCCAGTAGCGGTTTCAGCTCGCGCGCGAGCCTTTCGGCCGGCACAGACGACGGATGATGTTCGTAAATAATGCCCTTGTCGGCCGTCTCGTAGGTGGCGGAGAGCGCCCGCGCGGTGTCACGGACCACCTCGTCATCCACGGTCATCCCGCCGGTCCCGGCGAGCCGGTGAAATGTTCCCTGGACCAGGAAGAAGAGCTGATATTGCCTCGGATCGAGTCCACCGACGATCGGCAGCAGAAACCGCGCGTCGCGTTCCTGCTGTCGGTGGACCACGGCAGGTGGGTGTGTCCGCGCCGACACGAGATAAGCACAGTCCGGCGGACAGCGGATCTCCGTCAGCCGCTTGGTGCCGCAACAGACTGCGCAGATCTGACGAACCAGCGCCGGGCAGGTGCGGCGCGCGCGGCGGCGCTGGCAGAGCGGACAGGTTTCAGTGCTCATTCCTGTGGCCGGCTGGATCAGCTTGGCACACCGCGGATTCGAGCGTCAACGCTGTCAACCGACCAGCGGTTGATGGAAGCCACACCGATCGCTGGATCATCGCCAGACGAGTTCTGGACCAACCGTGAGAACCGTCACAAGACGTCCTCTTGTGAGGACGGATAACCGGTTGTGAAGACGGATAACCTGAAAAATTCTGAAACCGTACACCCAGCTTCGTCGTCTAACACAACGGATGCGCAGTCGACCGAGCAATCGAATCGTGACAGGGGCCAGTAAAGCATAGTAAATGAGGCACATAGAACGGGCTCAGAAGGAGGGGCGGGAGCCATAGGGCCATCCCAGACCCGCCGCCGGACCGTCTCCATCCCTTCCTTCGATCCCAAGTCAGGTCGCTTCGTTTTCGGACACCTGCGGGCCCGTGTCGGCTCGGTGTTCTGGTATCGGATTTGCTTATAAGCCTGTCGTCATCGGGGCTTGGATCCGACACGATCCTGAGTGCGCAACCCTGGCAGGTCGGATGGGAAGGAGCCGTAACGATGAGTACCCAGACACAGTCCATAACGGATGAACGGTATCAGGAACTACGTCACATTCTTGACGTTCGGCACGACGAAATTGCCGGCGAGGTGCAGCACAAGATTCGCACTGTCCGGACCGAGGCGACGAAGACGACGAAGTATGGTGCAGCTGACGTGGCCGAAACATCGGAATCGGATATCCAGGACGACATCGAGTTCGCGCTAATCCAGATGAAGGCGGAGACGCTCGACAAGATCGATGCGGCCCTGGTCCGGCTCGAGGAAGGCGCCTACGGGTACTGCTACGAGTGCGGCGAGGAAATCGTCGAGCGCCGGCTGCGGGCCCTGCCGTTCGCCGTCCGCTGTAAGAACTGCGAAGAGGTTCGCGAGATGGAGCAAAGCCGCGAGCGCGTGCTCGAATCCCGCAGCAAGGCCGTCTTGCTATTCGGCACCTCGTCCAGCTAGCGCACCCGACCGCTTCCAACGACACGCACGGTCGTTTTGGCGTGCCGCGTCGTCGGCTTTCGGGTTAGACTCCAACCCGTTGGCTGCTCCAGCCTGCTGGGGCGGGCCGACTTCTCACCCTTGGCTCGGCAGGGAGAATCGTAGGATGAGCGATGGATTTGAGCTCCTCGATGAGGAGGTCTCCGGCGTGGAGCGGTCGCTCGACATTCCACTCGAGTTGCCGGTCTTGCCGCTGCGCGACACCGTCTTGTTTCCGAATTCATTCATGCCGCTGGCGGTGGCCCGCGAGAGTTCCGTCCGCCTGATCGAAGAGGCGCTCACCGACAGTCGACTTGTCGGCGTGTTTACCCAGCTCGAGCCTGGCACCGAAGAGCCAGACCAGGCGGATCTGTATCCGGTCGGCACGGCGACCCACATCCACAAGATGTTCAAGCTGCCTGACGGGACCCTTCGGCTGATCGTCCAGGGACAGGCGCGTCTTCGCCTCGATGAGGTGATCGCGACCACGCCATACATCCGCGCGCGGGTCCATCGCGCCGAGGAGGTGATGCACGAGGAAGACCGGCTCGAGATCGACGCCTTGCAGCGCAATATCAAGAACAACTTCCAGCAGGTCGTCTCACTGTCGCCGCTGCTGTCGGACGATCTGCAGGCGTTATCCGGCAACATCACTGAACCGGGTAAGCTTGCTGACTTCATCGCCTCGAGCCTGACGACCATCCAGACCGAAACCAAGCAGCAGGTGCTCGGGACGCTCGACGTGCGCGAGCGGATGGAGCACCTGAACCGGACCTTGATCAAAGAGCTTGAGGTGCTGGAGTTGGGCTCGAAGATCCAGTCCGAAGTGCAGTCCGAGGTTGGCAAGAGCCAGCGAGAGTACCTGCTGCGCGAGCAGCTCAAAGCGATCCAGAAGGAGCTGGGCGAGACCGACGACCAGACAAAGGAGATCGAAGAGCTCAGGGAGAAGATCGAGGCGATCGGTATGTCGGAGTCGGTCAAGAAGGAGGCGCTGCGCGAGCTCGACCGGTTGTCGCGGATGCCGGTGGCGGCGGCCGAATATACGGTGTCGCGCACCTATCTCGACTGGCTAGTGGCGCTGCCATGGAACGTCCGCACAGACGACGTGATCGAACTGGCGCGCACCAAGGAAGTGCTCGACGCCGACCACACGGATCTCGAGAAGGCGAAGGACCGCATTCTCGAGTATCTCGCCGTGCGCAAGCTGAACCCGGCGGTAAAGGGGCCGATTCTCTGCTTCGTGGGCCCGCCTGGGGTCGGCAAGACGTCGCTGGCGAAGTCTATTGCGCGGTCGCTCGACCGTAAATTCGTCCGGGTGTCACTGGGCGGCATGCGCGATGAGGCGGAGATCCGCGGTCACCGGCGTACCTACATCGGGGCGTTGCCTGGGCAGATCGTCCAGGGACTGCGGCGCGCCGAGTCAAAGAATCCGGTGTTCATCCTGGACGAGATCGACAAGTTGGGCTCGGACTTTCGGGGCGACCCGTCATCGGCCCTCCTCGAGGTGCTCGACCCCGAGCAGAACAACACG
This sequence comes from Vicinamibacteria bacterium, assembly GCA_963578725.1. Taxonomy (GTDB): domain Bacteria; phylum Acidobacteriota; class Vicinamibacteria; order Vicinamibacterales; family UBA8438; genus NP936. The sequence continues at coordinate 55,451 of CAUZDS010000015.1, forward strand.
TTCCGCGACCACTACCTGGACGTGCCGTTCGACCTGTCCGAGGTGCTATTCATCACGACGGCGAACGTGCTCGACCCGGTGGCGCCGCCGCTGCGCGACCGCATGGAGGTGCTCGAGCTGCCGGGCTACACCGAGGACGAGAAGCTGAAGATCGCCACCGAGCACCTGGTGGCACGGCAGGTCGAGAATCACGGTCTGACGCCGGAACAGATCTCGTTCACCGACGACGCGCTGCACGCGGTCATCCGCGGCTACACGCGCGAGGCGGGGGTGAGAAACCTGGAGCGAGAGATCGGAGCGTTGTGTCGGAAGGTGGCGCGCCGTCACGCCGAGGGAACGGTTGATCCGGTGGAGATTGCGCCGGACACGGTGGCCCAGATGCTCGGGGCGCCACGCTTCGAGGACGAAGAGGTGGCCGAGCGGACGAAGAATCCTGGTGTGGCGCTGGGTCTGGCGTGGACACCGACTGGCGGCGAGGTGCTGTTCGTCGAGGCGTCGCGTATGCCGGGCAAGGGATCCCTGACACTGACGGGGCATCTGGGCGACGTGATGAAGGAGTCGGCGCGTGCCGCCCTGTCGTGGTTTCGTGGCCAGACCGAGTCGTATGGTGTGGCCCAGGATTTCTACCAGAGCGCTGAGCTCCACCTCCATGTGCCGTCGGGCGCCATCCCGAAGGACGGCCCGTCGGCTGGCGTCACGATGGCGACAGCGCTGGCGTCTGAGTTGACCGGTCGCCCGGTTCGCGGCGATCTGGCGATGACGGGTGAAATCACGTTGTCCGGCCACGTACTGCCGGTCGGTGGTATCAAGGAAAAGGTGCTGGCGGCCCGCCGGCACGGAGTACTCGAGGTCATCCTACCGAAACAGAACGAGAAAAACGTCAAGGAGGACCTGAGCGAAGACCTGCGTCGCGACCTCACGATCCACTTCGTCTCGACGATCGACGACGTCCTGAAGCTGGCGCTGCAGCCAGCCACGGACCGCCATGCCGGTGCCGTGGCTGATGCTCAGGCAGACGAACACGAGGTGCACAGCACCGTGCAATGAAGCGTCAGCCAGCCGGACGTGCCACGTTGGATGTGGGCGCCTCCTGTGGCGACGGACGGGTGGCCAGGCGGGACTGGAGCGCGACTTCGTCGGGGGTCGTCCCCCAATGAATCCTGGCGACAGGCTAATACAGGTCGTCTACTCGTCCCGCTACGCGATCGATATCGGACAGCATATCTTTTCGATCGAGAAATACCAGCACATTTGCGACCGGCTGGTCGCCGCGACTCATCCGCGCCTGATCAGCAGCGTCGAGCCGCAGGTTGCCTCCTTGGATCAGCTTGCCCCGGCGCATACAGGTTCATACCTCGAGAAGGTCCACACCCTCACCCTGTCGCCAGCCGAGATCGCCGGCCTTGAGCTGCCGCTGACCGAGGCGGTTGTGGGGGGATTCCGGCTGATGACCGGTGGCACCGTGACTGCCGCCAGCCTGGCGCTAGCGGATGGCATCGCCGCCCACATAGCCGGTGGGTTCCACCACGCCTTCGCGAACCACGGCGAGGGGTTCTGTCTGTTCAACGACGTGGCGGTGGCCATTCAGGTGCTCCGTCTGGAAGGGGCCGTGTCGCGCACCGCCGTCGTGGATGTGGATCTGGATGTCCATCACGGCAACGGCACCGCGATGATCTAGGCTCAGGATCCGGCCGTGTTTACGTTCTCGATGCACGAGTAGCACAACTACCCGGCGTTCAAGCCACGCGGCGCGCTCGACATCGGCCTCGCGCCTGGCACCGACGACGCGTCCTACCTGGCGCAGCTTGAGGCGGCGCTACCGCACGTTGTCGCGCACCGACCCGACACGGTGTTCTATCTGGCCGGTGCGGATCCGTTTAAAGGACGACCAGTTGGGGAATATCAAGCTAACCAAGGATGGGCTACGACAGTGGGACCGTCTCGTGCTGCGCGCCGTGCGCGCCGCGGGCCACCCGACCGCTATCATCACGGCCGGCGGCTACGCCAGACAGCTCTTAGACACCGTCGACATCAACGTCGCGACCATCGAGGAAGCCCGGACGGAGCTGGGCTGTGAAACCCCCAAGCGTTTCCTCTCGCTACTGAAACAGCTTCACCGCCTCGATTATCGCGCCTTGCAGCGGTCGAGCACGGTATCGGTCGCAATCGTTCTCGGTGCGACGCGGGGTCGCACTACGGGTCCTAGATCAGCGTCAGACCCAACGCGGTCTTCATGTCGGGCGTGTCGCCGTCCCGAACGAGCCGGCGGGCTGCGTCCACGGTGAAGATCCTGGCCTCGATCTCCTCGTCCTCGTCGGGCTCCGCATCGTGCTCTGGCTCCTGCAGTCCGGTTAGACGGAAGAAGATCATCAGCTCGTCACAGTAGCCCGGGGTTGGATAGAAGGCGCCGAGGCGTTCGAGCTGAGTCGGGACCTGGTTGATCTCTTCGTGGCACTCGCGGGCGGCGGCCCGCTCGGCGGTCTCGTTCCGGTCGATGCCACCGGCGGGGAGCTCCCAGACCCACCGGTCGATCGCGTAGCGATACTGGCGAACGAGGATGATGTGGTCCGGGTCTGGCATCGGGAGCAGGATGGCCGAGGCGGGGTGGCGGATGACATTCATCATGGCCTCTGGACCATGGGGGAGTCTGACGCGATCCAATTGGACGGTGAAGACCTTGCCGGTGAAGACGGTCTCACTTGAAAGGGTTCGTTGGTTCATGGGCGGATACTCCGAGCAACAGGGGTTGGGAGTCAGCGGAGCCATCGCCGTCATCAAGGTTTCGCAACCTCACTGATCGCGTGAAGCTGGCCACGCCGTTCCCGAAGTGCGTCAAGCACTGCCTGAAGGTCCTCGGGTAGCGGGGTCGTGAATTCGACTCGCCGACCGTCGCGCGGATGCGTGAAGGCGAGCCTGGCGGCATGTAGAAAGGGGCGGTTCAGCGTGGCCAGGATTCGGTGGTCGGCGGCGAGGTGTCGGCGGATGCCGCCGTAGACGGGGTCACTGACGATCGGGTGACCGATGCTACTGAGGTGGACCCTGATTTGGTGCGTACGCCCGGTGGCGATGGAGACCGTCGCGAGGGTGAGGCCGCGGAGACGTTCGGTGCGAGTCACACGCGTCACCGCCGATCGCGCACGGCGGGCGCGGGTTGACATCTTCTGGCGGTTGACCGGGTCGCGGCCGACATTGGCGTCGATGCGGCGTCCGGTGTTGAGAAGGCCCCAGACCAGCGCCACGTATTCCTTTGTGACATTGCGGTCGGCGAACTGGCGTGACAGCTCAGCGTGCGCGGCGTCGTGCTTGGCGACGACCAGCAGACCCGAGGTGCCGCGGTCGAGCCGATGGACGATACCGGGGCGCAGCTGGCCGCCGATGCCGCTCAGACCCTTGACGTGGTGCAGTAGTGCGTTGACCAGGGTACCGCTCGTATGACCGACGGCCGGGTGGACGACCATGCCGGCCGGCTTATCGACCACCACCAGGTCGGAGTCGTCATAGACGATAGTGATCGGGAGCGCTTCGGGGCTCGGAGATGAGGGCGCCGGTGAGGGGATCTCCAGGTCGATGGTGTCGCCGGTGTGCACCGCATGGCTCGGCCGGACCGGCTTCTGATTTAGGCGGATGTGGCCGTCTCGGACCAGCCGCTGGATCTGAGAGCGAGACCGCCCTGGTACTATCGCCGTGATGCAGTGGTCCAGGCGGTCGCCGTCGTGCTCGTCGGTCACCTCGAGCCGCAGCGCTTCGCTGACGACATCGCCACCGGGCTCTTCATGGTCGCCCATCCCACTTCCGGCCACGCGGCTCACTTTCGCCGGGACCTCGCCGAGGCGTCCTCCGGCGCGCCTCGCTGGCCCAGCCATATCAACATCACGATGCTCAGCGGCACGATCAATGCTGAGAGGAATTGCGAGGTCGGGATGGTGCCGAACGCCATGCCACGCGGGTCGCCGCGGTAGAACTCGATGACGAACCTGGCGAGAGGGTAGAGCAGCATGTAGGTCCAGAAGGTCCGACCCGGGAACCTTCGCCACCGGTACTCGCCAGCGAGCAGGATCCCGAAGACGGAAAGCGCGGCTATCGCTTCGTAGATCTGGGTTGGGTGCAGCGCGATCTCGAGCGGGGTGCCGACGTTGGCGGCCGCTAGCGTGTTGGTGAAGGTGATACCCCACGGCAGGTCGGTCGGCAGGCCGTAGCAGCAGCCCGCCATTAGACAACCCAGTCGGCCGACGGCATGGCCGAGCGCGATCCCGGGTGCGAACAGGTCGCAGGTCATCCAGAGCGGCAGCTTGTGCCGGCGGATGTACCACCAGGCGACCGGTATGGCCAGGAGTAGTCCACCGTAGAAGACGCCGCCCGACTTCAGCAGCGTCCAGAGCCGCGAGGGGTCGCTGGTGAACTGGTCGAAGTTGACCGCGAATAGCATCAGCTTGGCGCCAATCAGAGCGCTGATGATGACGAAGATCCCTAGGTCCATTATTCGCTGGCCGTTCAGACCGGCGCGGTCCGCGCGGCGTAGCGCGACGCGCAGCCCGACGATGTAGGCGGTCGCCAGCAGCACGCCGTAGCTATAGATGCTGAGCGGGCCCAGCTCAAAGAGGAGTGGGTACATCGCGGCTCGCCACGAACATGTCCAGGATCAATAGGCAGGCGCCCACCGTTATCGCTGAGTCGGCCACGTTGAACGCCCAGAAGTGATAGATCCGCCAGTACACGTCGATGAAGTCGATAACATAGCCGGCCGATGCGCGGTCGATCAGGTTGCCGATGGCGCCGCCCAGAATAAGCGCCAGTCCGGATCGGGCCAGCGAATCCTGCGACCGGACCTGCCACGCGTACGTTCCGATCGCCACCAGGGCGACCACCGCGACGGTTGTCATCAGAAGCTGTTTGTTGGCGATGTTTACCGTGTTCAGGAACCCGAATGCAGCGCCGGTGTTCCGCACGTGCACGAGGTTCAGCAGCCCAGGTACGACCGCGATGCTGTCGTGTAGCGAGGTCTGGGTCCGGACCAGTAGCTTTGTGACCTGGTCGAGGACGAGGATCGCCACGATGATTGTCCCCATGACCCGCCGCGTCATGAAGCCGGCTCCAGCTCCGGCGATGTCGGGTGCCGGCGTGACGACGGGTGCCGTCTGGGACTCGATGGCCATTCGCGGTGTGGTCACCCGACCGGGGTGACCGGTTCCGATAGCACTTCCGCGCAGCGGTCGCAGACCTTGGTCTCGGCTTCGTCTTCGGTCGTTGCTCTGGGCCGCACCCAGCGCCAGCAGCGTGGGCACTTGGCCGCGTCGACGCGTCTCACCTGGATACGCGCGCTCCCGGTCGTGCCGCGGTAGACCACCGCCGCGGCTGCGTCGTCGTCGGAACCGGTTTCCAAGGAGACCGTCGAAGCGATGAACAGCATCGGTAGGTCGTCACGATACGTCTCGAGTAGCTGCGCCAGTGCCCCGTCGGCGGTCACGGTGACCGCCGCTTCGAGCGACGTGCCGACGACCTTGTCCTGTCTCAGCTTCTCGATCTCGCCGTTAACGGCGTCGCGCAGGCTCAGCAGGTGCGTCCAACGGTCGATTATCTCTGGGTCGACCAGCGTCTCGACCGCTTTCGGGAAGTCGGCCAAGTGCACGCTGTCGGCGTCGGCGCCCGGTAGCGTGAGCCACAGCTCGTCCGCCGTCACCGGCAGAATCGGCGCAAGGAGCCTGGTCAGGCCGTCGACAATCGTGTGGATGGCTGTCTGCGCCGACCGGCGGGCCTCTGAACCGGCGCGGAGGGTGTAGAGTCGGTCCTTCGAGATGTCCACGTAGAACGCGCTCAGGTCGACCGTTAGGTAGTTGTTGAGCGTGTGCACAATCGTCGGGAACTCGTAGCGGTCGTAGGCACGCAGCACGCGAGCCGCCACCTCGCCGTAACGGGCGAGCGCATAGCGGTCCACCTCGCTCAGTCGGTCGAGCGGCAAGGCGTCAGCCGCCGGGTCAAAGTCGTACAGATTCGCCACCATGATCCGCAGCGTGTTGCGAATCTTCCGGTAGGCCTCTACGACACGAGCCAGGATTTGAGTGCCGATTCGCACCTCCTCGCGGTAGTCGACCATTGCCACCCAGAGCCGTAGAATCTCCGCACCGCTTTGCTTGATGATCGTCTGTGGCTCGATGGTGTTGCCGAGCGATTTGGACATCTTGCGGCCCGACTCGTCCACCACGAAGCCGTGGGTAATCACCTGTCGGTAAGGCGCCGCGTTGCGGGTGCCCAGCCCGACCAGTAGGGAGCTGTGAAACCAGCCCCGGTACTGGTCGCTGCCCTCGAGATACACCGTGTACGGCCACTGTAGCTCGGGGTGGTTGACCAACACTCCTTCGTGGCTTGACCCCGAGTCGAACCAGACGTCGAGAATGTCGCGTTCCCGCTCGAACTCGGCGCCGCCACATTTCTGGCAACGCAGGTCCGGCGGCACGAACTCTCTGATGTCACGTTCGTACCACGCCTCGGCACCATGCTCGGCGAAGACGGTGGCCGCGCGGTCGGTTAGTTCGGTCGTCAGTGTCGCTTCCCGGCACCCCGAGCAGTAGACCGCCGGAATCGGTACGCCCCAAGACCGCTGGCGCGAGATGCACCAGTCCGGCCGGTTGGCCAGCATGTTGCGGATGCGCTCCTCGCCCCAGGCTGGGAACCACTCCACTTGCTTGATGGCCGCCAGTGCCCGGCCGCGCAGGTCGCCGGTGTCCATGGAGATGAACCACTGCCATGTGGCCAGGAAAATCACCGGGTGATGACACCGCCAGCAGTGCGGGTACGCGTGGTCGAGCAGCTCGCTGTGCCATAGTCGGCCCGCCCCGGCCAGTGCCGCCTCCACTTTTGGGTTGGCATCGAAGACCTGCTCACCGCCCACAATCTCCACGTCGTCGTCGAACCGGCCCGACGGTCCAATCGGGGCGTAGATCTCCAGCCCGTAGCGCACGCCGGTGTTGTAGTCGTCGGCGCCGTGCCCAGGCGCGGTGTGGACCACACCCGTGCCCTGCTCCAGCGTGACGTAGTTGGCCAGCACGCCCACCGAGTCCCGGTCGTAGAGCGGGTGTCGAAACCGCAGCCCCTCGAGGTCGCGCCCCTTCAGGCCGGCGAGCTTCGGGCCGAAGGGACGGCCGACCGCCTCTGCGACCTGCCCGGCTAGAGCCTTGGCCACGATGACCGCCGTGCCGCCGACGTCATGGACGGAGTAATCGAGGTCTGGGTGGAAAGCCACCGCTAGGTTTGACGGGATCGTCCAGGGCGTGGTCGTCCAGATGAGCGCCGAGACCCGCCAGTCTGCCAGGCCCGGGGCCCGCGCCGCCAGTTCGAGCACGCTCTGGGCGTGTAGCGGAAATTCGACGAAGATCGATGGCGAGGTATGGTCTTCGTATTCCACTTCGGCTTCGGCGAGCGCCGTGCGGCAATGCAGACACCAGTGCACCGGCTTCTTGCCTTTGTAGACCGCTCCCTGTTCGACGAATCGGCCCAGGCTTCGCACGATCGCGGCCTGGAAGTCCGGGGCCATCGTCAGATAGGGCCGGTCCCAGGCGCCGAGCACGCCGAGCCGCTGGAAGTCGGCCGACTGTCGCTCGACGAAACGCTGGGCGTACCGGCGGCAGGCCCGGCGAAATTCGGCCACGCTCATCTCGCGCTTCTTCCCGCCGAGCTGCCGGTCCACCTTCAGCTCGATCGGGAGCCCGTGACAGTCCCAGCCTGGCACGTAGTGTGCGTCGAATCCAGCCATCGTCCGTGATTTGACGATGATGTCTTTTAATACCTTGTTCAGCGCATGCCCAATGTGGATCTGCCCGTTGGCGTAGGGCGGTCCGTCATGCAGCACGAACCGCGGGGCGCCAGCCCGGTGCTTGCGGATGCGCGCGTAGAGCCCCATCTCGCGCCAGCGCTCGAGAGTGGCCGGCTCCGTCGCTTGGAGGTTGGCCTTCATCGGAAAACTGGTGCGAGGCAGGTTGAGGGTCTTCTTCCAGTCAGGCATCACGACACAAACATCGCAGTCTGTCATTGTAGTGCATGGCCCTGACGGGCTCCGCGCACCGCTCCCGGGGGCGTACCGGGTCGCCCTGTATAATTGAAGCCGTGTCCCCGGAGGCTCCCGCCCGTGACGGCGCTTTGCCAATCCCCCGTACCGCAGTGCTCGACAACGGCTTGAAGGTTCTCATCCAGGAAGCACGCACGGCTCCGTTGGTCTCTGTGTGGTGCTGGTATCGGGTCGAGTCGAAAGACGAGCCGCCGGGGCTCACCGGGGCGGCGCGCGGCGCGCTCGTGACCGAGCGCGCCGCGATCGCGATTGCGGGGCCGTACGAGGACTCGTGACGAAAGCGGTCTTCTTCGACGTCGACTTCACACTCATCTACCCGGGGCCGACCTTCGACGCCGCCGGCTACGGGTTGTTCAGCGACCGGCACGGGCTGCGTGTCGACACCGCGCGGTTCGACTCGGCGGTCGCCATCGCGTCGGGCGAGCTCGAGGTGGACGCGGACGCGAGCTATCGGCCCGAGCTGTTCGTGCGCTATGCGCGGCGGGTCATCGAGGAGATGGGCGGCCGCGGTCCCAGACTCGACGCCTGCGCGCGAGAGATCTACGAAGAGTGGGCCGTGTGCCGGCACTTTTCGCTGTACGACGACGTCAAGCCGGTGCTGCGTCAGCTTCACCAGCGTGGTCTGCGGCTCGGGCTGATCTCGAACACGCACCGCTGTCTCAGTTCGTTCCAAAGCTACTTCAAGCTCGACACTTTCATCACCGGCGCCGTCTCTTCATCCGACCACGGGTTCATGAAGCCGCACCCGAGTATCTTCGAGGCGGCGCTTCGCGAGCTTGGCGTAGCGGCGGACGAGGCCGTGATGGTAGGCGACAGCGTCAATCATGACGTGGCCGGCGCGCGCCGGCTCGGTATGGGAGCCGTGCTACTGGCGCGGTCTGGCCGGACCGACCGCCGGGTCGAGGGTGTACCGGTCATCACCACGCTCAGGGAGTTGCCAGCCGTTGTCGCGGGTTCTGACTGAGCGTCAGTCATTCAACGGTCCGTCGCAGCAGCAGTCAGCTGCCGTTTGTTGCCCTGTGTCATGTGAGGCGGGGCGTACGGCTGCAAGGCACCTACCCTGGCGGCCAGGCCATGTTTCGTCCCGCCAGCAAGTGCAGGTGGATGTGGAAGACCGACTGCCCGGCACCGCGGTTACAGTTGACCACCGTCCGGAAGCCGTCCTGTGCATGCCCACGCTCTCCGGCGATCTGCGCGGCGCGAGCTATCAGGCCACCCAGCAGGAGCTCGTCCCCCGGCCGCACGTCGTTCAGCGTCGAGATGTGCCGTCGTGGGATGATCAGTACGTGGAACGGCGCTTGCGGGTTGACGTCCTCGAACACCAGTAGCTGATCGTCTTGGTAGAGGATCGTCGCGGGGATCTCGCCGTTGGCGATCTTGCAGAAGAGACAATCATCGGGCATGCGGGCCTCCATGGCGCCGGACGGGTGTAGTAGCTCTCAGCGAAACGTTCGGTTACATGACAGGTGTTCCCGTTACCGAAACGGCCGTTGGCGACCACGGACGAGTGTCCCGACCCGTTAGGCCAGGCCGTCTTAGCGGACGCGGCGGACCGCCACGGTCCGTGGGATGCCCTGCAGGTCCTTCTGGATCTCGCCTAGAGACAGCTCGGGCTGGCGAGCCACGAGTTCGGTGACCGCCTGATCCTGCCCAGTACCGATCTCCAGCACAAGCCATCCGCCGAGTCGCAGCCGGAGCACCGCGGTCGGGAGTAGCTCGCGCGCCGGGTCGAGACCGTCCGGGCCACCGCACAGGGCTGCTGCCGGCTCGTAGCGCGCGACCTCGGGTGCCAGCTTCGCCATCTCTGGCTCTGGCACATACGGCGGGTTCGAGACGATGAGATCGTAGGGACCAAGCAGACCTTCGAGCCAGCGCGTCTCGTGGAAGCTGATCCGGTCGCCCACGCTGTGCCGGGTGGCGTTCCGACGCGCGACGGCCAGCGCAGCCGGCGAGAAGTCGGTCGCCGTGATCTGTGCGCGCGGTAGCTCATGGGCGAGGGCAACCGCGAGGCAGCCGGAGCCGGTGCCGACGTCGGCGACGGCCCACGGCGTCGCCCGGTCAGCGAGCAGCGCCACCCCGGTCTCGATCAGGAGCTCCGTCTCCGGCCTGGGGATCAGGACGTCACGCGTCACGGCGATGTCCAGACCCCAGAACTCCCGCGACCCGGTGATCTGCGCGACCGGTTCACGTCGGCAACGCCGCTCGATTAGCCGGTCGAACCGTCGATCAAACGCGGGTGGAGCCGGGTCCCGCGCGTGCGAGAGATACCGTGCGCGGTCCCAGCCGAGGGCGTGGCGGGCCAGCACTTCCACATCGAGTGCCGCGTCGTGTTCGCCGATACCGGAGGCGACGAGCGGCCACCGGGCGGCCGACACCCGTTCCTCTATCGGCGTCACCGCCGACCCGTGCACCCGGACCGCCGTGCAATCACGATCCGGAGACCCGCTCCGCGCTCTCGAGCTTCTCGGTCTGGAAGTGCGTTGTGAGAGCCTCGGTCATCTCGGCGAGATCGCCGTTGAGCATCTCGGTGAGGCGATGGGTAGTGAACCCGATCCGATGGTCGGTGACCCGGTTCTGCGGGAAGTTGTAAGTGCGGATCTTCTCCGACCGTTCGCCGGTGCCCACCTGGCTCCGCCGGTCTTGCGCGATCTCGTCGTGCTGGCGTTGGAGCTCCATCTCGTAGAGTCTCGATCGCAGCACTTTCATTGCCTTCGCGCGGTTCTTGATCTGTGATTTCTCGTCCTGCTGAGACACGACCAGCCCCGTCGGCAGATGCGTGATCCGTACCGCCGAATACGTGGTGTTCACGCTTTGACCGCCCGGCCCACTCGAGCAAAAGGTGTCGACCCGCAGGTCCTTCGGGTCGATCGCGATGTCGACCTCCTCGGCCTCCGGAAGCACCGCGACGGTCGCCGTCGAGGTGTGGACGCGGCCGCTGGCTTCAGTGGCCGGCACCCGCTGCACCCGGTGGACGCCGCTTTCGTATTTCAGCTGGCTGTACACCTGGCGCCCCTCGAATAGCGCGATAACTTCCTTGATCGCGCCGACACCGCTCTCGCTGGTGGACATGACCTCCACCTTCCAGCCATGCCGCTCGGCGAACCGCGTGTACATCCGGAATAGATCGGCTGCGAACAGCCCGGCTTCGTCCCCACCGGTCCCCGCGCGAATCTCCAGTACGACGTTCTTATCGTCGTTGGGGTCCTTGGGCACCAACAGGTTCTTGATCTCGGTCAGTAGCTCGTCGCGCCGTGTCTCGAACCGGGTCAGTTCCTGCACGGCCAGCTCCCGCAGATCGGGGTCGTTGCCGTCCGCCAGCTCTCGGGCCTCGCCGATCTCGGTCAGTACCGTCCTGTATTCACGGTACATCTCCACGACTGGCTGGATTTTGGCCAGCGCCTTCGAGTGGGCCCGATACTCTTTGGGATCGGCCTGCACCGCGGCGTTGCTGACGAGCGCCATCAACTCGTCGTAGCGTGATTCGATCGTCTGCAGCTTGTCGAACATGTCTGGGCTCTGGAGAAGGTCAAAGCATCTGAGTTTGGACGACTGGCGGCAGCCGACGGGCGTCGGAATACTTGTCCGTGCACTGCGGACACGGGGCTCTATCCGCCGGATACCGGCGGCAGGAACGCCACCTCGTCGCCGTGGCTGACCGGTGCGTCCATCCGCGAGTACTCCGCGTTGACCGCCGTCGAGATCGAGACCTCGTAGTCCTGCAGCGCAGGAAATTCACTGGCCAGAGCTTCCCACACGGTTCGGACGGTGGCGCCGTCAGGCACCTGCCGCTCGATCTCTCCGGTGCCAGCGATGTCCCTCAGCCGGGCGAACAAACGGATGTTAACGCGCATGCCGATGGCCGGTATCGGACTCATGTGCCCGGCTTGCCGGGCGGGGCGTCTCGAATGCTCCCTTGTCGCGCCGTGTCAGCCGCGCACTGCGTTCTGGCGACGGCGCTGCTTCATTCGATACAGGCCGCGCGATGGGCATTCTGACGCGCAGTGTCGTCGCCGGGGTCCGCGGTGGCGCCTTCGATCCAGACGTCGCCGCCCTCGAAGAATTCGTGCTTCCAGATCGGCGCGATCTGCTTCACTCGCTCAATTACATACCGGCAGGCGGCGAAGGCTTCGGCGCGATGCGCCGACGAAACCGCGATCATCACGCTGGCCTCGCCGATCTGCAGCGTGCCGAGCCGGTGATGCAACGCCACCCGCGCTGCCCACCGCTCGGCGGTCTCCGCGCCGATCTGCTCGAAGACTCGCACCGCCAGCGACTCGTAACCCTCGTACTCGAGTCGCAGTACACTGCGCCCGGCATTCTCGTCGCGGACGATACCCAAGAACGAGGTGATGGCACCCGGACCAACGGCCGGCGAGCCGCCCGACGCGACCGGGGTCACGATTGCGCTCACCAGCTCGCGGAGATCCAGCGGATCAGTCGTGATCGCGTACTGCGATGTTGGCATGCCCTCCCTCATTGTCGCTCATTTGCTCCAGAAATGATTGACCGGGCCGTGGCCGCGCCCGAGTGGCTTCGCATGCCGGATTGCCCCCTCGACGTAGCGCTTGGCCCTCACCACCGCGTCGTCGAGGTTCAGTCTCCACGCCAGTCCGGCAGTGACGGCGGCGGAGAACGTGCACCCGGTGCCGTGGGTGCTCCGGCTCTCCAGCTTCGGGCCGCGGAGCTCGACGACGACGTCGCCGTCGTCAAGCAGATCGATCGACTCTGGTCCCTCGAGGTGACCACCGGTGATCACGACGGCCCCGACACCGCGGGTCCGGAGTCGGGCTGCGGCCTGTCTCGTGTCGTCCAGCGACGCGATCGGCATCCCCGCCAGAACCTCCGCTTCCGACCAGTTGGGGGTGACGAGACGCGCGTGGGGCAGCAACCTGGCACGGATCAGGTCGATGGCGTCGTCGTCGAGTAGCCGGTCGCCGCTCGTGGCGACCATGACGGGGTCTACCACCAAGTGGACGTCGGCCAGCGTCTCGAGCGCCTCGCAGACGGCGATCACCACCTCCCGGTTGGGGAGCATCCCCGTCTTGATCGCGCGGACGTCGAAGTCGGCGACCACCGCCTCGATCTGCGCCGCGACGACGGGCGCGCCAATTACCTCGACCGCCTTGACGCCGATCGTGTTCTGGGCGGTGATCGCGGTCACCGCGCAGAGCCCGTGCACACCATGCGCGGCGAACGTCTTCAGATCGGCCTGGATGCCGGCTCCCCCTCCGGAGTCACTGCCGGCGATCGTGAGCGCAGTCGGCATGGCACCGACACGAGGCGTGGCTCGCCTCAGACCGTCCGGGCCCGTTGGCTCCACCTCGCTGGTCAGCGTTTACGGCCCCGCTGCGCGGGGGAGTGGGAACGGCGAGCTCTGGTCGAGCCCGAACACGAGCAGGAACTGGTAGGTGAGGAACGTCTCGCGCGAAAGCATGGTAAGTCCGGCCGCCTCGGCGTCGCGGATGACATCGGCTGCCTCGACGCGCTGTTCCATCGGTGGTCCTGGCCCCCCCCCCTCCCTGGTAAAGTCGACGATCCCGAGGCGCCCTTGCGGCTTGAGCTCCGCCGCGACGTCCGTCAGCAGGGAGACCGGATCCTCGACTTCGGCGTACACGTCCACGATGAGCACCGCATCGAGACCGGCCGGCAGCTTAGGGTCTTCCGGTGTGCCGAGCACCGTCTCAACGTTCGTGAGTCCTTCCCGGCGGACACGATAGTTAATCGCTTCGAGCATCGGCCGCTGGATGTCCTCGGCGTAGACCCGTCCGTTGGGACCGACCCGTCGCGCTAGACGAACCGTGAACCAGCCGGCACCAGCGCCGACGTCGGCAACGATGGAACCGTCCGCTATGTTCAGCGCGTCCATGATCTCGTCCGGCTTCTGCCACAATCTGCGGTCGGGACCCTCGAGCAGACCGAGGTCCTCGGGCGGGAACAGCCGCGCGTGCGGCAGGGCCTGGGCTGCCGCCGGCACTGCTACAGCGCCGGCAATCATCACCAGCAGACTCACCCCGAGACGTGCGCGTGTGAACATTGGTCGAGATCCACTTCGATTATACCCAGCTTGCGGAAGGTCTCTCGCCCTGGCGGCGGTCCGGGGCCGGTCGTCGGCAGAAGCAGGCTTGGGCACATTCGTCAGCAGCTCGCCAGGCGTGCTGCTGGCGAGCGGATCTGCGGAGGGATCTCACGGGGTGGACACTACCATCTTACAGGGCTGTCGCTCGGGTCCGCCGAGCTCGGGGAGCGAGGGGCGCCCGAAACCCTGATGGACCGACAGCACGTCGAGCGGCGTAGACGCGAGATCCTCTACCGGGAGCAGCTCGAACGGTGTGGATGCCCGGACGTCAAGCCACTTGAGATAGCCGCCGCAGCTGGAGCAGAGCGCCGCCTGGTGCGCCGCGCCGGGGTCCGCCTTGAGCGACGTCAGGTGCCCGGGTTCGGCGCCGCAATACGTGCAGCCGTGGTCACGCGGCCGCCACCCGAGTCCGCAGAATGAGCAGCGGAGCAGGCTGGAACGCTCCACGGTTTCGCCGAACGCCGGCCAGGAACCGCAGGCTGGACAGCAACCGCGTGGCCATCTCTCGAGCGCGCTGGCGACCGACGGTTCGGGTCCGATTCCGGTCTGGGTGAACAGCGTCCGCTGTGCCACGTACGCCGCCGGTCCCGCCGCGAGCTCCGCCACGAGCCACAGTACGTCTGGCGCAACGCCCTCATGCAGTGCTTTGACACGGATGGCGTTCTGGTCGCGGTCGAAGGAGGCCGTAAGCAGCGAGCACATGTCGATGCGCCCGTCGTCGAGGCAGGTGCGCACGCGCCGGGCGACGCCACCCGCACCACCGCTGGCAAGATCGTCACACGCCTCGAGGACCAGCGGGCCGAGTATGGCGGCCGGCAACGTGATCGGCTCGCCCCGAAACGCCGGGGTGCCGGCACATAGCTTGTCGGCGACCTGTTCCGGTTCGAGGCTCACGGCGGGCGGCCCGGAGCCGCTCAGCCGACCGACTGCCGCGATCGTGCGGGCAACCAGCGATCGCTGCAACGCGATGGTCGGAACTAGGTCGGGCTGGCTCTCGCCGATCTCGTTCCACCTGACCTGTGCCCGGTCGAGCAGCGACGCGGGTGTCTGAAGGGTCACGTCCGATTCTCGGTCCAGGCCGGCAGACCACACTCGCTCAGGCCGTCGTCTGGCACCGACGCTTGCCGGTGCTCAGCCGATCCGCGCGTCTGGTGTCCGTCATGGGCGGTCTTGTCGCACTCGGCAACACCCGGCTATAATCCGCAGAGGGTTCCGTTCTGGAGCCGGGGGGAGATCGAAACCGATGTCCGAGTTTATCACTGTGACCGAGACGGCCGCGTCCAAGATTGTCGGCCTGATGGCGGAAGAGAACAAGGCGAATGTCGGGCTCCGGGTGTTCGTGCAGGGCGGCGGCTGCTCTGGCTTTCAGTATGGGCTGATGATCGAGGAGGGCACCGGCGACGCGTCGGCCGACCGTGTCTTCCAGTCAAACGGTGTCCGCCTGTACGTGGACCCGATCAGCTTGCGGTATCTGACCGGTGCGCAGGTCGATTTCGTGGACAACCTGACCGGTGGCGGATTCACGATCAAGAACCCGAACGCCAAGTCGACCTGCGGGTGTGGCTCGTCGTTCGAAGTGTAACCTCGCACGCCGGTGCGCGGGGTATCGCCATGTTTACGCTCGGTCGTGTTCGGCCCTGCTCCGCGCGGGCTACCCGATCTCGAATGGGGCGTCCCGTGACGTTCGACACGGCCGGTTACCCCGACTCGCCCCTTCTCGCCTCGTGATGGCCCGGACGCGGCGTGCGAGAGACGCACCGAGTTTCTGACGCGGGACGTCAGGTATGGACGCACAAACGGCCTACCTCGAGCGCTTGCGCCCGGCCGGCGGCAAGCGGTCCACCAAGCGCGACCTGATCATCAACGTCTTTCTGCGGCAGGACGGCCATTTCAGTGCGGATGATCTGGTCGACCTGATGCGCCGGGAAAATCAGAAGATCAGTCGGGCCACCGTGTACCGAACACTGCAGTGGATGGTCGATGCTGGCATTGCCCGCAAGGTCGATTTCGGTGACGGCCGGTTCCGGTTCGAGCATTCCTACCGCCACCCCAGGCATTTCCATCTGATCTGCAAATCGTGCAACCGGTCGTCGGAGTTCCTGAGTACGGACATTGAGGTACTGCTCGAGGAGATCGCCGCGGCACGTGGCTTTGCGGCCCGGCAGAGCGTGTTGCAGATCTACGGGACGTGCGAGGATTGTCGGGCTGGGCGTCGCGTGCCCACGACGGTTGCGACGACCGAGTTGCTGTTCGCCCGTGACGCGCTGCGGATCGCGATCGCCACCGAGCGTAGCGGGCTCGAGTTCTACGCCCGCGGGTCAGAGCTGGTGCGGGACGCGCGGGCGCGTAAGGTCTTCCGGCGTCTGGCGGCGGAAGAAGAGGAGCATCTTGACACCCTCCAGCAGCGCTATCAGGAGCTGCTCGCCGAGGACCCGCAGCTCGAGTCCTATCCGACGTTTCTCTTCTTTAAGGGGGCTGCGAACGGGTTGTTCGCCTCCGGCACCGAGGGGTTAGACAAGGTCGTCGACGATCGAGAGGCGTTGATGATCGGCATCCGGTGTGAGCGCGGGTCACACCGATTTTTCAGACATTACGGTGAGCGGTTCGAGGACTCGGAAGGTAAGCGAATCTTCCTGGAGTTCGCCGACGAGGAGCGGGAACATCTCGAGCTGTTGATCAGCGAATATCGAGCGCTCGTTGCTCGTGAGCGCAAACCACGTAGAGGGACCGCCCGCAAGAAGGCCTTGGCGGCAGGCCGCTGAGCGCGTATCGGCTCCGACACGATCAGTGGTCCGGCTTTCTGGCGACCACCCGCGCGACTCCGACCGGGGCCGTGCATTCTTCGTCGAGGCACAGGGTCCAGCCTTCGAACACGGCGCGGAGCTCGCCCGGCCGGAGCAGATGATCGGGGGACCTGGGGCCGGTGCCGTGGGTCAGCTGCGCGACGGTGAACGTCTCGTAGATGACGAACCCTCCCGTTCGGACGGCGTCGCGGAACGCCGGCCAGATCGATCGCTGCAGGTAATTCGTGCCGATCACGAGATCGAAGCGGTTCCGCGGCAGCGGCGCCGTTTCGAGGTCTGCGACCCAGAGCCGCGCACGGTCTAGCGCGCCGGTCTTTGCCAGCCTGACCCGATCGAGATCGCGGTCGACGCCGAAGACTCGGAAGCCGTGCGCGGCTGCCGCCCGGGCATGGCGGCCGGTGCCCATCGCCAGATCGAGCACATCGCGCCTGGGGCCGAGACGGTCTCGTACCACCGGTAACCACCGCGAGACGAACGGCGCTGGTGTATCGCTCATCGGCGACCCCGCCGCCGCGGCTGATATGATGAACGACCGATGTCCGCTGCGCTGATCACCACCTCTGTCCTCTCGCTCGCCGGGCTCGTCGTCAGCTTCGCCCTCGGCTACAGGGCCATCACTGCTGATGAAGTCCTTCGGCACGCCACGCTGGCCATCTTTGTTACGCTGATCACTTTGCTGGCGCACTCAATGACCATGTTCTACCTCATCGGGAAGGGACGTGCCATTCGTGACGCGGTGACCGAGGGCGCGCTGACCACCGACGCCGTTGTCAGGGTCGCCGCCCTACGCGGACCGGTCTTTAAACTGGCGACGGTGGCGATGGCACTGACGATGGCGACCGCCATTGTGGGCGGCGGTGTCGACACCGGAGTCATTCCTGGTGGCTTTCATGCAATGCTGGCGGTGCTCGCGATCGCAGCGAATGTTGCCGCGCTGCGGGCGATCGTGCACGCCCTGAACGAGTCCAGCCGGATCGTGGAGCAGGTCAACCGGGAACTCGGAGTCTATGATTGAAAGCTCGCGGCGTCATCCGCCTTGAGCCCAGAATCCAGAATCCCCTATTCCGGATCCAGGGTTCTGAGCAGACACCACCGGTGGTTTCCAAGATCCTGTTGTTTGATATCGACGGCACCCTGCTCCTATCGGGGCGGGCGGGCTACCGCGCGTTGACATGCGCGTTTCAAGAGCTGTTCGGCGTGGCCCGCGGTTTCGACGACATTCAGGTCGCCGGCTCGACCGACGAGCTCATACTGACCGCGGCGCTCGACCGTGCTGGAGTCACGGTCGACCGCGCGACACGGGCGTTGTTCCATACCCGCTATTGCGAGCTGTTCACCGACGAGATCCATTTCCCGGGACCGCGGAAGGGGCTGATGCCGGGCGTAGAGGCGCTGCTCGAGATGTTGAGCCGGCAGAGTACTGTACGGTCTGGTCTGATTACCGGCAACTTCGCCAGACCGGCGCAGATCAAGCTGGAGCACTTCGATCTCTGGCGCTTCTTCCGCTTCGGTGCGTTTGGGGACGACGCACCGGTGCGGGACGATCTGGTCCCGATCGCGCTTGACCGGGCACGGCGTGAAGGGGTGGCGGTGGCGGCGGCCGGCGACGTCGTCGTGATCGGCGACACGCCGCTTGATGTTAGGTGTGCGGCCGCCGCCGGCGCCCGATCAGTGGCCGTGGCGACCGGGCCCTACGACGAGGCCGCGCTCAGGTCAGCTGGCGCACACGCTGTCCTGTCCGATTTCAGCGACACGGATGGCGTCGTCGACCTGCTGCTCGGTGTGTAGTGGCCGTGTGCCCGAGCCGGTACAGCGGAATGCTATTGGCCTTTCACCACGGGTTGTCACGTGTGTGAGGTCCGGCCGTCGACAGTGAGGCTCAGACGTTGTGCGCGGGAGGGGGAGTGGCGATCGAGAGCGATACCGGGCTTTTGCCGTGCTCTGGCAGCGTGAGGCAGAGGTGGGCCAGTGCCTCAAGATCGAGCTCGCTCGTCCCAGGTCGAGGCGCTGTCGGGGTGCAGGGGCGCTATACCCACACGGACGACGAGCTCGTCGGCGGCGCGAATGCTGTTTGCGGTTTCGATACTTGCACGAAAACAACTCGCGACCGCCGGCGTACCCTCCTTCGACGTGTCTGGCAAGATGGCCGCGAACCGGGTGCCCAGCGTTCGCGTGACCATATCACCGCCGCGATGCGCCACTCCACCCAGTTCGGGCGCGACGTGTTTCAGGATGCCGTTCCCTGCGACTTGGCCATACTTTTCGTTGTAGGCCCTCATGTTGTCGATCGACAAATCGAGCTGGGGTTGACCGACCGGCGGTCCAGGTTCTACCGATACGGAAGCAACTGGTGGCGGAAGCGCCTGGGAGTCGAACCCTGAAGGCCCATTCACCCTAACATGGTGATGGCGCACGACTTTCGTAGTTCAGGGCCGAATTCATTACTGCTTCTCGCTGTATTTCATTTTACCCGCGTTTACTCCAGTCCCCTCCATTCGACCCCAGTCAGGGAGATATAGGGGAGACGTTTCAGGCGATCCCATCGGCTGAAAGGCTAGATGCCGGAAGTGGGCGGGGACGTCGTTCGGCAGCTCAGAGAGCTGGCTCCAGCGCTCCAGATCGACCTCGGTCCGCGCGGGCCGTAATCGCGACATGCTTGCAGGCCGGATGACCCCTGACCAGATCGCCGACGCCCAACGCCTCGCCCACGAATGGGACGATGCGCACCTGCGTGACTCACCCTCGTCCCCGTTGAACCGCTAATTTTGGGCCGGGATCCAAAAGTCGGTCACTACCCCCGCACTGCATCCTCCGTCTACGAGCGGGCGGGTGCGTCCTCGTCCTCTACGGGGTGGATCCACCCGTCACAGTCAACCCCCTACACAACCCATCGCGAGTGGCGTAGACTGACCGGCATGGCTACCAGCCAGTGATGCTGGAGACACTGCTTCTATATTGAAGACAACCCTACTTATGGCTAATATCTGTTCTCAGGTCGATTAGGGTGGAGTGAAGAATCGACAAGCGATTTATGTTTAGGGATTATGCATGTGATCAGTCTGTTACTCGAACTTTACTCATTCATCGTGCTGGCCTCCATGTTCCTCACATGGCTCCCCGTGAATAACACCACCCGCTCGCTGACGACACGGGTGGATGCTCTCACCGAGCCATTACTCCGGCCCATTCGCAACGCGCTTCCGCAGGGGTGGCAGAGTTTTGCAACTTTTGTGCTCTACCTCGGGCTGGTGATTCTCATGCGCCTGATCTAGTTCTAAGCCGTTAACCCGGACATCTCTGTGACCCCCAGCGATTGAAAGCTCTCTGAGCGCGTGACTCACCCTCGTCCCCGTTGCACCGCCCGGAACCCCCCGCATTGCCCCCCTGCCAGCCAGCGGTAGGATCGGGTCCTACATCACATCGTCGCAATTGAGGTAGGTCGATGACGCACGCCGTCCGGATCGTGGCCGTCGGCAATGGACGCATCGCAGGAGAGAGACCATGAGCAAAGAGAATTTCGAACGCTTCATGAAGCAGGTGGACGACAGTCAGGATCTGCAGGCGAAGATCGGTGCGGCAATCACCGGAGAGGCCTTGGTCGCCTTGGGCGCCGCAC
>CAUZDS010000016.1:0-75205 GCA_963578725.1 Vicinamibacteria bacterium
CTAGTCGCGCCCGCATCCATCCGGCGTAGCGCCGCTTGTCCGCCTGCGCCCTAGGCGACCAGACCGCCGGTCCACGACTCCGATTCAATAGCTTGAACTGAATCGCCGTCGCATCGATCGCCTGACCCATCAACCCGCCCAGTGCGTCGATCTCCCGAACCAGATGCCCCTTCGCCGTCCCCCCGATCGCGGGGTTGCAGGGCATGTGCGCCACCGTCTCCCGTGACAGCGTGCACAGCCCCACCGAGCACCCTAGGCGCGCGGCGGCATGCGCCGCCTCTACACCGGCGTGTCCGGAACCGATTACGATCACGTCGTAGTCGGGATTCATCGTTCCTCGTTTGCGCACCACGTCTCGGCGATCACGGACCACGCTGCCAGCCTGCTCCACCGCCGAGTCCGGTCCCTGGCCCCGGTCACTTCCCGATACAAAACCGCTCGAAGATGTGCCGCAGCACGTCGTCTGGGGTCCGTTTTCCGGTCAACTCGTCGAGCGCCGCGCTGGCGCGCTGCAGGTCCGCGAGCACGAATTCCTCCGCCGCCCCGTTCACCGCGGCTTCCTCCGCCGCACCCAGCGCCTCGGCGACGCGCTCAAGCAACCCGATGTGGCGGCTGTTCGCCACCCCCGGTGTGTCGCGCAGCGACTCGCCTTCCGTCAGGATATCCCGCAGCCTGCCTCGCAGGCGGTCCAACCCCTCGCCCGTGCGGGCCGATACCTCGACAATCACGCTTTCCCCGTCGAGCGGCAACGCCCCCACGGCCCAGCACTCCGGCTCATCCACCTTGTTCACCGCCACCACGCGCCGGCGCTGCGCCGTCTCTTCCAGCACCGTCCAGTCTTCCGGCCCGAGCGCGCGCGAGCGGTCAAGCACGACGACCGCCGCCGACGCCACCTCCAACGCCTGGCGGGCCCGCAACACCCCTTCCACCTCCACTGGCCCGCTGGCCGACCGAATCCCAGCCGAGTCCACGAGGGTCACCGCCAACCCGTCGAGATCCATCACATCGGTCACCAAGTCCCGCGTCGTCCCCGCCACTGGCGCGACGATCGCGCGCGCGACGCCAAGCAGCCGATTGAAGAGACTCGACTTGCCCGCATTCGGTTTTCCCAGTAGGACTACCTGGCATCCTTCGCGGATGAGTCGCCCGCGGCCGGCATCGCCGAGCAGCATTTTCACCTGCTCCAGGATGCCGCCGACCTCAGCACCGACCGCCGTCGCCGCCACGAAGTGATAGCCCTCCTCCGGGAAATCCAACGACGCTTCCAGACGGGCGACCAGGTCGAAGAGTTGATCTTCGATCGCTGACATCCGCCCCGTAATCGTGCCTTCGAGCTGGTCGAACGCGACACGTGCCTGTAAAGGCGTCACCGCGTCTACCAGGTCAGCGACTGCCTCGGCCTGCACCAGATCAAGACGGCCGTTTAAGTACGCCCGCAGCGTGAATTCGCCCGGCTCCGCCTGTCGGGCACCGGCGGCCCGCGCGAGCGCGACGATCCGGTCCAGCAGCAAGGGGCTGCCGTGCGCACTGATCTCCACGACATCGTCTCCGGTGTAGGAGCCCGGGCGCGGAAAGGACGTCACAACGACCTGATCGATCGCGGTCGGGCTCGCCGCCCCGGTGTGGTCGAGAATCCTGGCCACGGTCGCATGTCGCGGTCGCAACGGCCCAGTGCGATCCAGTAGGGTCAGGGCTATGGGTGCCGCCCGGGAGCCGCTCAGGCGTACCACACCCAAGCCGCCTCGGCCTGGCGGCGTGGCGACCGCGACGATCGTGTCGTCGGGGGTGAACAAGTCTGCAGTGGCCCGTCCCGAAGGCCATCCGACCCCGGAACGCTTGGTCGCCCGCGGTGCTCAATTGCGGCGTGTGGGCTCGGTGACCGAGATCAGGACGGTCTTCAGGAACGCATCGCCGATACTCTCTGAGGACACACTCAGGTCCTCGGCCACGGCCAGATGTACGATCCGCCGGGCGTATGGATTCAATGGTCCGATTTCCTGGGTCTCACCACTCGCCCGGACACGCTCAGCGAGCAGAAGTGCCGTCTGCTTGAGCTCCTCGTCCTTGCTCTTCCGGTAGTCCAGACAATCGACGACGATGTGGCCCTGCGTGTGTTCCCTACGGAATACCGCGTTGACAACGTGCTGCAGCGCGTCCAGCCCAGCGCCCTTGCGCCGCAACAGCACCTCGCCTCCGTCCCCGTCGAGCGAGATCAGGGTGCCATCTTTGATCGGGGCAGACGCCACGTCCACGGACAGGCCCATTGCGGTCGTGACCGCCTCGACGAACGTCACCATCCGGGTTTCGAGATCCTCTGTCACCGTACACCCCTGGTCACGACCGACCCTTTCGGCGCGGCCGTCGCGCGCCCTTGCCCTGGCGCGCCGGCGCCGCCTTTTGGCTCTCTGACCCCTCGCTCGCCGACCCGGCGTCCGGCCCGGAGGCCACGGCCACTTTCTTCAACTGCCGTTCCGCTGGCGCCGCCTTTTGGCTCTCTGACCCCTCGCTCGCCGACCCGGCGTCCGGCCCGGAGGCCACGGCCACTTTCTTCAACTGCCGTTCCGCTGGCGGTCGTACCTGGCGTGTGCGGGGCGGGCCGGCAATTCGGTTCGTCACCAGTTGCTGGCCAATACCGATCAGGTTACTCGTCAGCCAGTAAATCACCAGCCCGCTCGGTGCCCACAGGAACATGAACGTGAACATGACGGGCATCAGCATCATGATCTTCTGCTGCATCGGGTCGGCGCCCGCCGGCTGCAACCGCTGTTGGAAGACCATCGAGGCCCCCATCACGATCGGCGTGACGTACAGCGGATCGTGAAGCGACAGGTCGGTGATCCACGCTATGAACGGAGCGCCGCGTATCTCGATCGCCATCGACAGTAACCGGTAGAAGGCAAACAGGATCGGCATCGTGAGCAGCATCGGCAGACACCCGCTGGCGGGGTTGACGCCGCGTCGGCGATACAGCTCCATCACCTCCTGATTCATCTTCTGCTTGGCCGGGTCGGTCGCCTTGAGGTTGGCGTAGCGCGCCTGGACCGCTTTCATCTCAGGCTGCAACTCCTGCATCTTACGCATCGACACCACACTCTTGTGTCGCAGCGGGAAGATCGCGACATTGATCAGCAAGGTGAGCAGAATGATCGACCACCCGTAGTTACCGACAAATCCGTAGATCCACTTCAGTGTTCGATGCAGCGGTACGACGAGCATCGACAGCCAACCAAAATCGATCGCCCGCACCAAGTCGGGGTGGACGGCGCTCAGGAGGTCGAAGTCCTTCGGTCCGACAAAGACCAGCAGGTCGGCCGTCCCCATGTCGACCGTAAGATCGAACGCGACTAAATCGTGGTCCAACTCGACAGCCGAGACCGGGTTGTAGTCGACCCGGCTCTCCCGTGCACCCGGTAACGCGGCGACCAGAAAGTAGTGGTTGTCGACACCGACGAAATCGAACTGACCCTCGTAGGTCGGCCGCTCCGCGAAGTCGGCAGGTTGCGCCCTGTCGAGATCGACCTCCTGCAGTAGACCGTCCTCGAACGCACGGCCATAAAGCACCGCCCCGGGCAGCTGCCGAACTACCAGCCGTGAGCTGCTCGATCGCATGCCTCCCAATGCCGGGCCCCACTGCACCCGAAGCGGCAGCACCCCCGCCGCTGTCGACACTGACGCGTTAAACCCTACGACATAGGGCTGGTCGAGCGATGCCTGGAACGTGAAGGTCTTCCTTGCCCGCAGACCGGCGCTGTCTTCGTAGTCGAAGACGAGGGTCGCGGCGTCGGCTGCCAGTTGGAGCCCGTCGACGGAGGGTAGGAACAGCGCGTCGGCGAGCCGCGTCGTAGTCTCCGGGTCGCCCGGCACCACGAGTGAGAAGGGCCAAGCGCGACCCGGTGGCGCCGAGGGAGGCACTAGCTCGACCGGGTCGCCGTTCTCGTCCGCATAGCCCTTGAGCTGCCAGCTCACCAGCTTGGCTCCCCTGGTAGCGAACACCGCCCGCACGAATTCATTCTCGACGATGATGTCCCGGGCCCGATCATCCGATACGACGGCTTCGAACGACTCGCCCGCCTCGGGTGGTGCGATGGCGCTCTGGTCGGATGTCGGGGTCAGGGTAGCGCTCGGCGCTTCCGATGCGTTGGGCCTCCTCGCGAACTCCGTCCTGTCCACGGCCGCAGTTGGAGAATCCGCCGGCTCGGTACGCCCCGGAACGACCGGTACCGGCTGGGGACCAATCCACCGTTGGTACAGGACCAGCACCAGAAAGGAGAGAAACACCGCGAGGAGCACTCGACGTTCCATGATTCGTCAGGCACCCCGGGTCCGCGAAGAGTGATCGGGTTCACCCGGCCGATCCGGCACGGGATCGTACCCGCCTGCCCGAAACGGATGACAGCGGGTGAGCCGCCGACAGGTCAGCCACAACCCACGCAGGCTGCCGTGTCGACGTGCTGCTTCCTCAGCGTAGTGGGAGCAGGATGGCTCGAAGCGGCAGGAACCGGTGAACACCGGGGCGAAAAACACCCGGTAGCTCCTGAGGAGAAAGACCCACACCGCGACCAGTAACTCGTCCAGGCGTCTCAGCACAAGGTGAAACCGCGGCAGTCCGACCTGCCTACGAGCCGTGTGCCCGGACCTGGCGGCGAAGGGTGCGACGATAATCGTCCAGCAGAGTGGCAAAGGGCGCATCCAGAAATTCGCGCTGCGGTAGTACAACGAGGTCCAGACCAGCCGCCGGCTTATGGTGTCGGAAGAGCTCTCGCACGCGCCGCTTCGAGCGATTGCGCTTGACCGCCTTCCCCAGGCGCCGGGTGGCGACGATGCCAAGCCGACTGACGCCGTGGCCGTTCGGTAGCCCGGTGAGCGTCATGTACCGCCCGCGGGTCCGGACTCCACGCCGCTGTATCCGCTGGAACTCCGGGCGGCGTCGGATGCGTTGCTCGCGTGTCAGCGACCGGACCACACTCGGCTGACCCACGGCTTCAATCTGCGTCAGGACAGAAATACTATCCGGAGACGGTCAGCCGCCGACGGCCCTTTGCCCGACGGCGGCTGAGCACACGACGACCGGCCGGCGTGCTCATCCGCACGCGGAAACCGTGCGTCTTCCGGCGGTGCCGACGATTCGGTTGGAATGTGCGCTTCATCTGGTCCCCGCTACTCAGCCGCGATGAGAACTATACATTGTGGCAAAATCTCGACAAACTGTCAATGGGTTGACATGGTGATCAAGAGTCACCGGAGCCAGAACATCTTCGTATTAGTGGGGAGAGTGTGCCGCATCTCCCTTGGTCGCCTCAGACGGTCCGCCGGATTGCGGCCTAGGCGGCCGCTGTGCTACAGTGACCGCCGTACTGCGGAGTTCCCCCTACCGAAGTTTTCCACAGCTGTGGAAAAAAATGTGGAAAGTCAGTAAGTCTTGTTGTTTATCGGCCTTCTCGACACCGTTACGACCACCGGTCGACTGTCGACTTGAACATTCTCGGCTCTTTTAGGGTCTTTTAAGGGTCTTTTAACGGTGTCAGATCTCTCTAACGGTGCTCAGGCGTCTCGGCGGCCGCGGAAGCGGAGGCATCCGAGGCTCGTCTGAGGAACCTCTTTGCCAGCTTGAGCGGGGATCCGAGTGGCACCCATAGCCGGGAACGTTTGGGATCAAATCCTCGCTCGTATCGAGACGAAGATTAACCGTCACAGTTTTTATACGTGGTTCAACCCCACAAGTTTCATCGACGACCAGGAGCAGACCGTCACCGTCAAGGTGCCGAACGACCTGTTCAGGGACTGGTTGACCAAGCACTACGCGGGTGTAATACGGGAGGCGGTCGCTGAACTCAAGCGTCATGGAACCGTCATCTCGTTCGTTACCGATGCCACCCCACCCACACCGTCCCAGCCAACTCTGCGGCCGATAGAACAATCGACCGCTCGATCCGTCGCCGGCCTCAACCAGCGGTACACCTTCGCCAAATTCGTCGTCGGATCGTCAAACCAATTCGCGCACGCCGCGGCACGCGCAGTCGCCGAAGCGCCGTCACGCTCCTACAATCCGCTGTTTCTCTACGGCGGGGTAGGACTGGGCAAGACTCACCTCATGCATGCGATCGGACGATATATCGATAAACACTCCCCACAACTCAAGTTGACCTACATCTCGTCCGAACGTTTCATGAACGAGATGATCAACGCGGTGCGGTACGACCGGATACTTGATTTCCGAGAGCGGTATAGGAGCATGGACATCCTACTGGTCGACGATATCCAGTTTCTTGCTGGCAAAGAAGGCACGCAGACTGAGTTTTTCCACACATTCAATTCACTCTACGACGCTCAGAAGCAAATCGTCATTAGCAGCGACTGCCCCCCACACGAGATCCCTACCCTTGAAGAACGCCTGCGATCCCGGTTCGAGTGGGGACTCATCGCCGACATCCAGCCACCTGATCTCGAGACCAAAGTGGCCATTCTGAAGAAGAAAGCCGAGGCCGAGACAGTACCCCTACCCGACAATGTGGCGATTTATATCGCCGGCAAGATTAAATCGAATATTCGCGAGCTTGAGGGGTCGCTAATCCGCTTGATCGCCTACGCTTCATTGACCGGCCGACAGATTTCGTTACCTCTGGCGCAGGATGTTCTCCGAAACATCTTGGACCGTGACGACCCGAAGGTTACGATCGAGATTATTCAAAAACATGTAGCTAGTTATTATTCGCTCAAGACGAATGATCTCAAAGCCCGTAATAATGCTAAATCCGTCGCGCTACCGCGCCAGATTGCGATGTATCTCTGCAAGTCGCTGACGAACGCCTCGCTCCCCCAGATAGGAAAGAGTTTTGGTGGAAAACACCACTCGACGGTCATTCATTCGATCCGAAAGATCGAGACCAACCGCAAAAAAACCACCTCCTTCAACACCCTCATCGAGAACTTCCTTAAGTCGTTCAACTAGCTCATCGATAGCCTTGGGTGGTTTATTTGGACGACCCGGAGCGTTTTTTAAACAGTTTCCTCACGTTCAAGTTGTGGATGATATGTGCATGCTCTAAGCTCGGCACTTGAGCACCTTTTAAAGGTGGTTTTAGAGCACTATTTCCTTTTTCCAATAAACACTCTAAACATCTGATACTATTAACTTTATAAATTTAAATCACTTTTCAACAACACTATAGTTACTGTTATAATTAGATATATTTATTCTTTCTTTATAAACCTCAATTTAAACGTTACCTCCGAGGTCACTTCCCAGATGGATTTCACCGTTAGCAAGACCGAACTTCTTCAAGAGCTACACCTCTTCCAAGGGATCGTTGAACGTAAAAACACAATCCCCATTCTTGCTAACGTGCTGATCGACGCTGAAGAAGGAGCTAAAGAAATTCGGCTCGTCGCCACCGATCTGGAAGTTGGATTACGGAGTCGTTGTGCGGCGGTGGTGAAAAAGGGTGGGTCACTTACGTTGCCGGCGAAAAAGCTGTATGAGATCGTGCGGGCGTTACCGGAAACCGAGATAAAAATATCATCTGTGGCGGCTGGGACCGTCAATGTGGAGGCAGACCGGTTCAACTCGCGCATACAGACGCTGCCACGAGAAGATTTCCCTACCCTCCCAGAAGCCAGTGGAAAAGCGACCGAGAGCCTACCGGGCTCGGCGCTGCGGGAAATGGTGGCTAAGACGCAGTTTGCGATTACCGGGGAAGACACGCGCTACTTC
Organism: Vicinamibacteria bacterium; assembly: GCA_963578725.1. Taxonomy (GTDB): domain Bacteria; phylum Acidobacteriota; class Vicinamibacteria; order Vicinamibacterales; family UBA8438; genus NP936. The sequence continues at coordinate 7,712 of CAUZDS010000016.1, forward strand.
TTAAATGGGGCACTGTTCGTCTTGACCGGGACGGCAATGATCGCGGTGGCGACCGATGGGCATCGTCTAGCGCTGGTGTCGTCCGCTCGAGAGGGGCTGTCCAAGGAGAGCGAAACAGCGACACAGGAAGACGGCGAAAAAAACCGCGTCATTCTGCCAAAGAAGACGCTCTGGGAGCTCACACGGCTGCTCGCTGATGGCGACGAATCGGTTGTGTATGAGCGGGGCGAAAACCATCTTTTCTTCGATGTCGGGGACCGTCAACTCGTGTCCAGAATGATCGACGCCCAGTTTCCCGCCTACGAACGGGTCATACCCAAGGGGAACGATAAAAGAGTCGAGTTTGAGCGGGATCGTCTTGCCAGTGCCATCAAGCGGGTCGCGTTGCTGTCGAGCGAACGCTCGCGTGCCGTTAAGTTTCAGATTGATGCCGGCAAGGTCGAGATCACGTCGAATAGTCCTGAAGTGGGGGAAGCGTCAGAGGTGTTGTCGGTAGAGTATGACGAAGCAGCGATTGAGATCTGTTTCAATGCGCAATATTTACTTGATTTTCTGGCAGTTGCTGAATCGGAGAGCGTGGAACTCCAGTTCAAGGACGAGATGAGTCAGGCCGTTCTGTCGCCGGTCTCGAGCGAGGGATGCGACTACACGTATGTGATCATGCCCATGCGCATCTAGAAGCCCAGGGTGCACTCATCGTCGCTGCGTGGCGTTTACCACGTGTCCTGAGTCCTGACGGGGATACGCAGGGTTCGTCATCACACGACTGCACGCAGTCTAGACCCCGATGTCCAGGGCGATTTCCGGTCAGGGATCGGCTGGCTTAAAAGAACACACCATGACGCAGTTGGAGCAGAAGCAGGACGCCGGCGTGATTTCGCCGGCTCCCGAGGTGGAGCTACCAGTGGTAGCCGGGACGCCTACGATCACCGACGCCGACTTGGCGGACTACGGTGCGGACAAGATCAAGGTCATGGAAGGCCTGGAGGCGGTCCGGAAACGGCCCGCCATGTATATCGGGTCGACCGGCACTACGGGTCTACATCATTTGGTCTATGAGGTGGTCGACAACGCGATCGACGAAGCGCTGGCCGGGTTCTGCGACATCATCAAGGTGACGATTCACATCGACAACTCCATCACGGTGGTCGACAACGGCCGAGGCATTCCGGTCGATCTGCATGCCAGCGGCCGGGCGGCGGCCGAGGTCGTGTTGACGGTGTTGCACGCAGGCGGCAAGTTCGACAACGCGAGCTACAAGGTCTCCGGGGGACTGCACGGAGTAGGTGTCTCTGTCGTCAATGCTTTGTCGGAGTCGGTCGCCCTTGAAATCTGGCGAAACGGGCAGGTCTATCAGCAACGCTACGTACGTGGAGTGCCGGACCACGACTTGCACGTTACCGGTACAACGAAGCGCCGCGGGACGAAGCTCACGTTCAAGCCGGACAAGGAGGTGTTCGAAACGCTCGATTTTAGCTTTGACACCCTGACTCATCGGCTACGTGAGCTCGCGTTTCTGAACGCGGGCGTGCGGGTTACCCTCGATGACGAGCGGGACGGCAAGAACCACGATTTCTGCTATGAAGGCGGCATTAACTCTTTCGTGCAGTTCCTGAACAAGAACCGCGTCGCCGTCAACGCTGAACCGATCTACATCCAGGGGGAACGAGACGGCGTCGGCGCCGAGATCTCGCTACAGTGGAACGACAGCTACTTGGAGATGTTCCACGCGTTCGCCAACAACATCAACACTCAGGAAGGCGGCACGCACGTCTCGGGGCTCCGAGCGGCACTCACCCGCACGCTCAATACATATGCAACTCGCCAGAATCTCGCGAAGAATAAAGAAAGCATTGGGGGCGACGACATCCGGGAAGGGTTGACGGCGGTCATCAGCGTCAAGATTCCACATCCGCAGTTCGAGGGGCAGACCAAGACAAAACTTGGGAACACCGAGGTTAAAGGGATCGTCGAGGCGATCGCGAACGACGGGCTTGGCGCCTATCTCGAAGAACACCCGCTGGTCGCGAAACGGATCGTCAACAAGACAATCGAGGCGGCCAGGGCCCGTGCAGCGGCGCGGAAGGCGCGTGACCTCGTGCGCCGCAAAGGGGCTCTCGACAACAGCACCCTACCTGGAAAACTGGCCGACTGTCAGGAGCGCAACCCAGAACGTTGTGAGCTCTATATCGTGGAGGGCGAGTCCGCCGGCGGGTCGGCGAAACAAGGCCGGGATCGCGGCTTTCAGGCGGTGCTGCCCATTAAGGGAAAAATTCTGAACGTGGAGAAGGCCCGGTTCGACAAGATGCTTGGCAGCGACGAGATCCGGACGATGATTGCGGCGCTCGGGTGCGGCATTGGGAAGGAGGACTTTAATCTGGAGAAGCTGCGGTATCACCGCGTGATCATCATGACCGACGCCGACGTTGATGGCTCGCACATCCGGACCCTGCTGCTCACGTTCTTCTATCGGCAGATGCATTCGCTGATCGAGCGTGGGTATGTCTACATCGCGCAACCCCCGCTCTATCGGGTGAAGCGGGGACGCGGAGAGACCTACGTCAAGGACGACCGGGGACTGGAATCTTGGCTCTTCAAGCGCGCCGCCGAGACGCGGGTGCTCAGGCTGCCCTCGCGGGAGTTGACGGGCGGCGAGCTCGAGGGACTGCTACAGCTGGCGGTGGCGTTCCAGCGCTACCGAGGAATCGTCGAACGACGTGGCCCGGCGGCCGACATCGTCCAGGCGTTGCTCACTCGTGGTGCGGCGGACGGGACTTTCTTCAGGGATCGCAACGCGCTCGAGTGTGTCGCGCGGGACCTGACGACAACGGTGCGCACAGTCCAGGTAGAAGTGGACCCTGAGCACAACGCCTACGCGCTTGCGGCTGAGGACCGAACCGGTGGATTTGCCAGGAGGCAGACGGTCGGGATCGAGTTCGTGAGCTCCGCCGCGTATCGGGCTTTGTTCACCAGCTACCGTAGGATTGAGGACGTCACCGGTCCGATGGTCGTCAGAATGGTGGCCCAATCGGCTGAGGCTGGAAAGACCATAGAGCCAGACGAGGCGAACGACGCGAAGGCCGGCGAGGTCCAGATCTCCGATCTTGACGAGCTCGTCGATTATTTTCTTGCCGCCGGTAAACGCGGGGTGGCGATCAACCGCTACAAGGGATTGGGCGAGATGAACCCAGATCAACTGTGGTCCACCACCATGAACCCTGACCATCGGACGCTGCTGCAAGTCCGGGCCGAAGACGACACGGAAGCCGACCTGATGTTCACCACCCTCATGGGCGACCATGTCGAGCCAAGACGGAAGTTCATCGAGGACCACGCGCTCGATGTGAAGAACCTCGACGTGTGACGCGGACGCGTCAGCCATCCAGAAGGAATCGGTTGGTTGCATCCTGGCCGCGCGGCCGCTCTTTTTTCTTCTGCCTGCTGTCAACCGTCACCTGTTACCCGTTTCCTCTAAGGAAATCGCCATTCCATGTCCGACGCTTCCGACATCCGAAACCCCGTCAACATCGAAGACGAGATGCGGCGCTCATACATGGACTACGCCATGAGCGTCATCATCGGGCGTGCCCTGCCTGATGTCCGCGACGGGCTGAAGCCAGCACATCGGAGGGTCGTGTATGGCATGCGGCTGATGGGATTGGCAGCGAACCGGCCGTACCGCAAGTGCGCGAAGATCGTCGGCGACGTGATGGGCAACTTCCATCCTCACGGTGACGCGTCGATCTACGACACGCTCGTCAGGCTCGCCCAGGGCTTCAACATGCGCTACCCCCTGGTGGATGGCCAGGGCAACTTCGGGTCGGTCGACGGAGACCCCCCGGCGGCGATGCGCTACACCGAAGCTAAGCTCCAGCCGCTCGCCGACGACCTGATGGCGGACCTCGACAAGAAGACGGTCGACTTCGTCCCCAACTACGACGAGACGACTGAGGAGCCGTCGGTCTTGCCTGCACCCTATCCAAACCTGCTCGTCAACGGGTCGGCCGGGATCGCGGTCGGTATGGCCACCAATATTCCCCCACACAACCTGGGGGAGGTCATTGACGGCATCGTCTGGATCAGCCGGCACCGCGAGGAGAGCGAGGAAGAAAAAAGCCGTGGACTACGTGCGCGGATTCACGGACCCGATTTCCCGACCGGAGGCTTTATCGTCGGGCGGGCCGGGATCGACGCTGCCTACCAGACCGGACGCGGATCACTGACGGTGCACGGCCGGACCGCGATCGAGGACATCGGCAAGGGTGACCGCCAGGCGATCATCATCAACGAGATTCCCTACCAGCTGAACAAGGTGCGGCTGATCGAGAAGATCGCCGAGTTGGTGCGCGGCAAGTCGCTCGAGGGGGTCAGTGATCTTCGCGACGAATCGGATCGGGACGGGATGCGGATCGTCGTGGAGCTCAAGCGCGGCGAGGTGCCGGAGGTCGTACTGAACAACCTGCTCAAGCAGACCCCCCTGCAAACCTCCTTCGGCATAATCATGCTCGCCATCGTCGGCGGGCGGCCCCGGGTGCTCAGCCTGCTGCAGCTCGTCGAGCGCTTCATCGAATTCCGGCACGAGGTCGTCCAGCGGCGGACCGAGTTCGAGTTACGGAAAGCGGAAGCGCGCGCACATATTCTCGAAGGGCTGAAGATCGCCCTTGATCACCTCGATGCCGTGATCAAGCTCATCCGGGGCGCACGGCACCCCGCGGAAGCGCGCGGGGGCCTCATGGAACGGTTCGAATTTAGTCAGGTCCAGGCGCAGGCGATTCTCGACATGCAGCTGCAGCGGTTGACTGGGCTGGAGCGCCAGAAGGTGGTGGATGAACTGGCGGGGCTCCTCGTCCTGATCCAGCGGCTGCGGGCGACTTTGGGCAGCGAAGGACTGCTGATGGAGATCGTCGTTGACGAGCTCCGCGACGTGCAGAGGAAGTACGGCGACGCCCGCCGGACCGAGATCGTGGACGACCCGGGCGAGCTGCGGATCGAGGACCTGATCGCCGAGGAGGACATGGCGATTACCGTCAGCAACACCGGCTACATCAAGCGGACGGCGATCACTCAGTATCGGAGCCAGCGCCGCGGGGGCAAGGGCCGGCTGGGTATGCGAACCCGCGAAGAGGATTTTCTGACCCATCTCTTTGTTGCGTCGACCCATGCCTACATCCTGATCTTCTCGGACCGCGGACGCGTGTACTGGCTGAAGGTGCACGCCATTCCGGATGTCGGCCCCAGTAGTCGCGGCAAGGCGATCGCGAACCTGGTCTCGATGGAGCCTGGAGAGAAGCTCGCCGCGTTGCTGGCGGTCAGGGAGTGGCCGGACAACGACGGGGAGCACTACATCGTGACCGGTACCCGGTCCGGTGTAATCAAGAAGACGGACCTCCGCTTGTTCCGGAACCCGCGGCAGGGTGGCATTATCGCCGCCGGCGTGGCCGATGACGACGCCGTCATCGCCGCGGAGATCACCGACGGGCAGGGCGAAGTTTTCCTGGGCACCCGCCACGGCAAGGCGATACGGTTCGCCGAGCGGGATGTCCGCCCGATGGGGCGGACGGCCCGCGGGGTACGCGGGATTCGCCTGCGCAACGAGGACGAGGTGGTTGCCATGGCGGTCGTCCAACCAGGTGGCACGCTGCTGACGGTGACGGAGCACGGTTATGGGAAGCGTACGGAACTGGACGAATACCGCGTGCAATCGCGCGGGGGAGTGGGTATCATTAGCATTCAAACGACGGCTCGGAATGGCCGCGTGGCAGGGATCGCGTATGTGGAGGACGAGGATGAGCTAATGCTCATCACCCGTCAAGGGCAGGTGCTCCGCATGGACACCAAGGATATCCGGGCGATCGGCCGTGCCACGCAGGGGGTACGCCTGATCGAGATCGACGCCGAGGACCGGGTTGTGTCGCTGGCTCGTCTAGCTGAAGAGGCGGGCGCCGGTATCGAGGCCGACGGCGGTCCGGAGCCGGTCGGCTAGGGCATCAAGAGGTGGGTTCTTACGTGTCGAGGGCTGCTGACCCTGGCGCGTTCTAGTCAAGGAGGCGGGGAGATGGCTCGATCCAGGACGACGACGCTCGTGCTCGCGCTGTTCGTGGCGCCACTTCTATCACTGTTTGTCGTCGCGTGTGGTGGCGCGGGTGAGGAACGGTCGCTGCTGCGGAATTATTTCACGGCCTCGCGGGTGAACGACCGCGCCACACTGAACAACATCGCGATGGTCGCATTCGACCCGGAGGAGAACGGCACGATCTCCTCCTTCTCGGTGGACAGTGTCGGCGAAGAACAGAGCCGCACGTTACGCGTCAGGGACCTGGACCAGGTGCTGCAGGAGGCGCGGCAGGCGGAAGAGGACTTCACTACCGAGAAGGTCGCGTATCAGGACGAAAACTTCGATGCGATCAACCGTGTGCTCGCTGCCGAGCGCGACGAAGAAACGGTCGGGGGTGGCGATCAAGAGGTGCAGGAAGCCTGGACGGACTGGCGCAACCGGACGATGGAGCATGCCAAGATGGTCTCGGACGCGCAGGCCGAGCTCACCCGCGAACGGAACGCGGCAGCGCTGAGTCTATTCGACCCGAACAACCCGCCGGACCTGTTGGCGTATGACGGCGAGCTGATCACCAAGGACGTCCAGGTCACCGCCGTGGTTGATCAGGATGGCAGCGAAAGTGAGCGGGCGCTGGCCATCACGCTGCAGCGGGCGATCTTGAGCGGTTCCGACGGCACGATGATCGAGGGTCGTTGGGTCGTCGCCACCATCCGCTAGCCGAAGACCGCACTCGGACGCCCCTAAATGCTTGGGCCCTGCCCGTCGCCGGCCGGCGACGGGTGGTCTGAGCCCTGCCTGCGGGTAGTCCACGACATCACTGTCGACGCCCTGGTGATCCTACCCTGGCCTACGGCCGGTGTGACAGAACAGCTGGCGCCAGGGGCCGTGGCGGTCGCATCGCATCGTGCGTCACAGGGTCCCAATGACGGTGTGCAGCAGGTCCATCAGGGGTGCCGGGTAGAGTCCGAGGACGACCGACACGCCGGCGACGACCAGCAGTGGAAACGTCATCATCCACGAGGGGTCTCGCAGGTCGGTGCCCGCCAGTTCTGGGCTCAGCGGTCCGAAGAAGATCTTTCGCGCCGCTCCGAACGTATAGGCGACGGTCAGCAGGATGGTGGTCACCCCGCCGATCGCGACCGCCAACCCGAGGGGGCCGCCACGCGCCCCCCGCTCGAAGATACCGGCGAACATGATCCACTCGGCGGTGAAGCTGCTGAACGGCGGAAACCCCGACAGCATCATGCAACCGATGATCCACAGGGCCGCCGTGACTGGCATCCTCTTCGCCAGTCCGCCCAGCGCATCCATGTCGCGGACGCCCGTGACGTACACAATGATGCCCGCCGTGGAGAAGAACACCGTCTTTCCCATGACGTGGCTCAGAAAAAAGAACATGCTGCCCTCGACGCTCGCGACCGTGAGCGCAGCCAGACCCAGGACCGAGTACGCGATCTGGCTGATGGTGGAACAGGCCGCCAGGCGTTTGATGTCGGTCTGGGCCAGCGTGAGCAGCGATCCATAGATCATCGTCACCAGGGCCAGCACCATAAGCGGCGGACCGAAGCGCGCAAAATCGTCACTCAGCGGCAACACCGCCACCCGGATTAGGATGTAGACGGCGAGGTTGGCATACACGGCGAGCAGCCCAGCGATGCACGTGGGGTGCTCCGCGTGCACGGCTGGCATCCACACATGGAACGGCATCATGGCCAGCTTCATCATCAGGCTGATCACGAAAAGAACGAGGGTGCCGGTGACGAGCGGGGTCCCCGCCATCTCGTGAAGATCCGAGATGTTGAGACTGCCGATCTGGCTGTACACGATGACGGACCCCACGAGGAAGAACAGGGCTCCGATGATGCCCCACGACAGGCTCACAAACGCGACGCGCACCCGTTCCCGGTAGCCGAAGTACGCCATCAGAAAGAACAGCGCGAGCGTCAGCACTTCCAAGAAGAAGTACACGGCGACGAGATTCGTGCTCAGAATCGTGCCGATGAAACCGACCGGAAAGTAGGGCAGTAAGACGAAGAACCACGTGTAGTAGCCGGTGCGGGCGTACGCACTCTCCTCGGGGTAGAGGATTTCGACTCGGTGCTCCATGTATCGAATGGAGTAGAACGTCAGCGCGGTGCAGAGCAAAAGCGTGACCGCCAGCGTCGGCGCGCTGAGTCCGTCGGCCAGCAGTCGCAGACCGACCCCGGGAGCGACAGCCAGATACTCGTCAAAGACGAGGCCCCCCTGATACACCTCGACGGTGACGAAGACGGCGAGACACGTGGTGTAGAGCAGGGCGAACGCGGCGATCCAGCCGGCGGCGTGACCGATTCGCCGGCGTGTCACAAAGATCAGAAGCGACGCGAGCACGGGTGTCAGAAGAAGCTGCAGCAGTACCGGCATCTAGTGGTGCCTTCCGAACACACGGCGGGTCCCCTCAGCCGCCGGCTGTCTCCAGGAGCAGGTATGTCACCAGCATCACGAACAGAATCAGCACGTACGACACGTTGTAGAGCAGTTCCTCGGTGTCGGCTCGCAGGTTGTCGATCAGACGTTGCACCAGTCCAGTGAACACCCACGGCAGCCGCCGGTGGACCATGTTGTCGAGGCGTGCCTCGCTGTCGTCCGCGACCCACCGGCCAAGACGTGCAGTACCGGTCACGAAGACGCGGGTGAAGATCCGATCGATCGTCCACCGGTTCCGGAAGAACGCGTGCAGCCACCTTAGAACCGGGCTCCGGTCGATCAGGGACTGCGCGGTCCACCTGCCCGTCACATACAGGAGATAGGCTGGCACCGCGCCGGCGATGACGAACAGCACCGAGAGAGTCGGGACGAGACCGTGCCACAACGACTCGTCCGCTTGCGGGCCCGCGGCGAGCATGCTGCCCAAGTCTCCGTGGAACGCGCTGACCTCGAACGCGTGGTGAAGCACCCGTTCGAGGCTCGGGCCGCCGAGCCCGGCAACCACGATGGCGACCGCGAGCGCGCCGGAGGCGAGGCGCATCGAGATGTCGCCGTCGGGGAGGTGGTCGTTTGTCCGTCCCGTGGTGTCGACGTGCGCGTTCGGCTGACCGTGAAACACCAGACCGAAGAAACGAACGGTGTAGCAGGCCGTAACCGCCGCGGTGACGAGCGCCACCACGAACAACGGCCAGCTCGCGTCGATCGTTACGAGCAGTACGGCATCCTTGCTCCAGAAACCCGGAAACGGAGGCACCCCCATGAGCGACAGCGCGGCGATCAACGTAAAGCCCCAGGTTACCGGCAGATACTTCCGGGTTGCCCCCATGTCCGTCATATAAAAGGAGTGCACTGCATGGATCACGGTGCCGGCGCACAGAAAGAGACAGGCCTTGAAGAAGGCGTGGTTCACGAGGTGAAAAATGCCCGCGGCGTAGCCGTCCAGCAACAAACCCGGTGCGAGACCGGACACGCCGAGTCCCAGCATCATGTAGCCGATCTGGCTGACGGTCGAGTAGGCCAGCACTTTCTTGAGCTCAAGCGCAACCAGTCCCTGCGTGGCGGCGAGGAATGCCGTGAACGCCCCGACCCAGGCCGTCACGTGGAAGAACCAGGCGGCGGCATCGATGCCGGCCACCCAGTACGCGTAATAGAACAGCGGGACCAGGCGGGCCACCAGATACACCCCGCTCTTGACCATTGTCGCCGCGTGGATCAGGGCCGACACCGGGCCGGGTCCCGCCATCGCTTCCGGGAGCCATTCGTGGAAGGGGAACTGTGCCGACTTGCCGAGCGGTCCAGCTAGCAGCAGCAGGCTGACGAGGATGACCATGCCAGGGGATGCTCCCATCGCGGCCAGCCAGGTCGGCGCGGTGGCGTAGAGCTCCAGGAAATTCAGGGTCCCAGCGTAGAAGTACACCAGAAGGATACCGCCGAGCATGAGCATGTCGCCGAGACCGGTGACGACGAGCGCCTTGAGGCACGCCTCGGAGGGCTTGACGAACGGTGTCGGTGGCGGCCCTCCGATCCAGTACCTCCGCTGGTCCTGGTAGTAGAAACCGATCAGGCCATAGCTACACATGCCAACGAGCTTCCAGCCGACGAAGAAGAACAGTAGGTTGCTCGACATGACCAGCAGCAGCATGCTGCCGATGAACCCGTTCATCAACACCCAGAATCGGGTCAGCCCAGGATCGCCCTTCATGTACCCGGCGCAGTAGACCATGATGATGAAGCTGATCACAGCCACGACGTTGGCGAGGACGATGCTGAGTGGATCGACCAGCACGCCCAGCCCGATCGGGAACGGATGTTCGAGCCAGGCCACCGTGTGCTCTACCGGCAACCGTTCCGGCTGGAGCAGCTCCGGCAGCAGGCTCAGGGTCGCCGCCGCCGCCACGAAGGAGCACAGTAGGGCGCCCAGGTCCCTGGCCCTCGGATGCGCACGTGCCAGGATCGGGGTCAGCGCCGCGCCTACCAGCGGCGCACCGATGCTGACCCAGGCGGCCAGTGACGTCACGTGCTCACCTCGCCAGACCATCCGGCGTGGACGGCTCGATGAATTGACCGACCACCTCGCCGGAGAAGACACCCAGCAGCACGATGCCGGCGGCGACTGCCAGCATCGGTCCGAGCATGCTCCAGGGGACTTCGTCTCGGATGATCGGTCCGGGCACCGGCAGCTCCCCGCCCCTTCCCGCGGCGGCTTCTCCAGGGAAATACATGTAGCGCAGAACGTTGGCCAGATAGGCGAGCGCGAGGACGCTGCTGAGGACGATCACGCCGACGAAGACCCAATTGCCGGCATCGATCGCACCGAGGATCAGATAGAACTTGCTGAAGAAGCCGCCGGTCGGCGGGATCCCGACCATGGCAAGCGCGCAGACCGCGAACGTCGCCGCAGTCACGGGCATCTTGAGAGACAGTCCACGGAACTCTCGGATCTCGCGTAGCCCGGTACGATACACAATGGCCCCGGCCACCAGAAAAAGCCCGCCTTTCATGAAAGCGTGATTGATCAGGTGGAGTATGCCGCCCGTGAACCCGGCGGTATTGGCTAAACCGATGCCCAGCACGATATAGCCGATCTGCGCCACCGACGAGTAGGCGAGCATGCGTTTGAAATCCGACTGCGCGATCGCCATCACCGAGCCCAGAATCATGGCGACCGCCCCCATCCAGCCCAGGAGAGTCGTCACCGGGATCACCTCGATGGAAAACCTGGGCTCGAACACGAAGAACATCACCCGGACTAGGACGTAGGCGGCCACCTTGGTGGAGGTGGCTGCGAGGAGCGCGCTCACGGCCGACGGCGCGTTGGCGTACGCACCCGGCAACCACGTGTGCATCGGAAAGAGCGCCATCTTGATTGATATCCCGATGACGAAAAAGGCGAAGCCGACGAGCACCGTGGTGGAGTCGTAGAGACCGGGTAGAATCCGAGACAGGTCCGCCATGTTGAGCGACCCGGTCATACTGTAGAGATAGCCGACCGCCAGCAGATAGAACGCGGCGCCGACCGTGCCGAGGATGACGTAGCGGAAGGCCGACACGACCGCCGCCCCACCACCGATCGAAACGAGAGCATAACTAGCCAGGGACGTGATCTCGAGAAATACGTAGAGGTTGAACATGTCGGCGGTCGAAACCAGTCCCGCCAACCCCGCCACCATCACCAGGTACACGCTGTAGAACGGGACGTCCTTCGACGGAATCTCCTTCACGACGCTCTTCTTCGAGTAGATACCGATGAGCAGCGTGAGAACGGTGATCAGGAGCAGCATCAGGGCGCCGAGGGAATCGATCCGGAGCTCGACGCCCCACGGCGGCGCCCAGCCGCCTAGGTAGTAGTGCAGCGGCCCGTTCACGAGAACTTCTCGCGCAGCGACGATCGCAGTGCCGCATGAGACGGTGAGGGCGATCAGGGCGACCGGGAAAACCGCCGGCCGGTACCACCAGCCGAGTACCGGCAAAGCAAACGACGTGAGCAGCGGCGCGAGGATGATGAGGATCGGAAGCGCCGACTGATGAGCGTTCATTCCGAGGTCCGGACGCGCTCAAGCAGCTCATCCTCCTCCAGTGTTCCGTACCGTCGGTGGATTCTGAGGAGCAACGCAAGCGCCACGCCCGTGACGGCCACTCCTACCACGATGGCGGTCAGCATGAGCACGTGCGGCAGCGGGTTGACGTAGTCGGCGACGTCGAGCACCCGCTCGGCGTTTTGGTCGGGTCCGCCCACCACGATCGGGATTGTCGCGCCGCGCTTGGCCGCCAGCGACACCACGAACAGGATGATCGACCACTGGAAGATGTTCATCCCGACGAGCTTCTTGACGAGATTGGTCTTCCCGGTCATGGCGTAGAAGCCGATCATCATCAAGATGATGTAGGTGACCGTGTTGAAGTGCCCGATGACGAAGTCGAAGAGGGTGCCGACCATTGCGTGTCTGCTAGAACGTCAGGAGATCTCGAAAGATCGAGAGCATGGCGGCCATGACGGTACTGCCGACCCCGATCTCAATCACGAGCATTCCGACGCTCCGCGGTTCCAGGAACGGAAGCACGCCGTAATCGAGGTAATTGGCGCCTAGCACGAGGCAGACCACGCCGATCCCCGCGTAGAGGAGTACTCCGGCGCTCATGAACACCGTCAGCGTTGCCGCCGAGAATCGCCGCTGGACCATCTCGGCTCCCTCCGCGAGCGTCAGCAGGATGAAGCTGGCGGCGAGGATCACGCCCCCTTGGAAGCCGCCCCCGGGACTGCTGTGCCCGTGCATGATCACGTATAACCCGAAGAGCTGGATGAATGGTGCCAGGCGACGACAGACCGTTCTGACGATGAGATCCTGCGGCTCGGGGTTCACGAGTCCTCCTCCTCCCGCCCAGACCGCAAGATCAACAGTACCGCCAGGGCGCCGGTGAAAATCACGGTCACCTCACCAAGGGTGTCGAAGCTACGATAATCGGCGAGCACGGCGGTGACCATGTTCGGCACGGCCGTTTCCTTAAATCCGGACTCTATGTAGCGCGGGGAGACGTTGGTGGCCGGAGGGGAACGCCGGTCGCCGGTGTCCGGCATATCCAGCGACCCCAGGACGAGCAAGAGTCCGGTCACGGCGGTCACGACGAGATGGAGGGATTTCAATCCCTGCTCACCCGTTCCGTCTTGAAGACGGTGATCACGAAGAAGACGGTCGTGACGCCGGCCCCGACGGCGGCCTCTGTGAACGCGACGTCGACCGCGCCCATTTCGATCCACAACAAGCACATGAAGAGACTGAAAGCACCGAGCAGGACGACCGAGGCCAGCAGGTCCTTCACGCCGACCGCAGCGACGGCGCAGATCACCGTCAGGCCGAGCAGCATGATGTCGAGTTGCCAGATCACCGGCCCTCCTCACGCGTCCACCACGGGACACGATTGCGCTTTGCCGCCCGCGCAATGGCATGAGTCGCGGTCGCGCTCGTGACGAAGACAAAGAGGGCCACGACGAGCAGCTTGACAGAGGCCAGACCGGGGCCTTCGTAGCAGGCCAGACCGGTCAGGACGAGCAGGCTGCCCAGCGTGTCGCATTTCCCCGCCGCGTGCATCCGGGTGTAGAAGTCCGGAAACCGGATCAGCCCAACGGCACCCGTGAGCAGGAAGAACACCCCGAAACAGACCAGCACCATTCCAACGGCGATCATCGCGCGGCCCCGCTGGCGTCCACGAGTACGCCCTTGCGCTCGAAGTACCTCGACAACGCCAGTGTCCCGATGAAGTTGATCAGGGCGTAGACCAACGCAATGTCGATGAAGAGCTCCACGCGTTCGAAGAGCTGGCCGGTCAGCACGATCACGCCGATGGTCTTCGTGCCGATCACGTTGACGCCGATAATGCGGTCGATGATGCTCGGCCCGCGGACGACGCGATACAGCGACAGGGATGCCGCGATCAGGATGGCGATCGAGGTCCCCAGAAAGAAGGTAGACGGCATGGAATAGACTGGTCAGCCGGTCACAGAGGAGGCTCGCCGGTCGCCGGCGCCTGGCCATCCGGCTCCAGGAAGGCGTGTGCGACCCGCTGCTGCATCTTGCCGCTGCGCAGGCTCATGGCCGCCTGGTCGCTGATCGCGTGCACCGTGAACTCGTCCCCGTCGATGTCCATGGTGATGGTTCCCGGGGTCAGGGTGATTGAGTTGCCGAGAACCACCTTGGCCATGTCGCCTGTCAAGCGGGTTTTGAACCGCACGATCTGTGGTCGCAACCGACCCGGTCGGCAGACGAGATACACGACGTGCAGGTTGGCGATGACGATCTGAGAGAGGAGCCACGGCAGGTACCGGATGACCCGCCATATCGTAACGGCGGTGCGAGCGGACAGCGTTTCCGGAAACAGCAGGTCGGAGGAGCACACCGCGACGAGGGCCGCGCATAGTAGCCCGAGCGCGAGATGGTGAGTGTCGACATGGCCGGAAAACAGCAGCCAGAGTGCAAACAAGATCAGAAAAGTCAGCAGCTTCCGCACTGGAGAGGCATTGTATCCGAGCCGGCGCCCTTCTCGAAGCGCGAAGCCTTCGGGCGTCCGGGCTGGGCTGACCGTGTCGTCCGGCGTGGCGTCGGCGGCCAGGATCTCGGTGGGTTTCTAGGCCAGTGTGAGCTTGGCGAACCTCGTTCGCAGGGTCTTCTGACCGATGTCAGCAAAGCGGACCGTCAGCTTCATATCGTCGGTCAGCGGCTCGACCGAGAGGATGGTGCCGACCCCGAACGTCGGGTGGCGCACACGGGTGCCCGGGCGGACGCTGGTGACCGACTGGTCCTCGTCCTCGTAGTCGTACCCGTCGTCCGGTTGGATATTTTCTGTGGCGGCTGGTCGAGACCGGTGCTGGCCGCGCCGCGGCCGGCCAAAGGTCGTCGTGTCAGGCATCGGCGTCGAGAACACTGGTTCGACCACTTCCAGCAGTGTGGCCGGGATCTCGCTGAGGAACCGAGACGGGTCCGACGCCTTATACTCGCCGAACACGCGGCGGCGGGTGGCGCTGGTCAGGATGAGCCGTGTTTGTGCGCGGGTCATCCCGACGTAGCACAGCCGCCGCTCTTCCTCGAGCTCCTCCTCGTCGTTTTGCGACCGCATGTGGGGGAAGAGCCCTTCTTCCATGCCGACCATGAAGACCACGGGAAACTCTAACCCCTTGGCCGCGTGCAGCGTCATCAGCCAGATCCGTGCCTCGCTGGCCCCCTGTTCCTCGTCGGTCTCCGATAGCAACGACAGCCGGTCGATGAACCCGCTCAGCGACGGCTCCGGGTCGCGCATCTCGTAGTCGCGGGCGGCCGAGACCAGCTCCATCAAGTTGGCCAGACGGCTCTCGGCTTCCTCGGTGTGCTGTTCCCGCAGGTTTCGGAGATAGCCGCTCTGATCGAGCAATTTGCCGAGGACGTCGGACACCGGCTCGCGGGTCGCGATGTCGCCGAGCGTCAGGATCAGATCGCGGAAAGACCGTAGCGCGGTGACGGCACGGGTGGGCACCGACTTGTCGTCGACGGCACGGGACAACCGCCGCCACAGCGAGCCGGCTGATCCGGCGTCGACCTCGGTGCCGGCAAACAGTGGACCGGCGTCGGCCGGCACCGGCTCAAGCTCATCGAGCGAGGCCATCAGGCCCTTGCCAATGCCGCGGGCCGGGACATTGATGACTCTGCGCAGACTTACATCGTCATCCGGGTTCATCAACAGCCGCAGATAAGCGAGCGCGTCCTTGACCTCCTTTCGCTCGTAAAAGCGGACACTGCCGATGATCTTGTAGGCAAGCCTCTCACGAATGAGGGCGTCTTCCAGGGCGCGCGACTGGGCGTTGGTGCGATACAGCACGCCCACGCGCTCCTCCTCAGCCGCGAGCGCCTCGCGGAGCCGGGCCGTCACAAAGTCCGCTTCTTCGAGCTCGTCCCCGCCGCGGAAACAGCGGATCAGCGACCCGCCGGCCCGGTCGGTCCAGAGCCGCTTCTCCTTGCGGTTACGGTTGTGTCGGATGACCGCCGAGGCTGCGTCAAGGATCACCTGGGTTGAGCGGTAGTTCTGCTCGAGGCGAATAACGGTCGCCTCGGCGAAATCCTGCTCGAAGTCCATGATGTTCCGAAGGTCGGCGCCGCGCCACTTGTAGATAGATTGGTCAGGGTCTCCCACGACGCACAGGTTGCGGTGGTGGTCGGCCAGGTGACGGATGAGGAGATACTGAGGCTGGTTCGCGTCCTGATACTCGTCGACCATGATGAACCGGAACTGCTCGCTGTAGCGCTGCTTGACCGGCTCGGCCGAGGCAAACAGCTCGACGGTGCGCAGCAGCAGGTCATCGAAGTCGAGGGCGTTGGCCTCGTGCAGTGCTCGCCGGTAGCGTTCATAGACCTTGGCGGCGATCTCACCCCGTGCACTCCAGCTTTCGCCGCGCAATGTCTCCGGGTCCACCATCTGGTTCTTCGCCTGGCTGATGAGGGACAGCGCCTGACGCGCCGGCAAGAGCTTGTCGTCGATGTCAAGCTCTCGAAGTGCGCGTCGGACGACCGCTAGCTGGTCCGACGAATCGTAGATGACGAAGTCGCGCGACAGGCCGATGGCCGGGCCTTCGCGTCGCAGCATCCGCGCGCAGAATGCGTGGAACGTGGAGATCCACAACCGGCCGCAGTCCGTCGTCAGCAGCCGTTCGACCCGCGCCCGCATCTCTTCCGCCGCCTTGTTCGTGAAGGTGACCGCCAGCACCTGGTGCGGTTCGGCATGTCCGTCCCCGATCAGATGCGCCGCCCGATACGCGATGACCCGGGTTTTCCCCGAACCCGCGCCGGCCAGAATCAGCAGCGGTCCCTCTATCTGCAACACCGCCCGGCGCTGCTCGGCGTTCAGGTGCTGGAGGAAGTTCATGCCGGGGTTCAGGTGGCGGCGGCGCCAGGGAGGTTGCTGTCAGCGTTGCCGAGATCGAGTATAGCAGTGCGGCGGACCGCCACCCTGAGGCGCGGGCGCTCCGGTCGCCGGCCCCAGGTCTCGCTCATTCCACGGTCACGCTCTTGGCGAGATTCCGTGGCTGGTCGACGTCGCAGCCGCGCCGGATGGCGATGTGGTACGCCAGCAGTTGGAGCGGAACGACCATGACGACCGGGGTGAGCAGGGGCGACGAGGCAGGCACGGTGATCAACGCGTCCCGCGCCGGGTCGATCAGTTTCTGGATTTCGTGCTGGCTATCGTCAGCCACGGCGATCACTGTGCCCCCCCTCGCCTTCGCCTCCTGGAGGTTGGCGGCCATCTTGTCGAACGCCAGGCCGCCTGGCAACAGCGCGACAACCGGCATCAGCTCGTCGATAAGTGCGATCGGGCCGTGCTTCATCTCGCCGGCCGGATAACCCTCGGCGTGGATGTAGGAGATCTCTTTTAGCTTCAACGCGCCCTCAAGGGCGATCGGGTAGTTGATGCCGCGGCCGAGGTAGAGGAAGTTCTGATGCGCGTAGAACCGGTGAGCCACGGCCCGGATCGCCCCGTTGCACTTGAGCGCCTGTTCGAGCAGCCGCGGTAGGTGGTTCAGATCTTCGAGATATCGAAGCGCGGTTTCCGGCGGTAGCGTAGCGCGCACCTGGGCCAGGTGAAGCGCCAGCAGGTGCAGCGCCACGAGTTGCGAGGTGAACGTCTTGGTCGAGGCGACCCCGATCTCCGGTCCGGCGTGGGTGTAGATGGTGCCGTCGGCTTCACGGGTCGCCATGCTGCCGACGACGTTGCAGATGGCGATGCTCGCGGCGCCCCGGCCTCGTGCCTCCCGGAGCGCTGCCAGCGTGTCGGCCGTTTCACCCGATTGGGTGATGACGACCGCGAGGGTCGTGGGGTTGACGATCGGGTCACGATAGCGGTACTCCGAGCCGTAATCGACCTCGACCGGAACTCCGACGAGTTGTTCGATCAGAAACTTCCCGACCAGCGCCGAATGCCACGAGGTGCCACAGGCCAGGAGGACGATCCGGTCGACTGCCCGCAACCGGCCATCCGGAATCTCCAGCTCGCCCAGGAATACGCGGCCAGACTCGAGCGAAGTGCGGCCGAGCACCGTCTCCTGCACAGCCCACGGCTGCTCAAAGATTTCCTTCAGCATGAAGTGCTTGTACCCGGCCTTCTCCGCCATCACGGGGTTCCACGTGATGCGTTGGGGCGTCGTCTCGACCGGGACGCCGGTGAAGTCGGTGAACGTGACGCCGTCCCGCGTGACGACGGCCATTTCCCCGTCGCCGAGAAAGACCACGTCGCGCGTATGACTCAACACCGCCGGTACGTCCGACGCGACGAGAAACTCGCGGTCCCCCATGCCGACCACGATCGGCGGGCCGTTCCGGGCGGCCACCAGCATCGGCGGGCCGTCCGCCGTCATCAGCAGCAGCCCGAATAGTCCCCGAACATGCGTCAACGCCCGCCGGACCGCCTGGTCGAGGCCATCGCCACGGATCTCCCGTTCGACCAGGTGCGCGATGACCTCGGTGTCGGTCTCGGTCTTAAACCGGTGTCCCTGTTCTTCGAGCTCGTGCTTCAGCTGCAGGTAGTTCTCGATGATCCCGTTGTGGACGACGACAATCCGGCCGGTACAGTCGCGGTGGGGATGGGCGTTCTCCTCTGTTGGCCGGCCATGGGTCGCCCAGCGCGTGTGCCCCAGGCCGTACTCGCCGTCCAGGTTCTGGTCGGCGATGGCCTCCTCGAGCCGCGCCAATTTGCCGGCGCTGCGGCGGACGACGATCTCATCGTTCCTGACGAGGGCCACCCCCGCGGAGTCGTACCCGCGATACTCGAGTCGGCGGAGCCCGTCGATCAGGATCGGGACGAGCGGCTTTTCTCCGATGTAGCCAATGATGCCGCACATAACGAAATGTCAGACGTCAGACGGAGGTACCCCCCGGCTGTCCTTCCGGCGGGTGACCCACCCGTCCTTGTTGACCTGCCGAGCCCGCGCCATGCCCAAGGCGCCCGAGGGCACGTCGTCTGTGATGCAGGAGCCGGCCGCGACATAGGCGTCATCACCAAGTGTGACGGGCGCGACCAACTCGACGCCGCTGCCAATGAAGACCCGGTCTCCGATGGTCGTGGGATATTTCTCGCCGCGGTCGTAGTTGCAGGTGATGGTGCCAGCCCCGACGTTGACACCGCTACCGATCGTGGTGTCACCCAGGTAGGTGAGGTGGTTCGCCTTCGACCCGCTGCCCAACGAGGTCTTCTTCAACTCGACGAAGTTACCGACCCGCGTCGCCGGGCCGAGCGCCGTCTCCGGTCGTAGATGGGCAAAGGGCCCGACCCGCGCGCCATCCGCGATGGTCGCTCCTTGAATGACGCAGTGGTTATTGACGAGCACGTCGTCACCCATCGTGGAGTCGACGATCCGCACGCCCGCGTGCAACTCGCACCGGGCGCCGATCGTGGTGCGTCCCTCGAGAATGACGCTCGGGTGGATCACCGTGTCGGGACCGACGGCAACGTCGGTGTCGACATAGGTGGTCGCCGGGTCCTCGATGGTCACACCGGCCGCCATTAGCTCCTCGTTCTTGCTCTGTTTCACGATCCGTCTGACCTCCGCCAGTTCCGTCTGGCTGTTGATTCCGCGGACTTCGTCAGGGTTCTCGATCTCGACCGTCTCGACCGGCAGTCCGCGCCGCCGGTAGATGGTCACGAGCCCAGGAAGATAAACCTCGTTGACGGCGCCGGTAGCTGGAAGCTCTCGGAGGGTGTCAAACAGGGGCGCGAGATCGAAGACGTAGATCCCACTGTTGATCTCCTTCAGCCGTCTTTGTTCTTCCGACGCGTCACGCTCCTCGACGACGCGGCTGAGCCGATCGTTCTTGCGCACGATGCGGCCGTAGCCGTAAGGGCGGCCCAGCGTGGCGGTCAGCACCGTAATGGCTGCGTTCGCCTGTTCGTGGGCCCCGAGAAGACGCCGCAGAGTCGCCGGCCGGATCAACGGCACATCGCCAGACAACACGACCAGTGAGCCGCGCCGTCCGCGCAGCAGCGGCTCCGCCTGGAGCAGCGCATGACCGGTGCCCAGTTGTTCGGTCTGGTGCGCAAACCCCATCGACGTGTAATTCGCGAGCCCCGCGCGCACCTGGTCGGCCGAGTGCCCGACCACGACGGTTGTCGATTCGGGCGTGAGCGCGCCGGCCGCGCGGAGCACATGCTCGATCAGCGACAACCCGGCAAGTCGGTGCAGCACCTTCGGCCGGCCCGACCGCATCCGGGTCCCCTGGCCGGCCGCGAGGATGAGGACGTGACTTGGCATGCCAGCTCGTGGCCAGACCTGACGGACAGGCCACTACGCGCAGTGTAATCGATTCGGCGGGTGGTACCGGGTGGGCCGCCGGTCTGACGAGAGGCGACCTGCCAGGGCGCACGGTGTCTCAGGGCGTCCTGATCGCGTCGAGAAACGGCTGGGTTCGTCGAATGGAATCGAAGTCCTGCTCCTGCCTGGCCTGCAGCCGATTGTCCGGGTTGAGTGCGATCGCCTTCTTCAGATGAGTGGCGGCCGTTTCCACATCCCCGCGGGTCGCGTGGGCAAGCGCCAGCAGGTACTGGACATGGTCCCGCGCCGGCTGAGAGGTCGCCGCGCTCCGCAGCAGCGACAGTGCCTCGTCGACATCACCACGATTCAGCGCGAGCGTCGCGGCGAGTATCCGAGCATCGACCGCCCTCGGCACCTTGGGTTCCGAGCCCGACTCCCGTTCGCACACATTCAGGTAGAGACGTGCCCGCTCGTGCAGCTCACGCTCCTCGGGAAATTCAAGCACCTTGGTAAAGGCGGCCGCTGCCCGTTCGTAATTCTTGCGCTGCAGCGCCTTCAGTCCCCTCTCGTACAGTGTGACCGCCTTGGCGTACGCCTCCCGGATCTTGACCACCGGACCGCGTACGACGCGCCGCTTGCGCGGCGTGGAAGGCTTGCGCGCTGCGGCCGGCTTCGAACTGGGCCGACGCTTGGCCTTTTTGGTCGTCTTGCTTGCGGCGCGCGTCGCCGGCCGGCGCTTGGCCATTAAGAACTCCTTCGGAAGGTTCCCCCCGCCAAGGGGGGGCAGCTGCGCGAGCGGTGGCGTGCGGGCAACGATAGCAGAGGCTATCGTTGCGGTCAAGAGATGCGGGTGGGACCGCGACCCAGCCCGACCGAGTTAAGTTGTTTGACCTATTAACTTAGCTTTTTCGATCCTGTTGTACATCTGTTTCGTTGTGAGCCCGTACTTACGGCCCAGTTCCCTTACAGCCACGCGCCTGCCCCCGACCATATTGGTCAATTCACCTAACTCGTATAGTAAAGCAGTATCTTCTGGTGTTTCAACAGCCTGTTCACGGTGTGACCCTGGCCACACGACACAAGTGTATTCGCCACGTGGTGCTCCAACGACCTCAAGAATCCCAGAAATTGGTCTAATGACCAATTCTTCATGAATCTTGGTCAACTCTCGGCACAAGGCGACCATGCGATCGCCCCAGCACTCCTGCATCACCTTCAGGGTCGCTACCAGCCGGTGAGGCGATTCAAAGAACACCAATGTTGTGTTGTTATTCGCGAGAGCTTCGCACCAACGCTTTCTGTCGTTTGCCCTACGAGGGGGGAATCCAACGAAGGTAAAGCTGTTCGCCGGGGCACCGGAAGAGACGAGAGCCGCGATCACGGCTGACGGCCCAGGCAGGGCAACGACGGAAATTCCTGCGTCAAGCGACTGCCGCACCAGCAACAGACCCGGATCGGAGATGACGGGTGTGCCTGCATCGGATAACAGGGCGACGGAGTCGCCGGCCTGGAGCCGGGTCACGAGGGCAGGCGCCTTTTTTCGCTCGTTGTGCTCGTGCAGACTGGTGGTCCTGGTCGTGATGCCATAGCGCCCAAGCAGCTTGGCGGTGCGGCGGGTGTCCTCGGCCGCGATCAGCTGCACTTCGCCGAGGATCCGGACGGCTCGGACTGTGATGTCCTCGAGGTTCCCGATCGGGGTGGCGACCAGATAGAGCGTGCCGGACATCAGGTGGACGCGGGAAGGGAGTCGGTGGCAATGACCGTCGCTGACTCGCCTATTTACGTGCCATAGCTGAGGGTCCGCTATTGTAACATTCAGAGAGCCACTCCGCGCCACGCCCACTCCCCTCCATCGGGCGTCGGCGAGACATTTGGCAGAGCTGGCTCGCGAGAGGCCGGAGTTTCCGGAACGCGCCGCACCACAGCACGCACACGATGGAACCACTGTCACACCTTGCAGACGAGTATCTGAACTTCCTTCACGAGAGCTCGCCTACAGCCGCCTCGGGGGACGGAGTTCACGCCCATGACGACAGGGTCGAGGACCTGGCTCGGTCGGCCATCGAGGCCCAGGGGCGGGAGCTGGGCGGTTTCGCACGGCGCTTCGACCGCATCGCGCCTGGGAGTCTGACAGCGGAGGAGCAGCTCGACCGGCGGATGCTCGCGGCCCATGTCCGCGCCCAGCTGTTCGAGCTAGAGGAAGTACGTCCCTGGGAGCGCGACCCTTACTACTACGCGGAATTGCTGGCGACCGGTCTGGCCGGGCAGACGTTATTCGAGTACGCCCCGGTCGAGCAGCGGGCACGTCGTGTCGTGTCGAAGCTGCGGCAGACGCCACGGCTGCTCGCGGCGGCCGAGAGCAACGTCCAGGACCCACCCGGCATCTTCGTCAAGATCGGCGCGGAGACGCTGGACGGGGTCGTAACCTTCATCGAGCGCGACCTGCCTCGCGCGTTCCGCCGGCTCGAGGACCTTCACCTGCTCGGGGATCTCGCCGACGCGGCGACCGCGGCGACCGAGGCCATCCGCCGCTACACCGGCCATTTACGCGACACGCTGGCGCCCCGGAGCCGCGCCTCCTTCAGACTAGGACGCGAGCGATTCGAGGCACGGCTCCGCCACCACGACGGAATTTCGCTCAGCGCCGAGCGCCTGCTGGTCATTGCCGAGCGGGAGCTCGGCAGGACGCAGGAGCGATTCCGCGTGGTGGCCTCCAGGTTGGGCGCCGAAACGGACGTGGCGGAGGTTTGGCGGCGGGTGAAGGTGCGTCACCCGGCGGCTGGCGAGCTCGTTCAGACGGTGCGCGACCAGCTCGGTGACCTCGTGGCCTTCATCGAGCGGAACGCCATCGTGACCATACCGGACGCCCCACCGGTGGTCGTTGCTGCGACACCGGACTTCTATCGCTGGACCTTCGCCAGTCTCTGGACCCCTGGGCCATTCGAGTCGAAGCCGCTCCCGTCGTACTACTACGTAACAGACGTCGACCCGGCGTGGTCCGCCGAGCGCTGCCAAGCGCATCTGCGGGACCTCAATCTCGCGACCCTCTGCTCGGTGTCGGTGCACGAGGCGTATCCGGGCCACTTCCTCCACTACTGCCACCAACGCCGGATCGAGCGGCCGCTCCGGAAGTCGACGTTGTTCGCCCCGATCTCGTTCGTCGAGGGTTGGGCGCACTACTGCGAGCAGATGATGATGGAGGCCGGGCTGGGGCGCGAAGACGACACGCTCGAGCTCGGGCAGCTCGCCGAGGCGCTGCTGCGCCTGGCCCGCACGGTGGTCGGAATCCGGTTGCACACCGAGGACATGTCGGTCGAGCAGGGGGTGCGTTTCTTCCGCGAGGAAGCCTATCTCGAAGAGGGCAACGCGCGGCGCGAGGCCGAGCGGGGCGCCTTCGACCCGGCGTACGTGCTCTACGCAGTCGGCCGACTGATGCTGCTCAAGCTCCGCGAGGACGTTCAGGCCCGTGAGGGGTCCGCGTTCTCGCTGAGGTCCTTTCACGACCGGCTGCTCGGGCACGGCTCGGCGCCGATCTGGCTGCACCGCAGGTTGCTGCTCGGCGACACCGACACCGATCTGCTCGATTGACGCCACGGCTGACCGCCAGCTACGATGAGTGGTTGCGCGTAGGGTCGCGCGGCACCCGAACGCATCGGCAGGTTCGACGGCGTTCTCGAGTAGATCCAGGTGCCACTGTACGAATACCACTGCGAACCGTGCGGGCATCGCTTCGAGCAGATCCGGCGGTTCTCCGATCCGCCCCTCAGTGCCTGTCCGAAGTGCGGTGGCGCCGTGCGGAAGCTGCTCTCCTCTCCGGCGATCCAGTTCAAGGGCACCGGCTGGTATGTGACCGACTACGCCAAGAAAGGCGCCGCCGGCGCCGGCGCTGACGCTGACGCCAAGGCGGACGCCAAGCCGGACGCCAAGCCGGACAAGTCGAAGGCCAAGACCGGCGACTCGACGAGCGCGTCAGACTCCCCGCAGGCGACCAGCAAGAAGCCGACGAGCAGCTCGACCTCCTCGAAGAGCTAGTGGCCGGCTCAGGGTGAACACTGCTGATATCGCCTTGAACCGGCCACTCGTCAGGGGAGCGCCTCGGCCGACTTGGTCGACTCGAGGGTCCGTAACAGTTTAGGTACATCGGCCGCGAGCTCCGGGTGCTTCCGCGCGAAATAGAGAATGGCGCGGAGATAGCCGAGCTTGTTCCCGGCATCCTGACGGACGCCGTCGAGCTCGACGGCGTGAAGCGGGCGGGTCTGGAGTAATCGCCGTAGCCCGTCGGTCAACTGAATCTCGCCACCCGAGTCAACGCCGGTTTCTTCGAGGGCACGGTAGACGTCCGGCGTCAGCAGGTACCGGCCAATGATGGCCAGGTTGGAAGGTGTATCGTCCGGCGACGGTTTCTCCACGAGGTTATTCACCCGGTAGACGCCGCCGCCAAGCGATACTCCGTCGATGACGCCGTAACGATGCACGGCGTCACGCGGCACTCGCTCGACGAGCACCACCGGACCTGCCACGTCGTCGAACACCTCCAGCATCTGCCGGAGCGCCGGCGGGTCGGCGTCGATCACATCGTCGCTCAGGACGACCGCGAACGGCGCGTCATCGACCAGCTCGCGGCTCATGAGCACGGCGTGTCCGAGCCCGAGCGGCTGATCCTGGAAAACGGTCGACAGGTCGATTTCTCTCGCGACGGCGTGCAGGTTGTCCAGCAGGACAGACTTGCCGCGTCGTTCGAGGATCTCTTCCAGCTGAGGGTGCCGGTCGAAGTGGTCCTCGATCATCGTGTTGCCCGGGCTGCTGACCAGGATGACCTGTGTCAGATTCGACGCCACTGCTTCCTCGATGCCGTACTGGATGATCGGCTTGTCGACGATCGGCAGCAGCTCCTTGGGCACGACGGCGGTGGCGGGCAGGATGCGGGTCCCGAGACCCGCGACCGGAAAGACAACTTTGTGGATAGTCTGCATCGCCGTCATCGAAACGCATGCTACCCCAGGACGCCGGAATCCAGACAGGTAGAATGTAGGCGATGCTTGATCCTGCTTTGTTTCGCGACCAGTCAACCGACGTCGAGGCCAGGCTCCGCCAGCGCGGTGAAGACCTCGGCGGTTTGGTGAAGGAGTTGCACCGGCTGGATGCCGAGCGCCGCGCGATCATCCCGGTACTCGAGGAGGCTCGCCGGGCCAAGAAGGAGCTGGGGGCTCGAGTCGGGAGGGCGAAGCGGGAAGGCCAGCCGGTTGACGGGCTGGTGGCGGCCGGCCAGGAGCACAGCGCGACAATCGAGGCGCAGGACGGCCGGCTGGACGAGGTCGAGCGCGCGCGCTCGACCATCCTAATGACCCTGCCCAATCTGGCGCACGAGAGCGTGCCGATTGGTGCGACCGCGGCACAGAACGTCGAATTGCGCCGCCACGGCAACCCGCCCGACTTTCCGTTCGAGGCCAGGGCGCACTGGGACCTGGGGCCAGCGCTGCGGATTATCGACTTCGAGCGCGGCGCGAAGCTCGCGCGCGCCCGGTTTTCAGTTCTGATGGGCGCGGGCGCCAGACTGGAGCGCGCGCTCATCAACTTCATGCTCGAGCTGCACACCGGCGAGCACGGCTACACCGAGGTGGCGCCGCCGTTTCTGGCCAATGTGGAATCGCTGACCGGTACCGGGCAGCTGCCGAAGTTCGCGGAGGACCTGTTCAAGATCGGTGACGAGTGGGACCTGTATCTCATTCCGACCGCCGAGGTGCCGCTGGCGAACCTGCACCGGGGAGAGATCCTCGACGGCCGCGACCTGCCGCTGACCTACACCGCCTACACGCCCTGCTTCCGTAGCGAAGCCGGGTCCTATGGCACGGACGTGCGCGGGCTCGTCCGCCAGCACCAATTCGACAAGGTGGAGCTGGTGGCTTACACACGGCCGGAAGAGTCTTACCAGATGCTCGAGGTGCTGACCGGCCATGCCGAGACGGTGTTGCAGCGTCTCGGGCTCCCGTACCGCACGGTCGTGCTCTGCACCGGCGACATGGGGTTTGCGGCAGCCAAGACCTATGACATCGAGGTCTGGCTACCGGGCCAGCAGAAATACCGGGAGATTTCCTCCTGCAGCAACACCGAGGCGTTCCAGGCGCGGCGTGCGAACATCAAGTACCGCCCGCACGGCGCCGGGAAGGCCGAGCACGTCCACACGCTGAACGGCTCCGGGCTCGCCGTGGGCCGCACCCTGATCGCCATTCTGGAGAACTACCAGCGGGCCGACGGCTCGGTGGCGGTCCCCGAGGCGCTTCGCCGGTATATGGGTGGCCTGGAGGTCATCGAACCCCGGTAGTTGGTGTTCCCGGGCGGCCGGACACAGACGGCCGAGAGTACGGCTCATCGGGGTCGTGCTCGCGCGGAATCTCACGGAGGGATGGCCGAGCGGTTGAAGGCGGCGGTCTTGAAAACCGTTAGGCGTGAAAGCGTCTCCTGGGTTCGAATCCCAGTCCCTCCGCCATTTATTGTTCCAGCAAGGTCTCTTAATTTCCAATACCAACTTTATTATCGGTCCATTTTGTCTATCTTTCGTCCAGTGCGTTCCGTTGATTTCCCGCAAGAGCCCGTTCATAATGTGGGAATTAATGGGGGAATTGGAACGCCGCCGGCACCCGCAGAAGGCCCTTACCGTGCGGGCTGTGCAGGCCGCGCAGGCCGGAGACCGCACCAGACGGATCGCCGACGGCGGTGGCCTCTACCTGTCCGTGTCCCCCAGCGGTGCCAAGACTTGATGACGCCGCGGCGGATGCGGCTAGACTGGCTTCACACATGGACGCTCCAGACGACCTAAAACATCTGGCGGCCGCCAGGTGGCGCATTGCTATTGGCCTAACCAGCACGATGATTGTGCTGTACTTCGGCTTCATTCTGCTGGTGGCGTTCAATAAGCCGGTCCTGGCAACGCCAATCCGCCCTGGGCTCAGCCTGGGCATTCTGCTTGGTGCCCTTGAGATCGTGGCAGCGTGGATCCTGATCTGGTTCTATGTCCGGTGGGCTAACCGACACTACGACGCGAAGGTGGCTAAGTTGCGGGGACGGTCATGATCAGCAGCCTCGGCGAGCCCAACCTTATTGCGATTGTCGGCTTCTTCGTGTTCATTGCCTTGTCACTGGGCATCACGATCCTAGCCGCGCGCCGCACGCGTAGTGCCGAGCACTTCTACGCCGCCGGCCGGAAGATCACCGGATTTCAGAACGGCCTAGCACTAGCCGGCGACTACATGAGCGCGGCAAGTTTTCTTGGCATTGCTGGTCTCGTCGCGCTGTCTGGCTTCGACGGCCTCATCTATTCAATTGGGTTCCTGGTGGGCTGGCCTATCGTGATGTTCCTGATCGCTGAGCCGCTCAGGAATCTCGGTCGTTACACTTTCTCCGACGTCGTTGCCTTCCGGTTGCGCCAGGCCCCAGTGCGTGTGGCTGCTGCTATAGGGTCACTAGCGGTTGTTGCTTTCTACCTGATTGCTCAGATGGTGGGCGCTGGCAATCTCATCACGCTGCTGTTCGGTCTGCCGTACGAACTGGCCGTCGTCATCGTTGGCGTCGTGATGATGGCGTACGTCCTCTTTGGCGGCATGCTTGCCACTACCTGGGTACAGATCGTCAAGGCGGTACTCTTGCTACTGGGTGCGTTCCTCCTAGCGGGCCTAGCGCTTTCACGCTTTGGCTTCAACCCGCTAACGTTATTTGAGGCGGCGGCGGATCAGTACGGCGCCGGCGTACTCGGGCCAGGTGGACTGGTGTCCGATCCGGTGGACGCGGTCTCGCTCGGGCTGGCGCTGATGCTCGGCACGGCCGGCTTACCGCACATCTTAATGCGGTTCTATACCGTGCCCGACGCGCCCACGGCCAGGACGTCGGTGTCCTACGCAACGGCCTTTATCGGTGTGTTTTACCTACTAACTTTCATCCTTGGCTTCGGAGCGATGGTTATCGTGGGGCAAGACACAATCCGCGGCGTGGATGCAGGCGGCAATATGGCGGCGCTGCTACTTGCCGAGGCAGTCGGTGGTCCCGGCTTCATGGGCTTCATCTCGGCGGTGGCATTTGCCACGATTCTTGCCGTGGTAGCCGGACTGACCTTGGCCGGTGCCGCGGCGCTCTCGCACGATCTCTGGGTGAACGTGTTCAGGGGCGGCCACGCATCCGACCACGAGCAGCTGCGCGTGGCGCGTGTGTCAGCGGCGGTGCTCGGTGTGCTGGCGATCCTTCTCGGGATCGCATTCGAGGGGCAGAACGTGGCCTACATGGTAGGTTTGGCGTTCGCGATTGCGGCCAGCGCGAATTTCCCAGCACTGGTACTGTCGATATTCTGGCGCGGCTTTACCACCCGGGCGGCGCAGTTGAGCATGCTGACGGGCACGCTGGTGAGTTTGTTGCTGATCTACCTATCT
The DNA here is from genome assembly GCA_963578725.1 of Vicinamibacteria bacterium. Taxonomy (GTDB): domain Bacteria; phylum Acidobacteriota; class Vicinamibacteria; order Vicinamibacterales; family UBA8438; genus NP936. The sequence goes on from CAUZDS010000016.1 coordinate 36,411, forward strand.
CCGGCGATCCAAGTCGACATCCTAGGCAATGCCGAGGCGATCTTCCCACTGCGGAATCCTGGTATTGTGTCGATCCCGCTGGCGTTCCTGGTCGCCGTGGTGGTGGCCCTCTGGCGTCCCGAGCCTGAGGCTGCGGCTGGTTTTGCCGAGCTCGAGCGGCGGGCGCTCTTGGGCACGGACGAGCACTAGCCTGGTGGCCCGGGCGCGTCTTGGTGACTGGATGCTAGGGTGTAAGTGTCAGCTTGCACGCAGCCTCGACACTCGTGCGCGCATTTCATCAGGGTGCAAGTCGAGGAGGCTAGATGCTTCGACCAAGGCGTTGAAGTTCACCGGGCAGAGACGTTTCCTGTCCCGATCGGCGAGGCCAGCTACGTTTCGTGGCGCTATTGTGCGAGCCACGATGTCTGCCATCGACGTTGTATCACTGGAACGCTCAGCTGCCACTTGAGCTACCCGGTCGAGTATTCTGCGCATGATCGAATCAGTGGTGCCCAGGAATCCCAGCCACGCCCACTCCCCTACATCTGCCGGCGGGTCACAGAGCCGATGGATTGCCTCCTCGTAACTAGCTGCTGCAAAGTACGCTTGTGACGCGGCGTCAAATGCTTCGAACGTGTGACGAGCGTTGTACGCTGCCGCAATTACCACACGCAGATGATCAGCATCTGCTTCCAGTGCCCTGGCGTACCGCTGCAATGGTGCCTGAAGCCGGTAGTGTTGATTCCACCTCTCGATATGCTCAAGTAGCAGCCCTAATCGCTCCACACCCACAAGGCTCCATGCGATGCCGGTGGAAAACAGTGGGCTCCAGAACACATAGGTGTGCGGAAGCAACACCCAGTGTGCACCCGCTGCACGCGATCGGCGCCGCTGGAGCCGTGGTATCACGCCCAACGGACGCGTTGGCTGGGCGCGAGCAAACTGAGTGGCGAGCGTTGGATAGTGCGATAGTAGTACTTGGAAGACTTCGGACGGCACCGCACCCTGGAGTCGTGGTCCACCTGATCCCTCCTCGATCACGAATCAGGCGCTGATCACGCCGTGGTCGAACCACAGTTCGTACATCCACCCTTCATCGATCAGGTGATGCACTGCCGCGCGCTCGTCCGGGTACGGACCTTCAGGAAAGGTAGCGCCGTGGGCGACCGCTCGCAGCGGGTCAGGTCATTCTGCTCGCGCCCAGGCGGTTGCCGCGATCAGTTGGCGGGCCTCAGGTACCTGACCTCGGCATCGCCCGAGTAGAACGCCCAGGTGCCGGCAAGCGGCACCTGGGCGACCCCCGGCTTCGACCAGTCGCATACGCCTTCGGGGAAGATCCGTCGCAGGTCGCCGAGCTGCTCCGCCGACAGGGTGACGGCGTAGTCGTTCGGGTCGACGGGCTTCACCGTGCACTTGAGCACGTCATTGGCCAGCGGCGCCCCCGCCACGATTCGGGCATCCGAGGCGATCGGGAACAGCTCGGCGCACCGATCCATGTCAGTGATCTGTGCGCCGGCCGCCGTGTAGCAGGCGTCGACGAAGTCTGCCGGCCGATGGGTCGCAACCTTCTTGGCCTGCGGCGTCTCCGACCGGTCGGCGAGCATGTCGGTCAGCCACGTATCGACCTGGGCAACCACCCGAGGCGAAACGATCCCGAGGATCGAATTGGGTCCGCGGTGGCCGACTTCGTGCGTCACGATCCTGACGTGATTATCAGTGTTCCCGTTCGCCTTCAGTAGACGCGCCCGCGCGACCAGGGTGTGGTAGCCATCATGCACGTCGACGTTCGTCGGGTCGCGCGGCGGGCAGGGCGCGACCGTGCAGATGCCGTCAGTGTAGCCGCGAAGATCGAGTATGGGAATGGCCCTCAAGCCACCCTGGCCGGTGTTTAGGCGGCCGGTCTCATATGCGATCCGCACCGCGTCCGGGTCGGCGCGCGCGCGCTGACCCGGGACGATGACGCCGTTGGTGTCATGGCTGCCGATGCGGGCGTTCAATTCGGCGAACTGATGGAACGAGATGATGCCGTCGTTGAAGGCCAGCAAGCCATACTGGACGCCCACGTTGTCCCACGGACTGCGGGCACGTCCGGTCTCGGTGTCGAGGCCGTACACGTTGACCAGGTTGTCCTGATAGGTACAGCGCACGCCTTTCCACATCTCGGGTTCCGATGCCTTGGCGGCAACGACCGAAGAGTCGCAGTTGTCAGGCAACAGGTTCGGGAAGTTCGTAGCGGGCCCCGTGCAGAACCCGTATGTCAGCTTGCCGGAGACTTCGCGCTTCTGGACGTCGGTCCACGGCTCGTCTGTGCCGCCGAAGTAGCGTTCCAGTAGATTGCAGTCATTCAGCGGTCTCTGGAACGTCAACACGTCCGAATAGCTGCGCCATGGCAGGATGGCATCGTACAGACTCCGGATAGTTCTGGGCGATGAGGTGCTGCGACATCGAGCCACCCGAGGTGCCCATGCTGATGGTGAATGTCGGCGGTCCGAAGAGCTCGATGAACCGCTCCTTGATCTTTGCCGAGGTCTCGGCCTGGACGACGTGGTTCGTCGTGGTCCCGGTAACCATCAACGAGCCGCCGGCCATGGCATAGCCGGCCCGGATTGGGGACTCGTGGAGGTTATTGTTCTCACCGCCGACGTACCCCCGCTCTGGATCGAGCGTGCCGATCGTGCGCCCCTGATGGAAACTGGCCCTGACGCCGCCACGGTGAGACATGACCAGCTTGCCGTTCCAGCCGGCGTCGTTGCGGGTCGGTGTCGGTAGAGGCCCGGCCGCCGGGTCATGCAAGAGGCTGATGACGTACGCCGATCGGTTAATGATGCCCTTTTCGTGCCAGTTGATGAGCGGCACGGTCTTGCCGTCGATCGTCGTCGTGTCGTCGATATCGGTCGGTCGTGGCCCGCCTGGATCGAACGGTCTCCAGGTGCCGTCGGTGCTCCGATAGGTGTGGCCCGTAATCGTCGGAGCCGCGCAGGACTCGTCGGTGGATGGCGCCAGTCCGTGAGTTTTGTTCTCGCAGACGAACGGCGTCTGCTGGGGCCCCGCGAACAGGGTGCCGTTGATCGGATGGTTGGTGAGGGTGAGCGTGGCCTGACCACCACCGGCCGACACGGCCAGCGTATTGTCTCCGTCGACCAGGCCGTCGACCAGGCCGATCCAGCTGCCGCTTCCATCGGCCACGAAGGCACCCGAGACATCCCTGCCACCGACCGTCACACTCGGCGCGGCGCTCGCGCCGGTGATCTGCACCAGGGAGTCGCCGCCCGTCACCAGCTCACGAAACGACGACAGGACATCGACACTCAAGCCCTGGCCCCAGACCGGAGTCCCTGTAAGCACACCACAGATGACGGCGCATGACGCCGCCAGGCGCATGACTTTCGTGTGCATGGCATCCTCCACTGCGCGGACTTGACAGTCACGGACGGGAGGCGTCGATGCCGTCCTGCCGGACCATCGCCGGCAGTCTAACTCAATGTGTCGCTCGGACGGTGACGGCCGTGTCAGCGCACGGTCTGCACGGCAGCCGGCGGTGTCGGCCAGCCAGTTGATCCGTCACCGCGGTAACGCGTTCATGAACAGTGCTGGCTAGAGCCAGCGTCGCACTCGGGCTTTGTAGACGAGGTAGTCGGCACCGAATTTTCGTTCCAGGTATCGCTCTTCCCGCGAGATCACTCCCCACCAGAGCAGGATGGCCGAAACGGCTGCCAGGACGAAGAACCACGCGCTGTCCGTCCAGACCCCGACCCCCACGTGAAGCGCCAGCATAGCCACGTAGATCGGATTACGCGAAAACCTATAGGGGCCACTCTTCACGATCGCGTCGGTTGGCTCGCTCGTGGGTATCGAGGTGTGGCCCGCGCGCATCGTGCGCACTGCCCAGAAGAACAGTCCGAAGGCGGCGGCAGTCACGATCGGCCTAAGCGGCTCTGATAATTTCCACGGCAGGAAGGCGAACGGCACGACTCGGCGAATCAGGAAGCCGAGCAGCAACGACCCTGCCAGCAAGAACGGTGGGTGGAAGGCCACGTCGGCATGGTCAGGCGTGTCGGCCGGTGGCGTGGTGGTCGTGGACATCGTGCCTGCCTCCTGTTGAAGAATACGACCGCGGCGGCGCTACCGTTCCCCATGGGTTGGGGCCGGCGACCGCTTGCGCGTAGAATGGCCCGACCCACCGGCCCCGCAGACCATGCCTCTCTCTCCCGGTACCCGCCTCGGGCACTGTGACGTCATTGCCCTCCTTGGCGAGGGCGGCATGGGTCAGGCCTGGCAGGCCAACTACACCCAGACGCTCAGCCAAGTCGTGCTGGTGCAGAGCTGGTTCGAGGAGCTCACGCGGCTCATCCCGGCGGCGTAGCCATGCCCTTCGAACATCCGCGCCGACGTTCTTGGTGTCCCTTGCCTCTCGAGTTCGTTTCAGAGAAAGGCTCACGATGCTGCGACAGATGATTGCGTTCTGCGTGCTGGCGCTCGCCGCCTGTTCGAGCCAACCGGCCGAGGCCCCGACCGCCGACGCCGGGCCGGTAGCCCTCTACGAAGGCGCGCTGCTCATTGCCGGCGACGGCACCGCCCCGATCGCGGACTCGGCGTTTCTCGTCGAGAACGACACGATCACACAAGTCGGTCGGCGCGGCGACGTGAGCGCGCCCGAAGGCGCCGCCCGCGTCGATCTCTCCGGTAAGACGGTCATGCCGACCATCATCAACACGCACGGGCATCCGGGCTTTCAGCGCGGCCTGTCGTATACGAAGGACAACTACACCCGCGAGACGATCATGGAAGACATGAATCGTCTGCTCTACTTCGGCATCGCCGCCGTCCAGTCGCACGGGATCGAGATCGGCACGATCATGGACGAGGTCCGCGCCGATCAGCAGGCCGGGCGGCTGGGCGGCGCCTACGTGCTGATCGCCGGCCGTGGCATCGGCACGCCCAACGCGGGCCCTGGCGGCGCTGCCTATGCCGGCATCGCCTACGAGCTGACGACCGAGGACGAGGGGCGGCAAGCGGTTCAGGAGCTGGCGGCGAAGAGTGTCGACCTCGTCAAGATCTGGGTGGACGATCGGAATGGCCGGGCGCCCAGGCTGCCGCCGAACATCTATCGGGCGATCATCGACGAGGCGCACGGGCGTGGCATGAGGGTGAGCGCGCACGTGTTCTACCACGACGACGCCGTCGATCTCGTGAATGCGGGCATCGACGGCTTCGCCCACCTGGTGCGCGACCGGGAGATGGACGACGCGCTGATCGCGTCCATCGTCCAGCGTAACGTGTACGTCATGCCTAACATCTCCGAGCGCGCGACCTATGCCGAGCTGCCGCCGTGGCTGATGCCCGGCGATCCGTTGAACTCGCTCATCGAGGCGTCGGTGCCCGCCGCCGTCGTCGATCGGATTCGGATGTCATACGAGGGTCGGGATCCCGCTGTCGTCGATGCGCGGCGCGAGCGGTACGCCATCCTGCAGCGCAGCACGGCGAAGCTGGCGGAGGCCAATGCGAACCTCATCCTGGGGAGCGACACCGGCTTACGGGATCATCTCTTCGGCGTCGCCGAGCAGCGCGAGCTCGACAACATGGTCAGAGCTGGTATGACTCCCATGCAGGTCATCGTCGCGGCGACGAGCCGCGCGGCCGAGTTCCTGAAGCTTGACCGGATGGGGACTCTCGCGCCGGGAAAGGAAGCCGACTTCCTCGTCCTTGACGCCAATCCGCTCGACGCCATCACCAACACGCAGCGTATCTCGAGCGTTTACATGAAGGGCACGGAGGTCGACCGCGCGGCGCTGGCCGCGTCGCTGCGGACGGTGACCTCGAACTGACGGGGGGTTCGCGGCAGTCTATCTTCCTCGGCGGTGGGTCATGCAATTGTAGTCGGCACAGGGATAGCCGGGGCCACCGATATACCCGGTGGGCCAGGCGACCGACGCCAGCCGCACAGCCGGCGCGGTTGTGGCTACGAGTTACCGCTCTCTTCATCCTCACGTTAGATCTGGCTGTTTCGACGCGAGAAACGACCCATTTCGCGTGTGTAGGCGTCGTTGCATGGCCGTGAACGAGGCACTATCCTTGTCCGGAGGTCATGGCCAAGGAAACATTCGAACGTGCCGCCGTTCCTATTGCGGCGCTCTTGCTGGGTGCGCTGATCTTTGGAGAGCTGTTCTTCCAATTACGCCACCGCGTGCAGATCGGCGAGTGATGGCCGGTGACGCTCACGCAGTCCCGTGGGTTGATCGAACCGGTGTCCGACTGACCTAACTCCTGCGACCGTACCGGTTGCAAAGAGAGAGCGAAGCTCGTATGTGGTCCGTCGACTGTCGCTGGCGTGACGGCCTCCGGCGCAGGAGGACGATAGCCCAGCGCGCTGTGCGGTCGGACCTTGTTGTACTCCCGCCGCCATCGTTCGATCAAGATCTTGGCTTCCGTGAGGGTGTAGAAGATCTCCCGGTCTGATGTTCACCGCGGTGGTCGCCGGCCTCGTCGCTCTTGTGTATCTGGTTCCGGACACGCGTACGCCGTTCCTGTACTTCCAGTTCTGACCGGTGCCACGCAGCCGGCAGGTGTGGGACTCGCGTATCAACGCCACCAGGCACCAAAAAAAGGGCCCCGGTTCTGTCAGGAACCGGGGCCCTTTACGGTCTGCGTCGGTGGCGTTGGGTTACCCCGCGCCGGGGTCCCTCTGGCGCCACCAGTGCGCTGGAGGTCCCTACGAGGATGCCACCTCCGCAGATCCACTTCTATAGTCGTCCACAGGATCACCTCCTTCGTTGGGCGTACCGTGAGCGGCGGGCCCCAACCCACCCGGCCTCGGGGCCGCCCTGAACCCGACCGAGGCCGCCGCAACGTGCACGGAACGTCAAACCCGATCCTTGGTCAACCCGAGCCCGATGTCAATCCGTCTGCGTGCCCGCACCGGCGCGCCTGCAGTGGTCTGTCGCCCGTTCGCCTGGAGTGCCGCGCCGGTCGGGTACACGGGTACAATGGCTTAGTGAGGTATCGCGACGCGCACGGCGTGGAATACGATTCGGTGCCGCTTCTGACGCATGAGGTGACTGACGCCGTGGCCGTCGACGCGCGGATCGTACGGCGCACCGCCGCAGCCCGGAAGCCGGTGCCCCTGTACACCGGCAGCGACGGCGCCGAGCTCGCGCAGCAACCCCGCGGTCATCGGCGGCAGTGGACTGATCGGCAATGGCTCGCATTCGAGGAGCACCGGTATCTCGAGAAGCAGCAGTCGAGCGACCCCGAGCCGATCGCCGAGGTCATGATCGTCCGGCCGCACGATCCAACCCTGCGCTGAGCCCAGACCCCCGCCGCCTCTTGCTACCGCGCTTGGTCCAGAGCCGTGGCAGGATCAACGCGTGAGCCCGCTCGACGCGCTGATCATCCTTGTCTTCATCGCCTACGCGGTCAGCGCCGGTTTCCGGAACCGGCGGCAGGCTTCGGAGAACCTCGAAGAGTACTTCCTGGCCGGCCGGACGCTGCCTGGCTGGAAGGCTGGCCTCAGCATGGCGGCCACCCAGTTCGCCGCCGACACCCCTCTGCTCGTCACCGGCATCCTGGCCACCGCCGGCGTCTTCGGACTGTGGCAGCTCTGGATCTACGCGATCACGTTCCTGCTGATGGGCTTCGTGCTGGCCGGCCCGTGGCGTCGCGCCGGGGTCGTGACCGACGCCGAGCTGACCGAGGTGCGCTACGGTGGTACGCCGGCGGCGGTGCTCCGTGGCGTGAAGGCGTTCTATCTCGGCACCGTCATCAATTGTACGGTCCTGGCCTGGGTGCTGTTCGCCGCCGCCAAGATCGCCGAGCCGTTTCTGCTGTGGCACGAGTGGCTACCGCCGGGAGCGTTACAGCCGGTCGTCAGCCTCGTCGCGTGGGTCGGGACACCGCTCACGATCGGGGAACTTGACGACCCCCAGGTCTGGGTCAGGACGGCCGATAATCTCGTCTCACTCGTCATGATCCTGGCGGTCGCGGCGCTCTACTCGGCCACCGGCGGCCTGCGTAGCGTTGCTGCCACCGATGTCGTCCAGATTGCTGTCATGTTTCTCGGCACGGTGGCGTTCATGACGATCGTGGTGTGGGAGGTTGGTGGTCTCGGCGCGATGGCCGACCGGGTCCACGAGATGTTCGTCGGTGGCGGACCGGGCGGCATCCTACCAAACGAGATCCTCGCGTTTACCCCCGACCGCGGGAAGGATGTCACCCTGACGGTCCTCTCGTTTCTCGGGCTGCTGTGGCTCATTAACTTCACCTCGGACGGCACCGGCTATCTGGCGCAGCGGGCAATGGCCTGTCGCAGTGACCGTGACGCGACCACGGCGGCGGTTGTCTTCACCTTCACGCAGGTGCTGGTGCGCAGCCTGCTCTGGCTGCCGCTCGGTGTCGGGTTGCTGGTGCTCTTCCCGCCCGACCCTGGCTTGGCCCCGGATCTCATGCAGGCGGACCGCGAGGCCACCTACGTTCGCGGTATGGCCGAGCTGCTGCCGGCCGGTGTGAGGGGGCTTGTGCTGACCGGCATGCTCGCGGCGCTCGCGTCGACGGTCGACACCCACCTGAACTGGGGAGCCTCCTACTGGACCAACGACATCTACAAGCGGTTCATCTGTCAAGCGTGGCGCAAGACCAAGCCGGATGGACGGGCCTTGGTGTGGGTCGCTCGCGGGGCCAACGTCCTGATCCTCGTGATCGCCCTCGCCATCATGACGCAGCTCACCTCGATCAATCAGGCGTGGCAAACCACCCTGTTGTTCGGTGCCGGTCTCGGCGTCGTGCTGGTGCTGCGCTGGGTCTGGTGGCGGATGAATGCCTGGGCGGAGATCGCCGCCATGCTGGTGTCGTCCCTGGTGGCGCCGTTCCTCATCATCTATCTCGACTATGACCAGCAGGCGCTCCGGCTGCTGGTGGTGGCGACCGTGTCGACGGCGGCGGCAATGGCGGCGATCTGGATCAAGGGCCCGGAGGACCGACGGCTGCTCATCGCGTTCTACCAGCGGGTACGGCCCGTCGGCTTTTGGGGCCCGATCGCGCGCGAGGCCGGTGACGACGCGGGACCCAGGCGTCTGGGGCTCGCGCTGGGCGCCGTGGCCACGTGCTCGCTGTCGGTCTTCTGCTTGCTCGTGGGTATCGGCACGTGGCTCGTCGGCAGCCCGCCACCGGTGTGGCTCCCGTCGCGACCGCTGTGGATCGGCGGCTTGCTCGTTGCCGGCCTGGCGCTGTGCCCGGTCTGGTATCGACTCGGCTACGACCCACCTCGTCGCGATCGCACGGCGCCGCGGTGATTCCGGTCGTGCCCGGGACACGGGTTGGTGACGATGAAGTCGCCTCGCGGCACCCTATGATATGACGGCAGCATCACGATCGATCGAGGCACGTTTTTGCCCTTGACGCGCTCATTCAGACAGACCGACGGTGGTGATCATCACCGGTCTTGACGGTGTATCGGTGGTTGTCGGTCTGCCGTGCGGGACAGGCCGCGGCGCGTTGTCACAAGCGGAAATACGGGCCAAACGGTTGTTTTGAGTTGTGGAGCCGGGTTTCGAGATCGGAGAGCTGGCGCGCCTGCTGCTCGACCTCCAGCACCTCGACATCCTGGCCGTGGCCCTGGGTCGGTCGTCGCCAGACCAGAACGCAGTCGACTGGTCCCGACAGTCGCACCACTGGATGGTAGAGGCGTCGAGACGCGAGATCGGCGAGGCCACAGCGACAGTCACCTAGCTCGACATCGGCACGCCGCTCCGTCTCGAGCTCGCGTTCCCGTAGGTGCGCCCCGAGCTGGAGGAGCAGTCCGTCAGGGCGCTTCGCGCCCTGCTCGAGCGGCTGCAGCTCATTGATCTCGAACGCGAGGCAAATCGCCTCGACGAGATGGAAGGGGCCTTGCGCCGACAGCACCTCGACAACCTGGCGGACGCGCTGGAGCTCGCCTTCCGGTTCCAGGACACCCGCCTGCGGAGCGCCTTGCTGCGCAACCTCGAAGCCGGTCTGCGACCGTTCGAGCACCACCCCGGTATGACCCACGCAACCGTGTTCGCGTACTGAAAGGGTTGCCGGCCGGGTCCGTGGCCCTCACCGGCGCAGGCCGGTGCGTCAGTGGCGTGGGGTCTGCCGGATTGATGGTGGCTCGACGATCGTATCGAGATACTCCATGAACGGCCGCCCGTCGTATCGCTCGTAGTCCGCGATCGCCTCAGTGGTGACACCGTCGAAGTAGCGGTCGAGGATGGTCGCGCGTTCATGCGCCAGCGGCGGCTGGCAATAACACTGCTCGCTCCACATGACTTGGCCGGTGTTTCTCACCACCGCTCGGTGCAGCGAGTCGACGATTTCCAGGCCGTCCGGTCGCTGGGCGGCGATGGAGCCGTCGTCGAGCCTCTGGCGCAGCTCGTTCGCCGTGTCGGGCTTGAAGGTGGCGGTCACGCGATAGATCACGGTGTCTCCAGAGCCGCTATCGTGACAACAGATAGGTCATCTTGATGGCGAGCTGCCGGTTCTGGATCCAGGGCATACGGCCCGAATGCCGCAGCGTCGGGTCGACCGCGAGGAAGTCATTGTCACGCAGCTCGTCATAGGCGATGTAGATGTCGCTGCCGGGGCGGTAGATCCAGTTAAACCGGACGCTCGTGCTGATCGCGTCGGTCGAGGAGTTGTACTGGCTTAGCGAGCGCAGCGTCATCTCTGGCGACAGCGCCAGGTCGAACCTGACGGCGGCGAGGTCGGCGACGAAGCCCCCTCCCGGCAGAGCGACATTGCTCCGGCGGAAGCTGGCCTGCGCCGCCACGCGGCTGGTGGCACGCACGTTCAGCGCGGTGCTCCAGTCGGTCCGCGTGCCGCCGAAGAACCCTTGCGGCGCGTAGCTGGCTCTGGCCGAGAGCCGGCGCGACGGGTCACTGTTGTACCGCAGGCTGGGGTTCCAGAATCGATAGGTCCCGGCCGGAATCGTCACGTCCGAGGTGATTTTGAACGGTAGGTCGAGCTGCTCGAACTCCTTGTTGGCAATGACGGTGAAGCTCGATCCGTCTGCGAAGCGGAAGCCGATCATGTGATGGACTCGCCGGCTCAGCAGGCGGTTGGACTGGTCGGTCGTGTACTCGACGTTCATCATCGGGTCCATCGATCGGATGCCCCACTTGCCCGGGCGCGGGTTCCACTGGGCATGCACCTTCGACCGGCGGATGCCGATGCGCGGTACGAACCCCACTTCGGCATTGAAGTTGTCCTGGATGTCGGTGTACTCGCTGTAGACCCGGGCCGACGGGCTCAGCCACGACAGCATCAGGTGCCCCATCATGTCGTCGTTCGACAGCAGGGGCGACTGCGTCTTCGCGACGAAGCCGGTGACCGAGAAGAACGGGTGCGGCGCCAGCGACATATCAAGCGCGAACGTCCGGTTGTAGTGCACGTCACCCACCGCTTGCTTGTTTATGATGATGCCGCCCAGCTTCGACCGCGCGAACACGTCGCGGCTGTAGCGGGCGACGAAGAAATTTTCTCCCGCCCGCGCGCCTACCTCCTGGGTCTGGATGTTCATTACGGCGATGGTGTGGCGGTCCACCTTTCCAGTCAGCCGCGCGCCGGCGATAATCGGCACGGGTTGCCCACCCGCCAGCCCGATCCGCCGGGTGAAGAACAGGTCAGCCAGCCGTCTTGTCCCCTGCGATCTGACGCCGAACATCCCGGCGTTCTCGAGAAAGAAGTCCCGCTTCTCCGGGAAGAAGAGCGGGAATCGCGTCAGGTTTACCTGCTGCTCGTCCACCTCGACCTGCGCGAAGTCTGTGTTCAGCGTGACGTCGAGGTTCAGCCCGGAGGCGACGCCGTACTTCAGGTCGAGCCCGACGTCGTTGAACCCGGTACCGTCCAGGCCGGCTGTTGCGGCCCGGTCGTGCCGGCCCCCGGCCAGCACATACGGGGAGATGCGCAGATCCATCCCGCGGTCCACGTTCGCCATGCCGGTCATTGTGCCGGCGAGACTGACACGAGTCAGCCCGTAACCCTTGGGGATCGGCGCCCAGAACACCTGCTCGTTCTTGCGCCGGATGTTCCGCATGAAGTTGACGCCCCAAACCTGCTGGTCCGCCTCCGGGAACCGCATCGTCACCATCGGAATGGCGATCTCGGCGACCCAGCCCTGGTCGGTGGGCCGGGCCGAGACGTCCCACACACCATCCCAGTCCAGATTGACGTTCGAGCTATTGCCGCGATACCCACCCTCCCCCTCTTCCGCGACCTGCTGCTCGAGTTTGGCGCCGAGCGGGCTCGTCACGAACATGTATCCGGAGCGAGAATCGTTGAACGTGTCGAGAATCAGCTGGAAGTTGTCCTCGTCGAGTAACTGGCGGGAGTCGCGTCGCATCTCGGTCGCGATGACCGCGTCCGGAATCGAGTCATACGCCTCGACCCCGACGTAGAGCGTGCTGGCGTCGTACATCAGACGGACAACGGTGCGCTCGCTCGCCGGCTCCCCTTCAAAGGGCTCCTGCTGGATGAACTCGTCGATGACCGCGGCGCTCGCCCACGCTTCCTCGTTCAGGATGCCGTCGAGGCGCGGCGGTTGGGCGGTCCGGGTCGGCTCGACAGTGTGGAGCTCGCCAGACGTCTGCGACTGGCTGCTGCCTCCGAAGGTCAGCGTGCCGCTGGCTACCGACCCGGTCGGCTCGCCGGCACCGACCTGCTGCGCCGCCGCCGGAACGGCCAGCAGGCACAGGGTCAGCAGCTCCGCGGTGACCCGTCGCTCCTGAATCCACCCGACCACGTTGCCTGGCACGACTCGCCCCTTACGGAAAGCCCACACCGCAATACCGCTCAACGCATGAGGCGCCTATTGTACCGTGGGAGGGTGGTCCCTGGCCCTATTCCGACGCCGTCCCGTTTGACGAAAAGTAGGCCGCGTGGCGCCGCGTCGTCGTGAACGAGGCCACAGGGGCAGGCAGGACGAAGCAAGGCGAAGATGGTCGGCCGAGATCTCAGGTCAGCCCACACCCCGTGTCGACGCGCTCCGGATTGACAGCGACCGGTGCAATCGTCACGATAGGCCATGTTCCACAGGGCGGCGGCCGTACTGCTGGCGGTGGCACTGGCGTTGGCCGGCGTTTCGGCGACGTTCGCGCACGTGCATCCACCCGGTGACGCGTACTTGGAGCACGGCGCTCCCGGTCCTGCGCGTACCGGCGACCATCAGCACGAACATCAGGCGACGCACCCTCACCGCCACGGGCAGGGTGTCCACGGACACCTGGGTCCCGTCTCGACGGCCGGGCCTGGGCTCCAGGAAGCCGGCGTCGCCGAGCTTCAGCATCACGATGCGGTTGTTTTTACCCCCGCGGCCGGCGAATGTGCCCAGAAGGATGCCGGCGCTGCGCCGGCGCTCACCGTAGCTGCGGAACACCAGCCGGCGCCCGATTGTGGCAGTCGGTCGGTGCCGATCGCGAGGAGACCACCTCCGGATCCACTGCCCCTGTTCCGCCCAGGCCCCCGCGCCCCACCTGTCGCCTAGCAGCCGCCAACCAGTCCTGATTTTTCGTTTTGTCCGTTTCGTTGAGCCACGGGTAGCTGTGCTGTCCCATGGTCGACGGGTGAGCGCCTCGTGTCAGACGGGGATCGAGCTCAAGGGCCAGGAGATGACGACATGTTTCGACGAGTAACGTTGCTGGCCGGTTGCTGCCTGCTGTCAGCAGGCCAGGTCTCGGCACAGATACTGACCGAGCAGCAGGCACTGGCGCGGATGCGGGCCGAGTATCCCCACGTGCAGGTGTTGCGGCTGACGGTCCGTGAGCTGGAGGCCGACGTCAGGGAACGGACCGTCCTCACGAACCCGATCGTCAGCTATACGCGGGAGGACACCGGGCTCACCGCCGACGATTTCCTGCTCGTGAGCCAGGAGTTCTCGTCGTGGGGACGGCGTCGGTTGCTGGGTGAGGCCGCGGGACGGCTGGTTGATGCAGCGGAGGCCGGCGTCGAAGCCGACCTGCTGGCGGTCGAGACCAACCTCCGGCTGGTGTTCACCGATCTTCTCGAGGCGCAGGAGCAGGTGCGCTCGCTCGAGGCCGGGATGATCCAGCTGCGTGCGCTGGTCACCGTGTTGCGCCAGCGTGAAGAGGAGGGTGAAGGCCCGCGCTTCGACCGGCTGCGGGTCGAGCGTGAGGAGGCCGACGTGGAGACCGATCTGGCCGTGGCGCAGATCGGCCGGCGGATGGCCCAGGCGCGGCTCGTGGCCTTTTTCGCGCCCGGCATCGATCCAGAAGGCCTGTCCGCTGCCGGGAATCTCGGCGCGCGCCGCGCCCTGTCGGATACCACCTCGCTCAGGGCGCGCGCGCTCGAGCGGCGGTCCGACTATCGTGCGCTGACACTGCACGTGGCCAGGTGGGAGACGGAGCGTCGCGCGGCCGACCGGCTCCGTCTGCCGGCCGCTTTGCTGACTGGGGGGATGAAGCGCGCCGATTCGTCAGGCGCGGGTGACATCGGCTACGCGGTCACCGCCGCGCTGAGCGTGCCGGTCTTTGATCGGGGACAGGTGCAGGTGGCGCGGGCGGACGCCGGGCGCGCGCGGGTCGAGGCCGAACGTCGGGCACTCGCCGCCAGGATCGCCGCTGACGTCAGCGCGGCCCACGCCGCCGCGATCCGGTATCGCGACCTGGCCGACCGGTACCGGGCCGTCTCCGTCGAGCGCGCCACCGAGCTGGTGACCATCGTCACGGCAGCCTACGAAGAAGGTGAATACGGCATTCTGGAGCTCCTGGATGCACGTCGAGTGACGCTCCGCGCGCAGCTGCGCCTGTTGGAGCTGTCGGCTGCCGCCCGGCGAGCCGCGATCGATCTCGACCGGGCCGTCGGGGAGGAGATGACGCCATGAGGGACCACCTACTCGCCTGGTTCGTGCTCGCGACCGGAGCGCTCACGGTGGCGTGCGGAGGTGGCGCACCGCCGCCCCTGGAAACCACCGCCGTCGAGACGCCGCCGGTCGTCGTGACCCGCTGGACGGATCTGAGCGAGCTGTTCGTGGAGTTCCCGCCGCTGGTCGAGGGTGCCGCGAGCCGGTTCGCGATTCACTTCACGGACCTCGCGACGTTCGAACCGCTGCGGGAGGGTCGCGTCGTCGTGCGGCTGACCGGCGCCGATGTAGAGGAGTTCGCGGTCGACGGACCGGTCCGCCCAGGGATCTTCGGGGTCGATATCACACCCGCCCGGTCCGGTCGCCTCCGCCTCGAGCTCGAGCTGGACGCTCCGGGGGTGCGCGACCATCACGACCTGGGTGCGGTCACGGTGCTGACCGCGGCCGAGGCGGCGGCGGTCTCCGTGCCCGCGGAGGCGGAGGATGGGTCGATTCCGTTTCTGAAGGAGCAGCAGTGGAACCTCGACTTCGCGGCTCTGGTCGTCGGGCGCCGAGCGATGGCGGGCAGCCTCCTGGTGCCGGCCGAGATCCAGCCCCGGACCGGGGGACTGGCCGACGTCACGTCACCGGTAGCCGGTCGGCTGGCCGCCGGTTTGCCGCCACGCCCCGTCGGATCCATCGTGGTTCGTGGAGACACCCTTGCCCAGATCATCCCCCGCAGCGGGCACGGCGAGGATCGCCCGGCGCTCGAGCTGGCCGTCGTGGAGGGTCGGGCCGCCCTGGAGCTCGCCAGTGCAGAACGTGCCCGGGTCGAACGGCTCGTCGAGGCCGGGGCGCTGCCGACACGCCGGCGGCTCGAGGCGCGTCTGGCGGACCAGACGGCGCAGGCGCGGGTGCGGGCCGCCGAGGCCCACCTGGCGCAGCTCGATGCGACGCGGACGGGCGAGGGTGAAGGCGCCAACGACAGCCGCTTCTTGTTGCGCTCCCCGATGAGCGGCGTGGTCGCTGAGTCGGCGGCCACACCGGGTGCCAGTGTCGAGGAGGGGACGCGTTTGTTCCAGTTGGTGGCGCTCGATCGGGTGCACGTGGTCGGCGCGCTGCCGGAGGCGGCGCTACCACGTGTGGGCGATCTGGCCGGCGCCGAGTTCGAGGTGCCGGGTGGCGGTTCACCGGTGGTGCTCGAACGCTTGGTGGCCGTCGGCCGGGTGCTCGACGCCCAGACCCGCACCGTGCCGATCATCTATGAGCTCGCGAACCCGGACCGCCGGCTGGCCATCGGCCAGGCGGTGATGCTGCGTGTGTTCGCGTCGGCGACCACCGAGGCGGTCACCGTGCCCGAGAGCGCCATCGTCGACGACGGAGGGCAGCCAGTGGTCTTCGTGCAGGTTGGTGGCGAGAGCTTCGAGCGACGTCCGGTGCGGCTCGGGAACCGCGAGGGGGGGCAAGTGCAGATCCGCGGCGACATCGAGCCCGGCGAACGGGTGGTCACGCGTGGCGCGCCGCTGATCCGGCTGGCGGCGTTGTCGCCACAGGTGCCGGCGCACGGCCACACGCACTAGGACAACGCCGGAGGGAACACGACGATGCTCGACGCCGTCATTCACTGGTCGCTGCGCAACCGGCCGGCCGTGCTGGGTGTCACCGTCGCCGCCCTCGTCTGGGGCGGCGCGGTCTCGCTACGCATGCCGGTCGACGTGCTGCCGGACCTGACGTCACCGACCGTCACGGTCCTCGTCGAGGGGCACGGGATGGCGCCGACCGACATGGAGGCGCTGGTCACCTTTCCGATCGAGGCGGCGATGAACGGCGCGTCCGGCGTTCGACGCGTCCGGTCGGCCACGGCGGTCGGGATCGCGGTGGTTTGGGTCGACTTCGACTGGGGGGAAGACAGTTATAGGGCGCGCCAGACGGTCACCGAGAAGCTGTCGTCGGTGGTGGCCACGCTCCCCGATGGCATCGAGCCCCCGGTGCTGGCGCCGTTGTCGTCGATCATGGGCGAGATCATGTTCGTCGCCCTCGAGTCCGACCGGCACTCGCCCCTCGAGGTGCGGAGGTCGGCCGACGTCGTAGTCCGCCGCCGGCTCTTGGCCACGCCGGGTGTCTCCCAGGTGACGGTCATCGGCGGCGCGCGCTCGCAATTCGAGGTACTGGTCGATTCCGACCGGCTCTCGGACTACGGGCTCTCGCTGTCAGCGGTCGAGGAGGCCCTGCGGCGCGCGAACCGGAACACCTCGGCTGGGTTCAGACAGGCCGGAGGGCAAGAGTATCTGATCCAGGGGGTCGGCCGTCTGACCGGCGTCGAAGAGATCGGCGCCACGGTCATCGGTGCGCGCGGAACCGGCCCGATCCGCGTGCTGGACGTGGCCGAGGTGCGCGTGGGCGAGGCACTCAAGCGAGGTGACGGCTCGCGCAACGGCCAGCCGGCGGTCATTCTCGGCATCCAGCGGCAGCCCGACGTCAACACCTTGGCGCTAACCAGCGAACTGGAGACCGTGCTCGACGAGATCCAGGCCGAACTGCCGCCGGGCATGCAGATCGACGCGCGGTTGTTCCGGCAGGCGGACTTCATCGAGCTCGCGTTCGCCAATCTGACGAACGCGCTGCGAGATGGCACCATTCTCGTCGTCCTCGTGACGCTGCTTTTTCTCGCGAACCTGCGAGCGGGGGCGATCACACTGCTGGCAATCCCGCTGTCCTTGCTCGCGGCGGTGGTCGGGCTCCGGTTCTTCGGGTTGTCGATCAACAGCATGACCCTGGGCGGCATGGCGATCGCGGTCGGCGCACTCGTCGACGACGCCATCGTTGACGTCGAAAACGTTGCGAGGCGGCTCCGTGAGAACGCCGGCCTCCCGGTGGCGGCCCGGCGGCCGACCCTGGAAGTCGTCTACCGCGCCAGCCGGGAGATACGTGGCTCGATCGTCTTCGCGACGCTGATCGTCCTGCTGGTCATGCTCCCGCTCTTCTTCCTCACCGGTGTCGAGGGTCGATTACTCCAACCGCTCGGGTTGGCCTATCTCATCGCGCTGACCGCGTCACTGGTGGTGGCGCTCACGGTCACCCCGGTGTTGTGCTCCTATCTGCTTCCGGGCGTGCGCAGTATCCTCGACGGGCGCGAGCCGGCGGTGGCAGTGGTCCTGAAACGGGGGTATGGCCGCCTGCTTCCGCGCATGCTTCGACATCCGCGGCTGGTGATGGGCGCGGCCGCGACGCTGCTGGTCGCCACGGCCGCCACGATTCCGTTGATGGGCCGGGCGTTCCTGCCGGCGTTCAACGAGGGCGCGCTGGTTATCAGCGCGGTGACCTTGCCCGGCACGAGCCTGGCCGAGTCGAACGCCCTCGGCAGCGCGATCGAGCGGCTGCTGCTGGACGTGCCCGAGGTCGTGGCGACGGCGCGGCGGACCGGCCGCGCTGAGCTCGACGAACATGTGCAGGGCGTCGAGTCGGCCGAGATCGACGTACGGCTGGAGCCCGGAGGGCGGCGGCGCGACGTCGTGCTGCAGGAGATCCGCGACCGGCTGTCGCTCGTGCCGGGCACCAACATCACGGTCGGACAGCCCATCTCGCATCGGATCGACCACATGCTGTCAGGGTCCCGCGCCAACGTGGTCGTCAAGATCTTCGGCGACGACCTGGCGGTGCTGCGCGCGCTTGGACAGCAGGTGGTCGCCGCGATGCAGGACGTCCCCGGTGTCGTCGACCTGGCGCTCGAGCCGCAGGCCGACATACCGATCGTGCGGGTGAGCTTCGACCGGCGTGCGCTGGCCCGTCAGGGCTTGCCGGCCGGCGCAGCGGCGATGACACTCGAGACCTCGTTGCTCGGTCGTGAGGTCGGGCAGATCATCGATGGGCAGGTGTCTGTTCCGCTCGTCGTGCGGTACGCGCCGACCGACATGACGGATCTCGACAGCATGTGGTCGATCCGTATCGACACGCCGTCCGGCGTACGCGTTCCGCTGGGCAGCGTCGCCGAGATCGTGGAGGACCGGGGCCCGAACTTCATCGGTCGAGAGAACGTCCAGCGCCGCCTGGTGGTCACGAGTAACGTCGCCGGGCGCGACCTCGGCAGCGTCGTGGCGGACGTGCAGGAACGGGTGCAGGCCGGTGTCGGATTGCCGGAAGGCTACCGGGTGGAATACGGGGGGCAGTTCGAAGCGGAGGCCGAGGCCTCGCGTGTGCTCATCGGGCTCGGACTCGCCGCCGTCGCGGGGATCTTCCTCCTGTTGCTCAGCGCGTTCCGTTCGGCCCGGGACGCGGCGATCGTCATGATCAATCTGCCGCTGGCGCTGATCGGCGGCGTGGTGGGGGTGTTCCTCGGGGACGGTGTGCTGTCGATCGCTACCCTTGTCGGGTTCATCGCGCTCTTCGGCATCGCGACGCGCAACGGCATCATGCTCGTCACGCATATCCGTCACCTGCGCGAGGAGGAGGGCATCACCGACCCGCGCGAGGCGGTCCTCCAGGGGTCGGTCAACCGGATTGTGCCGATCCTGATGACGGCGCTCTCGACCGGGCTGGCTCTAGTGCCGGTGGCGCTCGCGTTTGGCGAGCCAGGCAGCGAGATCCAGGCCCCGCTCGCGCTCGTGATCGTCTGCGGGCTGTTCTCGTCCACCGTCCTGAATATGTTCGTGGTGCCGACGGTGTACCTGGCCAGCACCCGGTCGCGCGCGACGCCCACGGCGGGCCCGTGACGATGTTGCCTCCAGGAGATGTCGAGACGGATTGATACGCACGCCGCATCCGGATACGGCCGCGTGCACGACGGGAGTGGTGTTTCGTCTTCATCTCGGATTCGGCACACGATGCGACGAGCTACCCGAGGGGATCTCCGTGGCCGACGAGGGCACGGGCTGGGGCGCCTCGGTTGGGGATCGGAGGGTTGCGCAGTGAGACACGCGATTAGCCGATTCGCACCCGCGAGGCAGACCAGCCGGAACGGCACCCCGCTGGACGCACGGGTCCCTGACGAGACGTGCCGCCTCGATTTGCCAGTCGCCGCCGGCCGGTACGTCGCCCGGCTGGTGCTGCCGCTCGTCCTGGCGATGGGGACCACCGCCGAGGCACAGCGGCCCGACGTCGAGCTAATGGCCGTGCTGCAGGGTCCCACCCCCCCGGTGGCCCCGCAGGTGGTGACCCGCGACACGCAGGGCCGAGCGACGGTGCGCGCGACCCGGCTGACCGAGCCGCTGCGGGTCGATGGCCGGCTCGACGAGCCGGTTTACGAGACCGTCCAGTACATCACCGATTTCGTGCAACAGCTGCCAGACGAGGGCGAGCCGGGCAGCGAGCGGACCGAGGTCTGGGTCCTGTTCGACGACGACGGCATCTACATCTCGGCGCGGTGCCACGACACTGCCCCACCCGGCGAGTGGGTGGCGAATGAGATGCGGCGCGACGTCGGTCAGCTCCGCCAGAACGATTCCTTCTCGGTGCTGCTCGACACCTTCTACGACCGCCGCAACGGCCTGGCCTTTCTGGTGAATCCTATCGGGGGGTTCTCCGACTTCGCGGTGTCAAACGAAGGCAACGTGAACACCGACTGGAACACGATCTGGGACTCGCGGACCGCCCGGTTCGACGGTGGCTGGACGGTCGAGATCCAGATCCCGTTCAAATCGCTGCGCTACCGGTCCACCGCGACGCAGGTATGGGGGATCCAGCTGCGCCGGATCGTCCGGCGCCGGACCGAGGCCTCGTATCTGACCGCGTTACCGATCTCAGCGGCGCGCGGCAACAGCGTGATCGCCGGGCTCTGGCGTGTCTCGCAGGCCGGGTCCCTCGTCGGCATCGAGGTCCCCTCGCAGGGCCACAACGTCGAGATCAAGCCGTATGGCATCGGCGGCGTGACCAGCGATGTCAACGCCGACCCGCCGAAGCGGAACGAGCTGGACGGGCAGTTTGGGCTGGACGTCAAGTACGGGCTCACGCGGAACATGACGGCCGACTTCACCTACAACACCGATTTCGCCCAGGTCGAGGCGGACGAGCAGCAAGTGAACCTGACGCGGTTCAGCCTCTTCTTCCCGGAGAAACGTGAGTTCTTCCTCGAAGGTCGCGGCAACTTCGACTTCGCGCAGGGGGGCGGCATGGACGGCGCCGGGGCGCCCAGGCTGTTCTTCAGCCGGCGCATCGGGTTGCAGGGTGGCGAGGTGGTGCCGATCCTGGCCGGCGCGCGACTGACCGGGAAGGCGGGCGCGTTCGACGTCGGGGCGCTGAACATTCAGACCGACGACGCGCTGCTGGCCGGCGCAAGGACGACCAACTTCACTGTGCTCCGGGTCAAGTGGGACATCCTGCGCCGGAGCACCGTCGGGGGCATCTTCACCAACCGCTCGGTCTCGCTCGTCGGCGACGAGTCCAACCAGGTTTATGGGCTCGATAGCCGGTTCGCGTTCTTCGACAACGTGCACCTGCTGGGCTATGTGGCACGGACTCGCACTCCCGGTCGGCGGGGGCGGGATGCCAGCTATCTCAGCCAGTTCAACTATGCAGGCGACCGATACGGGTTGAATCTGGGCCACATCGTCATTGAGGAGAACTTCATTCCGGAGATCGGCTTCGTGCGCCGGGATAACGTCCGGCGGACCACGGCGTCAGCCCGGTTCAGCCCGCGGCCCCGGTCGATCGACTGGGTTCGCCGGTTCAGCCTGTCAAGTGGATTGGACTACGTTCAGGCGGCGGACAACCGCGTGCTGGAGACGCGCGAGCGGGACGTCGCGCTCGAGATCCAACTCGAGAACAGCGACAGATTCACGCTGTCCGCCACCGACCGTTACGAGCTTCTGACCCGGCCGTTCACCATCGCGCCCGGGGTCACCTTGCCGGTCGGCGGGTACGGTTTCCGTGACGCTGGGGCCACATATTCGTTCGGCCAACAGCGGCCGGTCAGCGGATCGATCGCGGTTCGCACCGGCAGCTTCTGGAGCGGCGACAGCACGTCGGTCGGGTTGAGTCGGGGCCGGGTCGAGGTAACTCCCCAGCTGTCAGTCGAGCCGAGCCTGTCGTTCAACTGGGTGGATCTGCCGGAGGGGAGCTTCACCACCGGTCTCGTCCGGGTACGGGTCAACTTCACCGTTACGCCGCGGATGTTCTTCAGCGGGTTGCTGCAGCACAACTCCAGTGGCGACGCCGTCAGCACCAACGTCCGGCTGCGTTGGGAATATTCGCCTGGGAGCGAGCTGTTCGTCGTCTACACCGAAGACCGCGACACCGACCCGTTCCTGCCGGACCGCCGCACCGAGCTGCGGAACCGCGGGTTCGTGGTGAAGATGAACCGATTATTCCGTTTCTGAGCCCGCCCCGGTCGGGGTTGCGCTTGGCAGGCGTCTGCGGTAGCGTTCCAGCGAGTTTGGCGACCAAGAGGCTACAGACAAAGGAAGGTCTTTGATGGCACTCACACATCGTATCGTCGTTATAGCGCTCGCTGCCGTCGTAGGCGTCGCCGCGCTGGCGTACGGCCAACCGATCAACGACCTGCCCAACCCGTACACGACCCATCAGGGCTTTTTCAAGTTGCCGGAGGGACGCAGCTGGGGCGCGACGAGCGCAGTCGACATCGACCCCGATGGGAGGTCGATCTGGGTGGGTGAGCGCTGCGGGGTCAACAGCTGCGCGGGGTCCGATCTGGACCCGATATTAAAATTCGACGCGGACGGCAATCTCGTCACAAGCTTTGGCGCCGGGATGTTCCTGTTTCCCCACGGCATCCATGTGGACGGCCAGGGTAACGTGTGGATCACCGACGCGCAGGGACCGAACGACGACGCTCCTGAAACCAACGGGTTGGGCCACCGGGTCGTCAAGTTCAGCCCGACCGGCGAGGTGCTGCTCGTGCTGGGTGAGGCCGGCGTGGCGGGTGACGGGACCGACCACCTACTCAACACGCCGTGCGACGTCATCACGGCGCCGGATGGCTCCATCTTCGTGTCCGAGGGACACGGCGGGCAGAGCGATAACGCGCCGCCCGACACGGTCGCTCGCATCGTGAAATTCGACGCCCAGGGGGACTACGTCAAGCACTGGGGCGAGCTGGGGTCCGGGCCGGGGCAATTCCGGACCCCGCACGCACTGGCGTTCGATTCGCGTGGCCGGCTGTTCGTGGGGGATCGCGGCAACGTGCGGATCCAGATCTTCGATCAGGATGGCAACTTCCAGGAAGAGTGGCCGCAGTTCAGCCGGCCGAGCGGGATCTTCATCACCGCCGACGACACGCTGTATTCCGCCGACTCCGAGTCGAGCGAGACCCGGCACGCAGGTTGGCGTCGCGGCATCCGGGTCGGCAGTGCCGTGACCGGTGAGGTGTTTCACTTTATCCCGGACCCCGCCGTGGTGGCGCGGGGCACGAGCGCGGCCGAAGGCGTGGCGGTTGACGCCGACGGGAACGTCTTCGGTGCCGAGGTTGGGCCACGCCAGTTGGTGCGCTACACGCGGTAGCTGCCCAGACTGGTGGGAACGTATACGCGCCCGCCCCGCGCCACCGTCTCATCCATAGCTGCCCGGCCAGGTGGAGGGGAGAGTGCCGGCGCGCCGTCCGTGCGGATCCCGGCACCGCCATGAAGCATCTCGCCGCGGCGCTCTTGTTCATCTTCATCGCAGCGTGGGCCTGCGCTGCCTTGCTCACCGCGTCAAGCGCACAGCCGACGCCGGATACCGAGGTGCGCGCCATCGTCGACAAGGCGCTCGCTCGCATGAGCTGGTCGGCGGAGCAGGACCACGAGGCTCGCTACACGCACTTGATGACCCGGCGCACGCGGAAGTTCGACGGCGATGGCGGCGTGACGGACGACGAGACGCTCGGCTACAGGGTGGAGCCGCATCGCGGCGTGCCCTACGCGAGGCTGATCACCAGGGATGGCGAGCCGATTGCTGGTGCCGATCTGGTTGCGGAAGAGAAGCGGTGGACGGAGTTCGTCGAGGAGCTCGACGAACCTCCCGACAACGAGGACGACGGGGACGACAACACCATTCTGTTCGACGCGGAGCTGCTCAGCCGATACACGGCACAGCTCGATGGCATCCGCGAGCGACGCGGCAGACCTAACTACGTCCTGAGATTCCAGCCGAAGCCGGGGAAGCTCCCAGTGCGCCGCCCGATGGACCGTGCCCTTAATAAGTCGAGCGGTGAAATCTGGATCGACCAGCGGACCTACGAGATCGCGCGCATCGACTTTCAGCTCATGGAGAAGGTTCGGCTCTGGTGGGGCATCGTGGGCAGCGTGTCGGACGCGACGGGGCATATCGAGCGCCGGCCGATCACAGAGACTGTCTGGCTGCCGGCCGAACTCGACATCTACTTCCAGATGCGCGTCCTGTTCCGCACCACGCGGCGCGCTGAGACCACGCAGTGGAGCGGATTCGAACCGGTTGCCGAATGAGCTGGGCCGTCTCGTTCGGCCGAAGTTCGCCTCGAACGTCCTGACCGGGCCGGCTTCCGCTGCGCTAGGCAGCTTCGCTGCTATGCGGGGCCTAGAAAGCTCGATTATAACGATGCGCGCTGTTCAACGAATCTAGTGTGACCCGAACGGAAAGGCGGTGAGCCAGGCGCGGGCGTGATCGAGGTCGTCGGTGCGCAGCGCATCAGGATTGTAGCCGCGCTCGGCGCCGAGATAGTAGCCAAGCAGTTGAAACGCGATGGCGGCCAGCGGCGGCATCAGTATCTCGCCAAGCGGCCCCGGTACCGCAATCACGAAGCTGGCATCCGGCGCGATCGTATCGTCACCCTCCACGACCAGCGCCAGGGTCGGAGACCGCGCGGCGCGAGCGGTGCGCACGGCGTCATGCAGCCGCGCGTAGGCCTTGCCGGGCGGTGCGATCACGACGGTCGTCACCTCGCTAGACAGCAAGGGAATCGCGTTGTGGGCGTACTCACCCGGCCGGTACGCCTTGCAGAGCAGGCTGCTCGCCTCTTCGACCTTCAGCGCGCCTTCACGAGCGGAGAACCAGTTAGGCCCGCCGCCCACTACCATCAGCGCCTGCTGGTCTTTCAGCGCGTTTGCGATCTGCGAGACGTTCAGGTCCTCTTCCTGTAAGAACTGCGCGGCGCTGTCTGGCAGTTGCGCGATGGCGTCGCCGAGCTCAGCGGCCTCGTGGGCGTCGAGCGTATTCGTCGCCATCCCCACCTCCAGCGCGAGCAGATACAGCACCGCGAGCCGGGTCGTCAGCACCGAGACATCGGGACCGCAGCGCTGGCCGGTCGGGAAGCAGACGCTTTCATCGCACAGTTCTTCGAGCACACTGCCAGCCGTGTTGGTCAGTGCCACGGTCAGCATGCCGAGGTCGGCCGCATGCGTAGCGGCGTCGAGCGTCTCGATACTGGAACCGGTCGCCGACTGCAGGATGAGCGCCGTCGGCTCGTGTCGCTGGGTCCAGTGATTGGTGAACTCCAGCGACTCGTGGCTTTCGGTGGTCCACCCGGTCCATTGACGACACAGGAATGATCCGAACTGCGCGCCGTGAAACGCCGAGCCGCACCCAGTGAACACGAGATGCCGGATGCCCTGCTCGATGAGACGTTGTGTCAGGGCCCCCAGCTCGGATCGCAGATCGAGCACGTGACGAATCAGGTCCGGCTGACTGCGGACATCCTCGATTAAGAGGTAGGGGTGTCGCTGTCGGATATCAGCGGTCCCGCGGATGCGAGCCCACAGGGGCACCCGCGCCAACTCGCCCTCCAGCCACGTGGGAATCGGGTTGTCTGGCGTCGGCGGCGGCGCGTCGGGATGGCGGTCGAGCAACTCGCGAGCCCAGTGCGGCAGTTTGTACGTCATCAGTCAGGGTGGCTGGCCGTGGGCAGCCGTGGTTCCCCGGGTGATAGACACCGGACGCGGCCGGGCGGTGCACCACCCGAGTGGCGGGTCGCTCGTGAGCTTCCAGGATACTACGAGCGGAGGGTGCCGGGCGGTACACGGGCCGGGTTCATTACTGACCCAGCCCGACGACGTGCTCGATACCCGAGGGGTCACGCAGTACGACATGGTCGCGGTTGACCGAGACTAGCTCCCACGGCCCGACGCGCTGACCGGAGCCGAGCACGCTGCCGTCAATGACCGCCAGCCGTCGTCCCTCGGTCATCAGGATCGCGGTGACGACGGGAACCGCCGGAGGCGGCGCGGCGTCAAGTCGGGTCAAGGCGGTGTCGCTGAGTCCGGTCGGTGCCGGCTCCGAGGCTACCGGCGTCGACTCGGCGGGCGGGTCCGCGGCCACCGGGGTCTCGACCGCCGCGACGATCTGATCTTCCTGTTCTTCGAGAATAGCAGCCGCAGATTCGGGGCCGGGGGCCCGGTAGCGACTGGCCACCATCCACCACACGAGCCACACCAGACCTCCGACCAGGATGCCCCGGCGCAGGTAGGTTCCCAGATCGGCGCTTACTCGCGGGCGGCTCGTGCGCGAGCCGGGAGTCCTGCTGAGCGAGCCGAGCTGTTGCCTGCCGAGGGGAGACCCGCGGGGAACCTTCTCGGGACCCAGCGCGTCGCTGATCCGGCTCATCCCTGTCATTGTCTCTCAGGAAATAGCCGCGCGGTGTTCCCGGAGAGTTGCAATTCGCCGGTCCACCCCCGAGTCGGGAATTCGGGCGGCGGCGTCCGGACGCTATGGAAGAGAATCGAGTCCATAAACGCGTCAGCAGCCACACGCGCCGCGGCGGGCTCGGTGTCGAGTTTCTCGACCTCTCGCCCGACAATCTGGAGTGACCGGCGGCCTACATCGACGAGAGATCGTAACCTCGAACACATCCGTCCGGGCCGCCAAGCCCACCCCGTCCCTGGTTGCCTCGGGACGAGGTGATGACGATTTTCCTCACCGTTCACGAGACGCCTGGGATCGGTACGGGTCGGCGCGCCCGAGATTTCGCGATCACGGTGCCAGGGTCTGCGCCCGTTTGAGGAACCCGGGGCTGTTCAGCCGCGCGCAGACGTCGAAGAAGGCGGGTCGTGGGCCGGTCCACCGCAGGTCGTCAACCCGCTCGAAGACCGGGGCGCTCGTGCGCAGCGTCGCGAGGTCTTTGAACCGCGCCGCCACGTCGCGGTGTGTTGCGAGCTCGGCGGCGAGGCGGCCGGCGCCCCTCACCTCGACGTCCCATGCTCCCGCTTCGTCGGGAATAGCCTCGAGGTGGAGATAGCGGCCGAGCACACGGCCCGTCGACTTGGCTCCCCATCCTCGCAGCCCAGGGAACCCATCGGCCGCGTCTCCGACCAGCGCCAGATAGTCCGGGATCGAGGTCGGCGGCACCCCAAACTTCGCCTTGATCCCATCGGCGTCCTGCACAGTTCCGGCCCGCCGGTCAAATTGGACCACGCGCCGACCCGTCACGCACTGCGCCAGATCCTTGTCCGGTGTGCAGATGAAGACCTGTTCGACACGGGGGTCATTGCTGGCCAGTGCCGCGGCCGAGGCCAGCGCGTCGTCCGCCTCGAGGTCCGTCATCGGCCAGACCACGACACCGAGCGCGTCGAGCGCCGCCTCCAGGGGATGGAACTGTGCCAATAGCGCCGGGTCGATGCCCTCGCCGGTCTTGTAGCCGGGCCAGAGCTCGTTGCGGAACGATTCGACGACTTGGTCGGTCGCCACGCCGAGGTGCGTCACCCCATCTTCTAGCATCGACAGCACCGAGCCGACGACGCCGCGCACCGCCCCCACTTCCAGGCCGTCCACGTCCGTAGCCGACGGCACCGCGAAGAAGTGCCGGAACAGCTCGTACGTGCCGTCGAGGAGGAAGACGTTCATGGGCCAGTTCCCATGTGTCACCGCCTTCGTGACCTGCCGTCGTGCGAGCACATCGCCCTGCTCGAGAGGGTCAGGTCCAGGCGGTGCGGCGCCAGACCGACCCTCGCGCCTCGCACCGGCCGGGCGCGGCATCGGTCACGGAGGCTCTCGACGCCACGAGGGCGACATCACGAGCTCCTAGTGTACGTCCACGTCCAGGACGCCGAGCGCCGGTGGTCCGACGATGACAGGTGCGCGGCTCGAAGTCTTCGACCCCGGGGGCGGGACACGCGTCGTGCCGATTGCGGACAACCGGTTCACCATCAGGCGCAGTCACGGCAACACGCTCTCGCTGAACAGCGCCGAGATCTCGCGGCTCCACGCGGAGATCGTCAAGGAGGGGGACGCCTACATCTTGCGCGACCTCGGCCGTCGGCGATCCGCGCCAGTCCGCCACCCTGCTCGAGGGGCTCAGCGCCCTGGGCACCGCCAAGGTGCTCGACCAGGTGCTGGCGATGGTGATCGACTACGCGATCACCCTGAGCGCGACCGAACGCGGCTTCATCATGCTCGTCAACCCGGACGGCACGAGTTCGGAGACGAACGCATCGCCGAGTGCATGCAAGCCGCCCGAAGCGATTTCGGCCCCAGTGAGCTGGTGGAGCACGTGATGGACACGGTCCGCGAGTTCACCGTCGGCGAACCGCAGAGCGATGACATCACGGTCATGGTGGTGCGGTTTCACGATGAGGCGGAGCATCGCTAGCTTTCCCGCCGGGTGACGGCGGAGGCGGTCGGACAGGGCTCCCAGCCGAGGCTGCTCAGATCCGTGCCCAGTTTCCTCGCTGCGTTTAGCAGCGCGGCCGGGTCCTCAAAACACTCGGTTTCCTCGGCACCATCCGGATACAGCACCACCAGCTGGTAGGCCTCCGAACCTTGCTCGCAGTGGATGCCGATGAACCGTGGTGGCCCAGTGACCCGGTTGTAGAACCAGAGCATCACTGGGGTGTATCGGGACAGAGCCCGGGCTTCCGACAGCCCTACCGATCATTTCCGGTGCAATCCTGAGTCAAACAGAGCGCTGGTAGGAATGCAATTCAGTGCAGGCCGTGCGGGGTTCGAAATAGGAGCGTACGGACCGTTCGCAGGCGTCGAAACGAGGAGGGCACGATGCCGATGATCAAGCGCGGCACCGCCCCTGACCTACCGGCCCGAAATCACAAACCCAGCAGGTTCTGGGCGATCTTCTCCAGGCCCTGCTCGGCCGCCCAGAGGTCGAGTTCAGGAGTCGCCAGGTCGTCGACCAGTGGTACCGCGAGACCGGTGACGCGCAGATCCACCGACTTCAGGTAGCCACGGCACGTTCCGCACGCTTCGACCCGGACGTGCGGCATGGCGTCATCGACGTGGAACAGCAGCCCCCCGTCGCCAGAGACGCCGCACTTGGGACAGACCGACCGGGGAAAGATCCAGGCGGCGGCGCACAGCGAGCACACGAGCCGGCGGTTGCCCTGTCCATGCGGTTCGTCGTCGAGCCCTGACACCTGTGGCGGCGACCCGCATTGCGGGCAGGTGGGCGTGCGGACGGACCCGAAGGGCGGCACTACCAGGTCGGCGAGTGCCTCGGCAATCGGCGCCAGGAACCCGCGCGGCAGGAACACCAGCGGCGCCGGCTCACATCCGAGCGCGCCCGCCTGCGTCTGGACGTCCGATCCGGTCAGCAGCGCACGTAGCAGATCAGTCCGGGTCTCGTCGCCGGCGGCCGACACCGCGCCGGCGGCCCGGGCGATCGGTTTGGGCGCCGTGGTCGGGATCCCCTGGCAGAACCCCCCGAAGCGGGGAGAGAGCTCGTCTAGCGGGAGCCGTTCGAGCTGCAACCACGGCAGGTCCAACGCATCCGGCGCGCCGATCAAGGGTAGCCAGCGGGCCACATTCGTTCGGTCGTGCAGCGGTGCTTGGAGCTCGAGCAGCGACACGTAGAAGCTGAGCAGCTGCGCCGCGTGGGGGCGTTCGGCGAGCAGCGCGTGCGCTCGATCCGCCCGCGCCGCCAAGCAGGGATCGGCGCCCGACGGCCGGCTCAATGCTCGACCCGCTCGCCTGACCAGCGAGGGTGGTGCAGCCGCGCCCAGGCGGGGGTGACCTTCCCGTCGATCATCCCGCGGGCGGTGCCTGGGTAGGCCAGGGTGCCCAGGTAGACATGGACGATCAGCAGCAGCCCGCCCGCCAGCGTGGCGAGGTAGTGCAGCAGCCGCATCGTGCTCAGCAACCCGGCGCCGAAGGGCTCGGGAAACCACAGGAGCAACCCCGTCGCGACGAACACGATTCCCAGCAGACTTTGCAGCCAGAAGAACAGCTTCTGGCCGGCGTTGTACTTTCCGGCCGGCGGCACCTTGTCGTGCTCGTGCGCCGCGTAGGCCGGCTTCAGATCGAAGCCGAGCGCGCTGATACCGACCGCCCCGCCGACGGACGCCTTGAGAAAGGTGCGTCGAGATATCGGCATCTCGGCGCTACCTTATTACACAGAAGCAGGGAGTCCTCTCTCACTTCGACCAGGCCGAATCGGAGGCTTGACCGCTGCGAATCATGCGGCGTACCGCTGAGGCAGGAGCTGTCATAGAATCGCATGGATGGTCACCGGCTCTTCAACTACTACCTCTCGAGGCACCCGTGCCGTCGCGGTTCGCAAGCCGGACGGCAGCGTGGTGACCAACATCGTCGCGGTCGAAGCGCCGCTCGAGATCCGATTAGGCGGACGCCCGTTGGTCATCACAATGCGGACACCTGGCCACGACGACGAGTTGACGACCGGGTTCCTCTTTGGTGAGGGGATCATCACGGGCGGTGACCAGATCGTGTCGATCTGGACCGAGTCCGGGTCGGGCATGCCCGGTCGGGAAGCGCTCGCCGCCGGTAGGCTCGGGTCGGGTGACCGGGTGGTGGTCGAGCTGCGACACGCGCCAGACGCCGGCGCCGTGGAACGGGCGCAGCGCGAGTTCCGGGCCACGGCCGCCTGTGGGGTCTGCGGCAAAGAGCGTCTCGAGGATCTCGACCAGGCCCTGCCGCCGATCGCCCGGGTCGCGTGCGCGACCGATCTGCTCGACAGCCTGCCGGACCGGATGCGACCGGGGGGATTCACGCGGCCGGGCTCTTCACGCTGGATGGCGAGCTGATGTACGTGCGCGAAGACATAGGCCGCCACAACGCCGTCGACAAGGTCATCGGGCGCGCCGTGCTCGATGGCGCGGCGTCGCTTCACGACCGCATTCTGGTGGTCAGCGGCCGCGCCGGGTTCGAGCTGGTGCAGAAGGCGCTAAAGGCGGCGACCCCGGTGATGGTGTCGGTGGGCGCCGCTTCGAGTCTGGCGGTCGCGATGGCGTCTGCCGCCGGGATGACGCTCTACTCGTTCGTCGGCTCCGGGCGTGGGAATCTGCACGAATGAGCCCGCGTGTGTGCTCGTCGGCTTCGGGCTACCGATTCCAGGCGCTCGGGGATGGCGGCCCTGTTCGCCGCGGCCTGGCAAAACCGTAAGGAGCAGGTTCGTGGTCGTCTGACGGCGTTGGAAAGAGTACCCGGTCGATGGGATATAACATGCACATTCGGTGGTGGGTTCGGCTGGGGCTGGCTGGTTGCGCGGTGGCGCTGCTGGCGGTCAATTGGGCCAGCCGCGGCGAGCCCGCGGCGACTGGTTCCCCCGACAGACCGATGGCCGCCGTGGCCGACGACCCTGACCACGCCGGTGAGCCACTGTTGGTCAACGAGGCCTGGCACATCCGGAACATGGCGGCGGCGTACGGCACGTTCGTCATCGAGGTCGAGGCCGACGACCCCACCCAGACCGGAACGATTGCCCGCGCGCTGATCGAGCCGATCAAGGACGACTATGATGAGATCCTCGTCTATGTGAACCGACGAGGGGACGATTCGGATCTCGCCGCCCGTCGCATACAGTGGACGCCCGCTGGCGGCTACGTCGAGATCACCTACACCGAGCCGTAGCCGGCCGGCTCAGAGCAAGTTATGGTGCGTGGGTGGATGGCAGCGTGCGTCCTCGCGGCGGTCGTCGGGGGGCCGGGTTGCGGCGGCTCGCCGGCCGCGCTGACAGGCACCACGGCGGCGACGTTCGCGATCGGGATGCCGATCGCGCTCCCGGATCTGGGGCAGGCGGCTCGTTGTCAACAGCACGACCATGCTGATGTTGCGGGCCACTCATTCGACGGTTTGCGCGAGGCCCGCCGTGCCCTCATAACCTGCTAGCGAAGCGGGCTATCCCTGGACATCTACGCCGCGCTTGACGAGATGCGCACGGATCTCCTCGTGGTACGCGAACAGCGCCGGCGTGCCGCCCGAGTGCAGCATCACCACCACCTGGTCCGGCCCCCAGCGTCTCTCGCGCTGGTGCGCACACAGCCCGGCGAACACCTTGCCCGAGTAGACCGGGTCCAGCAGCACCCCTTCGTTTTCGGCCATCAGCAAGATCGCGTCGAGACAAGCCTCCGTCGCATCGCCATATTCCCGACCGACGAACTGGTCGTGAATCTCGATCGGTCCTCGAGCCCGGGCCGGATCGTGGCCGAGCAGCTCCCCAATGGCGGCCCACCAGGTGCCGAGACTCTCCCTGCACTGATCGGCGTCGCGGTTCACGCTGACCCCGATGACCGGGCATCCGATGCCGCGCTCGCGCAGCCCAGACAGCGTCCCGGCAAAGATACCGCCGGTCCCGAACGGAGTGTAAACGGCGGCCGGCCGCAGTCCCGCATCGGCGAGCTGCCCGGCCAGTTCGAGACCGGCCCGGACATACCCGAGACAGCTGAGGGGCGTCGACCCGCTCACGGGGATGTAATACGGGGTCTCACCGCGCGCCCGTAGCTCGTCGCACAGCGCCTGCGCGGGACGCTCGAGGTTCCAGTGTTCGTCGGCGTCGGCGAACCTGACGTCGGCGCCCATCAGGTAGACGGTCAGTAGATTGCCTTGAAACACCTGACGTTCGTCGCGGCTCAAGACGACGGCGGCGTCGAGCCCCACGCGGCGGGCCGCCGCCGTGGTCAGACGGGCATGGTTGCTCTGAGCGCTGCCGCAGGTGACCAGGACCGTGGCCCCGGCTGCCCGGGCCTTCGCTAGCTCGTACTCGAGCTTGCGTGGTTTGTCGCCCCCGAGCGCCAAGTCGGTCAGGTCGTCGCGTTTCAGCCGCAGGTCGAGTCCGAGGCGGGCGCTGGTATGCGCCAGGCGGTCGAGCGGCGTCGGCGTACGTGTCAGCGTCTCGCGCGGATAGCGGGCAAGCGCCCGGTCGATGGCGGTCTCCATGGGGGGGATGATCGCCCGCCTGCCTCATCCTCGCAAGGCGGGCGGGGTTGACGCTCACTGCCCCGGTCGTTCTACCAGCGTGTACTCGCCACCGGCGCTACGGCGCAAGCGGCGCCAGGGGAATCACACCGACCAGCGAGAACGACCAGGCACTGGCGTCGTCGAGATACCGATCGCCGCCCACTACGTCGCCGGCCTTCGGCAACCCGGTCGCCACGTAGTCGAGCGAGCCCTCCACTTCGAGATGATGCAGCCATGTGTCCTCCGGCAGGCGGCTGAAGGGCAGGAAGGCGGTGTCGAGTTCGAAGTTCAGCTTGTGCGTATAGACGCTGCCGGCGCCGGGGGTCCAGCCAGGGCTGATCTTGTCGACGATGTCGAAGTGGCTCTCGACCCAGCCGCCGGTCTGCTGCGGCTCCAGAATCGATAGGTTCAGCTCGAGCTCCACCTCGATGCCGTTGTCCCGCAGCGTGGTCCGGCCGGACGCGGCGGCGGTCGCCCCGGTGAACGGGTGCGCGTCGGTCGTGCCGAACGGCACGAAGATCGTCTCGACGGTGAAGCCGACGCGGGGCAGCTCCGTCGGAATCCCAACGGCGAGAATCAGCTCGAAGACCGCCTCGCGCTCCTGGGTCGCGACGGCAACCACGTCGCCGTCCTCCAGCGTCTCCACACGGGCCGCCCCGAACAGATGCTCGACCGTGACGGTCGGCTCGATTTTCAGATCCGGCACGCAGAGGAACGCACACCGTTCCTGCGCAGGCGCCACGACGGGCCAGAGCACACAGAGAAGGATGACCGCCAGACCGGCGCCCCGTCTCAGCCTGCGCCGTGGGCCCTGTCTCTCCATCGTCATGACTTGATGTGCCGCGGCGCGCGCCGGTTGCTCCCGTCCCCTCCGCACGACGTGCCGGGTCCGGACCGGTGCACATTCCCGCATGAAGAGGCTATCATCGTGCAGAAACCCGTGCATAGCCATCTTGTACCGACAGCATCGTCACGCGTGGGGCACGTTTCGATTCCCTCGACTAGCCCCCGCGTGCTGCTCTGGGTCCTCGTCGCGATGGTCGTGGCGACCGGATGCGTCCGACGTGCCGACCCCGCGACCGACGGAGCCGATGCCGCCTACGTCGGATCCGATTCGTGCCAGGCATGCCACGCCGAAATCCACGCCCGGTGGCAAGACACGCTCATGGCAAATGTACTGCAAGATCCCCGGGAGCGGCCCGACGCGATCTTGGGCGACTTCACGGTCGGCGACCCGCTGGTGACGTTCACCCCGGACGACGTGGTCTTCACCTACGGGAGCAAGTGGAAGCAGCGCTACTACACACGGGTCGGAGACGACTACGCTATCTTCCCAGCGCAGTGGGACGTGCGGAACCGCCAGTGGCGGAGCTATTACGTGCGGCCCGGGACGGATTGGTGGGTCGAGCACTATCCGGAAGACCAGATGCAGCGACCGACCGGCCCGCTCTGCGACGGTTGTCACTCGGTGAACTACGACGTCACGACGAAGACCCCCACCGAATGGAACGTCGGCTGCGAGAAGTGTCATGGGCCCGGCAGCGTGCACAATCTCGATCCGACCGCTGCGAACATCGTGAACCCGGCGCGGCTCGACCCGGTGCGCGCGGACGACGTCTGTATCCAGTGTCACTCGCAGGGCCGGCCGCATGAGAGGCCAATAGACGGGGTCTACTACGACTGGCCGGTGGGTTATGCACCAGGCGACCGCCTCAGCGAGTTCTGGGAGCTGGAGGGGCCGGATCTCGGTGAGACGACGTTTACGCACTGGCCCGAGGGCTCGGCCCATAAGAACCGCATGCAGGGCAACGACTACGTGCAGAGCCAGATGTATGTGAAGGGCGTGACCTGCTACGCCTGTCACGATGTTCACGGCACGGAGCACAACGCGGATCTGATTGCGCCCGGGAACGACGTCTGTTTCCAGTGCCACGGCCCACAGTTGCAGGCCGGCCCGCGTGGGTCGCTCGAGTATCACACGCAGCACGAGGCCGACGGCGAGGGAAGCCAGTGTGTGGCCTGTCACATGCCGGCGATCGCGCGGACCGTTGGCGACGTCAACGTGCGAAGCCACACGTTCTCGTTTATCTCACCGGCGTTGACCGACCGGTACGACATCCCGAACCCCTGCACCACCTGTCACGACGATCAGACCACGACGTGGGCCCTTGAGGCGCTGGAGGCCTGGCCGCAGGTCTCGCCGTGGCGCGTGGCGCGCTAGGCACCCCCCTCAGGGCGAGATGGTGGCACTTGAGGCAAGTCGCAGCCGCATCCCGGCCAGCAGACTGCCGGAAACCCCTATGCCATGAACGGGTTTGCCGAGTGGGCCCCGAATCCGCACGCGCTCATCGTGCATCTACCGATCGGCCTGCTGGTCACGGGCATCGTGGCCGATCTGGTTGCGATGTGGCGGCGCGATCCCGCCCCCGTCGTCACCGTCTCGACCGGCCTGTACCTCGCGGGCGTGGTGACGCTCGTCGCCGCGTACTTCACTGGACGCAGCGCCGCGTCCGTGGTGTACACCCCGGGTCTGGCGCAGGCGCTCGTGGTCCCGCACTGGGACTGGGCGTTCTGGTGTGTCTGGTACTTCGGGCTGCTGACGGCCGGTCGTGTGGCACTTCTGTTCCGGGCTCCGCGGCCCCCGCGGCTCGTCACGCTCGGCCTGGGGGCGGCGGGTCTCGCCGGGCTGGTCCTGCTGGTGAACACCGCCGAGCTGGGCGCGCGCATGGTCTACCAGCATGGTGTCGGCGTGGCGGCGCCGGAGGCGGCCGAGGGTTCGGCCCCTGAGGCGCCGGCCGGGGACCGAGCATCGCCCTAGCGCGCCGCCGCGTGCAGCTCGCGCAGCCGAGCCCGATCGTCAGCGGTCAGGGGCAACCACTCCTGCGGGTTGTCCTCGGCGGCGGTCGACGAGCAGGGGCCGCACATGAGTGTGGCCGTGGCGCGGTTGTGCGTGAGCCCGAGAGTGTGCCCCAGCTCGTGGGCGACCACGTTCTTCAGTACCTTGTCGTTGCTCGGCCGCCGCGGTTCGGCGGCGCGAATCGCGACCAGGTAACTCGGTGAGCCGATCAAAGGCCACGCGAACGGCATCAACGGCTGGCGGGATAGCAGAACGACGATGTCGGCAGCGAGGTCCGTTAGCTCCATCGGCAGCGGCGGGCCGTTCACGCCACGCGGGAGCCGGCCGCCGCGTTGTGACACCTGCCGCGCAAAATACTCCAGCACGCGCGTGCTCGGCGGGTCGACCAGGACATCGTCGATCGCCACCCGCACCGCGAGGTCGAGGTCGGCAAGGGTCCGGTTCCAGAACCCCACGGCTGCCCGCACCATCGGGACCCGGCTGTCGTTCGCGTCGCGGGTCAGCACGATGACACGTCGGGCCGCAGTGTCCTGCGCGACCGCCGCGGTCGGCATCAGCGACACCACCACCAGGAACACGTGTGTGGCCCGTGCAGCGATGGTCACAATGTGAAACCGGCGAGGTCTGTCGCCTCCGTCAGGGTGTCTGGGGCCAGCGCGTTTTCCCTGTCTCCCGTCTCTTGAAGATTGCTGCAGTCAGTACCGGAAAAGATAACGCAGCTTCATGAAGATCGCCCGGTTGGTACGGCGCAGCTCCTTGGTGAAGAACAACGGCTCGTCGATGCCGTCTCCGTCCCGGTCTCCTT
Source organism: Vicinamibacteria bacterium (assembly GCA_963578725.1). Lineage (GTDB taxonomy): Bacteria > Acidobacteriota > Vicinamibacteria > Vicinamibacterales > UBA8438 > NP936. The sequence continues at coordinate 72,900 of CAUZDS010000016.1, forward strand.
CTAGCTGATCCGCTTGACGGTAGTGGTCGTCGTAGCCGAAATAGAATACCGTCCCGGCGTTGATGCGGTACGTGAAGAGTAGGTTGCCGTCGAGCGCTTTGTCGAAGGTGTTGTACTCGGTGATGTTCCGCACCAGTAGGCGGTCGTTGAACGTGAACACACTTTCCGCCCGGTAGATCTTGACGTCGAACATCGCGAAGTCGCCGTTGCTCGGGTCGGTCAGCCGGCTCGTGTTGATGTTGATCCGCGAGCTGAATCGGGCGAGCGGCCGCAGGGTGACGTTGACGCCGGCGCGGGTGCCGGTGCCGAGAAACGGAGCGCTGGCGTCGAAGAAGATCTGGTCACCCGACCTGAAGTTGCCGCCGATCGAGAACGCGCGACTGGTGTTGACCCCACCGCCGATCGAGTACTCGGTCTTGAAGAAATCGATGCCGCCGAACCGCTCCATGTCGCGGTTGACGTTGGCGTTGAACCGGATGCTCTTCGCGAAGTTGACGTTGACCCCGAGACTCGAGTTCTCGTCCTCGAGCACGCCGTCGAAGTTCCAGTTGCGGGCGTAACTCACCCGGGGTCCCCAGTTGATAATCCAGCTTTCCGGCCACCAGCGATAAGCGATGTTGGTCGAGGTCCGGCGCTGGTCGATCCGGCGGATGAAGCCGACCTCGGTATCGAAGTCCGGTGAGATCTCATACGCGGCGGCGAACCAGCTGAGATTACGGCCGTTATTTCTGATGCTGGCGTCGTAGACGTGACCCTCCCGCTCTACGCCGTCAAGATCTCGATGCCGCGTGCCGATCACCCGGAAGTTGGTCAAGGTCGACCGCGATAGTCGGAAATTGCCGTCGACGCCTCCCAGCAGGCTGCTGCTGTTGAGGAATTTCCGGTCCGTGAAGATGGCACCGATGTGCGACTCGGAATAGACGTCGTATTTCACGCGGCCGATAACGCTCTGCGCCGTCTCGCCGTGACGCGGGTCGGTCGCGTCGCCGACGTTGCCGGGCGCCTCGTCATTGGCGGTCATCACGCCGAGTGTGAACTTGCCCGTCTTTCCGGTCAGTTTTGCGCCCCACACCGGGTCGACGATGGTCCGCGTGTGCACGAAGGTCACAGGGCCGGGCATGTCGAAGATCTCGGCGCCCTCGAGGAAGAACGGTCGGAGCTCGTTGAAGAACAGCGGGAACCGGCGGTTCACCTCGATCTGCGGCCGGTCCGACTCGATCTGCGAGAAGTCTGGGTTGAGCGTGAAATCGGCGGTCAGGTTCGAGGTGACGCCGTATTTGACGTTCAGCCCTGCCTCGGGATCGGTGTCGCGGTTGACGAAGCCCCCGGTCGAATCGTCGAGCGAGCCGAACTGGATGGCGGTGAACGTTGGTAGAAACTCGAGATTGCGGCTGGTCGAGAGGCCGGTCATCCCCTCCAGTAACCCCATCTGTCGCATGAAGCCGGACACGTCACGCGACATCGGCGCCCAGACATCGTTTTCCGCGTTCTTGCTCTTGATCTCCCGAACGATCTGAAAGCCCCACTGGTGGGGCGCTTCGCGCTCCCGGCCCGGATAGCGGATGCTCTTGAACGGGACCGCGATCTCGGCAGAGTACCCGTCGGCGACGATCTCGGCGCCGCTGTAAAACAGGGCGTCCCACGATCGGTCCGCCGGCGGAATTCGACCCCCTCCCCGACCGCCGCGGCTGGCATTGACGATGCCGTCACCCTGCACGTTGTAGGCGTTCACGTCGAATTCGAACGACCGCTGCTGGTCGAGAAAGGTGTCGATGTAGATCGTGATCAGGTCGTCCTGGGCCGCCCGGTCGCGGTCTACCCTGTTGGCCCGCATGATGCTTGGGTCCGAGTAGTGCAGATAGAACCCGAAATATAGGCTGTCGTCGTCGTAGGCGATGTACACCTCGGTGTCCTCGGTCGCCGGCGCCCCTTCGAGCGGCGACTCCTGGGTGAACTCGGTGATCTTGGCCGCGTTCTGCCAGACGACGTCGTCGAGCCGGCCGTCGATGTCCGGTGGCGTGTCGGTCCTGGTCGGCCGCACGGTCGGCCGTCCCGGCAGGAGCCCAAGACGCGACACCTCGGTGTCGTCGCCGACCGCGATCCCGCCCCTGATCGGTCCAGCGCCCCGGAGCTCGGTGGTGTCGGCCGCGCCACCGGCGTCGGGATCCGGCAAGAGCGGCTCCTCGGAACCGGCGGCCTCCGTCAACAGGCCGGCCACGATCCGATCCTGCAACGCGAAGATCTCGTCGATGGTGCCGTCTGCCGTCAACGTACCGGTGACCCGACCGGTCACGGCATCGACGAGC
>CAUZDS010000017.1:0-68945 GCA_963578725.1 Vicinamibacteria bacterium
CCCACGGCTTAACTCCACCTCGGCCTGGCGCAGTGTTGTGATGATCTGCGCGGTGCTGTATCGCTTCCGTGGAATCCTGCCTACCGGTTCGTACCGCCAGAATTCTATCCATCGGGCTGGAACGATCTCAGGGGGTCAGGTCAGTCGCTGGCACCTGATGCATGTGCCATGAGTGCTTCACGCAGGGCGGTCAACCGTCAGACGCAGCGTCGAGGGACCACGGATGTGGGAACGGAGAACGGGGCAGGAATGTGCGCGGACCGTGCCTACGGGTAGCCTCAGGCATGCCATCCCCACGCGATCTACGCCTTGATCCGCTGGAGCAGTCAGGCTGTGTCAGCGTTTGAATGCTGAACAGTGACAGGCAGGTATTGGACCGGTTCGTCCCGTGGGTCGAGGTGGTCCATTCGCGGCGGATTGACGAACACGCCGTGACCCTGTCTGTTTTAGCGTCCCGCGAGGCCGGTCGGCAGGTTATTTGAGCTGAAAAACATGGGGTACAATGACCGCTTTCTATGGGGCGGTGGAGTCGGTCACTATCGACCGGCCGGTTTGTCTGGGGCCGCCTCCGACCCGTGTCGAGACCGTTACACTCGCATGTGGACGAACCGACCGTTCCGGGCCCGCAGGGTAGGGGAGCGACTGGCGTGCGTGTCTGGCCGACGCTGTTGGGCCGCGCTGTTCGCCGTGTTGCTTGCGACCGGCGCCGGTCCGTCTGCGCAGACCAACACCGGTGAGATCGACGGCGTCGTCGTCGACACCGGCGGTGGCGTGCTGCCCGGCGCCACGGTTGTCGCCACCCATCCGGCCAGCGGCTTCACCGTCGAGCGGGTGACCGATGCAGCGGGCCGGTTTTTCCTGCCGGCGCTGTCCAGCGGCGAGTGGGAAGTCACCGCCGAGCTGCCCGGGTTCCAGCGGGTGATCCGGACCGGTATAACCATCGAAATCGGGCGGACTGTACAGCTGGAGTTCACTCTATCGATCGGGGCACTCAGCGAGGAGGTCTCGGTCGAGGTCAGCGCGCCGCTGTTGCAGGTGACCTCCGCCGAGATCAGCGACATCATCGAAACGCGCGAGCTCGAGCAAATCCCGCTCAACGGTCGGCAGTTCCTTCAGTTGGCGCAGTTGAGCGACGCGGTGGTTTTGCCGCCAGGCGGCACACGCGGCGGGGCGCTGCAGCAGGCCGGGCCGCTCCCCAACGTGGGCGGGCAGCGCGCCGGGCACAACATCTATCTGCTCGACGGGTTCAAGGTGACCGACGAGCTGTTCAACAACCTGGTCATCAATCCTTCGGTCGACTCGATCCAGGAGTTCAAGATCCAGAAGTCGATGTATCCACCCGAGTTCGGGGGCAAGGCGTCTGCGTTGATCAACGTCGCGACCAAGTCGGGTGCCAACAGCATCCACGGCAGCCTCTTCGAATTCGTCCGCGACGACCGGTTTGACGAGCACAACTTCTTCGACGATAAGGGCGCGCCGGTGCCGCCGCTCGACCAGCATCAGTTCGGGGGCTCTTTCGGCGGGCCAATCGTGCGGGACCGCAGCTTTCTGTTCGTCAGCTACGAGCGTCAGTACACTCGCCGGTCAATCACCAAGACTTTCTCTGTGCCGGACGCGGCGCTGCGGGCCGGCGATTTCTCGGGGTTCGATCCGATCTGCGACCCGAGTACCATCAACGCGGCGACCGGCGCCTGTACGCCGTTCGCCGACAACCGGATCCCGGCTGGCCGGCTCGATCCGATCGCACGGGCGTTCCTCGACAACGTCGCTCTGCCGAATGCCGACGGGACGTTTCAGAACCTGACGTCGGTGGAATCGCAGGATACGGACGTCCATCAGTTCAGTGTGCGACTTGACCACCGGCTGAGCGACACGGACCGGATGTTTGTGCGGTTCAGCAGTTTCGATGCCGACGAGGTTCAGCCGTTCGGTACCGGCGTGCAGCAGGAGGCGCTCGTGCCCGGCTTCGGGCGTACCCTCGACACGACGACCCGCAACCTGGGGGTCAGTCATACGCGGACTTTCGGCACCAACATGCTGAACGAGTTCCGTTTCGGTTACATGTCGGTGACCGGCGGTCAGGCGAGCCTCAACGCCGGGGTCGACTTCGCCGATCAGGTTGGGCTGACTGGCGTCAGCGGGAACCCCCGGGACCTGGGGTTCCCGCAGATCTCGACCTCTGGGCTCTACAGCACCATGGGCGACCCGACGACCTTCGTGTCGCGGGAGAACGAGCACATAGAGATCTACGACAACTTCCTGATCGACCGGGGCGATCACCGCTTCAAGTTCGGCGGCTACCTGTTTCATCTGAAGTTCCGCCCTGTCAACGCCGACACCGCGCGGGGCGCGTTCACTTACACCGGGCAGTGGACCGGCAATGCGCTCGCGGACTTTCTCCTGGGGTTTCCAACCTCGGCGCGGTCCGGGATCGGCGGTGGTACGGAGGACTCACGCACGACCTGGCTGCATGTCTACGCGCAGGACGACTGGCGCGCTCGGGGCAATCTGACGTTCAACTACGGGCTGCGGTACGAGATCAATGCTCACATGAAGGACGTCGACAACCGGTTGTCGACGATCGACCTGTCGGTGCCGGGCGGGCGGTACGTGATCGCGAGTGACGACGTGGGCAATATCTCGCCAGAGGCCGAGGCACTGCTGCCGTTGATCCCGATCCCCTGGGTGACGTCCGCCGAGATCGGTTGGGAGCGGAGCCTGCTGCGACCGAGTAAGAAGCGGTTCGCGCCACGTTTCGGTTTCGCGTTGTCGCTCGGCGAGGAGCGGCCGGCGGTGGTACGGGGCGGCTATGGCATCTTCCTCAACCAGTGGGCCTACAGCGTGCAGACGGCGTTCACGCGGAACCTACCGTTCTTCTTCCTGAAGCAGGTGGATGCGCCGTCGGACCAGCTAGTGCCGATGCTTCGGACGCGGGACATCCTGACGAGCGATGCGACTGGTAGCATCGGCGGCGAGATCATGGACCACGATTTCCAGGTCGAGTACACGCAGACCTGGAGCGGAGGCATTCAGGTGGAGGCGCTGCCACAGACGATGGTGGAGGTGTCCTACATGGGCTCGTACACCATCGGAGCCGACAACTCCACCATCCGAAACGTGCCGGAGCCTGGGCCCGGTGCCATCGACTCGCGGCGGCCGATTCCGCAGCTCAGCTCGATCCGCGCGATCCGGTTCGACGGCACGTCGATTTATCACGCGGTGACGTTCAAGGGGGAACGCCGGTTCGACAGGGGGTACTCGTTCAACGTCGCGTATACCCTGTCGAAATCGAGAGACGACGCGTCGAGCCCAGGCGCCACCGCATTCGAGTCGAATGTCCCGCAGAATGTCCGCAACATCTTCCCGGGCGAGGTCGCCTTGTCGAGCTTCGACCACCGGCACCAGTTCGTCGCCAGTGCCAGCTATCAGTTTCCGTTCCTCGAGGGAGCAGGCGGCGCGAAGGAGGCGTTGGCCGGCGGCTGGCGCGTGAACACTGTCGTTACCCTGCAGTCGGGGGCGCCGTTCACCGTCAACCTCGCGCAAGATCGCGCCAACATCGGGTCCGGCCCGGCGCAACGTCCAGACCAGATCGGCGACCCGAACCTGCCGGCCGGCCAGCGGTCGCCGGACCAGTGGTTCAATATCGGCGCATTCGCTCTGCAAGATCCTTTCGTTTTCGGCAGCGCCGGTCGCAACAGCGTGCTCGCCCCCGGGTTGGCGAATGTCGATGTCTCGATCCAGAAGTCCTGGTACGTCAGCGAGCAGGGTCGCCTGGAGTTCCGCTGGGAGATCTTCAACCTGCTCAACCGGGCCAATTTCGACGTGCCGAACCGGGTCTTCGGCACGCCGAACTTTGGTCGCATCTTTAGCGCCCAGAACGCCCGTGAGATGCAGTTCGGCCTGCGGTACAGTTTCTGAGGACCAGACCCGCTCACTCGGATCTCGAAGCCGTTCAGTAGATCAAAGGGCCGAGAGGTCCCTTCCAGATGTTGACCACGGAGGCCGTCAAGACTCACGCTCACGAGTTGGGGTTCGACCTCTGCGGTATCGCGCCTGCGGCGGCGTTCCGCGAACTGGGTACCCTGCGTCGGTGGCTCGACAGCGGGTTCGCTGGCGAGATGGGTTATCTGGCCCGTACGGCCGATCGACGTGCCGACGTGCGGGCGGTCATGCCGTCGGCCCGGTCCGTTGTCGTCCTGGGCACGCTCTACAACACCGACCGGCCATACTCGACCGAGATCGACGATCCTGGCGAGGCGGTGATCTCCAGATATGCGTGGGGCAAGGACTATCACGATGTCCTCGGGGCGCGCACCGGAGCCCTGCGCGATTGGATGGTGGACCGGTATCCGGTGCCGTTCGAGACCCGAGTCTACGTCGACACGGGACCGGTGCAGGAGCGGGTGTATGCTCAGCAGGCGGGTCTAGGATGGGTCGGCAAGAACACCTGTCTCATCAACCCTGAGCTCGGGTCGTGGCTCTTCCTGTCGGAGATCCTGTGCAGTCTCACGTTCGAACCTGATCCCCCCGGGCTCGATCAGTGCGGAACCTGCACGTTGTGTCTGGACGCCTGTCCGACCGCCGCACTTGTAGAGCCGGGGGTGCTCGACTCGACGCGGTGTCTGTCTTATCTGACGATCGAGACGAAGGAGGCGATTCCGGCGGAGCGACGCGCCGGGCTCGGTACGCACGTGTATGGCTGTGACATCTGCCAGGAGGTCTGTCCTTACAATGACACTCCGCCGATCAGCACCGATCCGGTCTGGCAGCCGCGTCCGCCGCTCGACCGGCCACGGTTGGCCAGCCTGTGGTCGCAGTCGGACGCCGAGCTGCGCGCCGCCATCCGTGGCGGTCCGATGACACGCGTGCGCGTGAAGCGGTTGCGCCGGAATCTGGCGGTGGCGATCGGTAATAGCGGCGAGCGGGAGGCGGTGTCGGCGCTGGGTGGCGATCGGGAAGCCGGCCGGCCCGACGCCGGGTCGATCGCCGAGCCGCTGGTCGTCGAGCACACACGCTGGGCGTGGGACCGTCTGGCCCGGCGCCGATGACGTCGCTCGGACTCTCCGCGTACAACCTGCTAAGATCAACGAGCGACATGACCAAGCTGGGACACGGCGACTCGCTGGCGCCGAAGTTGTTGCTCTCGATGCCGCAACTCAATGATCCGAATTTCAAGCAGACGGTCGTGCTGCTGTGCGAGCACGGTGAAGAGGGCGCATTCGGGCTGGTCCTGAACAGGCAGACCGACACAGCGGCTTCGTCGGTCGTGAGTCTGACGCCGCCGGTCGACTTGAACAGCGGGCTGCAGCTCTGGATCGGCGGCCCGGTCGAGCCGGAGCGAGGGTGGATCCTGATGGGGGACGAGCCGGCCGATGCCGAAGCGGTGGAAGTCGGCGACGGGTTGTATTTGTCGACATCGCCGGACCTGCTCCGGCAGCTCCTCGCGAACGATCCCCCGGATCGAACCAGGCTGCTGACCGGCTATGCGGGGTGGGGTGCAGGACAGCTCGACGCCGAGCTCTTGGCATCAGCGTGGCTCGTCGCCGACGTTCAGCTCGACCTTATCTTCGACATCCAGTCAACCCGGATGTGGGAAACCGCCATCCGCCGGCTCGGCGCCGATCCCTCGATGCTCCAGATGGGCAGTGGAGTGCACTAGACGTCTTGCGCGGGTGACCACATTGCGTATGACGCGGGGCTCCGTAGCCTGGTCGAGATGTCTAGCTCCGCGTACTGGGGGCTGGTGATGAAGGTCTGGCCGTGATCTTTGTCTGGGCGGTCCGCGGCGGAGCTTCGCGGTCAGCGCGCGGTGAAACCGCCCGTCGAATGCAGCGGGGCCGTTGGCCCGGGCTGCTGGACCATCGCATCAGTGGCGGCGGTCGCTCGGCGGACGCTCCGGTCTATCATCAGACCACTACGCTTCGTGAAGGCATCAACGGTACGCGATGCCGGCGCGGAACGAATGTGACGTGAGGCCGCCTCCAGGCGAGGGGCCCTTATCAGTGCATCAGGAGGCAAGATGGCGAAGCGATCGACGCGGAGTGTTACAAAGCGAAGTGTGAAACAGAATCTGATTGACGGGCTAAACGAGGACCTCAACCTCGAGCTCGAGGCGGTGCTGCGGTATCTGTATCATTCCGCGTCAGCCACGGGGTTACTCGGGCATGAGCTGCGGGAGGAGCTGAAGGCGGATGTCGTGGGCGAAGTGAACCATGCGGTGTTCCTCGCGGACAAGATCACCGCGCTCGGGGGCGAGCTCGACATCAATCCATCGATGCCCAAGAAAGTCCGTACGGCCAAGGAGATGATGACGATCGACATCGCAGCCGAGCGGCAGGTCATCGCGAATTACGCCAGGCGGATCGCCCAGGCTGAGGCGTACGGCGACAAGGGGCTCGTCATCAGGCTCGAGGACATGCTGGCCGAGGAGACCGACCACGCCGAGGAACTGGAGCGGCTCGGGAGATAGGCCCCTCATTCCTTGTCGGTCAGCCGGTTGTGCCGCGATGCGCGCATCGCGCGGTGCCTGGGGGTGACGCGGCGTTGTTCCTCGGTCTGCGCCAACTCCTCTCGACGGCGGCGTAGGAGGTCACCCTCTCGGCTGAGCTGGCGGTAGCTGTTGACGCGTGCCGCCGCAACCCGCCCGTCCTCGACCGCGGCGCGGACAGCGCACCCTGGCTCCTTGTCGTGTGCGCAGTCCCGGAAACGGCACCCGGCGCTCAGTGTGTCGATGTCGTCGAACGCGTCTTTGAGTGCTTCGGTGCTGTCCCAGAGCTGCAGCTCGCGCATGCCCGGCGTGTCGATCAGGAGCCCACCGCCCGGGATCAGAATCAGCTCGCGCTGGGTGGTCGTGTGACGGCCGCGGCCGCCCTTATTCCGTACCGCGCGGGTCCGCTGCCGGTCGGCGACGAGCAGCCGGTTGATGATGGTGGACTTGCCGACCCCGGACGACCCCATCAGCGCAACGGTCTGACCAGGGGCTAGATGCTCCCTGAGCGTGTCGGCGCCCCCGTCCGCCAGGCAGCATGTGACGTGAACCGGCGTTCCCGGCGCCAGCGCGGCGGTGGCGCCGCGGGCTCCCTCGACGTCGGGGCACAGGTCGGCTTTGTTCAGGACGATGATCGCGGAGGCACCGCTGTTCCGGATGGCGACAAGATAGCGCTCGATGCGCCGCAGACTGAAGTCGTTGTCGAGACCGCATACGAAGAACACCGTATCGATGTTGGCTGCCACCAACTGTCGCTGAGTGGGTTCGCCGGCCGCCCTGCGGGAAAAACAGGTGTGCCGGGGCAGTACCGCCTCGATGGTCGCCTTGCGTTCCGTCTCGCTGGGCCGGATGGCGACCCAGTCACCGACGATTGGCATGCCCTCGGCACCAGCCGTCTGATGCTTCAGCCGGCCCGCTACCTCGGCAATCAGTTCGCCCCGGGCCACGTACAGCTGATACAGGTAGTTGTGGGCGACCGCGACCCGAGCTGGATGCAGCCCCTCGATCGCGTGCGGACGGAACGGTTCGGCGAACCGTTCGTGCCAACCCAGGGTCTCGAGGTCTACCACGTCGGCGTCGTCCCCGAAGTGTGAGGTCATGAGGTGGGTCGGGGTCGGTTGGAAGCGTTCATTGCGATCAACGTGGCATCCCGACTCCGACGCATTCCTTGCCGACGGGAAGACCATCATGCTCAACGTGGACGGCAGCCTCGTGCTTGGGCGGCTGTCGCCGGATGGGTTCAGCGTGTCATCGTCGGCGGCGCTTTTCGACGCGACGTCATGGACGGCACCGTTGCTGGTCGGCACCAAGCTCTACGTGCGGGACCGCGCGCAGATCATAGCGCTAGATCTCGCTGAGTGACCGGGAAGGGCGGCTACGGCTGTCCGGTGTCACGCGTGACGTTCGTCACGCTTCCGAGCAGGTACTCCAAGTTGATCCGGTCGCCCGGTTCCAGGTTCCGGTCGATCGCCTCGGGACCGACGCGCGCCATCTGCACGGGACCATCCAGATCGTCCTGGTCACTGAAGAATACGTCCGATGAGACCTGGCCGTGCACACTGATCGGCTGCACCTTTCGAAGGATACCGGGGCGGGTGCCATTGAGCATGGCAGCATCATACCCGTAAACTTGGCGGTCGGTCGGGTCATGCGTCGTACTGAGGTGGGGCTCTGCCCCACACGTCGGCTCGGTCGTTCGAGGGGGCCCCGATTCCCAGCGCCGCTCCCTCTACGGGTTCGCACGTAAGCGCCGTGGCTGGCACCGGCGTTCCAGAACGAGTGCAGAATCCTCGTTTGGGACCGCACGATGTGCCCGGAGCGGCTCGAGTGGTCGAACACCTATGTTCGACAAGCGGAACCCGACGATACGTTAGAGCGGCAAGGCTGGATGCGCCGTGTCGTCTCGCCTGGCCTCAGTGAAATTGTGCAGGCTGACCCCGAGCAGGCGGACTGGACGGATCCCGGCCTCGGTGCGGGCGAGCAGCCGTAACGTGCGTTCGGCGATCCGCTCGGCGTCGCGGGTGGCGGGTCGCGCGCTGTGGCTACGGGTGACGGTGGTGAAGTCCGAGTACCGCACCTTGACGAGAACCGTGCGCGCGAGCAGCGCCTTTCGCTCGAGCCATGCGGCGCCACGGCGTGCCATGCGGTCCAGCTCGCCGTGGATCATGTCGAGGTCCGTCAGGTCCTCCGCATAGGTTTTCTCAGACCCTGACGATTGTACGGTCCGATGCGGTGTCACCGGACGGTCGTCGATACCGTCAGCGAGTCGGCGCAGCCATCCGGCCCGGCTGCCTACCGTATCGATCAGCACTCGCGAGTCGACCGTCCGCACGTCGACTAGACGCGTGACGCCGGCCGCGCGCAACCGCTTCGCCGTGACTGGTCCCACGCCCCAGAGCGCCTCGACCGGCAGTTGCTGGAGAAACGCCTCTACCCGCGGGGTCGGGATGACCGTCAGCCCGTCCGGTTTGTCCCAGTCGGACGCGATCTTGGCCAGGAACTTGTTTGGCGCGACGCCGGCCGAGACCCTCAAACCGGTTTCCTGGTGGATCCAGCGCTTGAGTTGTCTGGCCACGGTGGTCGCGAGGGGTTCGCCCCAGGTATTCTCGGTCACGTCTAGATACGCCTCGTCGAGCGAGAGCGGCTCAACCAGCGGCGTGACCGAGCGATACAGGGCAAACACCTGGTTGGAAATTCGCCGATAGCGGGTGAAGTCTGGCGGCACAATGACTAGATCGGGACAAAGACGTACCGCCTTGGTCATCGATATCGCCGAGTGGATGCCGAACATGCGCGCCTCGTAGCTCGCCGCCGCTACGACGCCACGTCCGTCCGGTCGGCCACCCACCGCGACCGGTCTCCCCCGTAGTGCCGGGTCGTCTCGCTGTTCAACCGACGCGTAGAAGGCGTCCATGTCAAGGTGGAGAATGCGGCGCGAGGGAGAAACCACGGCGAAAGTCTATACTTAGGTGGCCCTGTGCATAATCGACTGGCACTTCGCGCTGCCAGCGGAGGCGTAACGTAGCCGGCCATGGCAGACGACAAAACGCAGAACACCAGGAAGAGACTCGCGACGCCCGACGCATGGGAGGAGGCACGGAAGCTCGTCCACGCCCATCGCTACCGGCTCATTCTCGGCATGGTGCTGATGCTCGTCAGCCGGCTGTCGGGCATGGTGCTGCCGTGGCTGTCCGGCTATGTCATCGACGACGTGATCGGCCAAAGCCGCGGCGACCTGCTCATGCCGCTGGCGCTCGCGGCCGGCGCTGCCACGCTCGTGCAGTCGAGTACTGGATTCGCCCTGTCCCAGGTGCTTGGTGTCGCGGCGCAGCGCGCCATCACCGAAATGCGCAAGCGGGTGCAGCGGCACGTCACCCGGTTACCGGTCGGGTATTTCGACTCGACTCAGAGCGGGGTCCTGATCTCACGGGTGATGACCGATGCCGAGGGTATCCGGAACCTCGTCGGCACTGGCCTCGCGCAGCTGGCCGGCGGGTTCGTCACGGCGACGCTCGGATTGGGTGTGCTGTTCTATCTAAACTGGCGGCTGACGACGGTGACGCTGATTATCCTGATCCTGTTCGGGCTCGTCATGGCCACCGCGTTCTCGAAGTTGCGTCCGCTGTTCAAAGAGCGAGGGAAGATCAACGCCGAGGTGACCGGCCGATTGGGCGAGACGCTGGGCGGGGTGCGGATTATCAAGGCGTACAGTGTCGAGAAACGAGAGCAGTTGGTGTTCGCCAAGGGCGTCCACCGGCTACTGAGAAACGTGGCCAGGACCGTCACCGGTGTGTCGGCCACGACGTCGGCGGCCTCCTTCGTGATCGGTGTGATCGGTGCGTTGATGATCGTGATGGGCGGCCGGGCGATCATTGCCGGTCAATGGTCCGTCGGCGATCTGCTGCGGTATCTGCTTTTTACCGGCATGGTGGTGGTGCCGGTGGTGTCCATCGCCTCGATTGGCACGCAGATCACTGAGGCATTTGCCGGGCTCGATCGGATTCGCGAGATCTTGGGCACTCCGACCGAGATTGACGAGGACGAGTCACGACAGTCGATCGGTGGGTTGAAGGGGGACATCGAACTCGACCACGTGACGTTTTCCTACACCGAGGGGGTGCCGGTGCTGCGCGACGTGTCAGTGACGGCGCCGGCCGGCACGACCACCGCGTTGGTCGGGTCCAGCGGGTCAGGAAAGAGCACGCTGGTCAGTCTGGTGATGGCGTTCAACCGGCCTCAGCAGGGCCGCGTGCTCGTGGACGGGCTGGACCTGGCGACGCTGAAGCTCGCCGACTACCGGCAGCAGCTCGGCGTCGTGCTGCAGGAGAACTTCCTGTTCGACGGTTCGATCGCCTCGAACATCAGCTTCGCGCACCGGCACGCCACGCGCGCCGAGGTCGAGGAGGTCAGCCGCATCGCGCACTGCGACGAGTTCATCCAGGGGTTTCCGGACGGCTACGACACGCTCGTCGGCGAGCGGGGTATCAAGCTGTCGGGCGGGCAGCGCCAGCGTGTCGCCATCGCCAGGGCGGTTCTAGCCAACCCGCGGATCCTCATCCTCGACGAGGCGACCTCTAGCCTCGACAGCGAGAGCGAGTCGATGATCCAGGACGGACTGCGGGCCCTGCGTCGGGGCCGCACCACGTTGGTCATTGCCCACCGGCTCTCCACTATTCAGAGCGCCGACCAGATCGTTGTGCTCGAGCACGGGCAGATCGTCGAGCGCGGCACTCATGCCGAGTTACTCGCCGCCAGTGGGCGGTATCGAGAGCTCTACGACACGCAGTATCGCTTCGAGCACGACAGGTTCATCAACCCGGGCGAGGACTTCACGCCGGAGCCGGAGCCGGTGGGGCTGCCGAAGCTGCGGACGGGGAACCCGACGACGCTGTAGCGGTCTCGATTCCCGATGCCGGCGCTCCTAGAGCTAAGCGACACGCTGCGGGGTGAACCGGCCTGGTGCACCAATACCGCCGCCATCGACCCATGTCTGCCTGGCATCCGTCGAGTGTGCGACGGGGTCGGCCGGTAGGGTACAGTAGACGGATGGATAGAAGCTCGGGAACGGGGGCGTTGATGTGGGTCATCGCGGGGGTCGGTGCGCTCGCGGTGGCGGGTGTGGTGCCGCTCCAGGGCGTGGGGCAGGCGACGGGGACGATCACCGGCATCGTGACGATGGACAATCCGCCAGCGCCAACGACGATCGAGGTGAACGCCGACCAGGCGGTATGCGGTGACACCCTGGCCAACCAGGAGATCATCGCCGACAGCGCCGGTCATGTAGCGAACGCCGTGGTAACAATCGCCGGGGTGGCGTGGCCCACCAGCGTGACGCCGCCGCGGATCGACAACGCCGGCTGTCAGTTCGTTCCGCATGTGCAGATCGCGCCGACGCGGAGCCCGCTTGAGATCACGAGCGGGGACGACACATTACACTCGACCCACGCCTACGATGACCGCAATCGCACCGATTTCAACATCGCGATTCCGTTCGCCGGGATGACCGTCACTCGCCCGCTACGTCGTCCGGGCGTCGTGCGGGTTGAATGCGACTCGCACGCTTGGATGCGTGGGTGGATCGTGGTCAGCGGCGACCTGGGCGCCGTCACCGGTCTCGACGGCCGTTTCGCCATCGAGGGGATACCGGCGGGCACGCACGAGCTATCGATTTGGCACGAGCGGCTCGGCGGATCGCCACAGACCGTCACCGTCACCGCGGGTGCGACGGTCGAAGTCCAGTTCACTCTGCAAGGGTCGTAGCTCGAGGCGGCCTCCCGTCGGCGGAAAGCGGCGGGGGTCAGGCCGGCTGCTCTCGTCTCCTGGATGCACGCTGAGGACTTGTCGAACGTCGCCGCCGCGACGGCGGCCTACCCCGCTCGGTCCGCTCGCCACTGCAGCCCCACGGTCAGGATCTGCTGCAGCAGCGCCTCGTAGGATACGCCGTCATGGTGGGCCGACTCGGCCAAGTCCTCGCCGTAGGCCAACTGCGGGTTGGCGTTCGCCTCCAGCACCCACGGCTGTCCGTCGTCGTCGAGGCGGATGTCGATCCGGCCGTAGCCGTTCATCTGCAGGATGTGAAACACCCGCTTGGCGAGGAATTGCAGGTACTCTTCCATGCCGGCGCGCTGCAGACGAGCCTTTCCACAGTGGATGCCGTGCTTCTTCTGGTAGGCCGCGCTCCACTTCACTCGCTCGGTTGCGATACGGTGAGCGCCCTCCGGCATGTTCGCGAACTTCATCTCCCAGACCGGACAGGCGTGCAGCCGCTCGTTGCCGATGACGCCGACATACAGCTCGCGTCCCTTGATGTACTGCTCGACGATCGCGTCGGTGCCGAGCCGTTCGTGAATGTACGCGACACGGTCCCGGAGTCTGGTGTCGTCGGAGACCACCGACGCTTGCGAGATGCCATAGGAGGCGTCCTGGGTGAGCGATTTAACGATGAGTGGGAACCGTAGGCGACCGGGACGCCGGACCATGCGGCCGATCGGGAAGATGGCGAACGCCGGCACCGGGATGCCGTCGTAGGCGAGGACCTTCTTGGCCAACGCCTTGTCCCTCGACAGGATCAACCCGCGGGGGTTGCAGCCGGTGTAGTGCAGGCGCAGCAACTCGAGGTGGCTCACCACGTTCTGGTCGAATGTGCCGACCTCGTGAAACGCCTCCATCAGGTTGAACGCGACGTGGGGCCGGACCTCGTCGATTGCTCGGCGGATCGGATCGAGCTCGTCGGAGAGCCCCAAAGTGTAGACGTCGTGCGTCGCCGCAAGCGTGGTGGTGACGTCGAACTCCGTCTTCCAGACCGCGTTCACCACATCGAGTCCGGTGACGTCCTCCGGGGGCACCATGTAGTCGTGCATCAGGGCGAGTACACGGAGTTTTTTCACAACGCAATCCGGTGACGGCCGCCATGCAGGTAGTTCATCGTCTGCACTGTCAGGAGCACCATGAAGTCAAGCTTGGCCCGGTCCTCCGGTATGGCAAGGTGGAGCCCGAGCGCCTCACAGCGCGCGATCATGTCGCTAAGCACTTGGTCGATCCGGTACTGGTATTCTCCGGTCCAGCGCGCGACCAGACGCCGGACGTCGCGCCGCACTCGCGTCAAAAACCTCGCGGCCTGGACGTTGCCGGCGTGCTCGGCGGCGTCTGAGAACAGCTTACGCAAGTCGCCGTCGTAGAAGTCAGGGTACTCGAGTCCGTAGCGCTGTCGTTTCTCCGCGTAGTGCTTCCGCAAAGTCTTCCGCAGCCGTGAGAGTGGATCAATCGTGCGCCGGGTCGTCACCAGTGGGTCCGTGCCGGCGATCTGTGCCATCAGCTCGTCCATCAGCTCGAGTTTCTTCAGCGCGGGCCAGTCCGAGTAGCGCTTAGACCACACCGAGCGCGGGTCGAGCCAGACGGCGAACGTTTCGGCAAAGTCCTCGTCGGGGTGACTCTGCGCGTACCACGAGTCGAGATGCAGCACAAAGCTCCTGCTGTATGGTTTGGGCGTGTAGTACTCGGGATACGCTGTCGACGACAGCCCGAACAGTTTCTGCCGCTTGCGGCGGCGCTGCAGGCGGTAGGCGTTGTCAATTGCGTGCCCCATCTCGTGACGCAGGATCCGCATGCACCAGGCCTCGGTGCCACCTTCCACCTCGAGCAACTGCGCCAGCTCGAGCCGCGCCAGCCGCGGGTGTGCCAGATAGAAGGGGAGCGCCACACCTGGGACGTGATCCGGCGTGAACCAGTCGTCCGATAGCCAGAAATGCGCCAGAAACGTGATGCCGCGATCTGCGAGCTCGGCGTTCAGCTGACGGATACGCCGTTCGATGACGGTCCCCTCGATTGATAATCCGAGGTCGCACATCCGCACGTCGAGTAGCATCTCGTCCGGCCAGCTGGCCCAGACCGGTCGGCGTCGCGGGTGGGGCCGCACCGCTGTCACCGGCTGTGTGGCCGTGGCGGAGGGTGGTAATCCGCTCTCGGACGCGGGCGGCGTTCGGGTTCGCGCCGGTGCCGGCCGGCCAGACGTCTGCTGCGACGCGATTGGAGCGGACTCCCTGACCTCAGGCGGCGGCTTTGGCGTGGACTTGGCAGTCGCGCGTGCGGCCGAAAGCGAATCGGACATGGGTTAGACTGGAGGTGCCAGCGGCAGCCGACGCGTGTCGCGGCCGCACCGTGACTGTATCGCAAGCCCCGGTCTTCTGTCTCCTGACCGCGATCTTCTGAGAGCACGCGCATGGCCCATCAATACGTCTACACGATGAAGGGGCTCGGCAAGTCCTATGGCCCCGGTCAGGAGGTCCTCAAGGACATCTGGTTGTCGTTCCTTCCGGGCGCCAAGATCGGCGTGCTCGGGCTCAACGGTGCCGGAAAGAGCACGGTGCTCCGGATCATGGCGGGCGAGTTGGGGGATTACACCGGCGAGGCGTTTATCTCGGAGGGCATCAGCATAGGCTATCTGCCGCAGGAGCCGCAGCTCAACCCCGCCAAGACGGTGAAAGGCAACGTCGAGGAGGGGGTGGCCGAGCAGAAGGGGCTGCTTAAGCGGTATGACGAGGTGATCGCCAGCTTCAACGAGGGGCTGATGGGGGACGAGCTGCAGGACGCGATGGACGAACAGGGTCATCTGCAGGACAAGATTGAGGCGGTCGGCGCCTGGGACCTCGGCTCTCGTGTCGAGATGGCGATGGACGCGTTGCGGTTGCCGCCGCCTCGCGCCTCGGTTACCAATCTGTCCGGCGGCGAGCGGCGCCGGGTAGCGCTGTGCCGGCTGATGCTGCAGTTGCCCGACCTGTTGCTACTTGACGAACCGACGAACCATCTGGATGCCGAGACGGTCGGCTGGCTGGAGCGCCATCTCCAGAAGTACAAAGGCACCGTCGTCGCGATCACTCACGACCGGTATTTCCTGGACAACGTCGCCGGGTGGATTCTTGAGCTGGACCGTGGGGCAGGGATCCCGTGGGAGGGGAACTATTCATCCTGGCTCGAGCAAAAGCAATCGCGGCTCGCGGTCGAGCGAAAACAGGAGACCAAACATCGTCGCACCCTGGCACGCGAGCTGGAGTGGATCAAGATGACGCCGCGGGCGCGGCAGGCCAGAGGTAAGGCACGGCTCAACGCCTACGAGGAGTTATTGAACCAGGACGTCGACGAGCAGATCGAGTCGGTCGAGATCTATATTCCGCCCGGCCCGCGACTGGGCGACGTGGTCGTCGAGGCGAAGAACCTGCGCAAGGGTTACGGCGACCACTGTCTTATCCAGGACCTGACCTTCACACTGCCGCCGGCCGGTATCGTCGGCGTGATCGGCGCCAACGGCGCCGGCAAGACCACGTTGTTCCGGATGATCACCGGCGACGAGACCCCGGATGCCGGCACGCTGACCCTGGGCGATACCGTCACGCTGGGTCACGTCGACCAGAGCCGCGAGCTGGACCCGGAAAAGACCGTCTGGGAAGAGATCTCTGGCGGCGAGGAAAGCGTGACGCTCGGCAAGCGGACCGTGGCGTCACGAGCCTACTGCTCGTGTTTTAATTTCAAGGGACGAGACCAGCAACGCAGGGTGGGCGAGCTGTCGGGCGGGGAGCGCAACCGTGTGCACTTGGCCAAGCTACTGCGCACCGGTGCTAACGTGCTTCTGCTCGATGAGCCGACCAACGACCTCGATGTTGACACGCTGCGAGCGCTCGAAGACGCGCTCCTCAAGTTCGCCGGCTGTGTCGTGGTCATCAGCCACGACCGCTGGTTCCTGGACCGTATCGCGACTCATATCCTTGCCTTCGAAGGCGACAGCCAGGTGGTCTGGTTTCAGGGGAACTATCAGGACTACGAGGCGGACCGCCGCCGCCGGCTCGGTTCCGCCGCCGACCGGCCGCATCGGATCAAGTACCGGCGCCTGACACGAGCGTGACGATCGCGCGTTCCAGGCGGTGCTCCTCGCGCCTGCCTCGTCAAGGCCCCGCTCAGACCCCTGCCTCATGGACGGTGGCGCAGTCGGTCTCAACGCACCGGACGAAAGGGGAGAAGGGCGCGGTGAGGGGAACGACAAGCCGGGGCGAAGTGCTTTAGGCCCTGTCTGACTCCCGCTTGCCGACTCCTGACTCCATCCTTCGGAGGTGCGCCGCGATCGCCGTCGCGAACAGCGCTGTCCCGACGACGCCCGTCAGCGTCGTCGGATAGAACAGCAGCAACTCCCCGGCTACTGCCAGCGTCCGCCCGGTCATCGTCGCCACCTGGCGGAGCCACCCACCCACCCCCATTCCGAGTGCGAGGATCACGACGGCCACCGTGGTCACCGTTCGGACGATATCGCCGGACGGCGCCTGCGGTGGCACTTTCAGTCCCTCCGGGCTGAGCGTGAACGCGAACGTGCGCGCCTCGCTGGCGCGGAGTGGGGTCTTGGGGTCCCCGCGGAGCGCCCGCTGGGGTTCTGGGCGTAGCCCCGTCTAGTTCGGACGCTCGGATTATGATAGTCGGACACGGTGTCAAGCGCGTTCAGCCAGGCACGAGGCTGGGTGGGCGGCCTGGCGGCCACGTGATCGTGAAATCCGCCTGGGGGGTTCCCTGCGGTCCGCAGGGCTAGACATCATGATGTGTCGCGTGTTCAGACCCGTGACCCTGGCGGTCCTTGCGGCCCTGCTCCATGCACTCCCAGCGGGCGGCCAATCGTCTACCGGTCTCCGATTCGAGGTCACCCTGCACCCCTCGCTATTGGCACCGCCGCCGGGCCGTCTGCTCGTCGTCATGGCCTCGAGCGACCGGGTTGAGCCCCGTCGCCTGATCGGCCGGGTCGGTCCGGACGCCGCGCCGATTGTCGCCATCGACGGTCCGGCGCTTAGTCCCGACGCCTGGGCGACGCTCGACGCCACCGCCGCCGCGTTTCCGATCCAGAGCCTGGCGGACCTCCCCGCCGGCGAATATCACGTCCAGGCTGTGCTCAGCACCAACCGTGACGTCTGGTCGTCCGGCGCGCCAGGTAACCTCTTCAGCGAGCCGGCGCGGGTCGCGCTTGACGCGGCCCGGACGGGACCCGTGCGTCTGACACTGTCTCAACGGATCCCAGACGAACCGCTCCCGCCCGATGAGGAGTATCTCCGGTTCGTCAGTGTCCAGTCCGATCTCCTGTCCGAGTTCCACGGCCGTCCCATCTACCTGCGCGCCGGCATCATCCTCCCGCGTGGCTACGACCAGGAACCCGACCGCCATTACCCGCTCCGCGTGCACATCGGTGGCTACGGCGAGCGGTACACGGAGACGCGCTCGATGATGCGCACCGGGTCGTCGTTCAGGAACTCCTGGCTGGCCGAGGACGCGCCCCGTGCCATCCTGCTGCACCTTGACGGTGCCGGCCCCTATGGTGACCCGTATCAGGTCAACTCCGCGAACAACGGTCCCTACGGCGACGCGTTGATTCGGGAGTTGATCCCGTATGTTGAACGCGAGTTCCGCGCGGTCGGGGAGCCGCATGCCCGCGTCCTTGACGGTGAGTCCACTGGCGGTTGGGTTTCGCTGGCGCTGCAGATCTTCTACCCTGACTACTTCAACGGCGTCTGGGCCTCATGCCCAGACGCCGTTGATTTCCGCGCCTTCCAGCGCGTCGACATCTACCGAGGCGACAGCGCCTATGTCGATGAGCGGGGCGGCGAGCTGCCCAGTGCCAGGAATCTGGACGGGAGCGTTCGCTTCACGATGCGGCACGAGGTCCAGATGGAGAACGTCCTCGGCCTGGGCGGTAGCTGGACGATGTCAGGTGGACAGTGGGGTGCCTGGAACGCGACATATGGTCCGCGGGGTGAGGATGGACGACCTGCGCCGCTATGGGACACCGCCACCGGCGTCATCGACCGGTCTGTGACACGGCACTGGGAGCAGTACGACCTCCGACTCGTTCTCGAGCGGAACGAGGACGAGCTTGTCCCGAAGCTGTACGGCAAGCTCAATATCTGGGTCGGCAAGCTGGACGACTATTATCTCAACCACGCCGTCCGCCTCCTTGATCGATGGCTGCAGGACAGGCCGTTGATCGACGCGCGTATCGAGTACGGTCAGGGGCGTGGCCACTGCTGGACGGGGATCTCGCAGACCGAGATGCTGCGCGAGATGAACGAGCGGACCGCGGCACACCAGTAGGGATCTGGCGCGCTCGGGTACGCGCGCCGGCAGGTTGCTTGTTACCCGGATCTACAGGCGGTCATCACCCCTCCACCGCTAGTCTGGCGACGCGGCAGGCCTGGTGTGGCATCGCAGGCGCCCAGTCTGAGGCGCCGTCGCTCGCCGCCCGGTTGCGCACGCCGTGCTACGCGTGTTGGTCGACGTCGTGACGGTCGTCTAGAAGAACCCCTCCTCGGCGAGTGCGATCTCACGCTCACCTCGACCGTCTTCGCCGTGACGGCCTCCTCAGACCAACCTGATATTTTCTGCGCGCGGGCCCTTCGGTCCCTGGCCCTCTTCGAAGGTCACGGTCTGACCTTCCCGAAGGTCATCGAACTGCACACCGTTGCAGGCGGACTGGTGGAAGAAGTACTCGCTACTGCTTTCTCCAGACGCGACGAACCCGAAGCCTTTGTCGCTCACCAGCCGCTTGATTGTTCCGTTCAGTGTTGCCATGTCGTCTCCTGTGGTTTTTGACGGTTGCCCGCCGAGCATCGTAGGGCACGCATTTCCAATCTGTCTCCGCGACGCACGCGCCCGCATCGTGGTCGTTCACGACGAGTGTCCTCACACCTGCCTGAGCGCCGGTCGTGTCGACGCCCGCAGGAACCGGTTGAGGGTCAGGCTGTCTTCCGCCGCTCGCCGGCTGGCCAGATTGTATTCGGTTTCCACGCGCGATCGTATCCGAGTCGAGGTCCTGGCGTCGGCGATCGAGAGGGTGACGCTGAACGTCGCGCTATCGGCCTCCAGCACGTCTGCGTTGGCGGCCTCCACCCGACGGGGATATAGTGGCGCGACTTGCTCGGCCCCGCTGGTGGCCGGGTCGGAACTCGCCTGGCGACCGGGGTCGGGACTGCGAGTCGCGTTCCGCGGACTTGGCAGGCGTCGTGAAGCCGGCGAAGAGCTCGCGCCGGATAGGTTTCCCGACGAGCCTCTCGATCGCGGCCAGCTGGGACCGTTCCTCTGGGGCGGCCAGGGAGACCGCGTCGCCACTCTGACCGGCCCTGGCGGTGCGCCCGATTCGGTGGATGTAGTCTTCCGGAACGTGGGGTAGATCGAAGTTGACCACGTGGCTGATGCCGTCAACGTCGAGCCCACGGGCGGCGATATCGGTCGCGATGAGGGTGTCGACTGTTCCCGTGCGAAAGCGGGCGAGCGCCTGGGTGCGGGCGTTTTGGCTCTTGTTGCCGTGGATCGCCGCGACCCGGCGACCGGTTCGCTCGAGGGCCCGTACCAGCTGGTTGGCCCGGGCCTTGGTACGGGTGAAGACCAGGGTTCGTCCCATATCCGGGCGCTGCAAAAGCGTCCTGAGCAACTCTTTCTTGCGGGTCATCGCCACCGGGTGCACCACTTGGCGGACGGCGCTGACTGGCGTCGCCCGACGCGTCACCTCGACCATGACTGGCGCGTGGGTTGTTCGTCGGATAAGTGCCTCGATCTCGTCCGGCATGGTGGCCGAAAAGAATAAGTTCTGGCGTTTCACGGGCAGGGTTGCGAGGATCCGGCGGATATCAGGGAGGAAGCCCATGTCGAGCATCCGGTCGGCCTCGTCGAGGACCACTAGCTCGACGCTGGCGAGACTCGCCTGTTTGCGGCGGACGTGGTCGAGCAGCCGGCCAGGGGTGGCGACCAGCAGATCGAGGCCGGCGGCCAAACGGCGCCTTTGTGGCTCCATGCTGACGCCACCGAAGATCACGGTGCTGAGCAGGCGCAGGTGCCGGCCGTACTGCATGGCCATTTCCCCGATCTGGGCGGCCAGCTCGCGGGTAGGTGTGATCACCAGCGCGCGCGGGTGGCGCGACGCCGTGCCGCCGGCGAGGCGCTGGAGGATTGGCAGCAGGAAGGCGGCAGTCTTGCCCGTGCCGGTCTGGGCGCAAGCGATGAGATCGCGGCCGTCGAGCACGATCGGAATGGCGCGCTCCTGGATCGACGTGGGGGTGGTGTAGCCCGCGCCGCCGACGGCGCGAACGAGCTCCGGGCGCAGGCCCAGATCTGTGAACTGCATACGTGCGCTTACTCCTTGTCCGCACTCACCCAGGCGCGGATCATCATCTACATCTATCGCAGCCCGGACTCAGGCGGGCGTTCGTGGCAATGAACCTGGGAGGGGGAGGGGCCCGGTTCCAGGGCGGCACCCACTGCTCTGAGCGGGGCTTCTGGGTAGGAGAAAACCTGCTCGCGATTCGCCTCATGGTAGCACGGATTCAGCGTACGCGGTCTTCCTGGTCATCGGTGCGGCCCACGCCGAGAAAGTAGACGCGCTTGGCGAACCTCAGGGTGAGGTGGCCTTTGGCGGTCACGTGAGCGTTCTGCGACGGAAGCCTCGTTCTAGCAGGATGTGGTCCGACCGTCTGGACGCGCCGCGGAGGGAGCTACGCTCTGGAGTTCTTCCACAGCGTGCGCAGCCACGCCACCTGACAAGGTTGCTACTTCAGCACCACATCCAGATGACTCAGCCGCATCGCGGCGGAAGAGAATCGAATGACGCTACCCTCCTGGTACCGGCGTTGGCGGAACCAACGGCTTCGGCTGTCCAGGAGGAGTCTCATCGACCCTGGATTGCTGGCTGCCGGGTGCAGAGCGCCCCCCCTGCTCTAGTCGCGGTATGTTGCCGGGTGTGTCGAAGCTACGACGTGCCCTTGGCACCTGGTGATTCAGCCTGGGCCGACTGGCCCAGTTCCGCCACGGCTACCGAGGGCCAGACATGCCCGGTGGAGTGGTCATCGTGCCTCCCTTGACTACTACTGACTACTACCGGAAGGCGGCAAGTCTCATGCCTACCGATTGGCGCCGCCTTTGCGGGCGCCAGGGCCTCCACAGCGAAGAGCCATGCTGCAGGGTTGATCCGGCCTATTCGGTTCGGACGGTGGCGCGCTTCGACTGATCCATGGTCGCGGGGTCGGAGGGAGTAGGTCTTGCGCGGCGCACGGCGGCGAGGTGTTCTCCGTGAACCGGGGAATAGTCCGCCCTGCCGCTGTCCGTCCAGGCCCGACGCGGACGGACGCGGGTGCGGTTCCCGCTAGCGAGACGCGGCTTGACTTCCGCCCTGATCGATCAGCCAGTGGGTGAACCAGCTCCGGATCCGCTCCAGGCGGTCCACGAGCAGCCAGGGTTCTCCGGTTCTGGACAGCCCGTGACTCGACCGGGGATAGCGGACGAACTCGGTCGGGACACCACGCTTCTTGAGCGCCATGAACCACTGCTCGCCTTCGCCGATCGGCGCCCGGTAATCATTCTCGCTGTGGATGATCAGCGTCGGCGCCGTCACGTTCTCGACGTGGGAAATCGGCGACAGTCGGCGATAGAGCTCGCGCTGCTCCCAGGGCGTGCCGCCAAGCTCGAACTCGGTCAACGCCTGCTCGTCCGACGAACCGTACCAGCTTTCCCAGTTAGTGATCGACCGGCTCGTCACGGCGGCGGCGAAGCGGTTCGTCGTGGCAGTCAGCCAGTTCGTCATGAAGCCGCCGTAGCTGCCACCTGAGACGCCGACCCGCGCCGGGTCGATGTCGGGGTAGCGCTCGAGCGCGGCGTCAACACCGGCCAGTAAGTCCTCGGATTCGATCTCGCCCCAGCCCGCTCTGGTGGCGTAGGTGAAGGCGTGCCCGTACCCGGTCGAGCCGCGGGGATTCGCGAACAGGACGAAGAAGCCGGCGTTCGAGAGGGCGTGGAACGTCCGGAAGAACGCGTTGCCGTAGGCGCCGTGTGGGCCGTCATGGACCTTCAGGATCATCGGATACGGCCGTCCGGCCTCGTAGCCGGCTGGCCTGATGAGCCAGCCTTCGAGCTCGATGCCATCGTCGACACTCCAGGTCAGACGCTCGGCCGACTGCAGGCGGACGTCGGCCAACCAGGCGTCGTTGAACGAGGTCACCCGCTGCTGTAGGGAGCCGTCGCCACGATTGATGTACACCTCGGGGGGTGACACAACGTCGGTCACGGTGTAGGCCATGACGAGGCCGTCGTCTGACGTCGACACGGATCCGATCTGCCGGTCGCCGCTGGTCAGCTGCCGAATCAGGTCACCGGTCACCGTCACCTCGAACAGATGACGGTTGCCGCCTGCACCGGCCAGGAACCGGACCGCCTCGCCGGTGGCCGCCCAGGTGGGCGCGCCCGGTGTCAGATCCCAGTCGCCGGTCAGGTTGCGGGGGATACCGCGGAAAGTACCGTCCGGGGCGAGATCCACGACGCGGAGGTCGGTCTCGTTGCCGCGCGCGCGGGTCTGCAGGTACGCGAGCCGGCTGCCGTCTGGCGAGAGGGCGGGTGCGCGCTCACTGCCGGGGTTCGACGTCAGCTTCCGCGGGTCGCCGCTGTCGCGGCCGATCACATAGATGTCGGTCGTCAGCTCGTCGTTGAACTCGTCATCTTCCAGCTCGTCTCCGGTGAAGTAGATTCGTTCACCGTCGGCTGACCAGGTGAGGTCACCGACGTCGAATGCCACGTCGGTCCGCTGAACTGGATCGCTGCCGTCGGCGGCGATGACGAAGAGCTGCTGCTTCGGTCTGGTCGCGGGGTGCGGGCGCAGCGTCAACGCGTCGTCGTCCTTGTAGCGCATCGACGTGATCACCCGCCCGTCGAAACGCTCGGCATCCAGCGTGTTGGTGATGGCATCCGGCGCAATCCACCCAGCGCGCTCAGTGTCATCGTTGTCGCGGCTACCGTCGGCCGGCATCGTGTAGGCGATCCAGGTGCCGTCGGATGACCAGACCGGTTCCGCGCCGACTCCCGCGATCCGGTAGGCCTCTCCGCCCGGGAACGTGACCCGGGCGAACCAGGTCGAGTCGGACTCGCGGTCCTCGCCGCGGGGCGACTGGAAGCTCAACACGCGGCTGTCTGGCGACCAGCGCGGCGTGCGGGCCTCGCGGGTGGGGTCGCTGAACCGGAACGGTTCGCCCTGCGGGCGCCCGCCGCGTAGCTCCTGCAGCCAGACCTCGCGATGCCGTCGATTTTCTGCTTCGCTGACCGTGGTGACGGTGAACGCCACCAGCGCACCGTCTGGTGAGATGGCCACGTCGTCCACGCCGACCTCGTTGTAGAAGTCCGTGGGCAGCAGGCCGCGGTCCTGGGCCACGGCCGGAGTGGGCGCGAGGTGAAGGCAGGCGATGACGAGCGTTGCGGTCGCTCGGAGGGTATGGCGATGGTACATTGAAGGCACTCCTCGAACGAGACCGGAACAGTGTAGCAGCCGGCCGTTGCGAGGGATACGGCGGGCCCGCGGCAGCGCCTCGGCCGAGGTCTCGAGTGACGGCGGGTTTCGCTTGCGAGCGGCGCTCTCCGCTGCGATCATGAGCCGATGTCATATGTAATCCGACCGGTTCCGGTGCGCCGCACCCTGGCGGCGGTCGTGGCTGTGGCGGTCGCCATCTCGTCCGTCCTGCTCATCGGCAGCACGCAGCCGATCCGGGCCAGCCAGGCGATGGTGGTGTCGCAGGACGACATCGCGTCGCGGGTGGGCGCGGAGGTCATGCGGGCTGGGGGCAACGCCATCGACGCGGCGGTGGCGACGGCGTTGGCGCTGGCGGTCACCTATCCGGCGGCGGGTAACATCGGCGGGGGCGGGTTCCTGGTCTACCGCCCGGCGCAGGGAGACCCGGTGGCCTACGACTTCCGGGAGACGGCACCGGGCGGGTCGTACCCGATGATGTTCATGCAGGGTGGGGAATACGACCGCATCATCCATCACGCTAGTCATCTAGCGGTCGGGGTGCCGGGCACGGTGGCCGGGTTGCACCTGGCCTGGTCCGAGCACGGGTCGTTGCCCTGGGACCAGCTGGTCTGGCCGGCGGTCACGCTGGCGCGCAACGGGTTCCGGGTCTCGCACGCGCTGGCCAGGTCGCTCGCCAGCGTGCTGCCGCAGATGGCCGACCATCCAGCGTCCGTCTCGCAGTTCTCGAAGCAGGGTGAGCCGTATCGGGTTGGCGAGACGCTCCGTCAGCCGGATCTGGCGCGGACGCTGTTGCGGGTCGCCGAGCTGGGCCCGGCTGGATTCTACCAGGGCGAGACCGCCGCGCTCATTGCGGAGGAGATGACGGCGGGTGGCGGTCTGATCAACCGCGACGATCTTGCCGCGTATCGTGCGGTGCGCCGGACGCCACTCGCGGGCGCCTATCGCGGCTACGACATCATCTCGATGCCGCCGATCAGCTCCGGGGGCGTGGCGCTCATCCAGATGCTTAATATCCTGGAAGGCTACGATCTGGCGGCCTCCGGCTCAGGGTCAGCGGCGACGACCCATCTCATTATCGAGGCGATGCGGCGCGCCTACGCCGACCGGGCGCGATATCTGGGTGACCCGGCCTTCAACCCAAGCATGCCGATTGAACAGCTCACGTCGAAGGAGCATGCCGAGGCGCTCCGGCAGACCATCCGTCTAGATCAGGCCTCCGTCTCGTCCCCTGACAGTTTCGTGTGGCCTGCCGAGGGCAACGAGACGACCCACGTGTCGGTGGTGGATGGCGCGCGGAACGCGGTGTCGATGACCTACACGTTGGAGCAGAGTTACGGGTCGAAGATCGTCGTCCCTGGCGCCGGGTTCCTGCTGAACAACGAGATGGGCGACTTCAACGCGGCGCCGGGCATGACGACCGAGACCGGGCTCATCGGTACCGGTCCGAACCTGGCGGAGCCGGGAAAGCGGATGTTGTCGAGCATGACGCCAACGATCCTGGCACGCGACGGACTGTTCGTGATGGCGGCCGGGAGTCCGGGCGGGCGCACCATCATCAACACCGTACTGGTGACGATCCTCAACGTCGTCGATTTTGGTATGAACATCCAGGAGGCGGTCGACGCACCTCGGCTGCACCACCAGTGGCTACCGGACGAGACTCACTACGAGCGTTGGGGGCTGTCGCCGGACACGCTGGCGCTGCTTGCGGAGAAAGGCCATACGATGGTCGAAACGCGCGTGCAGGGTGCCGTCTCCGCCATCTACTACAACGCCGAGGAAGACGTCCTGGAAGCGGCTGAAGATCGGAGGCGTACCAGTGCCGCAGTCGGGTTCTGAACCGGGCTTGGTACCGAGCGGCCGTCCTTCCGAAGACTCGACCAAAAAATGGCCAGCACGCGGAAGACGCTGGTTCGGAAGCCGACGTTATCGAGTGGTTCGCGTGTCGCCGTAGACGCGCTGATACGCTGCCACGTTCGCCAGTACTTCCCGGACGAAGCGGCGAGTTTCGCTGTAGGGGATGGTGTCGACGAAGAGGTCCTCGGGCAGATCGCGTGCCGACGCCCACCACGTCGCGACCCGCTCCTCGCCGGCGTTGTAGGAGGCGATGACCGGCGTGAGCGCGCCGCCGAACAGCGCGAACAGGTTGCCGGCGAGTGTGGCGGCGATGGCCGCGTTGACCGGCGGTTGCAGCAGCACACTCTCGTTCTCGAAGTCGGCGGCCGAGAGGTGGTCGAGACCCGATCGCGGGCCGAGCTCGGCCGCAGTGTAGGGCATGATCTGGAACAGTCCGAGCGCTCCCACTGGCGAACGAGCCTCCGGATCGAATCGTGACTCCTGGCGCATCAGCGAAAACATGAACGCGGGGTCAAGACCACGCGCGGCAGTCGCGCTGGCGACAGCGTCCGCGAACGGGCGCGGGTAGACCAGTCCGTAGAAGTCCTCCGGCAGCCGCTCCGCTGGTCGCTGCAGGAAGCCAGCGAAGTGGGTGACCAGTAGACGCGCCACGGCCGCGTGGTCGCCCGCGCGGGCCGAGGCGCGAGCGGCGAGCAGCGCCAGACCACGGTCGCCACGCTGGCCTTCGAGCAGGCGGCGTAGATACCAGGCAGCGTCGCTTACCAGCCCGGCCCTGGCCAGCACCATTGCCGCCCTGAATTCGGCACGACCCGGCGTCGCCGACTCGAGCGCCAGCGGCGGAAACTGGCGGGGCGGTGGCTCGGGAGCGGCGTCGTCGCCGCTCAGCTCGACGAGCCGTGCCCGGGCTTGGATCCCGTAGTAGTGATAGGGCCGGGTCACGACCAGGGAACGGAACGCCCGCTCGGCCACGTCAGTCCGACCGGCGCGGGTCTCGGCGACCGCCTGCCAGTATTGCCCGGCTGGCTCGAGGTCGCCGGTCGGCCGGCGCTGGTTCAAGGCGCGCAGGTTGGTCAAGGCGCGCTCGTCCTGACCAGCACGGAGCGCCGCCACGCCGGCCTTCCAGAGCATCATGCGCTGGCCATCGGCGCTGGTGGTGCGCTGGAACAGTTCGCGATAAAGGTCGAGACCGCCTTCCAGGTCACCCACGGCGACGAGATACGCGGCCAGCAGCTCTCCGGCGTTGAATTGTTGCTCGGTGGTGGCGTTCCGAACGCGGCCCTCCCACAGGCTGAGCCCAAGGTTGCGTGCGGTCGCTGTGTCACCCATCCTGACGGCGAGGCGGAACTCCGTCAACTTCACGGCCGGGAGCAGCGGGCTCGAGGGGTAGCGGGCGGCGAAGGCGGCGCAGAGCGCGACCGCCGCTTCATTCGACCGGCCGTCGTAGAGGACGCCAATTCGTTCGACATCCAGCCGTTCACCGGCGTCCGGTTGCACCGTCCGCCACTCGGCGATCAGCGCCGACGCGTCGTCGTAGCGGGAGAACGCCCGCAGGCGACGGCTGACAGTCTCGTACTGCGCCGGGGTGAACGGGGCGCGCGGCCGGTCCAGCTGCCGGCTCAGACGGCGTTCGGCCGCGAGTGCGAGCGCGTAGCCAGGCTTGGTCCGGTGCTCGAGCTGCGCCTCGCGCAAGGTAGCGATGGCCGCTGTCAGGTCCCCGGCACTCTCCAGCGCGGCGGCCAGACCGAGGCGCGCGCGGTCTGCCAGCGCACCCTGTCGCTGACGCTTTAACGTGTCGCGATACAAGGCGGCGGCACGGTTGAAATCACCGTGATCGCGGTGGGCATCGGCGACCAGGAGGGTGAGGTCCAGATGTCGCGTCCAGTCCGACCGGTTCAGCTCAGCGAGGATCGTTGCCGCGAGCGCCGGTTCACCGCGGGCGGCCATGCTTGTGATCAGCGCCCGGCGGGAGAAGGTCCGCATCGAGACCTCGCGTTCGATCACCTGCCGCCACACTGCCTCTGCGTCGGCGCCGCGTCCCAGCCTGCCCAGCAAAGTGGCGCGCAGCACGAGCACCTCGAGCGGTTGGCCCGGACCGTCCGGGACGGTCTTGTTCAGCCGGTCCCGCGCGCCGGCGTAATCGCCGGCGTCGAGCAGACGGGCGACCTCCACGTAGGTTGGTTCCGGGAGCGTCAGGTGTTCGTTTGCGGAGGTGACTGGCGCGGGGGCCAGCGTGGCTAGCAGGGTCAGCACTACGGTCGAAAAACCGGTGTGCGGTGTCGCGCCGACCGTAAGGACCCGTCGCACGGCAGCTAGCGTACCACGGCTCCGGCGCGGCTGGCGCTGGCGCCGCTTGGCACCGGCAGGTCTGGACGACTACAATGGGCGGCTCGCGGTCACGACCGGGGCCTCGTACTAGCAGCCCGCGCCGTCGCCGAGGGGCCGCCCCGCTAGTCGGGAGCGGACGGCCGCACGGATTTCGATGGAGACGACAGAGTGCAGATCACACCAGGTAAATTGGCGGGCATGAAGGCGGTGGCTGACTCGAGCGGCACGATCGCCGCGGCGGCGATGGACCAGCGCGGCTCGCTGCAGAAGGCGCTCGCCAAGGAGCGGGGGGGCGACGTCACCGACGCGATGATGGAAGAATTCAAGACGGCGGTGACCGAGGTGTTGACACCGCACGCCAGCGCCATCCTGCTTGACCCCCAGTGGGGGTTGCCCGCCTCGAAGCGGCGCAGCACCAACGCCGGGTTGTTGCTGGCCTACGAGAAGAGCGGCTACGATAACAGCCAGCCGGGGCGGTTGCCCGACCTGCTGGACCACTGGTCGGCGCGGCGGCTGAAGGAGTCGGGCGCCGACTGCGTCAAGGTACTGCTCTACTACACGCCGTTCGACGTGTCCGATATCAACGAGCGGAAGCACTCGTTCATCGAGCGGATCGGCGACGAGTGCCGTGCCAACGATATCCCGTTCTTTCTCGAGTTCGTCGGGTACGATGCGAACGGTGGCGACGAGAAAGGGCTCGATTACGCGAAGGTCAAACCGCAGGTGGTAGCCGGCAGCATGGCTGAGTTCACCCAGACGCGCTACGGTGTCGATGTCATGAAGGTCGAGGTGCCGGTCAACATGAAGTTCGTCGAGGGTACGGGCGCCTGCGCCGGGTCGTCCGCCTATTCCAGGGCCGAAGCGATCGCGCACTTCCAGGCGGCGGCTGAGGCGGCGACCCGGCCGTTCATCTACCTGTCGGCCGGTGTGAGCAACGCCGAGTTCACCGAGTCGCTCGAGCTGGCGGTTGAGGCAAAGACCGGGTTCGCCGGCGTGCTGTGCGGTCGAGCCACCTGGAAGGACGGGATCCCCGTCTATGGCCGGGCTGGGATCGACGCGTTCCGGAGTTGGCTCGAGACTGAAGGAGTCAGCAACATCTCTAACGTGAACGAGCGCCTGCAGGCCGCTGGCTCCTGGTTCGGCGCCTATGGCGTCGAGTCCGCCGACGCGCTGGCGTAGTGGTCCGTGTCATCAGGACGGTCACGCGTCGAGGGCGTCGAATACACCTATCACCCAAAGGTGTTCGGTGAGCTCGGCCGGTTCGGCTTATGCCCCAAGCCAGCCACTCCGCCGGCACTCGCGAAAGCGTTCGTGAACGATCTCTACCGGCACGAGCTGCGGGCGCTCCGTGCACGGCTCGTGACCCGGGAGATACCGAGACAGGGCTATGCTGACTGGGTGGTCGAGCTGCGAAAGAAGTACTTCCTGTTGTCGATCCGCCTCGACCTCTGGGCCACGGTGAATGACGATACCTGAAGACCGGACCACCCGGCGGCGCTGCCCGCGGCCGGTCAGCGGCCAGACGGGTGGACGCCTTCACCGGGTGTGCCGCGTCATCCCGCCCGTTCGCCGCCGTGTCAACGGTTGAAGATCCAGCCCAACACCGAGGTCAGGTCTGCCACCGGCGCGCGGAATACTTCCGGGGTCCAGAAGTCGCGCAGGTCGGCGTGACTCGGCGCACCGAACGGTATCGGGCCGGTATGGATGTCGAACCCTTCCAACGGATTGAAGCGAGGCGCGCGGCCATAGACATCGAGATAAAAGGCGAGTCGCAGACGCGAGCGTTCCTCCTCGGTAGCCGGCAGTGCCGCGAGCTTCTGCTTCACCCGCTCGAGGTTGACCGGGAGCTCCACCGCCGGCAGCAGGGCGGGCTCGGCGACCTGCTGGGCTGCGACGCCCACCGGGGCGAGCAGGCTCGGCAGCAGCACGGCGAGTAGAATGACGGTGGCGCGCTGATCCATGGTGGGTCTTCCGCGGGCGAGGCTGGTCTTCACGTCCGCCCGACGGGATCCCCGCTTCGACACTACCACTACGGCGTGTTAGCGGCAACCTGGCCGGTTCTCGTCGGGTTGGACGCAGGCTCGGATAGAATGGGTGGCTCATCGGTCCGTGGCGTGAGTGCGGCCACGCGCCGACGGCGGCGAGGCGCCCGCCCGGCCAGTCGCGAGGACGGCGTGAACCAGGCAGCATTCGACGGACGAGCAACGCGGCGGGATCGGATGCATCGGCGGTCGAATTGGCCGCATGTATACCGCGGGCACGCGGTCGTCAGATACAGGTGACCTAGCACATGACTCACAAGACCGACACGGCTCCGATCAGCCACGGTCCCGGTAGCGATCACCGGTCGGTGACTGCGGACACCTTCGTGCCCGATCTCGTCGAACACGGCGCCCCGGTCCGTGGCGAGCCGCAGTCGCTCGAAGCCCGGCTCTTTGTGCAGCTCCAGGTCTTCACAGGATGTCTCGAGACGACGCCGGTTGTCGAGGCGGTCCGGGACAGCGGACTGGAGGCGACGGTCTACGCGAACCTCAACGACCCGCGCGGGGTCGGCGTGCTGTTGCTGTCGGAGGACCCGACGCTGTTTGCTGGGACGGGCCGTGCGCTGCTCACGGGGCCGGCGTTCGCCGGCCTGACCCCACTACCGGATTTCACGATGCTCGGTCGCACATACTCGAGCGGACGCGAGCCAGATCTGAAGGACTTCCTGCTCTACAAGGTGCGGCGCCACGCGTTGAGCCCGGTGTATCCGTGGGGCATCTGGTATCCACTGCGGCGGATCGGTGCCTTCAATCGGCTGCCGCGCGGCGACCAGGGCCGGATCCTGATGGAGCACGGGATGGTGGGCCGCGGCTACGGCGACCGGGGGCTGGCGGTCGACGTGCGGCTGGAGTGCCATGGGCTCGACCGTGATGACAACGAGTTCGTCATCGGGCTCATCGGTCCGGACCTCTACCCGCTGTCGAAGTTGGTCAAGGACATGCGCTCGACCGTGCAGACCGCGGAGTACATCCGAGAGATGGGCCCTTTTTTCGTGGGCCGCGTGGTCTACCAGGCGCCGGTTCCCGATGTGGCCAAAAGCCCGCGGTGAAACCCCGCGGCGCACCGAGCCCCGTCGTGATCCATGCCGCGCTCAGCCAGCGCAAGGCGTGACGAGAGCGCAAGGTAGGACATTCGTGACTGAGGAGTAACGTCGTCCGGGCGGGATGCAGCGTGGCTTTCGCTTCGGGTTCCCCGAGGTGGATGGCCTCAGTATGCCAACGCCCACCCTTCACGCCGGCGGTCGGCACCCGCGCGGCGTCGGCCCGCGATCTGGTCGATCAGTACCGCTTGGGCGCCGCCGAACTCGGCCGTCCAGCCGCTGCGGGCGTGCACGGTGTAGCCCCGCGCCTCGAGCGCATCGCGCACCTGCTGCGGAACCCGGTCTTCGATCGCCAGCGACCCATCCGCCAGACGCCGCAGCCGCGGCGCGTCAATCGCCTCCTGTGGGCTCATTCCAAACAGCTGGATATTGTTGAGCACCTGGACGATAGTCTGCGTCTGCCCGTCGCCGCCTGGAGTACCTACGGCAAGCCAGGGCAGATCGTTGCTGAGTACGATGACAGGGCACAGCGTGTGCAGCGGCCGCTGGCGCGGCGCGAACACGTTCGGGTGGTCCACCTCGAACGTAAAGCTCGACCCGCGGTTCTGCAGCACGATACCGGTGCCAGGCACGACGAGTCCCGAGCCGAAGGTCGCGAACAGACTCTGGATGAGCGACACGACGTTGCCATACTGGTCGACCGCGATCACGTACACCGTGTTCGGGTGATCCTCGGTGGCGTTCGTCTCGAGGATCGGTGCCAGGCCTGACGGGTCTATCGTCGACGCCAGCTGCCTGATCCGGGTCTCGTCGAGTAGCTCATCGACCGAGATCCGCATCGCTTTGGGGTCGGCCAATTCATTGCCACGGTCGATGAACGCCAGTCGGATCGCCTCCGATACCGTGTGCAGATAGTCGGCGCTGTTGTGGCCGGCTGCGGCAAGGTCAGTGTCGATGAACTGCAGGATCGACAGCTCTTCGAGTAGCGTCACCCCTTGGGTGTTGGGCGGGAACGCCATTACCTCGAGCCCCTGATACCGGGTACTGATCGGCATCGTCCACGTGGGTAGATAGTCGGCCATGTCGTTGTGCGTGACGAGACCACCCTGTTCCTCCAGAAATTGCACGATCCGGCGACCGATGGCCCCGGTGTAGAGCTCATCCGGACCGAGTTCCTGTAGCGTCCTGAGCGTCTCGGCGAGATCCGGCCGCGCCAGAATGTCACCCGGCTGGGGCGGCGCGCCGCCCGGCAAGAAAATCCGTGCCGCCTCCGGTTTCCGGCGCAGCATAGCGGCGGCACCGCCGATGTCCTCGGCCAGCCGCTCCGACACTGGGAGCCCGGTCGTGGCCAGCTCGATCGCCGGTTGCAGCGCCTGGTCGAAGCTGATCGTGCCGAACCGTCGCAGCGCTTCCGCCCAGGCCCCGACCGCGCCCGGCACCGACACGGTCAGCGGGCCGGCGTCCGGTATCCCCTCGAGACCGTCCGCTTGCAGTTCCTCCAAGGTCTTGGCGCTGCCGGATCGCCCGGAGCCGTTCAGCGCGTAGGTCAGGTTGGTGGCCGAGTCGTGGTACAGGAGGAACATATCGCCGCCGACGCCGTTCATGTGCGGGCGGGCGACGGCCAGCAGCGCGGCCGCGGTGATGGCCGCGTCCATGGCGAGTCCACCCGCCTGGAGCACACGCAAGCCGGCTTCGGCTGCCAGCGGATGACCGGCGGTGACGGCCCCCGTGTTCCCGAGCGCGTTGCGTCCGAGCTCGACGTCCTGGGCAACCGGCGTGCCGCAGGTGTTCGTCATGAACACCACGACCACCGCGAGCAACGTGGCGGTCACGTGAACCGGCAACCGGCAACGTGTTCGGTGTACGCGCATGTCATCCTCCCGCATCGCTCCGGTATCCCTTCCTCGACAGGGAGGCCATGCACCCGGCCCGCGTGCCAGCCGTTCGGACCGGTGCGCGCTTCGTTTACCCGAAGCGACTCGTATACGCAATCTTACCGTCTCGCGTGCACGGGAGCGACCTGGGTCGGCTCCTATCTCTGATAGGATGGCGCGCATGCCGAGTAGGCCAGACTCGTTTGACGCGCTGCCGCTGCCAGCAAGCAACGTTCGAGGGTTATTCCGACACCTCGGTCCCGGAATGATTCTGATGATGACCGGGATCGGCACCAGTCATCTGGTGACGGCACCGGCGGCTGGCGGTCGGTTCGAGTTCGCGTTGCTCTGGTGTATCCCGGTCGCCTATATCTTCAAGTATTGCGGCTTCGAGATGGCGTTCCGGTTCACAAACGCAACGGGCCGGAGCATGCTCGACGCCTACACCACCGCGCCCGGGAAGTGGCCGGTCTGGTATGTGCTGATCACCACGATCGTCCAGTGTGCGCTTGGGCAGGCGGGTCGGCTGGCGGCGGCCGCCGCGGTGCTCTTCTACATCTTCTCAGAGTATCTCGGGTTGGGTCTGCCGAGCTGGATCTACGGGCTAGGCCTCGGTGTGCTGTCGGTCGGCATCATCCTCTACGGACGCTATGCCGTCGTCGAGCTGTCCACCAAGGTGCTGGCTGGTCTGCTCTTCGTCTCGACCGTGGGGGTCTATCTGGTCGAGCCGGCGCCGCTCTCGGCGATGGGACAGTTTTTCACCGTCGAGATACCGGGTGGGTCGTGGCTGATCATTGCTGCTTTCCTCGGGCTCTTGCCGACCGGCATGGACGTGTCGCTTCAGGCGTCCGAGTGGGGCAAGGCGAAGCGGGTTGGGCTGGGGCGCATCCGGGAGCAACTCGAGCAGGAGGGGTATGCGCCTCGGTTTGATCCGTTCGCCTCGACCAAGGCGGACCTGACGGTCGACGTGTCGAGGTTGCCGGAGCACGCTCAGGAATACTGCCGGCGCTGGTTTCGGATTGGGTTGTGGGATTTTGCCCTCGGACATGTCGTGTCATTCGTGCTCGCAACGATCTTTCTGCTGCTGGCGGCTGTCTGGCTCTATCCGAGCCCGGTCGAGGGAACCGGAGTGATCGGCGAGATCGCCCGTATCTTCACCGGGAGCGTCGGGCCGTCGATGATGTTCGTCTTTCTCGCTGGTGCGTTCGCCGCCACCTTCTCCACCGCGTTCAACTACTTCGACGGCTGGCCCCGGGTCGTGGCGGCCTGTTGTCGCAACTTGTTTCGTGCGACGGCGGCGTTGCCGGGCGTGGCGGGCGGGCGGGTGACCGGGGTGCACCGTAGCGCCTGGTGGTCGGAGTACAACATTTACCGGATCACGATGTTCTACTCGTTGGTGACAGCCGTGCTCATTCTGGCCGGCGTGGGGCGTCCGGTCTTTCTGGTGCTGGTCTCGTCCGCGCTGGCCTTCTTCATCGCGCCGGTCATCTTCTTCTTGAACCTGTACTACTGCTTCACGGTCATTCCAAAGACCGACCGGGCGTTCTACCCGTCTCGCTTTATGACCTGGTTCAGCTGGCTCAGTTTGGTCGTTTTCACGGGGCTGACGGTCGTCCTCATCATGGCTCGCGTGTTCGGCGTTACGATGTTCGGCAGCTGATGTGCCCCGGCCCAGGTGCCTGACCGGTTGGCCTTGATTTTCGACCCGGACACGTGGTTGACGGTTCGGCTCGACCTGCCGCCGTCGCCGACCCTGCCGGCGTAGAATGACGGGGTGACCGCCATGAGATTAGCAGCTGCCGCCGGCGCCGTGACCGCTTGGGCCTCGCTGCTCGCACTGCCCGTGGTCGCGTTGGCCCAGCCGTTCGACGTGGACGTCTCCCATGACGCGCGCGGGGTATTCCCGGGTGAAGCGGTCCTCGTCAAGGTCGCCGCGACCACGCCGGTCACCGGGGTCCAAGGCACCGCCTTCGACGAGACGGTCCGGTTCTATCAGACGACGGACGGTGTGTGGTTGGGGCTCGTCGGCATCGATCTGCTAGTGGAGCCGGGCGACCACGATGTGGCGCTCCGGATCACCCCTGCCGCCGGTTTGGTGCTCGAGTGCGTGTACACTCTGGAGGTCGGGGACAAAGCATATCGGACACGCCAGCTGACGGTGGCACCACGCTACGTCGAGCCACCTCCAGAGGTGAGCGCGCGGATTGCCCGCGAGGCGCGGCAGCAGGCGGCGATCTTCGCGACTGCCACGGCGGAGCGGCAATGGCACGGGTCCTGGGGGCGTCCGGTGCCCGGGCAGGCCACGAGCGCCTTCGGTAGCCGGAGCGTGTTCAATGGCCAGCCGCGCAGCCCGCACAGCGGCGCCGACTTCCGCGCCAGCGAGGGTACGCCGGTGGTGGCGCCCAACCACGGAACGGTGGCGCTGAGCGGGGACACTTACTTCTCGGGTGGCTCCGTTGTCCTCGACCACGGTTGGGGGCTCTACTCCTACTTCGCCCACCTGTCGACGATCCTGGTCGAGGAGGGGGACGTGGTGGAGCCTGGACAGGTGATCGGTCACGCCGGAGCCACAGGGCGAGTCACCGGCCCGCATCTGCACTGGA
Source organism: Vicinamibacteria bacterium (assembly GCA_963578725.1). Lineage (GTDB taxonomy): Bacteria > Acidobacteriota > Vicinamibacteria > Vicinamibacterales > UBA8438 > NP936. Next base: position 35,531 of record CAUZDS010000017.1, read on the forward strand.
CCGTGCGGCTGAACAACGCGCGGGTCGACCCGTTGTCGCTGATCGAGATTCTCCGGGATCGGGACTGAACGGACCCGCTGGTAGTAAGGGCCTTGAGGCACAAGCTACGGGCGCATAGGCCCGTCCCACGCTACTAGAACCGCAGCCGCAGGCCGGCGGTGATCTGGAGTCCGCCCAGGTCGACGTGGACCGGGTCGTCGTTGGTCTGCAGGTTCAGCGAGCCCCGCAGATAGCGAAACAGCAGTCCGAGGCCGGCGTTTTCCAGCACGCCGTAACGACTCAGGCCAGGCAGTCTATGCAGGAAGAAGGTGTCGATGCCGACGCCGCTGTTCCAGCCCACGGTGATCCCGGACTCGGCATTGACCGCATGGTTGACAAATATGGGTGCTTCGAATGGGAACCCGGTCTCGGCGTGCTCGACGGATGAGACGAGATCCTGGCGCGCGCTGATCAGGCTGGGACCGCCCGACAGTGACATTACCAGCCAGTCCGTGAGCTGGGACACCCAGAGGGCCTGGAGGTGCACCCCGAGCTCATGCCGTACGAGGCCGCCGGAGACGCCTGTCGTGGTGCGCGGGAGATCGAAGAAGAACGGGTGCGGCAGCTGGGACGTGATCTGCGCCGTGTTGATCGACCGGTAGCTCGAAACATCGAGGCCGACGGCGAGGTTGCGCCAGAGCAGGTACGAGATCCCGCCGTCGACGACACTGCCCCGGTTGATCCCGTAGTTGGTCTTGAAGCTGCCTTGCTCGACGAAGACCGTGAAGCGACGGTGCGTAGCGAAGGTTCGCGAAGCCGGGCGCGAGCCGACGTCCAGTCGCACGACGATACGGTCGGTTGGCGTCGGTTGCGCCACCGCGTTGTTTGTTCCTCCCGCCAGCCCGGCCAAGAGGCTGACGGTGAGGGCGACGGCGCGCCGCCACGATGTTGCGTGCCGCATGCTCATTTGGTCTCGGCTCTCCTGCCCCACCGTGGCGATGTTGCCCAGTGACATGCAGCAGCCCGTGGTGAAACCCCCGCGTCGCACCGGGACCGGTGATGGGCCCGTGTGACCAAGCGCGACGAGGGAGAAAATTTGGGTATGGGTGACCGTGGAGCAACGCCGTTTAGACGGGATGCAGCGCCGGTCGAATGCAGCGGGGCTTTCACGACGGACTCCTAGCTCACGCCGACGGCGGTCCAGGCCTGCGTGACCGCCTGCTCCGCCGCACTGCCGGCGCCATAAAGATCGCGCGCCGACTGGATGGTGGCGGCCCGCGCCGCTGCGAAGTCGGCTTCCGGAGTCAGGAACACCGCGAACGCGCGATAGAAGACCTGCTCAATCTGTTCCCGGTTCGCCGCGCCGACGCCCGTCACGTTCAACCCTGACACCCGATTGTGCCCCCCCTCGATCGCGAGGTAGAAGGCGTGCCCGGGAATCAGCGAGTTGGTGTGCACCCCGCCGTTGTCTTCCTGTCCAAGGAACCGGAGGCTGTAGTGGTCAGGGTCCCCGAACAGCTGCGGATTGTCCATCGACCGTATGCCGTTCGGCTCGACGACATCCTCACCGACCAGATAATCCGCGTGACCCGCGCCGTTCCGATAAAAACCTTCGGCGTAGTGTTCGACCCCGGTCCCGATGATGTCCGAGAATGCCTCGTTCAGGGCGCCAGATTCGTCCATGTAGAGCAGCGCCGAGCTGAAGTCGGTGACGCCATGGGCGAGTTCGTGGGCCACGATGTCGAGCGCGCCGGAGAAGAAATCAAACCGTTGTCCGCCTACCAGGATATTCGGAGGCAATCCCTCGCCAAACACGGCGAGCCCAACCCGGTCCGGACCGCACAGACTGCAGTAGAACGCGTTGAGGTGGAACAGCTGCACCAGCTCCGCTGGCGCGGTGAATAGATCCGCTCGTCGGATCGGATGGACGAGGCTGATCATCCGGACATTTTCATTGTTCAGCCCCAGGCGCCCGAAACGGTGATACAGGTAGTCGTAGGTCCACCCCATGCTGACGTGGGCATCGACGCTGGCGCCGTCCGTCCACTGGTTGTCGGCGTCGCTGGCCAGGTCCGCGTCGAACAGCGGGGCGGTGCCGTCGAGCACGTCCAGGGTGTGGAGAGAGTCGCCGGCCATGTCGAACGTGAAGACATCGGCCGGCCTGAGCCTGTCGTGCGCTAGAAAGGCGCCACCGACCGCCGTGACGCTCATCTTCTTGGGGTCGCTCTTAACCCCGCGACCCTCGCCGATCGCACACTGCGCGCAGGGCAACGTCGGTTGTTGGGTCTTCAGATCGTTGTAGGCCCAGACTAGGTCGCCGGTCGAGGCGTCGAGGTAGTAGGCCATCAGCCGTGTGCCGGTGAAGGCACGCGCCTCGTAGACGAGTCGGTAGACTCCCTGGTGCTCACGGTCCGGCAGCACCACCAGCCGGGGGGAGGTCGACCCGCCCGGTCGTAGGTTCCCCAAACGTTCGATGATCCGCGCGGCATCGTCGGCCGACAGCCCGGGCGTGGTCTGGACTTCGACCCCGAGATGCAGCGTGCCGAACAGGGACAGGGTCACGCCCCTGGCCGTCTGGCGCGTGACCTCGGCGCCGAGGATCTGGACGCCGGCGTGATATTGGCGGAGCCGTTCGTGCGAGCGGCCAGGCACCAGCGGGTCGTCCGCGCGCGTCGCGAGCCGCAGGGCTCCGTCACGGCGCAGTCGATCGACCAGCGTGTCGGCCGCCCGGAGCTCGGAGAGCGTGCTGCCGCCGCCGGTGGCCAGGGTCAGGACGTCGGGCGGGGTCTGAAGCTGTGCCGTGACGACCGGGAATCCGGCCATCAGCGCGACGACGGTGGCACCGGCAAGGCGGTGAGTGAACGGACGCATGCGGGTTTCTGCCAGGCCGCGAACCGGCTGACACCAAAATATTATAGTTCATCTCGCGGGTCGGCCAGTGGCCGGCCTGCAAGCGGTGTCAGCCGGAACCGCGCGGCTTCGTCAATGCCGCAGTAGCCGATCTGACGGTGCGGCGCACGATGCCCAGCACGGCGCTGAACCGCGATCCGTGGCTACAGTCCGGACGCGACGCATACGCCGGCCGCGCGATCGGGTGGTCGTGCGCGCTAGTGTGAACCGGCTCTCGAGTGTGCTTGCGTTGCGTTACCCGTCGAGGGCGTCGAGCAGCGCTTCGGTGTCTGCGGCGTCGTTGTAGACGTGGGGCGCCACTCGGATGGCGTTCCCACGTACCGCGACAGCGACCTGGCGGCGGTGTAGACGATCGGCGAGACGGGCAGAGTCCGCCGAATTTCGGAAGCGAATGCCGAACAGGTGTTCACTGCGCCACCGGTCCTCCTCGATCCAGTACCCGCGGGAACGGAGTGTGCGTGTCAGGTCGGCCGTCAGCGCCCGGCAATACGTCTGTATTGCCGGGACGGTCCATTCCAGCACGAGCTCCAGCGCTGCTGCCAGCATCGGGAGCAGAACAAAGTTCGAGCGCTCGCCGACGTCATACCGAACGGCGGCCGGCTGGTATTCGTCACGGTAGCGTACGAGATCGCCGAACGCCTCGCTGCCGCGTCGGGCGATCCAGTTTTCTTCGAGCGGCGTGCCGTCGTCGAAGGCCGGCCCGTAGTAGGCGAGCCCGATCGAGTAGGGTCCCATCAGCCACTTGTAGCCGGCGCAGACCAGCGCATCGGGCTGGATGCGCCGCGTGTCGAACGGTAGCGCGCCGACCGACTGTGTACCGTCGACGACCAGCAGCGCGTCGCATTCTCGGACGCGGGCGCCCACCCGCTCCAAGTCGAACAACGTCCCGTCGGTCCAGTGCACCTGTGGGATCGCAACCACCGCCGTTCGGTGGTCGATCGCCGTCAGTAGCCGGGCGTTCCAGTTGAGCGCCCGGCCGCTGTTCGTGTGCTCTGGCGCCGGGACCACCTTCAGCTGGAGCCCACGCTCGGCGCAGAGACGGCGCCATGTGTAGACGTTGCTGGGGAACTGTTCCTCTACGATCACGACGTTGTCACCTCGCGCAGCCGGCGCGTTGCGCGCGACCGTTGCGAGCCCGTAGGAGGCCGACGGGATGATCGCCACGCGGCTGGGGTCGGGGGTGTTCACGAGCCGGGAGAAGAGGCCTCGCACCCGGTCGCTCTCTTCGAAGAAGTCGGGTGGGCGGATTAGATGGGGTGTTGCGCGTCGGTCGATGCCCTTGATGCCCGCGGCCCGCACGGCCAGCGCCAGGGGCGCCATATACGCACAGTTCAGATAGTGGAGCCCCTCTGGCAGGGCGAACCGGGACCGTTGACACGCGAGCATGGCCTCGACCGGCGGACGGCTAATGTCCCGTGGTGCCACTCCGCGTCACGTGCAGTGGGGTTTGTGCCACAGGCAGTCGGCAAAGCGTCGTCCCACACCGCCCAATCGAAGCTCGGCTGCGCATCCCGACCAGGCTCTCATCAACCGCCCCGCTACTCGGGGCCATACATTCCGGTCGGACCACGGAAGCCTGCTTCACACGTGACGATGTAGCCTGCGCAAGACGCACGCGGCTGACTCACCCTGAACAGGCCAGTATTATACGTCGCGGCGGTTAGCTCACCCGCCGCGACAATGTGACCGGACCATCGCGAGTAGTTTTATGAATTCAAGAGGGGAGCGGCCGATGCGTGAACGGACATGGAGACGGGACGCGGGTGTCGGATACGCGCTCGCCGTGGTGCTGGCGATGGCCTGCGGGTCCGTACCGGCGCCGGGACCCGTGCCGGATGCCGCCGTCGAAGAGGCGGCGCTCACGGAGCGGGCCCGCGGCATCCACGACCGGGTGTTGACCATCGACACCCACGTCGACATCCCGTTCGACTTCGCGACCGCCGAGGTTGACCCCGGTGTTCGGGGAGACTGGCAGGTCGATTTGCCGAAGATGATCGAGGGCGGGCTCGACGCGGCGTTCTTCATCGTCTACGTGGGCCAAACCGAACGGACCCTGGAGAATTACGAGCAGGCGAAGGCGGATGCGATGACAAAGTTCAATGCGATCCACCGGATGGCGGAGGAGATGTATCCAGACCGGATCGAGATTGCCCTCACCGCGGACGACTTCGAACGGATCGCCGCTGCCGGTAAGCGGGTGGCGGCGATCGGAATTGAAAACGGGTACGTCATCGGCACGGATCTCTCGCTGCTCGAGACCTACCACGCGCTTGGCACCCGCTACATCACGCTGGCGCACGGCGGACACAACGATATCGCCGACTCGGCTACCCCGCGCGAGAACCTGGGGGACGGGGAGTCGGAGCACGACGGGGTGAGCGCGTTCGGTCAGGAGGTCATTGCCGAGATGAACCGACTCGGCATCATGGTCGACGTGTCGCACATCTCGAAGTCGGCGATGCTCGACGCCGTCCGGTTGTCACGCGCGCCGGTGATTGCCTCGCATTCGAGTACCCGCGTCCTGGCGGATCATCCCCGCAACATGGATGACGAGCAGTTGCTGGCACTCCGGGACCACGGTGGCGTCATCCAGATCGTCGCGCTGGGCGCCTTCGTTAGCACGACGGCCGGTGCGCGCGACGACGCCCTTCGAAGCCTGCGGACGGACTTCGCCCTCGCGCCTAGCGATGGCGTCGACTTTGTCGGCTTGACTACAGTCCGGCGGGCCGAGTACGAGCGCCGAATGGCCGAGATCGACCAGGAGTGGCCGGCGGCGGACGTGCCGATGTTCGTCGACCACATCGATCACGCCGTCGGCCTGATCGGGATCGACCATGTTGGCATCAGTTCAGACTTCGACGGCGGCGGTGGGGTTGAGGGGTGGAACGACGCCAGTGAAGCCTTCAACGTGACGCTCGAGCTGGTGCGGCGTGGTTACACCGAGGCGGAGATCGCGCAGCTCTGGGGCGGCAATCTGCTGAGGGTGTTGCGTGAGGGCGAGCGGGTGGCTGCCGAGCTGCAGTGATGACGCAACCGGTGTGGTCGCATCTGCAGCGGCGTCGAGACGCGCCCAGTCGCTCTCTCCGACATCCTGGCCAAGTTGTTCCCGCAGCACGGCTTGTGTCGCGTCTGACACGTCGTCGCGCCGATCGGTGACCCGGGCGCTCCGCACGCCGGCCGGCGCCTCGAGCCAGAGACCAGTGAACGGCACGCCGACCGTCCGCGCGACGTCGGCGATCACCGTCCGGTGCCGCGGATCGGCGAACACGGCATCGATGAGCACCGTGCGGCCCTTCGCCTTGGATCTCTGCTGCCATGGGACCGCTAGAACGCCGCGTTTTTGAGCGACCTAATGGTCTTGGACAGTCCCTCGCTCAAGGTGTGTCCCGGTGTGAAGCCGAGCGCCGATGTAAGCAGTGAGACGTCGCTGCAGGAGCGTCGAGCGTCCCCGACTCGTGGAGGTCCGAGCGTGAAGCCTCGTCGGAAATCCAGCTCCCCGGCAATCAGGCTGTGTAGCTCGAGCAGGGAACACTCGATGCCTGTCCCCACGTTGAGGTGTCTTCCGATGAGGGAGGGCGCGTCTCGAGTGAGCGCCAGGTAGTTGGCTTCCGCGATGTCCTTGACGTAGACGTAGTCGCGTGTTTGCAGGCCGTCATCGAACACGACCGGAATGCCATCGTTGATCATGCACTGGACGAAGATCGAGATGACACCCGCGTAGCTGCTGAGAGGGTTGTCCCGCGGTCCGTACGCGTTGAAATATCGCAGACAAATCGTATCCAGTCCATAGAGGCGGGAGTACAGCGCGGCGTACTGCTCGACAAGGTACTTCTGCAGACCGTACGGAGTGGCCGGGTCGAGGGCGCCGTCCTCTCTCGAAGGCACATCCGAGCCACTGCCGTACACGGCTGACGAGCTGGCCAGCACGACCCGCCCCACCTCGCACACGCGTGCGGCATCCAGGACGCTGAGCGTCCCCGTGAGATTCACGTCGTGGTAGTCACGTGGTTGGTCGACCGACAGCGGGTCGGAGGTCAGGGCGGCCAGATGCAGAATGGCGTCGACCGGATTGGCACGGAGCCGGGCGACGAGTCCGTCGAAATCGCGGATGTCTCCCGTCTCGATGACGACCTGCGGCGTGCCGGCCAGGTTGCTTCTTGCACCGGTGGAGAAATTGTCCAACACCGCGACCTCGTGGCCATGCCTGCAGAGCGCCTCGACGCTGTGGGACCCGATAAAGCCTGCACCGCCCGTGACCAGAACCTTCACGCTGCTTCAGCCTCCTGTGTCCCGCCGCACGATGTGCCGTCCGCGTCCGAGGCCATTGTGACCTCAGTGCGCCTGCAGGACCCTCGAGCCATAGATCTCGACGAACGCCTGCATGTTCAGCGCGTCGATCCGGTCGATCGAGAAGTGGGCGATCGCTTGCTGCCGGCCCCGCCTGCCCATTGCCTCCCGAAGGGTGTCGTCGGTGAGGACCGATCGCAGCCCCGCCGCGATCTGGTCGGGCTGGCGAGGCTCCGTCAGGATGCCGGTCTCTCCAGGAATCACCAGGTCGAGAATGCCGCCGACGCCGCTGGCGACCACCGGCAGGCCACACCCCATCGCCTCGATGATGGCGACCCCGAGCGCCTCGTTTTCGGAGGGATACACGAAGACGTCCGAGGCTCTCATGTAGTCCTCGACGTTGTCCGCGTAGCCGGTGAAGGTGACCGTCGATGCGAGCCCTTCGGCGTCCACGATCGCTCGCAAGGTGTCTTCGATGCCGCCGAACCAGTTCGTGCCGCCGCCGACCAGCAGCAGATGGACGTTGGCGTGCCGTTCCGCCAGCTCCTTCCAGGCTGCGAGTAGGTGCTCCAGACCCTTGTTGTGCACGAGCCGGCCGCAGTAGCAGACGATGAGCGGGTCCGCCGGAAGGGACAGCCGGTCTCGCAGTGTACGCTGCTGGGTGTTCGACGCGGGCGTGAACCGGTCCGTGTCGATACCACACGGCTTGTACAGGACCTTGTCCTTCGGGACACCGGCGTCGAGGAATTCTCGTTCGATCTCCCGGCTGATGGCGAAGAAGCAGTCGGCCTGGCGCAGGAGCCAGTTCCGGCCTCTCAAGGCGACGCCAAAGAGCGATCTGAACGGCTTGGTGTGGCAGATGCGCCAGCTATTGAGATGAAAGAAGTGCTCCCCAGACATCTCGTCGTTGCACTCGGCTTCGAGGACACAGCCCTTACCCAGCAACCGCGCGGCGAGCGCGCCAACGAGACCGAGCATCGAGAACTTGACGACCCAGATGACGTCGTATCGGCGGCGTTGCCGCAGCAGCTCGATGAAGGCAGGCAGCATCATCGCCAAGTTGCCGAGGCGGCCCAACATCTGGGGCGAGACCCGCGTAACGTGCACCGTGCCGTGCGTCTCGTGGCGTTGCGGATGGGTAGGGCTCTTGCGGGCGATGATGAGGACCCGCGCCCCCCGGTCGGTGAGCCGCTGCGTCTGCAGGTGCAGGTTGTTCGCCGTGTAGTAGAGCGGGATCAGCGCGCAGAGGCGGAGCCTGGACGCATCGCCGGGCGGCTTCTCCATGAAGATCACGCGCCCATCGTCGTGGGTGTCATGTGCACCACATGGGCCGGACCAGCCGCGCAACGCGGCGGCACGGGGCTCAGCTAATGGGGAGGCGGCGGGTTCGTCGCGTTAAGTGGGTCTGCGGTGAACCGCGCCCCGCCAGGATGCTGTAGGGACAGTGTCATTGGGGATTCAACAGGTCACGTTGGAGGACGTCCTCAATCGTTCCCATATTAGACCACACTTCGGCGTGGCGGTTCACCACCAGCACGGCGTCCGACGTGGTCTCCAGCAGTGGCAGCGCGGCGAGCGTCCAGTGTGCTCATTCTCCTGCACAGGGGCTCCTGGTGGCGTGTCCTACAATCTCTCGACAGTTTCCGGGCTGGCATTCTGTCTGGAGCGGTGATATCCGGAATCTCGCCAAGAACGGCGAGATCTACTAGGTCGCTACCACGATCGTGCCGTTCCTGGACGATGACGGGAAACCCTATCAGTCACATGTCGATCCGGACATGTCGATCCGGTTCGAGATCACCGAGCGTAAGCACGCCGAGGCCAGGCTGCACGAGCAGGAGACGCTGGCGCGGCTCGGGGAGATGGCCGCCCCGTCGTCGCGCACGAGGTGAAGAACCCGCTGGCCGGCATCCGGGGTACCACGCAGGTCATCGGTGGTCGCATGCCGGCGCAGGCCTCTGAACGAGTGGGGATCGACGATATCTAGGCCCGGATCGACGCCCTGAACAGAATGGTGCACGATCTGCTGCTGTTCGCCCGACCCAAACTGCCCACCATGACGCCCACAGCCGTCACGAAGCTCCTCGCGTGAACGGCGGCGATGCTGCAGCGGGATCCGGCATGGGCCGATGTCGAGATCGTGCTGCCCGTTGCTGGGCCGACCCTACGGCTGGGCGGCTCCCAGTTCCAGCCAGCGATCTTCAACCTGCTGCTCAACGCGGCCCAGGCGATGAACGGGCGCGGCCGTGTCGAGGTGACGGTCGAGACCACCGCGGGGTGGTGCGAGATCGCCGTGCGGGATAGCGGTCCGGGCATCGACGCCGCCGCGCGGGATAAACTGTTCGAACCGTTCTTTACCACCAAGCACCGTGGAAGCAGGCTGGGGCTCGCAACAGCCAGGCGGGTGGTGGAGATGCATCACGGCACCTTGACGGCCTCGCCGGAGGATGGCGGAGCCCTCATGATAATCAGACTGCCTGGTACCGTGGTCGTGAGATAACGTGGTAGCCGGCCGGTCGCCGCATTCCCGCCGGAGGCGCTGGCGCCGGGCGTGCCGCTCGGCGGAAACGGAGAGCGGAATGAAAGCCCTTGAGGGAGTACGCATTCTGGACATGACACATGTCCAGTCGGGCCCGACCTGTACGCAGTTGCTGGCCTGGTTCGGCGCCGATGTCATCAAGGTCGAGCGTCCGGGCACGGGGGACTCCACCCGGAGCCAGCTGCGCGACATCCCGGATGTGGACAGTCTGTATTTCACGATGCTGAATCACAACAAGCGCAGCATCACGCTGAACACCAAGCATGAACAGGGCAAGGCGCTCTTCACGAGGCTGATCGAGTCCTGCGACGTCCTCGCGGAGAACTTCGCGCCGGGCGCGCTCGACCGCATGGGATTTTCCTGGGAGCGGATCCAGGAGATCAACCCCCGGATCATCTATGCGTCGGTGAAGGGCTTTGGTCCGGGTCCCTACGAAAACTGCAAGGTCTACGAGAACGTCGCCCAATGTACCGGTGGTGGTGCCAGTACAACCGGGTTCCCCGACGGCCCGCCGGTGGTCGCCGGGGCGCAGATCGGTGACTCGGGCACCGGTCTGCACCTCGCGCTCGGCATCGTCACGGCGCTCTTTCACCGCGAGAAGACCGGCCGGGGACAGCGAGTCGTCTGCGCCATGCAGGACGGCGTGCTCAACCTGTGTCGGGTGAAGCTACGCGACCAGCAGCGTCTGGCCCACGGGCCGCTGAAGGAATACCCGCAGTACCCGAACGGCACGTTCGGTGAGGCGGCGCCGCGGGCAGGGAACGCGTCGGGCGGCGGACAGCCTGGGTGGATCGTCAAGTGCAAGGGTTGGGAGACTGATCCCGATGCGTATATCTACGTGATTGCTCAGGCGGCGGCATTTAATGAGCTCGCACGGGTGATCGGGCACGCGGACTGGTTGGACGACTCCGAGTGGAACACGCCGAGGGCGCGGCTACCGAAGATCGATCGGATGTTCGCTGAGATCGAGCGATGGACGCAGACCAAGACGAAGTTCGAGGCGATGGAGATCCTGAATCCGCTGAACGTGCCGTGCGGGCCTGTGCTCTCGATGAAGGAGCTGGCCGAAGAGCCGTCTCTGCGGGCGACCGGGACCGTGGTGGAGGTGGACCATCCCACGCGTGGCCCGTATCTGACGATCGGCAACCCCGTCAAGCTGTCAGATTCGCCAGCCGACGTCAGACGCTCGCCGTTGCTCGGAGAGCACACCGACGAGATCCTGCGTGACGTACTCGGGCTGGACGAGGTCACGATCGCGGCGGCTAAGGCTGACGGGGCGGTGTGAGGGTGAGCGTTCCAGAGGGGCAGAAGACAGAGGCATCAGCCTGTCGGTATAAGCCTTGGCGAAGGCGTGAGGGATTCGCCATCGGTCTTCACGCAAGGTTGGCCAGCAGGTCGCGCCGAGGGTCTGGCTGAGGGCCACGCAGATGGCAGACCGGCGTGGGGAAACGGGTGTTACATGAAGATCTGTGTGGTGGGTGCGGGGGCGATCGGGGGGTTCATGGCGGTGCGGTTGGCGGGCGCCGGGCATGAGGTCTCGGCGATCGCGCGTGGCCCGCACCTGGCGGCCATCAGGGCCAACGGGTTGAAACTGGTGGAGGCGGGGCAGGAGCAGGTGGCGACCGACCTCGTGGCCACCGATCGGATCGCCGATATCGGTCGGCAGGACGTCGTCCTGCTGGCTCTCAAGGCGCACCAGGTCGCCCCGGTCGTCGACGAGCTGCCGGCGCTGTTCGGGTCCGACACGGTCATGGTGACCCTGCAGAACGGCATCCCCTGGTGGTACTTCCAGAAGCTGGGCGGGCCCTATGCCGACCGTGTGGTCGAAACGGTCGACCCGGGCGGGCTGCTTTTCAAGACCATCGACCCGGACCGGCTCATCGGGTGCATCGCCTATCCAGCCGCCACGGTCGCCGAACCTGGGGTGATCCGGCACATCGAGGGCCATAAGTTCCCGGTCGGGGAGCTCGACGGCCTCGACACCGAGCGGCTTCGGATCGTCTCAGACCTGTTCGGGCAAGCCGGGTTCAAGTCACGGCGGCTCGACGACATCCGCTCGGAGATCTGGCTGAAACTGTGGGGCAACCTGACGTTCAACCCGATCAGCGCGCTTACGCACTCGACCCTCGTCGACATTTGTCATTTTCCGCTCACGCGGGAGCTGGCCGCGACGATGATGACCGAGGCGCAGGCGATCGGCGAGCGGCTGGGTGCCCATTTTCGGGTGCCCATGGAGCGCCGGATCGCTGGGGCAGAAGGTGTCGGTAAACACAAGACCTCGATGCTCCAGGACGTCGAGGTCGGGAAGCCGCTCGAGGTCGACGGGATGTTGGGGGTCGTCGTGGAGCTGGCGGAGGTGACCGGCGTGGAGGTACCGACCCTGCGGGCCCTCTATGCGTGTGTCAGCCTGCTGAACAACACGGTGCAGGACCAGGGCGTGCGCATCAAAGCCGCCCCCCGCGATAGTTAGGCACCTGTACGACCGTCCCACGGTCCGCCGTTTACGGCAGCCGGTGTGGACCGATACTCCTGTTGAACAACACTTGTCCAAACGTTAAAATGGCGGAATCACTGAAGTCGGGTGGCCGGGACTGACGCGGCTAGCCTGACTTCGGAGGGGGGGATTGTGGCACTCAGACAACTACGCTGGATACCATGGCTCGTGGTGCTTTCGATTGTTCCGGTTGTTGCACAGCAGGCCGACGACATCGAGTGGAGGACCTACGGCGGCGACCTTGCGAGCACCCGTTACTCGCCAGCTGACCAGATCAACGCGGACAACTTTAATGATCTGGAGGTTGCCTGGAGCATTCCCACTGGCAACTTCGGCCCGACACCGGAGTTCAACCTGCAGTCGACGCCGCTGATGGTCAATGGTGTCCTCTACAGCACGGCCGGGACGCGGCGCGCGGTCATCGCCGCCGATGCGGCGACCGGCGAGCTGCTCTGGATGCACCGGCTCGACGAAGGGGAGCGCGGCGCGGCGGCGCCGCGTCGACTGTCGGGGCGCGGTGTCGCCTACCGTGACGACGGAGGCTCGGGCCAGATCCTCTACGTGACGCCGGGGTATCACCTCATCGCACTCGATGCCGCGACCGGACAGCGGATCCCCGGTTTCGGTACCGACGGCATCGTCGACCTCAAGCAGAACATGGATCAGGAGATGGATCTGGTTACAGGCGAGGTCGGTCTGCACGCCGCGCCGATCGTTGTCGGTGACACCATCCTCATCGGCGCCGCGCACCTCCCGGGCGGCTCGCCGGAGTCGATGGTGAACGTCAAGGGCCATGTCCGCGGCTTTGATGCGAACACCGGCGAGCGAAAATGGATCTTTCATACGATTCCCGGCGGCGATGAGTTCGGTGTCGACACCTGGCTGAACGAGTCGTGGCGATACTCTGGCAACACGGGCGTCTGGGGCCAGATGAGCGTCGACGCGGAGTTGGGCATCGGCTACTTCGGCACGGAGATGCCGACCAACGACTACTATGGCGGACATCGCCACGGCGACAACCTCTTCGCCGACACCCTAGTGGCGGTGAACCTCGAGACCGGCGAGCGGCTGTGGTACTTCCAGTTCGTACACCACGACATCTGGGACTGGGACATTCCGTGCGCGCCGATCCTGGCCGACATTACCGTAGATGGCCGGGAGATCAAGGCGGTGGCGCAGCCCAGCAAGCAGGGCTGGCTCTACGTGTTCGACCGGGAGACGGGCGAGCCGGTCTGGCCGATCGAAGAGCGTCCGGTTTCGGCCGGGAACGTGCCGGGCGAATGGTACGCGCCGACCCAGCCGTTTCCCACGAAGCCGCCCCCCTTCGATCGGCAGGGCGTCTCTGTTGACGATCTAATCGACTTCACCCCGGAGTTGCGCGCGGAGGCCGAGCGGATCGTTTCAAACTACCGTATGGGTCCGATCTTCACGCCGCCGACCGTTTCGGTGCCGGAGGGACCGTGGGGCACCCTCATCCTGCCGTCCCAGGCGGGGGGCGCCAACTGGCCAGGCGGGTCACTCGACCCGGAAACTGGTATCGCCTACATCTACTCGTACACACAGGTCGCGTCGCTGGGACTCATCAACGACCCGGCGCGGTCCGATATGGACTTCATTCGCGGACGCACGTCTGAGGTCAGTGCTGCCGACGCCGCGCTCACGATCGACGGAATCCCGATCATCAAGCCACCGTGGGGGCGGATCACCGCCATCGATCTGAACGCCGGTGAAATCGTCTGGCAGGTGGCCCACGGCGAGACGCCGGACAATATCCGGAATCACCCGCGTCTCCAGGGCGTCGACGTGCCGCGCACCGGCCGGGTCGGACGTATCGGCACGCTGGTGACCGGGACCCTCGTCGTCTCCGGCGGCGGCCGGACGTTCACGACGCCGTCAGGCGAGGAAGGCTCCATGCTCCGCGCCTATGACAAGGCCACGGGCGAGGAGGTGGGCGCGGTCTACCTGCCGGCGGGGCAGACCGGTACACCGATGACGTACGTGCTCGACGGCACCCAGTACATCGTCGTCGCCGTCAGTGGGCGTGGCTTGTCGGCCCAGCTGATGGCGTTTCGACTGCCGTAGTGGCCATTAGCGCCGCCACAGGGCAACCCCGATCGTTAAAGTGCTTCGCGCGCCGGATTTTTGGCTCATGCTCGGGTTAAAGATGCGGCTTTACCGCATTTTCTGGACGCCCACTTTCGGCTCGGCGCTGCTCGGGTTCGCCATCATCGGGGTTAGCCCGGCGGTCGCGTACGCGCAGACCACCGAATCGGACCCCGCGCCGTGGTACGAGCGGATCCAGTTCGGCGGGGATTTTCGCAGCCGCTACGAGGGGTTCTACCAGCACGAACAACCGGCTCGGCACCGGACGCGGTTCCGGTTCCGACTCCGGATCGACAGCGATATCAACGACGACGCGCACATCCAGATCCAGATCGCCAGCGGCGACCCCGGGACGCCGGTCTCCACTAACCAGACATTCACCAGCTTCTTTCGGCCTAAGCCGTTCAGCCTCGACCGAGCTCACATCGTCTATCGCCCCGGTGGCGCGCCCGCCTTGACCCTCGGGGCGGGTAAGTTCGGGCTTCCGCTCACCCGGACCCAGATGACCTGGGATGATGACCTCAACGTCGAGGGCGGCTACGAGCAGGTGGCCTGGAGCGCGACAGAGGCTATCGACGTGAAGCTGGTGGCGCTGCAGACGGCGGTCAACGAAGTGAGTGGCGGCCCGGACTCGTACATGCTGGCCGGCTACGGGGAAGTCAGCGTTGCGCTCGGCGAGCATAGACTCCAGGTCTCTGTGGCTGACTTCGGGTTTAGCAACGTCGACCAAGTGGCGGTGGGGCGGGCCACCGGGCCGCTGAGCAGCATTCTCACCAACGAGGTCGAGCGGGGCACCGCCGGCAACATCATCGGGCTCGTGTCCGATTTCAACCTGGTCGACGTGATTGCCCAGGCGGAGCTTGACACCGGCCGCGACCGGTATCCGGTGCGCCTGCTGGCCGACATCGTGCGCAATACGCGGGCGGCGTCTGGTCTCGACACAGGCATGTGGTTCGAGGCCGAGTACGGCGGGTCCTCCGCACCACGGAGCTACACGTTCGGGTATACCTACGGGCGGATCGAGCGGGACGCCGCCCTGTCGGCCTTCGTGTTCAGCGACATGCCCGGCACCAACCTGCAACTCCACATGTTCAACGTGGCCTATGTGCCGCGGCCGAACATGACGCTTGATCTGACGGTGCACATCTCGAAACGGCTCGAGGTCGATCCCGACGCCAGCGCCGCTTGGCTGACACGCCCGCACGTGGCGGCCATCGTGCGGTTTTAAAGGTTACGTGGGGCTTCGCCCCACACCCCGGGTGTTCCGCAGTCGTGGCTGCACCCCGAACCCCACGCGGACGCTCCGTGGGGATCCCAAGGCCCCACGCCGCGTCCGCGTGGCGGCAGGTGCGCGCTGTTGTAATGGGGCTCCGCCCAGCACTCCACGTGGCTCAGAGGGCCAAGAGGGGTTTCGTCCGGGACCGTTATCATGGTGGATGCCTGGTGGTGCTGAGACTGGCGGACGGAATGAGGGCCACGGACACGCGATTCAGGTTAGGTCGGACATGACCGGCACTCCGCCGACCCGTCTACTGGTCGCCACCACCAACACAGGCAAACTCGACGAGATTCGCGGCATTCTCGGCGAACGGGTGGTCACGCTCCTCACACTGGCCGACCACCCGGCGATTCCGGAGCCGGACGAGACCGGTTCGACCTTCGCCGAGAACGCCAGGCTGAAGGCGCGCCACTATGCCGCCGCCACCGGCGAGCTCGCGGTCGCGGAAGATTCCGGGCTCGAGATCGACGCCCTGAATGGGGAGCCCGGCGTACGGTCGTCACGTTTCAACGGTGGGTCCTACGCAGAAAAGTTCGCTACGATCCGGCAGATGCTCGCCGAGCGTGGAACCGAGGCGAGCACCGCACGCTTCGTTTGCGCGCTGGCGCTCGCGCAAGCGGACAGACTGGTCTGGGAAACCACCGGCGTGGTCGAAGGTCACTTGGTATTGCCGCCCCGAGGTCACGCCGGCTTCGGCTACGACCCGATCTTCTATTACCCGGCCTACGGCCGCACGCTGGCAGAGGTCACGGTCGAAGAGAAGGCCGCCGTGAGCCACCGTGGACAGGCGTTCCGCCGTCTCCGGATCTACCTGGAGCCGCGGGCTGACGCGGGTTGAGGTAACGGGCTCGCCGACCGCCGTCCTGGTTTCCTGCCCAAGCTCAGTGCGCCAGCTTCCCCAGCGCCGCGCGCCGCACGAACAGCTGGTAGGTGTGGTGCGCTTCGTGATGCGTCATGTACTCGACTTGGAAGTGCACGTCGAAGCCTGCGAATTCGGGATGATGACCGCCCCGGTGCCACTGGGCCTGGGACAGCGCATCTAGACGGGCCGCGAAGCTCTCCCGATCGGCGAGGAACGCCGTCCGGGTCTCGGCCGCGGGATGGGCGACCAGTAGATCGAACTCCGTGTCCCCGTCCGGCGTGTACGGCACGATGACGGGATCGTCCTTCACCAGCATCGCCTCGATGCGGCCCTCGAACAGCCGCTGCACTCGCCACAGGTGGCAGACCAGTTCCTTGAGCGACCACTTCTCGGGCACGGTGCGTGTCGACAGCGCTGCGTTGTCCAGCTCGCGCGTCAGTCGGTCGATTTCCACACCCTGCTCGCGCAGCCTGGCGACCAGCCGTTGGTGTGCCTCGTGTTTGTCTCTGTCGTGCTTCTTCTGGTGAGGGTGTTCGGACATGGGATCAGTATGGATGGGTGCTCGCCGCCTCGGCGCGCCGGCGTGGGGTTCGGGGTGCAGCCCCGACTGCGGAAGCTCAGGGGTGTGGGACGGAGCCCCCGTGCTAAAGGATGTCGGCCACTAGCTCGCGCTGCAGCGCCACCAGCTGACCGATGCCGGTCTCGGCCAGCTCCAGTAGCGTATCGTGCGAGGCTCGGGAGAACGGTGCCCCTTCGGCGGTGCCCTGGACCTCGATGAAGCGGCCGTCGCCCGTCATCACGACATTCATGTCGACTTCGGCCTTCGAGTCCTCGTCGTAGGCGAGGTCGAGTAGCGGAATACCATCGACGATGCCGACGCTGGTGGCCGCGACATGATCGGTAATCGGGATCCGCTGGAGGACGCCGCGCTCCTTCAGGTGCTGGAGCGCGAACACGAGCGCTACGAACGCGCCGCTGATCGAGGCGGTGCGGGTTCCGCCGTCGGCCTGGATCACGTCGCAGTCGATCCAGATCGTCCGTTCGCCCAAGCCGTCGAGTCGGGTGACGGCGCGCAGCGAGCGGCCGATCAGACGCTGGATTTCCTGTGTACGTCCACCCACCTTGCCCCGGCTGGCCTCGCGAACGGTACGCGTGGAGGTCGCGCGGGGCAGCATGCCGTACTCGGCGGTGACCCACCCCTTCCCGGTGCCCCTGAGGAAATTCGGCACCTTGTTCTCGACACTCGCGGTGCAGATGACGCGTGTCCGCCCTGCCTCGATCAGCGCCGACCCCTCGGCGTGCGCGAGATAATGTGGCGTGAATCGTGTCGGCCGGAGCGCGTCCGCCGGGCGGGCATCGTTACGCTGGTTTTGAGTCATGACGAGGTTTCCCGACCGAAAGACGTCGGACGAGGTGCCGCCACATCCTCGTGGTCGGCGACCCATAGCATGTTCCGTTCCAGGGGACGCTGAAGATCGACATGGCCGACGAGTGTGTCGACCTCGCGGCCGTTGACCAGGATCTGCACCGCCTGGATCGCCGGGAGATTGGTGGTCACGGCGTTGACGATCGCATACACCGTGAACAACTCTTCGAGCGAGCCGCCCGAGTGTCCGAGCGTGACTTCCTCGGTCAGGTCGACAAAGGCATCGCCGCGCTCCGTCAAGTACACGGCGCGGAGCTGCGTGCCGGTCGGAATCGGCGACAGCAGCGGGGCCGGCGGCTCGGCGAGCTGCGCCTCGAGGATGATCCGCGCTTGCTCGGCCGGCGCCGCCTGCCGCTTCAGGCGTCGCTCGAATCCGACGAGCTGCATCCCGTCGTCGGAGATGTAGAAGAGCGTTACCTCGACGAACTCGCCGTCGGTCGCCGCCGTCCCGGCGGACGGTGCGGGCTCGGGTACGTACCAGCGAGGCAACCCCACGAGGAGGACCCAAGCGCCCAGCACAGCGGCCGCGGCCAGCGCCCCGTAGATCCAGTACTCACGTTTCACGGGCGTTGTCCCTGGGGCGCGTCCGACCTCTCGGCCGGGACGGCTGCAGCTTGGCCCGGTGCCGGCACCCCCCCCGCCACGTCGTCGCGATATCGGACGATACTGCGCAGTAACCCATTCACGATGGCGGCTTGAAACGTCGTGGACGTCAACTGCGCTTCCTGGTCGGGGTTGGAAATGAACCCCATCTCCACCAGCACGGCTGGCATGTTGGCGCCCACGAGCACGCGGAACGGCGCCTGCTGGAGTCCGCGCGGGCTCATGGGCAGCCGGAGACCGAGCTCGTCGGCGACGATCTCGGCCCATCGAGCCGACTGATCCACGTGGCGGAGCTGTGCCAGCTCCCACGGCACGATGTCGAGCACTCGCGAGCCGCCTCCGACCACCGGGATCGGCTGACCGGTGAAGACGGACGCCGTGTGCGCCTCCTCATCGTACTCGTCGAGGCTGAGATAGAAGACCTCGGCGCCGGTGGCCGACTCTCGGAGCGACGCGTTCGTGTGGAGGCTGATGAACAGATCCGCCCGGTTGTTGTTGGCGATGGCCGCCCGCTCGTCCAGTGCCACGGTGGCGTCGGCGGTCCTGGTTAATACGATCCGGAGCCCAAGCTGGCTCTCGATCGCATTCCGCAGCCGGCGCGCGACGTCCAGTGTGACCTCTTTTTCCAGGGTGCCGTTTGGTCCACGGGTGCCGGTGTCATCGCCGCCATGACCGGGGTCGATCGCGATCGCACGGATGGTTCGTGGCGGCGCCAGCTCTGACAATGCCGGGAGGTCGGCGTCGGCACCGGCCTCTGGCGGTGGCGGGGCGGCCGGTGGCACGACGCGGGTCGATGTCGCCTCGGTCGGCCGCAAGTCGAGCACCAGCTCGCCCCCGCCGCCAATCGCTGGTTCGTTCGTCGCCGTGTAGGCGCCGAACGCTGCGCCCAGGTCGACCGTTAGCGCGGGGCGCGTCCCGGCGCTGCGCAGGCCGGTCACCAGATCGTCCGGGGCGATGTCCGGCAGCACGAGGTCGAGGGCGTCGGACTCGAACGTAATCACTAGCCGGTCGGGCTCCAGTTCGATGACGTGCTCGGTCGCCGGCGTGATCATGAGACGCAGCCGCGCCTGCGGACCCGTGCGTTGATACCGGGCGACAACCTGGGGCACGCGGATGTCACCGACGACCACCAGACCGGAGCGACGCCGGAGCTCGACGGACTGGTCGTGGACCAGCGCCAGCGCCCGCCCGATGAAGTCGAGCGGCACATACCAGATACCGGCGCGCTCCAAGGGTGGCGAGGGCAGGGACACTAGCCGACCGGCGACCGACACGAGGCCCTCGTCCGCGGTCAGGACGATCACCTGCTCGCCTCGCGACACCGTCAGGCGCCCCGGCTGCTGCGCATCGGCGATGGTTAGGCCGAACGGCGCCGCCAGCTCCCGCAGGTCGATCATGCGGCGACCGTCGAAGGCGACCGCCGGCAACAGTCGTCGGCCCGCCGACGAGATCAGCGTGAGCGGTGCGTCGGGGGTCTGGCTCCTCCCAGATCCTGGCGCGACCAGCAACAGACAGGCAGCGAGTGCCAGCCGGCGCGTCATGGTGCCGATGGGGATGTAGGTGTCGGACACGTCGTCGAGATGTCAGCCGTGATCGTTGCCAGCATGATAGCGTACGACACCCGGCCTGGCCGGTGCATCGTACCCCGGTCTGGCCGGCCTGATGAACACTGGGCTCTCTTTGTGTTTGCGGGATAGAGAGGCAACCGCATGACGGTTCGTCCCGTGCCTGAGTAAGTGACTTGGTCGTGAGTGACTAAGAGGATGGCTGGGCCCGGGAGCGCCACGGCCGACAGGCGGCGCCACGCGTGTCGGCGCCTCATTCGGTGACGTGCGGCCGGACATGCGGCGCGTCGTCGTCAGTCGAGCGCCGCGCGCAACGCACCCTCGAGCCCGCCGTGCGTGAAGGTGAAGCCGTCAGCCTGCAGGCGCGCTGGCACGACCCGGGCGCTCGCCAGCAGCAGCGCATCGGCCATTTCGCCAAACAGCAGACGGGCGCACACCGCCGGTAGCGGGAGTAGGGTGGGTCGTCGAATGACCCGTCCCAGCGTCCGGGTGAACTCACGGTTGGTGACGGCCGACGGCGCCACGGCGTTCACCGCGCCGGCAAGGCTCGGTGTTTCGATGGCGTGCACGATCACTCGGGTCAGATCCTCGACCGAGATCCAGCTCATGTATTGCCGGCCATCCCCGAGGATGCCGCCCACCCCCATTTTGAAGGGCGGCAGCATCTGCGCCAGCGCGCCTCCACGCGCAGAGAGCACCACGCCGGTCCGCAGATGCGCCACGCGGATGCCGGCGTCTCGGGCGGGCGCCGCCGCGTCCTCCCAGGCGCGACACACATCGGCCAGAAATCCGTGACCAGGCCCGCTCTTTTCGTGCAGTAATTCCTCGCCCCGATCGCCGTAGTACCCGATGGCCGAAGCGCAGACGAGCACCGGGGGCGGCCGGTCGGCCGCCGCCAGCGCGCCCGCCAGCACCCGGGTGCCGGCCACGCGGCTGTCCCTGATGCGTTGCTTGACCGTGGCCGACCAGCGGCGGTTGGCGATGCCTTCGCCGGCGAGGTGCACCACGGCGTCGGCGCCAGACAGCGCCCTTGGGTCCACCGTGCCACCAGCCGGATCCCACGGGATGCCGTCCGGTCCCGCCGGCCCTCGGACCAGGCGCGCGACCGCGTGCGCCGGTCCGAGCCGCTCCAGCAACGCCGTGCCGACGAGACCGGTTGCACCGGTGACGATGATCTTCATCTGATGGACCTCTCTTCCCGCCCTTCCTGTGATACGCCGTCCGTGGGTGGTCGCAGACCGTCGCACCCCGTTGCCGCCGTCTTGGACCACCTTCAGTGGTCCGCGCCACAAGTACGCCACCGCATCGAGGCCTCACACTCGTACGGATGCCGCGCACGTGTCGCTGTGGGCGCGACGGGGGGAGCATACCAGCAGTATTCGACCGACGAGCAAGGCGGTGGGGGAGGATGTATCGGCGGCCGAACGCGGTCGTACTCATGACGCCGGTCATCTAACCGCCGGCGCTTTGTCGAAGCACCGTTTCGAGCAGCGCGACGTGATCCCGCCCCGAGAGATCGCTCGCCATCCGCCAGGCGCCTCCGCGGAGCTGGTGATGCCGAACCGGGTCCCCCAGCGCCGCGACAATCCCATCGGTGAGCTTCCCCGCGGTCGGCGTCGGCTGCCGCCAGCTCACCTTCTATCCCCGAGTCGAGCCACTCCGGGATCCCGCCGCCAGCGAAGCCGACCGCGGGCAGTCCGACCGCGGCCGCCTCGCAGCCGACCAGACCGAACGGTTCGGGCCGGCGGCTGGGTATCACCAGCAGGTCGGCCCACCGTATCAGTCTCTCGAACTGTGCGCGCGTCTGGTGCCCGAGGAGCTCGAGCTCGATGGTAGAGTGGGCCGCAGCGCGTTCGATCGCGATCGCGATCCGGTCCGGTCCGTCTCCCACGATGGTGGCCCGCAGCGAGCGGCAAGGCGTTGACCAGCAGGTCCACACCCTTGAGCGCGGTGAGCCGACCGGCATACAGTACACGTCCCGCCGCGCGTCGATGCGTTGATACGGTGGCGGCGCTGGATCCGGCGTCACCCGTACAATGGGTGCGCTGACGGTGATGCGCGCTGGCGCCACGCTCTGGCCGGTAAGCGCGGCCCGGTTGCAGGTCGTCCCCTACTCATGTCCGCCACTACGGCCGCGCCGGCCGATGCTTACACGGGCAACAGGCCCGTGCAGATGGGCGCCCTGCGGCTCCTATTTTTCGGTAGCGGCTGCGCCACTCTGATCTACGAGCTCGTCTGGTTCCATGACCTGCTGTTCGTCATCGGCTCCTCGTCGATCTCGATTGCCGCGCTGCTGGTGGGCTTCATGGGCGGGATGGGGCTGGGTAGCGTGGCGTTGCCCAGATTCGTGCCCAGGTCCTGGCACCCGCTGCGCGTCTACGCCGGTCTCGAGCTGTCGATCGGCGTCATCGGGCTGATCCTGCTGGTCACGCTGCCCGCGGTCCAGACGGTCTATCTCTCGGCAGTCGGCTACGGTCTGGGCGGCGTGCTGCTGCGGGCCGTCGTCTGCGTCATTTGCCTGCTGCCGCCCACCGTCTTGATGGGCGCAACGCTTCCGGCGGTGGCGCGCTGGACCGGCACGACGCGAACTGGGGTGGCGCAGATCGGCTGGCTGTACGCCGCGAACACCATCGGTGCGGTGGCCGGGGTGCTCATCGCCAGCTTCTATCTCCTGCGCGTGCATGACACGGTCGTGGCGGCGCTGGCCGCCGTCGGTCTGAACGTTGCGGTGGCTCTGGTGGCGCTGCGTCTGGCGGCTTCCAGTCCAGGCGCTGGAGTGTCCGACCCGCCGGAACCCGCGCCCGCGCCCGCGCCACCGGGGGTGCTGGCCGTCATCGGGCTCTCCGGCCTCGCCGCGCTCGGCGCCGAGGTTATCTGGACTCGCCAGCTGTCATTGCTATTCGGCGCGACTGTGTACAACTTCTCGCTGGTTCTGGCGGTGTTCCTGGCCGGAATCGGGATAGGCGGTCTGGGCGGCGCCTGGTTGGCGAAACGTATTGACCGCGCCGATCTCGCGCTGACGTGGTGTCAGGTCGTGCTGTTGGGGGCTTTGCCGTACGGCGCGTACATGATCGGGTATCAGATCCCGTTCTGGCAGGTTGGCGACGAGTGGCTGCCCTGGGTGGCGGCGTCCAGACCGCTGCTGTTCGTCCATGACATCGTCCGCTGCGGTATCTCAATCGGGCCGGCGACCCTGTGTTGGGGGGCGAGCTTCCCGCTGGCGTTGGCGGCGGCGAACGCGGGAGAGTCCGATGCGGGGCGGCTGGTGGCGCGGGTGTCGGTGGTTAACACAGTGGGCGCCCTGGTCGGCACCGTCCTCTTCAGTTTCGTGGTCGTTCCTGGTCTCGGGACACAGCGGGCCCAACAGGTGCTGGTGGCGCTCGCGGCCGCCGCTGTGGCGTTGATGCTCGTGACGCGGCGTGGCGTGGCGGCCGGCGCCGGCCATGTCCCGGCGCTGTCTCGTGGCTCGGGGCTTCGACCCGCCCTGCTGGGCGGGCTGGTTGCCGTCGCGACCGTGGCCAGCTTGTGGGCGGTGCCAGCCACCCCGAACGGGTTGATCGCGTTCGGCCGTGACATCGCCTCGTGGGACACGATCGACAGGTATCTCTACACCAGGGAAGGGGTGAGCGCGTCGGTTGCTGTCACTGACAGCGCGTTTGGATTCAGGCAGATCCACATCAGCGGGAAGGTGGTCGCCTCGACTCTGGAGCGCGACATGCGGCTCCAGCGGATGCTCGGGCATGTGCCCGCGCTCGTCCACGGCGCGGCGCGTAGCGTGCTTGTGGTCGGCATGGGTGCGGGTGTGACGGCCGGGTCCTTCGTCCGTCATTCGGAGGTCGAGCGGATTGTCATCTGCGAGATCGAGCCGAGCGTGCTCGCGGCGTCGGACCAGTTCGTGGCGGAGAATCACGGTGTATTGGCAGATCCCAGAACCGAGGTCATCTACGACGACGCGCGGCACTTCCTGGCGACGACCGACGAGCAGTTCGACGTCATCACGTCGGACCCGATTCACCCGTGGGTGCGCGGCGCGGCGAGTCTCTACTCGGTGGAGTATCACGAGCTTGTCAAGCAGCGGCTGCGTCCGGGCGGCGTCGTAGCGCAGTGGGTGCCGCTGTATGAGACCGACGAGTTGTCGGCCAAAAGCCAGATTGGCACCTTCGTACGGTCGTTTCCGCAGGCCACCCTGTGGAACAGCGACTACCTCGAGACGGGCTACGATCTTGTGTTGCTCGGACAGGTCGGGCCCGCACGGGTGGATGGCGAACTTATCGCCGGGCAGCTCAGTGCCGACCACGCGCTACGGGAGTCGCTGGTGGAGGTTCGTCTCGGATCGACGGTGGAGTTGCTGCAAACCTTCGCGGGATGGGGCCCGGATATCGAGCCCTGGCTGCGGAATGCCGAGATCAACCGCGATCGGAATCTTCGGCTGCAGTATCTGGCGGGTCTCTCGCTCGATCTGCAGGACGCGTCCAACATCTACAGATCGATCGTCGAGTATCGGCGCTATCCCAACGACCTGTTCCATGTCTCACCCGCTGACGAGCAGCGGCTGCGAAGTTGGTACTGACCTTTCTCCACTAGGGTACGTATTCCGAATCGCCCTCGCCAGGTTGGTCGAGGTAGTCCCGTATCACCTCGAGCACGCTCGGTCCCAGGTCCTCCGCCTTCCGCGCGCCGATCCCGTAGACCTCGAGCAACTCGGTTGGTGTCGTCGGCTGCCGCCGTGCCAGGTCACGGAGTGTGTTGTCGTGGAAAACCACGTAGGGTGGTACGCCGCGCGCACGCGCCACCTCGAGACGACACTGGCGCAGTGTTTCGAACAGCCCGTGGTCGACACCATCCCAGGCGGCCGGATCTCCCGATGGCTGGCGTTTGCCAAGACCCGACGTCGGACGCAGCTGCCGATACAGCTCGATGCTCGCCCCGCCCTTGAGCGCCGCCACGCCGTCGTCGGTGAGCTGGAGCACCGGATAGGGTCCGTCGGTACGCAGCAGGAGCCGCTGCTCGGTCAGCTGATCGAGATAGCCGCGCAGCTCGGCGATCGGGACGTCGGCGAGCAGCCCGAACGTGCTCAGCGTCAGGTGCCCGCGGGTGGCTACCTGGTCGGTGGCGCGGCCGCGCAGGACGTCGACGACATGACCGACACCCCAGCGTTGGCCGGTTCGAACGATTGTCGACAGAATCTTCTGGGCGAGCGTCAACGGGTCGCCGATACGCTCCAGCTCCTTGAGACACCAGTCGCACGCGTCGCAGGCCGGTCGCTCGAAAGGCTGGCCGAAGTACTCGACCAGCACACGATGGCGACAGCGGGTGCCAGCCGCGTAGCGCTCCATGTCGCGCAGCAGCCGTCCGGCGTGCTCCGACAGCTCGCCGTTCTGCTCAAGCATCTGCCGCCACCGGGCGAAGTCGGCGCCGGAATAGAGCAGGACGCACTCGGCCTCGATCCCGTCGCGGCCGGCGCGGCCAGACTCCTGCTGGTAGTGCTCGAGCGAGCGCGGCGCACCGGCGTGGATGACGTACCGGATATTCGAGCGGTCGATGCCCATGCCGAACGCCACGGTGGCGACCATGACGTCTGCCCGCTCCTCGAGAAATGCCTCCTGATGACGGCGACGCATCTCGTCCGGCAGGCCCGCATGATAGGGCAGGGCACGATGACCGCGTCCGTCGAGCCAGTTCGCCACCTGCTCGACCTCTCGGCGCGACACGCAGTAGATGATGCCGGCTTCACCTGCATGGCGTTCCAGCACGCGGCGGATCTGGTCCTTGAGCCCGGTGCGGGCTAGCACCCGGTACACGAGATTCGGCCGATCGAACGAGCCGACCAGTACTACGGGGTCGCGCAACGCCAGCTGGGCGGCAATGTCGTCGCGAACCTGTCTGGTGGCGGTGGCGGTGAAGGCGTGCATGGCAACCTCTGGCAGGTCGTCACGGAGACGGGCCAGTCGCCGGAACTCCGGACGAAACTCGTGACCCCACTGACTGATGCAGTGGGCCTCGTCGACCGCCACGAACTGGACACCCCACGCGCCGAGTCGCGCGCGAAACGACCCGCCCCCCTCGCCGACCAGTCGCTCCGGGGTGACGTAGAGCAGCCGGCATCGTCCGGCGTCGAGATCGGCATAGACCTGTCGCCGCTCGGTTGGAGTCAGCGAGCTGTTGAGCGCCGCGGCCGCTATCCCGCTTGCCACGAGACCATCGACCTGGTCCTTCATCAGCGAGACGAGCGGCGAGACGACGAGACCAAGACCGTCAGCCGGTCGCACCAGCGCCGGCATCTGGAAGCACAACGACTTGCCGCCGCCGGTGGGCAGCACGACGACGCTGTCACGCTCGTCGAGGTTCGCCGCGATTGCAGCACGTTGCAGGGGACGGAACTCGCGGTAGCCCCAGTATCGGGCCAGCGCATCAAATAGGACGGATTCGTTCATGGTATCGGACCAGGGTATGGGGAAGCGGTGTGACAGATTCGCGTTGGCGCTGCGCGAACGTCGCCCACCGCGCCCGCCTTCGGAGCGACGCGCGTCAGCACGCGCTACGTCGCTGGCCCGAGTCCGGCGGCCCGTCGCCAGGCAGCGATCTGGCCGAGGTGGTCCATCTCGTGCGAGGTCATGATGAACGCGACTTGTGTCCCCACGGTCGGGAAATACTGGCGGGTCTTCTCGTCGGGGTGTGTCGCATCGAGAACCGCCGTCTCGATGCCGGGGAGCGCGGCGCGCAACCGGTCGTGAATCTTCCGGAGCTCGGCGAGTAGCTCCGCCTTGCCAGGGTAGGCGCTGCAATCGGCATTGGGTGTCCCGCTCGCGTTGAACAGCTCGGCCCAACCGTCCGGCGGTGTCGACGGGAGCCCGATCAATTCGCAGGTCTGGTGTTCCGACAGCACGAGATGACCGAGGTTCCAGGTGGGGTGATTGACGAGACCATGGGGCTGGGCGCACATCTGGTCGTCGGGAATGTCCTTGACGAGCATCGTGGCGAGGTTGAGCTGGAGGTCGTAGGCGTGCAACATGTGGGTGAGCATTGGTGTTCGGTTCTCCTTGTGCGACGCATATCGACCGGTCGACGGATGCGGTCCACGGCCGGGGTGGTCCGCTGAGCGATTAATCGATTATAGATTGATCGACTATCCCGTGATGCCGTCCCAAACGTGAACGTGTACTCGTTCGGGACCGTCGGCGACAGCCAGCGCGCGCCCGCGAGCGACCGCGCCGGGGTGTGGGTCGGAGTCCCACGTTAGTGGGTTCAGCAGTGCCGGTCCGGACTTGCGGAACCCGGTGGAAGTGATCACACTTAGCCCGTCATGCGGTCGTGAGGTCACGGCGCGGGGCGTTGGGGTCTCCGCAAGCGACCACGCCGGGGTGTGGGGCGGAGCCACACGTCAATTGATCAAAGGGCGGAGGCAGACGTGATGCGTGGGACGTGGCGGGCGGTGGGACTGTTGACGGTTGTCATGACGGCGCCGGCGGCCGCCCAGCGGCCGGATTTTTCCGGGATGTGGACGCTGGACCGGGACGCCAGTACGTTCACGGCGCCGGCGTTCAGCGGAGGGCGCGGCGGCGACGACATCGACCGGCTCTTCATCACGCACGCCGCCAATGGCACCCTGATTATCGGCGCCGAGACGAACGGACTGAAGGCCTGGTCCTACACGCCCGGTCGTGAGCTCACCATTCCGGTCGGTCGGGATACGACGATGCGCGCCGCGTCCCGGTGGGACGGCGACCGGCTCGTGGCCGAGGGGCGTCAGGGCGCCATGACCATGTACGAGGTGATGTCGTTGAGCCCGGACGGTCGGACGCTCGTCATCGAGACCCACACCACGACGCTCGAGGGCGAGACCCACAACTGGCTGGTGTATGCGTTGGGGCAGCCGGTGGGTCCGTGCGAGGCGTGGGCGACGCCGTGCCAGGAGTTCTCTCAGGGGGAGGTGGAGTGAAACGTTTCGGGAGAGACACCACCGCAATAGCGGCGCTGGTCCTGACGACTTTCGTCCTGTTCGGCTCACCCGTCGCCGCCGTCGCCCAGCAGACTGAGTGGCTTCGCTGGGGCGGTCCGCGGGGTGACTTCATGACTGAGGTTAGCGGGCTCGCGGAGAGCTGGCCCGAGTCGGGCCCGCCCGAGATCTGGAGCCGGCCGCTCGGCGCCGGTCATTCGGCGATTCTCGTCGCTGACGGGCGGCTCTTCACGATGTATCGCGTGTCCCACGGCCCGGGCGGCGGTCAGCCGTGGACTCCGAGCGAAACCGTCATCGCGATGGACGCCGCCACCGGCGAGACGCTCTGGGAGTACAGCTACCCGTCGAGAAACCAGGACTTCGGGCAGGGCGCCGGCCCGCACGCCACGCCGCTGATTGTCGGCGGCCGTCTCTTTACCTCCGGTACCAACAAGGAGCTGCACGTCTTCGATCCGGCGACCGGAACGCTGCTGTGGTCGAAGAACCTTGTGACCGAGCTCGGGGCGCCCCCCTTGCTGATCCGGTCGATGGTCAAGCCGGGGTATGGCGTGACCCCGCTGCCCTACAAGGACACCATCATCATGCAGGTGGGTGGGCCCGGGCAGTCGGTGATGGCCCTTCGGCAGAGCGATGGCGAGGTCGTCTGGCGGGCCGGCAGCTTTCTGGTGTCCCACTCGCCGGCTGGGCTCATCTCGGTGGACGGCCGGTTGCACCTGATCGTCTTCGCCGGGCAGGCGGTGATCGGGATGGACCCCGACACCGGGCGTGTGCGCTGGGCGCACGCGCACGACGCCGGCAACGACTTCAATTTCCAGGTGCCGCTCTACGATGACGACGACAAGATCCTGTTCTTCTCCTCGGGGTACATCGGCGGCAGTCGGGCGATCCGGCTGGTTCTAGACGGCGACGTCGTCCACACCGAGGAATTGTGGTACGACCCGCGGCTCCGATTTACCTTTCTCAACCCGCTACGGATCGGTGACTTCGTCTACGGCACCAGCGGCCAGAGCGCGACGGCGATTCTGACGGCGACCCATGTGGCGTCCGGCGAGACCGCCTGGCGCGCGCGCGGGTTCAGCCGTGCGAGCATGCTCTTTGCGGACGGCAAGGCGATCCTGATGGAGGAAGACGGCGACCTGTCGCTTGTGCGGCTGGCCCCAGATGGTCTCGAGACCCTCGCCACGACACCGTTGTTCGACACGACCGCGTGGACGGTGCCGACGCTGGTCGGTACGATGCTCTACGCCCGCGATCGGGAACGGATCGTGGCGTTGGAGCTAGGTGCGAGGTGAGAGGCGCCTGATGTCGGAGCGTGCGTATCGTCGACAAGACGATCAGTGCGTGTTCTTCTCGGAGCGACGCGGGGTAGCCTGAGTCCCTACGTGATGTCCGAATCTGCGCGCGGCACGACGATTCTCGTGGTTGATGATGACCCGAACGTGCGGTTGCTGCTGGGTCGGTTCATGGAGGACCAGGGCTGGATGACACTGGTCGCCACCGGCGCCGGACCTTGCCCTGCTCGCCGTTGGCGCGGACATCGATCTACGGCTGGAGATGCCGTTCGATGGTGCACGGCGTACCGAAGTGGCTGCGTGGGGCCGCGTGACCCGGGTCGCATCCTCCGACGCCCCGGACGGGGCGGTGTCAGTTGCGGTGGCGCACTATCGCACCGACATTCGTCGCTAGACGCTGGATGCCGCGGTCGTCAGCGGCGCCGGGATCGACCCTGCGTGGCTCGGTCGTGAAACTGACGGACCATCCTCAAATACGCAAGGATGTGCGGTCAGCCGGCAGACAGCGAATTAGATCAGGCCCCCGTGCTTGTAGCGAACGACGGTGTCGTTCAGATCAGGCGTCTTCCGAGCGAGCCTCGACGTGGACGCGGCCGTCAGCACCCGCGTCCACCGTGGCGGTCAGTGTGATCGGCCTGCAGCAGACCTGGCAGTCCTCGACGTAGGTCTGTTTGCGGACCGACCGGTCTATGAAGATCACCAGCCGCTCGCCACAGTACGGGCACCGTACCGTCTTCGTGTCCATCGTGCTGACCGCCGGCGAAGCCGCGTCCCCGGCCGGCGGTGATCAATCATGGCGGCCGCGTACCAATACGCGTACTGATAGATGATGATAATACGGGAGGGAGGACGACCCTATGCGAACGGTACACAAGCTCACGCTCGACGACGCGCGCGTGATGATGGCTGCGGCCGAAACCAAGGCGCTCGATATCGGCGTCGACATGGACATCGCCGTCACGGATGACAGTGGCAGCCTGTTGATGTTCCATCGGATGGACGGTGCGCGGATCACGAGCATCGACGTGGCGATCAGCAAGGCGTTCACCGCAGCGGGCGCGCGGCGCTCGACCCGGGCGTATGGTGAGATCAGCGGTCCTGGTGGTCCCGCGTTCGGGATCCACGTCAGCAATCAGGGACGCTTCATGATCGTCGCCGGCGGGTTACCTGTGTTCGTCGATGGGCAGATCGTCGGGGGTATCGGGTGCAGCTCCGGTACTCCGGATCAGGACGAGGTGGTGGCCCAGGCGGGGGTTGACGCGTTGATGGCCAGCGTGACGACCTGAGCAGCCCGCGCACGCTGCTCGACAACGTCCGGGACGCACCGACCGCGAGACCGTTGTCATGTCTTCCCATGCACCCACCGGAAGCGGACATCGAAGATCCGACGTGCCCGCCGAGAATTTGTCGGTCACCTGCGCTATCTCCGCGGACGAGCTGGCCGATGCCGTGCGGCGGATCGCCGGCCGGGTCTCAGCCGATTACGCCGGAAAGCCGCTGCTGGTCGTCGGCGTGCTGAACGGGGCCTGGGTATTCATGGCGGACCTCGTGCGGGAGCTGACAACGCCGGCTTGCTGTGATTTCGTTCAGGTGTCGAGCTACGGATCCCGGATGGTCAGCTCGGGCAAGCCGCAGCTACGGCTGGACGTGAGCGCGCCGGTCGCGGGCGCGCACCTACTGCTAGTGGACGACATCATCGATACGGGGATCTCACTCGCGTGGTTGCGTACGCACCTGCTATGCAAGCAGCCCGCTAGCCTGCGCCTGTGCGTGTTGTTGGACAAGCCAGCGCGCCGCCGCGTGCGCATCCAGCCCGATTATGTGGGTTTCGAGATTCCAGACCGGTTCGTCGTCGGTTACGGTATCGACTACGCCCACCGCTATCGCGAGCTTCCGTATATCGGCTATGTCGATGAGCGAGGGTCAGGTCACGAGCCGGTGTAAGCCACCTGGCCAGCCGGGTCGGGCAACCAGGCATCGACGCATTGCGGCTACGGATTGCCGTCCTACGCACGGTGCTGCTGCCGGCCGATCTCGCGCGGTCTTTCGTGACATCCCTGGCGGTCCCACGACATTCGCCGTCGCGCTGACGTAGTTTGTGACGTAGAATGGGGCACCCGAGGCCGCGAGACGGCGCGATCGCGCGTTGGCGCACGGCCCAGGGGGGTGTCCAGGGGGGGGTATCGGGGTTGAGGACACAACATCTTTCTCGCCGGTATTTTATCTCTTGACAAGGTTGGCGCGGGTCATCTAGACTGTGCGCAGTCGAGTGAGTAGTCCGTTTACCAGTAGTGAGGGGAGGCCTCATGGCTAACAGGAAGTTCACGTGGATTACGGTTCTCGCAGTCGCGGTACTGGCAATGCCAGCTGTCTCAGCGGCGCAGGGTGCGTCGGACGATGTGACGTTCACTAAGGACATCGCTCCGATCATGTTTGAGTCGTGTGTGATTTGTCACCGGGCCGACGAAATGGCGCCGATGTCGCTTACGTCCTACGCCGAGGTGCGGCCATGGGCTCGGTCGATCAAGAACCGCGTCGTTGCCCGGGAGATGCCGCCCTGGCACATCGACAAGAATATCGGAATCCAAGAGTTCAAGGACGACCGCTCGTTGAGCGACGCGCAGATCAGCATGATCGCGTCCTGGGTTGACGCGGGCGCGCCTCAGGGCGACCTGGCCGACATGCCGGAGATGCCGCAGTACCCGGACCATTCAGCGTGGCAGATTGGCGAGCCGGATCTCGTCGTGCGCTATCCGGATTATCTAGTCCCGGCGGAAGGTCCTGACATTTTCGGCTCTCTGTACGCCCCGTTCGAGACGACCGAGGACCGCTACATTACAGCGATCCAGACTCGCCCGGTGGACGCACGGTCACGTCAGGTTGTGCATCATGCACTTTCGTATGCCGTGGACATGGACTACGACGACCTGAATGGCGATGGCACGCAAGACCAGGGCACGTTCCTGGTGGAGTATGCATCGGGCAAGGGCGCGGAGCAGTATCCGCCTGGCACGGGCAAGCTGCTGTCGCCTGGAAAGAAGGCGCGGGTTAGCTATCACCTGCACTCCGTTGGTGAGGACGTCCAGGCCGGCATCGAGCTCGGCATGGTGTTCGCGCCCCAGGGCACGGTGCCTGAGCACATTCGCTGGTCGAAGCAGCTCGCACGGCACAATACCGACCTAGATCTTCCGGCCGGCGATGCCTGGGTCCGCCAGGACGGCTACGAGCGGCTGAACAGTGCGGCGAAGCTCACCGCGTTCCAGCCGCACATGCATATCCTCGGCGTTTACCAGTGCCTGGAGCTGATCTATCCGACCACACCGGTCACGAACGAGATCGTGAGCTGTGCGAACTTCGACTACAACTGGCATCTGGTCTACAACTACGAGGATGACGTGGCGCCGATCGTGCCCGCGGGGACGATTCTGCACACCGTCAGCTACTTCGATAATTCGCAAGGCCATAGGGGTAATCCGGATCCGTCGAACTGGACCGGCAATGGCAGCCGCACCATCGACGAGATGGGCTTCGCGTGGATCGGGTGGTACGACCTGACCGACGAAGAGTACGCGGAGGAGTTGGCGGCTCGCCAGGCCAAGGCGGAAGCTACCAGCGACAACAACTAGCAGGAATATGCTAGTCGAGTAGTAAAGTTGCCTCTCTCACTCACGGGGCTCGGCAGGGGGAATCGTACCCCCTGCCGGGTTCTGTTTTTTTCGTTTAGTGGGGGTGTTCGCGGCGGCGCGGTTACGGCGGTATATAGCGTGAAGTCTGAAAACCCGTAAACGGGAAGCCCATAAATTGGGTTATACGGATAAACAGTTGCAACAGGAGTACACGGGTGTTGTTATGCCAATAAGTTTCCGATGGTTTCTCGGTTTGGGGCTTGTCGCACTCCTGCTCGGTGTTTCGGCCTCGGCCGAGGCCCAAGACTGGAACAATATGAAGTTCAGGTCTGGGCAGAACGTGCAGCCCGTCTTCGAGGGGTGGTCGATTAACGATGACGGTAGTTTCACGATGCACTTTGGATACCTCAACCGCAATTGGATCGAAGAGGTGCATGTCCCGATCGGGCCGGACAACCGCTTCGAGGGCAGCGATGGGGCGGTGGACGTCGGG
>CAUZDS010000018.1:0-64219 GCA_963578725.1 Vicinamibacteria bacterium
CTGCGCTTCGCCGCCGTGAAGCTGAGTGAGGCCGGGATTCAGCTCCTCATCGAGCCGATAAACACACGGGACATTCCCCGGTTCTTCCTCGACAGGACCGGTCAAGCGAACCAGATCATCGACGCCGTCGGCTCAGACAACCTCGCGCTCCAGTACGACATCTATCACATGCAGATCATGGAGGGTGACCTGGCACCGACGATCGAAGCCAATCTAGCGCGCATCACTCACATGCAGCTCGCCGACAACCCGGGGCGCCACGAGCCCGGCACCGGCGAAATCAACTTTCCGTTCCTCTTCGATTTCGTCGACCGGATCGGATACACGGGCTGGATCGGCTGCGAATACAAACCTGCCGCGACGACGACCGGGGGGCTCTCGTGGATCGCCCCGTACCTAGGCACCGCGGCATCCGACTCAACGCCTTCCGGAGGCTAACAGAGGATAACAACTGATGGCAAATGTAGGCTTCGTCGGACTCGGCATCATGGGCCGCCCCATGGCGGGGCACCTGCAAACCAGCGGTCACACGTTGTTCGTGCACGACCTGATCCCGATTCCCCAGGAACTCGTCGACGGCGGCGCTATTGTCTGCAACAGCGGCCAGGAGGTCGCCGAGAAATCAGAGATTGTCATCACGATGGTCCCCGACACGCCTGATGTCGCCGCCGTCCTCTTTGGGGAGCACGGCGTGGCCGCCGGCCTATCGGCTGGCAAGATCGTCGTCGACATGAGCTCGATTTCGCCGATCGAGACCAAGGACTTTGCCGGGCGTATCAACAAGCTGGGGTGCGAGTACCTCGACGCGCCAGTGTCCGGCGGCGAAGTCGGCGCCAAGGCCGGCAAGCTGACCATCATGGTCGGCGGCAGCCAGCAGACCTTCGACACGGTGAAGCCGCTGTTCGACCTGATGGGCGGAAACATCACGCTGGTCGGCGGCAACGGCGACGGTCAAACAACCAAGGTCGCCAACCAGATCATCGTTGCGCTGACGATCGAAGCGGTCGGCGAGGCGCTGCTGTTCGCTTCGAAAGCCGGTGCCGACCCAGCCAAGGTGCGACAGGCGCTGATGGGTGGGTTCGCATCGTCGAAGATTCTCGAGATCCACGGCGAGCGTATGATCGCGCGCACGTTTGACCCTGGGTTCCGGATTAACCTGCACCAAAAAGATCTCAACCTCGCGCTCACCGGAGCCCGCGCGCTCGGCCTGTCGCTACCGAACACCGCGACCTGTCAGGAGCTGTTCAACAGCTGCGCCGCCAACGGCGGCTCGGCCTGGGACCACTCCGGCATGGTCAAAGCGCTGGAGATGTTAGCTAACCACGAGATCGGGCAGGGGAGCTAGCAGCCCGAGCAGGGCGGGTCTGGCCCGGGCGTCGATGCAAGGAACGGCGGCGTTGGTGCACGACTCCTGCCCCTTGGTACGGCAGGCGAGAAGCGGTGCGCTGGCCTTCGTGATGGCTGACCGGTCGTCTCGAGGTTGGGGAATGTCACCGGTTCTGGCGATCGCCGGGCAGATCTTTCGAGTTCTTTAGGGGAATGGCGCGCCCGGCAGGATTCGAACCTGCGACCCTCGGCTTAGAAGGCCGATGCTCTATCCAACTGAGCTACAGGCGCGTAACGTTAGAACTCCCAGTGCAGCAGTGACTTATCCTCTTTTACAGCCTCACTTGAAGGGCTCACAAGCCGCCTCTCAGCCTTTTGCGGTAGGCTAGATGTCAGCCATCTTTCTCGTGATTGGAAAAAGTCTATGACCATCCGCTATCTTCGTTTCGTCGCCGTTCACGTTACCTTACTTGTGACCCTGGCGACGACCGGGTTCGCGCAAGAGTCCACGGCTGGTCAGTCAGCAGCCTATAACCAAGTAATATCGGCGAACCCATTTGGGTGGATCTTGCTGCCATGGCACAACGCCGAGTACGAACGTAAGGTTACGGACAGAGTCACACTGGCCCTTTCTGGATCAAAATTCGACTGGGGTGATGGAGACGGATTCTACAACGTCAGCACTGCATTTCGGTATTACCCTGGCGGCACACATTTTAGAGGATTTTACTTAGGTCCGAGGATCGGAATATTTTGGGCAACGTTAGGCCAGGACGATGAGGATGTCGACGAAGTTTCCGGAGGCCAGGACGATGAGGATGTCGACGAAGTTTCAGGACCAAACCTCGGTCTTGGCCTCGAAATTGGATATGCCTGGCTCCTTGGATCCGAGCAACACCTCAGCGTTAGCATCGGCGGTGGCGCGACAAAGATGTTTAATGGCACGCCACTCCCTATGATTCGACTCGTCAATATCGGTTGGGCCTTCTAGTGCAGCTACCAGATCCATTGTGTGTCCTCTGATGCAAGCAATAGATCCTTCGCTCTTTAAACGGGGCAGCTAACTCGGACCAGGAATAGCGACGCCGCACGCAAAGGCATTGAGGGCCGTCGGCGCGCCGAAGAGCCAGACAAGCTCCAACGGCCGCAACGGTCTCAGGCTCGTGCCTCCTACCATGCTACCCGACTACTTGAGCGCCGAGTAGTCGGTTGCACTCATCATGAAGACATTGGCCTCGATCCGCACTGCGTACTTCTGTCGGAGCGCGGTCCATTCCGGATCTTCGCGGAATGCAGCCCAGACTTCCTCCCGATGGGCGCGGTCGCGATAGGCCAGCATCCAGACCAGCGTGTTCGGATTGTCGAGATTCTGCCAGACCGCGATGACCTCGGCGCCGTGATTCTCAAAGATCTCGACCTCTTTCTCACGGAAGCGCTGATGCAGATCGCTGATGCCACCGGTGCCGTCGGTCGAGGTCTCGGCCGTGTACATGCGAAGCTCGAAGCAGCGCGAGTCGGCCGCCACACTGCCCGACAGCTCCGCTGGCAACTGGCTGGCCGGGCCACAGGGCGCAGGAGCGTCCTGGGCACGCGCCATGCCACTGAAACTGAGGCTGATGATTGCGACGAAAACAGCTTTTCTCATGCCTGTCCCTTTCTGGATGGTTGCCTACTTTCTACGGACCGCTGGACATCAGGGGAACGAAGATCATCGCGCTCAACAACGTGAGCGTGGCCACAACAGCGAGCACGACGGCACGGCGTTGAGATTGATCCGCATGGGCTTCACCCCAGTACCGGCCGGTCATCCGAGCCGCCCGCCGACGCAGCCCCTCCCCCGGAAGATCCGTTGATTGCTGGCTGATTATGCCACCAGCGGTGACGATCGCGGACTGAAATAGGCCGAGGGGCTCACCAC
Source organism: Vicinamibacteria bacterium (assembly GCA_963578725.1). Lineage (GTDB taxonomy): Bacteria > Acidobacteriota > Vicinamibacteria > Vicinamibacterales > UBA8438 > NP936. Next base: position 3,245 of record CAUZDS010000018.1, read on the forward strand.
GCGCGAGCATCTGGGGGCCGAGGCCACGGCCCCGCCTTCACCCCCGTCTCGGGGAGCGGACGGCTCCCGGCCCACACTTCACCGGCCTCTTCCGAAATCTGCGTAGCAGCGCCGCTCGAACACGTGACCTGATCCCCTGAGATCGTTCCAGCCCAAGGGGTAGAATTCTGGCGTTACGAACCAGGAGGCAGGATGCCACGAAAACGATCCAGCACCGAGCAGATCATCACGACACTGCGCCAGGCCGAGTCGGAGTTGAGCCGTGGGCTGCGCCCCCCGCAGGTGTGCCAGAAGCTCGGCATCAGCGAACAGACGTACTATCGTTGGCGCAAAGAGTACGGTAGCTTACGTCTCGACCAAGCGAAGCGGCTGAAGCGGCTGGTGGCGGATCAAGCGCTGGACGCCGCCATCTTGAAGGAGGTGGCCGACATCAGAGCCCGCGAAGGGTCGACCATCACCCCGACAAGATCAGCCACCCCCACAAGCGGATTTTCACGCCAACTGGACACTGTGTGCCGAGAATGCCAGCACGGAGGGCAGCCGGCAAGGCCCAACTTGTACTCGGCGAAAGAACTGGAATGGCAATGCTCCAGCCCGCTGAGCCACAGGCGCGTGCTTCGTTTTCTCTAGGACGCTGGGGCTCGCGCCGCCTAGATCATCCCGAGCACGGCATCCACGGTCTTCTGAATGCCCTGCTGCACGTGAGCGATGCTCGGCCCGAGCATGTAGGCCGGCGTCGTCACGATGCGATGCTCGTGATCAACGACGAACCCTGTCACGGGGCACTCCTCGTGCGAGCAACCCATCGCCTCGAGCGCGTGCGCAGTCCCGGCATCGTTGCCGATCGTCAGCTTCGGGTGTCCGGAGCCGAGCACGCGAGCAACAACGGCGGGAGCGATACAGATCGCGCCGATCGGCTTCTTCGCGGCGTGCATGCCCATCAGCAGGCGCGCGACGTCCGCGTGGACGGAACACTCCGCCCCCTCGGTTGCGAAGGTCGAGAGGACCCTGGCGGCACCGAAACCACCCGGCATGAACACAGCGTCGAGCGCACCAGTGCGCGCATTCCCGACGTTCTCGATCTCGCCACGCGCGATGCGCGCGGACTCGACGAGCGCATTGCGCCGCTCGCCGGTCGCCTCGCCCGTGTGGTGATCGACAACGTCGAACTCGATATCAGGCGCATAGCACTTGATCGTCGCGCCCGCGTTGTCGAGCGCAAGCAGCGTGCACACGCTCTCGTGGATCTCGGCTCCGTCCAGGAAGCCGCATCCCGAGAGAACGACTCCGACCGTGTGACTCATGCTCCCTCCATTACGCTCAACGAACCGCGAAACAGGCGCTACTGCTCAACAAATTATCGATCTGTCCATCTACCCATAATTCATACATCCGCTTCGTCGCGATGTACCGGTCGGATCATTCTACGCCCACGCGGTCACCGGCTCCAGCTCCAGCAGGCGCAGAGGACGCGAGCTGGCGAGGGCGTAGCGTTCGTACGCCGTGTAAAGACGCACGTCGGACCTTTCGGGCGCGCCGCCTCGCACCGGGCTTGCCTTGACTCGGTCGAGGTGGGACGCTAGGCTCCGGCTCGCACTCCCAACGCGATGCGCGGGATAACAGGGAGGAAAAGACCATGGCGCGCACTATCGTCAATATCGTCTGCCTCGTCGTGCTGCTGGGCACGATCGCGCGCGCTCGGCAACCGGCAACACCGGCCGCCGCCCTGACCGCGGCAGCGGCGGCGTTTCTCGACAGCCTGAACGACGAGCAGACCGCCGCGGTGCGGTTTCCGTTTGACGGCGAAGATCGGGTCGACTGGCATTTCATCCCGCGGGAGCGGAAAGGGATCCCGCTACGGGCGATGACCTCGTCACAACGGGCGGCCGCGCTCGACCTGGTCCGCACGGGACTGAGCGAGCGTGGATTCACCAAGGCGGAGTCTATTCGTCGGCTCGAACCGATCCTGTTCGAGCTGGAGGGCCGCGACATCCGAGACCCGGACCTCTACTACCTCATGATCTTCGGCGAGCCGACGGGCCAGAACACCTGGGGTTGGCGCTACGAGGGCCACCACATCTCGCAGAACTGGACAATCGTCAACGGTACGGCGGTCGCCACCAGCCCGCAGTTCTTCGGCGCCAACCCGGCCGAGGTGCGTGAGGGATCGATGCGGGGCGCACGGGCGCTCGGCCGCGAGGAAGACCATGCCCGGGCCCTGCTCGCATCACTGGATGATGCGCAGCGCGCCAGCGCCCTGATCGGAGAGACGGCGCCACGCGACATCCTGACGAGCAACCAGCGTGAAGCGGCAATGCAGGACGACCTCGGTGTGGCGTATCGCGACCTCGACCCGGGTCAACGCGAGCTGCTCTGGTCGATCGTCGAGGAATACGCCTCGACGCAGCCCGCCGCGGTGGTCAACCAACGTCTCCTGGCAATCCGTAGCGCCGGACCAGACAGCATTAAATTCGGATGGATGGGCGGAATGGCGCGCGGCGAGCCGCACTACTATCGGGTCCAGGGACCCACGTTTCTCATCGAGTACGACAACACCCAGGACGACGCCAATCACGCGCACAGCGTCTGGCGTGACTTCGCTGGTGACTTCGGCCGCGATCTGCTCGCGGCGCACTACCAACGGTTCCGGCACCAACCGGTCAACGCCGGCGGCTAACCACCAGTGACGGACACGAGGTGTACCCGCACGCCATCGAAGAGCGGTTCGGCGCGGACATCGACTTCACCCAACTCATCAAGAACTATTCGCCACCGCGTACCGACGGGCCGGACTGGTTCCCCCCTTCGGCCAGAGAGGGGCCAGCAACACGCAGTTAGCCCACTACATGCTCGTCGGCGGCGTTGCTCGCCTCGTGGAGCCGGTGCTACACTTTTTGGTTGCCGTCTCGCGGTTGCATTATGCGGTTGCATTATGGTGAGTGTAGCTCAATGGTAGAGCGCCGGACTGTGGCTCCGGATGTTGCGGGTTCAATCCCCGTCACTCACCCCATTTCTGCCCGATCCGCTCCGCGGCGCAGGTGGCCCAGACTCAGCCGGATCCTGATCGGCATCGCGGTCACCGGGACCGCCGGCGTCATAGTCGCCCGGGTCGCCGGTGTCCGGCTCGAGGTCGACGGCACCGGCATACGCCCGATGCTCTTCCGGTTCGACGCGGACGCCCACTTCGCGGCCCTGGAGGCGGACAGATCCGCACAGCAGGCAGATCGCGCACTCCCGATTGTCGAACCACGTCCACGTGGGACAGTGGCCGCGCCGGCCGCCGCAGACCGTCGGCCAGAGGCACTCTGGCCAGCCTATCGTGGCGTCGCACGTGACGGCCGATACGATCACGGCATCCTGACCGACTGGCCAGCGGCCGGGCTACCCAGGCTCTGGCATCAGCCGATCGGCGGAGGCTACGCCGCCTTCGCGGCAGCCGACGGGCGCCTGTTCACCATTGAGCAACGCCGCGACCGGGAAGTCGTGACCGCCTACGATACCGACACCGGCCACGAACTCTGGGCCCACGGGTGGGCGGCCTTCTTCCGGGAGGCGATGGGCGGCGACGGCCCGCGCGCCACGCCGACCTGGGACAACGGGCGTCTGTTCGCGCTGGGCGCCACCGGCGAGCTACACAGTCTGGACGCTGCGACCGGCCGGCTACGCTGGCGCACGAACATCCTCACCGACGCCGGCGCCAGGAACCTGGACTGGGCGATGGCCGCTTCACCGCTGGTTGTCGACGACAGGGTCGTCGTACTGCCAGGCGGCGGCGGCGGGCGGTCGGTCGCCGCCTACGACGCCGACACCGGCGAGCCGGTCTGGGCGGCGCTGAACGACGTGCAAGGCTACACCTCGCCGATGCTGGTCACGCTCGCAGGTCGCCGGCAGATCCTGGTCGTGACCGCCGAGCGCGCCGCCGGGCTGTCGGTCGATGATGGCACGATACTGTGGGACTATCCGTGGGTGGTGTCGACCGTCCCGAACGTCTCCCAGCCCGTGATGGTCGGCGACGACCGTCTGTTTCTGTCAGCTGGCTACGGGCAGGGCGCGGCGTTGATCGAAGTTCTGAACACCGGAGACCGACTGGCCGCCCGAGAGCTGTGGCGCACCAACCGGATGAAGAACAAGTTCAGCAGTTCGGTGGTACACGAGGGGCACATTTACGGGCTCGACGAATCGATCCTCGCCTGCCTCGATGTCGAGACCGGCGAGCTCATCTGGAAGGCGGGTCGCTACGGGTACGGTCAGCTGCTGCTGGCCGACGGGCATCTCGTGGTACTGACCGAGCGGGGTGACGTGGCGCTGGTCCGAGCCACGCCGGACGGACACGAAGAGCTGGTCCGCTTCGCCGCGATCAGCGGCAAGACCTGGAACACGCCGACGATCGCGGACGGCCGGCTGTACGTCCGGAACACCACCGAGATGGCAGCGTTCGACATCAGTCCTTAGACGGGGCTTCGCCCCAAACCCCACGCGGGCGTCTCGACGCCGCTGACACACGACGGCCTGCAGACCGGCTTGTCACCGCAGAACTTCACGTGCGGACCGTCGTCGACTGTCTTCGCGCCGTCGGCGACCTGTGGGCACCGCTGCGCACGGGACCAACGGCCGACCTGAGAACGGCTCTGCAGTGCACCTAGCGGGCCAGGAAGCACTGCGTGAAGTGCCGTGTGCTAGAATCTTTACTTACGCGCCTGTAGCTCAGCTGGATAGAGCGGCGGGCTTCGAACCCGTAGGTCGGGGGTTCAAATCCCTCCGGGCGCGCCACTTATCCGGACACTGCCGACGGTCGGCGCCTTACGCGGCGGCCACGTTGCGCCCGTAGCTCAGCTGGATAGAGCGTCGGTCTCCGGAACCGAAGGCCACAGGTTCGAATCCTGTCGGGCGCGCCACTCCTCGTGTGGGCCGCTAGCTCAACTGGCAGAGCAGCAGACTCTTAATCTGAAGGTTCCCGGTTCGATTCCGGGGCGGCTCACCAGCCACACTTGTGGCCTCCAATAGAGTCGACCATGTGCGACGCGACGCCGGCCGATCGACATGGACGTGCTGTCCTATTCCTATCTGCTCGATCCGGAAGTCTTTCTGGACCTGACGTCGCACACGCGGCGTCATGATGACACGTCGGTCATCACGACCTGAACTTCTTTTACGGTCTGACGTCGCGCGAGGAGATCGCGGTCGAGTCGAGCCAGACAGTAGCGGCCTGCGAGCCGCTGCTCTGGATCGAGGCAATGAAGATGGAAACCGCGGTCAGCGCGACCCGGGACGGCACCCTCTTCTCGGTCCTCGTCTAGCCGGGCACGGTTGTGAATGCCGGCGACCTGCTGGTCACCCCGATCGCTAACGTCGCTACCTGCGCACGCCGGCCGGGACCACGTCACGCGAGGAGGTCTGTTTGATCGACGGGAGCGCAGAAAAATTATTTCTGCTTGTTCAGCGTTCTGGTAAAAGCCCTAACGCTGCCGGGGGTTCTACAAGAGCTTGTAAATACAGCCCCTCTGGTGCGTCGCCTCCAACCGGAGACGGCGGTCTGGCGACCCGGGTAGCCGAATGGCCCCATGCTTGGCGCGTTCAGTCTGGTGTGGGGGTTGCGTCTCGCTAACGAGTACTCGATACTGTTCGCCTTATTTCAGCGTTCGATCCGGCCGGCCGGTATGGCCACGCTGAAATGCACGGGCGCGCCGTCCGTGGCGGCCTCTGCCGAAAGGCTGTGGCCCGTTATCGTCAGCCCGGGTGTCTCCCTCCTCAGCACTCGGCTGGCACGATGATTTTATGGTCGTGTCGGAGCCGGCCAGCGCCGATATTCGACCGCAGACGCGGACGTAGCTGTGAATCAGACAACCCCTGACCGGACGACTGACGACAACAGGAAGCGCGTGAAGTACGTCCGACGACTGGACCAAGTCGAGCAGCTCAGCGCCGAAGAGCGAGACCGGCTAGGACCGGTGGTCGTGCGGTACGTCTTCCGCGCCAACGACTACTACCTCGGGCTGGTCGACTGGGATGACCCCGAGGACCCGATCCGGCAACTCGTCATCCCGCGTGAGGAAGAGCTGACCGAATGGGGCAAGCTCGACGCCAGCAACGAGGAATCGGTCACGGTCGCCCACGGTGTGCAGCACAAGTACTGTGACACCGTGCTGTTGCTATGCAACGAGGTCTGTGGCGCCTATTGCCGCTACTGCTTCCGCAAGCGGCTGTTCATGGACGAGAACGACGAGGTGGCCAACGACATCAGTGCCGGGCTCCGGTATATCGCCGCCCATCCTGAGGTGACCAACGTGTTACTGACCGGCGGTGACCCGCTGCTGATGAGCACCCGCCGTCTCGAGGAGATCTTCAAGGCGCTACGGGCGATTCCGCACGTGCGGATCATCCGGCTCGGCACCAAGATGCCTGCGTTTGATCCCTATCGGGTAATCAACGATCAGGATCTGCAGAGGGTGTTCCGGACGTACTCGACGGCGCAGCAACGGATCTATCTGATGGCGCACTTCGACCACCCGCGCGAACTGACCGAGCCGGCAATCCAGGGTATCGACATCTGTATCCGCAACGGCGTGATCTGCGTCAACCAGTGCCCGCTGATCAAGGGCGTCAATGACGACCCCTTCGTGCTGGCCGAAATGTTCGCGACCCTGTCGTACATCGGCTGCACCCCGTACTACCTATTCCAGGGCCGACCGACGGCTGGCAACGAGCCCTACGAGATCCCGATCGTCGAGGGGTGGAAGATCTTCAAGCAGGCGCTCACGCTCGGGTCGGGGCTGGCGCGCCGCGCCCGCTACTGTATGTCGCACGAGACCGGCAAGGTGGAGATCCTGTGCATCGACGACGACCACATCTATCTGCGCTACCACCAAGCCAAGCACGACCACGACCTCGGTCTCTTCTTCATCTGCCGCCGGGACGACGACGCCTACTGGCTCGACCAGCTCGAGGTCATCGACCGCGCACCCGTGCACGTGTGACACTGGCCTGCGGGCCGTTCCTGCATGATCGCGCTTCAGCACCTGACAAAACGATACGGCGACCTGGTCGCCGTGGATGACGTGTCGCTACAGATCGGCGACGGTGAGCTGCTCGTGCTGCTGGGCGGGTCAGGCAGCGGCAAGACCACGACCCTGAAGATGATCAACCGGCTGATCGAGCCGTCAGCCGGCTCGGTACTGGTGGACGGCCGGGACGTGGCTGAGCTCGCACCGCATGATCTGCGCCGGCGGATCGGCTACGCCTTCCAGCAGGTGGGCCTGTTTTCTCACATGACGGTGGCCGAGAACGTCGCAGTCACACCGGCGCTGCTAGGCTGGTCAGCGGACGAGAGGTACCGCCGTGTCGACGAGCTACTCGAACTAGTGGAACTCGACCCAGACGAAACCCGCGACCGCCGGCCGGACCAGCTTTCGGGGGGACAGCAGCAGCGGGTGGGCGTGGCGCGCGCACTGGCTGCCAGCCCACGCCTCATGCTACTCGACGAGCCGTTCGGCGCGCTCGACCCGCTGACCAGGCAACGGCTGCAGGCGTCGTTCATCCGGATCCGGCGCAAGCTAGGTCTAACGGCGGTATTCGTCACCCACGACATGGTCGAGGCCATGGTCGTGGCTGACCGGATCGCGGTCATGCAGGCGGGCCGGCTGGTGCAGATCGGCACGCCGGGCGCGCTGATGAAAGACCCGGCCGACGACTACGTACGGCAGCTGCTGGACACTCCGCGACGCGAAGCCCGACTCGTCGAGTCGATTCTGGGGCGGGAGGCCACTTAGTGTCCTATCCCGGACGTCGCTACATGGTACCCAGGAGGGCATCCCGGCAGAACGGCGTTACCCTCGGCCGCAGAGACTCAGTCTGCTTCCTCGTCGTGTCTGCCAAATGGGCGCCGCGTCTAAGACTCATGCACCGAACCTCTGAGGTAGACCACTCGTGAGCGAGCAACTGGCGCTGCTGCCGGCGTATCTGACTGCCCATCTCCAGCTGACGCTGCTGGCGCTGCTGTGCAGCACGACGGTGAGCTTGCCGCTCGGGGTGGCGATCAGCCGGGTGCGCTGGCTCGAGCAACCGGTGCTCGGCGTGGCAGGGGTCATCCAAACCGTGCCGAGCTTGGCACTGCTGGCCCTCATGGTGCCACTGCTGGCGTCGCTGCAACTTCCGAGCATCGGGTTTCTGCCGGCGTTCATCGGGTTGACCCTGTACGGCGTACTGCCGATTCTCCGGAACACAGTGACCGGCATCGCCGGAGTGGACGCCGCGCTCAAGGAGGCGGCCCGCGGGGTGGGCATGACGCCGACACAGCAGCTCCGTCTCGTCGAGCTGCCGCTCGCCATGCCGGTCATCGTGGCCGGGTTACGGACCGCCACGGTCTGGACCGTCGGCATCGCCACACTCTCGACCCCGGTCGGCGCGACTAGCCTAGGAAACTACATCTTCAGCGGACTGCAGACCCGCAACTACACGGCGTTGCTGACCGGGTGCGTGGCGGCGGCGGCTCTGGCGTTGCTGCTCGACGGGCTGGTGCGAGCGCTCGAGATCGGCGTGCGCGGGCGACGGCGGCGACAGGTCGGCGCCGTCGCGGCGGCGATAGCGGCCCTCTATCTCTACACGGGTGTCACCCTGGCCACGGCGCTGGTCCCCCGCAGCGGACGTTCGGTAACGATCGGCGCCAAGGCGTTCACCGAACAGTACATCCTATCCAATCTGCTCGGTCAGTGGATCGAGCGCGAGACCGGCCGACCCACCACCAAGATGCAGTCGCTTGGCTCGATGGTGGCGTTCGACGCCCTGGCGGCTGGTGACATCGACGTCTACGTCGACTATTCCGGCACACTCTGGGCCAACCAGATGGAACGGGACATCGTCGGGATGGACCGGGCCACAGTGCTCGCCGAGGTGGGTACCTACCTCGCCGAGGCGCACGGCATCGGCATCGCGGCCACCCTCGGGTTCGAGAACGCCTACGCCGTGGCGATGCGTGCCCAGGACGCCGAGGCGCTGCGGCTGACGCGGATCAGCGACCTGACCCCGCTGGCACCAAAATTGTCAATGGGTGGCGACTATGAGTTCTTCTCCCGTCCGGAGTGGGCGGCAATCCGTGACACCTACGGGTTGGCGCTAGGGGAACAACGCACGATGGACCCGGCCCTAATGTATCTGGCCGCGGCCGAAGGGGCGGTCGACCTGATCAGCGCCTTTACGACCGACGGCCGGGTCAACGCCTACGACCTGCGGATCCTGGAAGACGACCGCGCAGCAATTCCACCGTATGATGCGGTCGTCCTGGTCAGCGCCAGACTCGCCCGCGAGTGGCCGGACGTACTCGTGGCACTTAGGCAACTGGGAGGCGTGATCGACGTCGACGCGATGCGCGGAATGAACCTGGAAGTCGACACGCGCGGCGCCGATCCGCGCGCGGTCGCGGCCGACTTCCTGACGACACTGCCGGAGCGCCGCACCCGCCCGGCCGGCGAGACACCCTGAGCGGGCACCGCCACACGAGCAGGAGGCTCACGTGGGCATTCTCGAGATACTGGGACTCGGTGAGCGCGATGCCGCGCTGGAACGGACCCAGGCGACCCGTCGCGGTGACACCGACACCGTCAAACTTATCGTGGATGAGCTCGAGGCACTCGAACCGGCCCGCGCACGGTTTCTCGCCGCCTTCGCCTACATCCTGAGCCGTCTCGCCCACGCCGACTCGCACATCAGCGAGGGCGAGACGGAGTCCATGGGTGAGATCGTCCAGAAGCTGGGTCACCTGCCGGAGGCGCAGGCGGTCCTGGTCGTCGAGATCGCCAAGAGTCAGGCCCGGTTGTTCGGCGGCACCGAGAACTATCTCGTCACTCGCGAATTTCGTGAGATCGCGACCGCCGAGCAGCGTCTGGAGCTGCTCGACTGCATCTTCGCCGTCGCGGCGGCGGACGGGTCGATCAGTGCCATCGAAGAGTCGCAGGTGGGTCAGATCGCCAAGGAGCTCGGTTTCACCCAGCCGGAATTCGCGGCGGCGCTTGCGGCCCACGCGAAGCATCGAGCGGTGTTGCGGTTGCTGCGGGCGAAGCGGACGACGTAGGCTCGTCGGCCACGCCACTCGCCCCAGCCGACGACGGGTTGGCGTCGAGCATCACCGCCACCCACCGCAGGTCCTCGGTGTTCTCCAGTGCGATCTTCAGCATCATCGTCAGCGGCACCGACAGCAGCATGCCCATAGGCCCCCAGACCCACCCCCAAAACACCAACGACAGGAACACCACCAGGGTCGACAATCCGAGCCGCCGCCCCAGCAGCATCGGCTCGACCACATTGCCAAAGACAACGTTGATAACGATGTAGCCGATGGCGACGATGACCGCGCGTCCGGGGCCGAACTGCACCAGCGACAGCAACACCGGTCCGATCGCGGCGAAGATCGACCCGAGGCTCGGGATGTAGTTGAAGATGAAGGCGACCAGCCCCCACAGCAGCGGAAAGTCGAGCCCCAGCGCCCAGACCCAGATTCCGGCGAGCAGCCCGGTCGTGAGGCTGACCGCTGTCTTGATGGCGAGGTATTTCTGGATCTGCTGGGTCATCTGGCCGAACCGTTCCAGGCTCTTCCCACGGTCCCCGAACGCGATAACCAGCTTGGCCCGGAACCCGGCCGCCTCGAACAGGATAAATATGACGGCGAGCAACACGAGGAACGCATTCGAGAGCAGCCCGGCCAGCGCGCCCAACGTGCCGCCCAGCAGGTCGACCACCGCGCCGGCGTTGAAGTAGTCGAGCGGCGTCCACTCGGCGGTCGGCAGACCGAACCCAGCGGCCCACGCCATGATCCCGTTCACCAGCTCCTGAAACCGAGCTGTGTACTCCGGAGCCACCAGCGCGAACTCGTTGACGGAGCGACCCACCACGACGCCGAGCACACTGACCACGCCAGCTGCCGCGACGACTGTCCCGAACACCGCGAGCGGTGTGGGCACCTTCCGGCGCTGGAGCCAGACCATGACCGGCAGACTGACCACCGCCAGGAAAACGGCGGTGAGAAACGGCAGGATGAGCTGACTCGCCTGCCGGAGACCGGCGATCACGATGATGAGGCTGGCAGCCACGACGAGGAATCGGGCGCCGTGGTCCTGTCGTGTCACCATCGCATCCGTCAAACAGATGTCCAAGAACCCCCGGTGAGCGCTATCACCGCCAGGCGGGTCTCGCCATCCACCCATTGCACGCACTGGGCCAAACCGGCGACGACTCCCAACCGCGCGATCTCACCTCGCACGTACTCATACGCGCCCTCGGTTCAGATCGACTCGACCTCGGTAAACCGCACCGGTGGAACGTTCACGACGGGCCGCTAGGCCTCCACGCAGCGAAACCCGGCATAGACGTGCGGATAGTGGGGTCGAAACCAGTTGCGCAGACTGCGGCGGACCAACCCGGTGGCGGTGACCGGCGACGCCCCCTTGATTACGTAGTGCCGTCCGTCGAAAAAATCGGCGGAGTACTCCGGGTACGAGGCCATGGGCGTGAACCCTGGGAACCCCTCGAATACCGTCGCTGTCCACTCCCACCCATTCCCCACCAGATCGTGCACTCCCCACGCACTCCCACCCCCTGGATAGGACCCGACCGGCACCGGCTCCCAATGCTGGAACCCGAAATTACCACGGACTGCATCCGCGGGGGCGTCGCCCCACGGATGGGGGCGCTCGACACCGTTCGGGGTCCCGAACGCCGCGCGGTGGAACTCAGCCTCGGTCGGCAGCCGCAGCCCTTTCCACCGGGCATACGCGGACGCCTCTGCGTGGGAGACATAGACCGGCCAGGACGGCGGCAGCCGAATCAACTCGAACATCCCGCGCCAGAACCAGTCTCCCCCCCGGCGGGACCAGAACGGCGCGTGTTCCACGCCGGCCTCCGTCCGCCAGGCCCAGTCGGCCTCGGACCACCACCCGGGGGTCGCGTAGCCGCCCGCGTTAACGAATTCGAGATACTGCTGGTTGGTCACATTGTGCCGGTCGATGGCGAACGCCGGCACGTCGATCTGCAGCTGCGGAAACTCGTTGTCCCAGCCGAACGGGATTTCGTCGGGTCTGGCGCCCAGCGTCGCCAGACCCGCCGGAATCCGGACCCGCCTGACCTCCGGCACCGCACCGTCGGTGACGGTGGTCGCGCCGGCGGGCCGGCGCTTTCGCGACAGCGGCAGCCGATGCCACATGTAGGCCAAGGTCTCCTGGTGCAGCTCTTCGTGCTCGATCAGCGTGAACACCGCCTGCCCGCGATGCAGTACCGGATGCCCGTCCCGCTCGATCTGGGCATGCTCGAGCGCGTCGAGAATCGCCCGATCCGCATCGGCGACGTATCTCCTAACCGTCTCACGGCTCGGCCAGGACCTGATAGCGACGCCATCAGCCCCGGCCTGGTCCTCCGGATCGATCCCGCGCTCGAACAGCCGCTCGAGGTCGTCGTCCAGCCCATCGCGACCGAGCCCGCGCTTGATCAAGGTGTTGACGCTGAACGCGGGAATATGACCCTCGTAGAACACGATGGGATGACGCAACGGAATCGGCTGGTCGTAGTAGGCCTCTGGAGTGAGTAGCTCGAACAGGTTCTCGGTGCGCCGGCGCGTCTCCCGGAACCAGTTGACGCTAGCCGCTCTGTCGACCTCACGTTCTACTGCATCTTCCATTACGAGTCTCCCCGGTCACCGGAATTCCGTCAAGGTTGGTAGCCGTTTTACACTGCGAAGGTTGCTGGGTGTAACGAGAGCCCGCCCTTCACAGACAAACACTAACATAGCCCCTCGGCGCCCGGTTCCGGCAGACGGCACCATCATCGCGGTGTGGTAGCCTGAGAGTCGCGACGACGTGCGGCTGGCACGCCGGCGGCGCCGGCGGCGCGGGCGGCCGGGCGAAAGTGGCGGAACTGGCAGACGCGCCGGATTTAGGATCCGGTGGCCGAAAGGCTGTGGGGGTTCAAATCCCCCCTTTCGCACCACGGGCCAGGCGGCGGGCACGTGCGCGCCTCGCGGGCACGGAGCTGGGCCTTGGGATCCCCGCGGAGAGCCCGCGTGGGGTATGGGACGAACCCCCAGTAAACAATGAAGGCGACGATCACAGAGCTCAGCGAGACCCGTAAGCGTCTCGATGTGGAAATCCAGGTGGCGGACGTCGACACCGCGATTGAGCGACTCGCCCGTAGCTACAGCCGGCGAGCCAAGGTGTCCGGGTTTCGCCCGGGGAAGGTGCCGACTCGGCTCGTGCGACAGCGCTTCAAGGAGGACATCCTGCACGACGTGGCCCACGATCTCGTGCCGCTGGCGGTGGAGGAAGCGCTGCGGGAACAGGCGCTGACACCGATCCAGACCCCGGACGTCCGCGACGTGTCGATCGACGACGGACAGCCTCTGACGTTTCACGCGCTGTTTGAGGTTCTGCCGTCGGTCCCGGATCTCGACTATGACACGCTGACGCTGCGGCGGACGCCGGTCACGCCGGACGCCGACGCCAACGACCGCGCGATCGAGGAGTTGCGCCGGCGCGCCGGTCGGCTCGAGCCGGTCGATGACCGGGGTGCCGAGGTGGGCGACACTGTGACGCTGAATCTGACGACTCGGCGTGAGGGCGGCCCGCCCTCACCGCCAGAAGACCGGCACGAGAACGCGACAATCGAGCTGGGCGCGGTGTCGAACCCGCCCGGGTTCGACGCCGAGCTGACCGGACTCCGGGTCGGCGAGACGAAGGTCTTCGAGCTGTCGTATCCGTCAGACCACGAGCAGACCGAGCTGGCTGGCGCCAGGGTGGCGTACGACGTCGAACTAAAAGCGACCCACCGGCGGGTACTGCCCGACCTCGACGACGAATTCGCCCGATCGGTGGGCGAGTTCGACACCCTGGATGCGCTGAAAGCCTTCGTCGAGAGTGACCTACGGCGCCAGGCGGAGACGGAGACGGAGCGTGGGGTGCGTCACGATCTGATGACCCAGCTCGCCTCCCGGGCCACTGTGGAGATGCCCGAGGCGCTGGTCAACCGCGAGATCGCGCGGCGGCTCGAGCAGGTCGCGAGCCGACTCGCGCAGCAAGGCGTCGATCCGCAGACCACCAAAATCGACTGGGACGCGCTCCGGGACGAGCAAAGGGCGCCGTCGCTTGAGATGGTGCGTGGTTCGATGATGCTCGACGACGTGGCCCGGCGCGAATCGCTGACGATCAGTGACGACGACGTCGAACGGGAACTGGCCCAGTACGCCAAACGACTCGGGCGGACACTGTCGGCGGTGCGGGCGCAGCTGGAGAAGGATGACGGCATAGCCAGGCTGGCGGAGGGGTTACGGCGGGAGAAGGCGATTGACTTCATCTTGTCGCGTGCTACGATCGTGACTGCGTGAGCGTTGCGCCTTCCGGCCGCTGTTTTCCCCAACACGCCTGGTAACCCCGTCACGTCACCCGTACCCAGGCGTCGCACCGACGTGGACGCCGAACCTGACGAGCAATCGACCATGTCCGAGGCCCGCAACCAGTTGATCCCGATGGTGGTCGAGCAGACCAATCGTGGTGAGCGCGCGTACGATATCTACTCGCGGCTACTGAAGGACAGCATCATCTTCGTCGGGACACCGATCGAGGACCCAATCGCGAACGTGGTGATCGCCCAGATGCTGTTTCTCGAGGCCGAGGACCCAGACCGGGACATTGTCCTCTATGTCAACAGTCCGGGCGGCTCGATCTCGGCCGGGCTGGCAATCTACGACACCATGCAGTTCATCAAACCGGACGTCCGGACCTACTGCATCGGGCAAGCAGCGTCGATGGCGGCAGTGCTGCTGGCCGCCGGTGCCCCCGGCAAGCGGTTCAGCTTACCAAATTCCAGGATTGTCATCCATCAGCCGCTGATGAGCGGGCTGGGCGGACAGGCGAGTGACATCGATATCCATGCTCGCGAGATTCTGCGGATGCGCACGCGGCTGAACGAGATCCTCGTCGCGCACACGGGGCGAAAGCTCAAACAGATTGAGAAAGACACCGAGCGCGACTACATCATGACGGCCGATCAGAGTCGCGAATACGGTATCATTGACGAGGTGATCGGGAAGCGCCCATGACAGCTCCCAGGATCGGATCACGATATGGGAACGGGCATGGGTGAGGTCGGGCGAGACTGTCCTCGGTGCGGGTGGCCTCGTCGACGGGCTGTGCCGCGCCTGCGGTTGCGCACCGTGTAACCATGGCCAAGAAGAGCGGTGAGCCCGAGATCCTCCGTTGCTCTTTCTGCAACAAGGATCAAAACGACGTTCGGAAGCTGATCGCCGGTCCGACGGTCTTCATCTGCGACGAGTGCGTTGAGGTCTGCAACGACATCCTCGCGGACGACAACCGGTTCGACAACCAGGGCACCCGATCGACCCTGCCGATCCCCCAGGAAATCAAGAAGTTCCTGGATGAGTACGTCATCGGGCAGGAGCAGACCAAGAAGAAGCTGGCGGTCGCCGTCTACAACCACTACAAGCGCGGCGAGATTCAGAAGCAGTCACGCAGCCGTGACGACACCGAGCTCACCAAGTCGAACATCCTGCTGATCGGACCGACCGGCACCGGCAAGACCTTGCTCGCCCAGACGCTGGCGAAGCTGCTGTCAGTGCCCTTCACGATCGTCGACGCCACCACGCTAACCGAGGCTGGCTATGTCGGTGAGGACGTCGAAAACATCGTCCTCAAACTGCTGCAGGCCGCAGGGGGCGACATCGAAAAGTGTCAACAGGGCATTATCTACATCGACGAAATCGACAAAATCTGCCGCAAGGACGAGAACCCGTCCATCACGCGCGACGTTTCTGGCGAAGGGGTGCAACAGGCGCTGCTGAAGATTCTCGAAGGCACCGTCGCCAACGTACCGCCTCAGGGCGGTCGAAAGCATCCGCACCAGGAGTTCTTTCAGGTCGACACCAGCCACGTGCTATTCATCTGCGGCGGGGCATTCGTCGGACTCGACCAGACGATCCAGCGGCGGACCGGACGTAAGATGTTGGGGTTCGGTGCCGACATCAAGACGTCGGGCGAACGGAACCTCGGCGAGACGATCGAGATGGTCGAACCGGAAGACCTCATCCGGTACGGTCTGATCCCAGAATTCGTCGGCCGGCTACCGGTTATCGGCGCGCTGCACGAGCTGGACAAGCCGGCGCTCATGGAGATCCTCACGCAGCCGCGGAACGCCATCACCCGCCAGTACGCACGGCTGTTCGAGTACGAGAACGTGAAGCTTCGATTCACCGACGATGCTCTCGAAGCGATTGCCGAGTCGGCGCTGGAGCGTAAGATCGGCGCGCGCGGGCTGCGCATGATCATCGAAGATCTGATGCTCGACATCATGTACACCCTGCCCGGTCAGAAGAAGATTCGAGAGTGCGTGATCACACGTGAAGTGGTCTTGTCCAAAGATAACCCAATCACCGTCATCGAAAAGGCCGGTTAGGCAATCATTGCCTGCACATCTCCGATATGGAAGTCTACGAAACCCTCCCAATCGTCCCGTTGCGTGATGTCGTAGTCTTCCCGCACATGATGATGCCGTTCGTCATCGGACGACCATCGTCGACGCGGGCGCTCGAGCACGCGCTCATGAAAGACAAGCGGATCTTCCTCGCGGCGCAGCAGGACGCCACGACCGACGACCCGCAACCGAAAGACATCTACACGATGGGCTGCGTTGCCAACATCGTGCAGAGCCTGAAGCTGCCGGACGGCAACATCAAGGTGCTGGTGGAAGGGCTCGAGCGCGCGCGGGCGGTCGAGTGGAAGGAAGACAAAGGATTCTACCGGGTGGTGTCGAAGCTGCTGCCCAGGCAGGACGACGTCAGCGACGACATCGAGAACGCGATGAGCCGCAGCGTGTCGTTGTTCGAGCAATACGTCAAACTGTCGAACAACATGCACTACGACGCGATGATCGCGGCGGTCAGGGTGGACGACGCCAGCAAGCTGGCAGACACGATCGCCGCACATCTCGTGGTCGGCGTGGAGGAAAAGCAGAATCTGCTCGAGATCATTTCGCCGCTCGAACGACTCGCTCGGATCTCCAGCATCCTCGAGAAAGAGGTGGAAAAGCTACAAGTCGACCGCCGGATCCAGTCTCGCGTGAAGAAGCAGATGGAGAAGGCGCAGAAGGAGTACTACCTCAACGAGAAGATGAAGGCGATCCAAAAAGAGCTGGGCCGCAAGGAGGACAAGGGCAACGAGCTCGAGGAATTGAAGAAGAAGATCGAACAGGCGCGGATGCCGAAAGAGGTCGAAGAAAAGGCGACTCAGGAGCTGAAGCGTCTCGAGTGCATGCCCCCGATGTCGGCCGAGGCGACGGTCTCGCGCAACTACGTCGACTGGCTGCTCGCCGTGCCCTGGCACAAGCGGTCGCGCGAGAGCCGGGATCTCAAGAAGGCTGAGCATATTCTGAACCAGGACCACCATGGCCTGGAAAAGATCAAAGATAGGATTCTAGAATTCCTGGCGGTACGCACACTCGTGCGTAAGCCCAAGGGCACCATCCTGACGTTCACCGGCCCGCCGGGGGTTGGTAAGACATCCCTGGCGAAGTCGATCGCGCGCGCCACCAACCGCAAGTTCGTCCGGCTGTCGGTCGGCGGGGTACGGGACGAGGCGGAGATCCGCGGCCACCGGCGTACCTACATCGGCGCGTTCCCGGGCCAGATCATCCAGATGATGAAGAAGGCCGGTACGACGAATCCGGTGTTCCTCCTGGATGAGGTCGACAAGATGTCGATGGACTTCAGGGGAGACCCGTCGTCGGCACTACTCGAGGTGCTCGACCCGGAACAGAACCACACCTTCCTCGACCACTACCTGGATGTCGAGTACGACCTCTCGAACATCATGTTCATCTGCACGGCCAACGTGCTCCACACGGTACCCCAGGCGCTGCGGGACCGGATGGAAGTCCTGCAACTGGCCGGATACACCGAGCTTGAGAAGATCGAAATCGCCAGGACCTTCCTCACACCCAAGGCGGTGAAGTCCACCGGGCTGACCAATAAGAACATCCAGTTCAAGGACGAAGCTTTCGAGACGATCATCCGGCGTTACACGCGCGAAGCCGGGGTCCGGAGCCTCGAGCGAGAAATCAACTCGATCTGCCGCAAGGTGGCCCGCAGGGTGGTCCTTGACGGGAAGGGATTCTTCGAAGAGATCACCGCCGAGAGAATCACCGAGCATCTCGGGGTGCCACGCTACCGTCCGACCATGGCGGAGGAGAAGAACGAGATCGGCATCGCCACCGGGTTGGCCTGGACCGAGGCTGGTGGCGAGTTGCTGTTCACCGAATCGACACTGATGCCAGGCAAGGGACGACTGACCCTAACCGGCAAGTTGGGTGACGTGATGCAGGAGTCGGCCCAGGCCGCGATGAGCTACGTCCGCTCGAAAGCCGATGAGTTCGGTCTCGAGAAGAACTTCCACCGCCGCACCGACGTCCACGTGCACGTCCCCGAAGGTGCAATCCCGAAGGACGGACCGTCGGCCGGCATCACGCTGGCGACAGCGCTGGTTTCCAATCTGGCCCGTATTCCGACCCGCCGCGATGTGGCGATGACCGGCGAGATCACGCTGCGTGGCAAGGTGCTGCCCATCGGCGGCGTCAAGGAGAAGGTGCTGGCCGCCCACCGGGCTGGGGTAAAGACGATCATCCTTCCAAAGGACAACGAGAAGGACCTGGCCGATATTCCGAAAGCTGTCCTCGACGTCCTCGAGCTGCATCTGGTGGAGTCGATGGACGAGGTGCTGAAGATCGCGCTGGTGACGCCGCTCACCGCATTGCTACCGACCCGAGATGAAACCGACCCGGGGACCACGAACCCAGACGGGCGGATCACGCACTGATGGACCCCAGGGGTGGTCCTCGGCCCAGCGGTTACGTTCGCCTTGTCTGGTGTCTGCACGAACTGACGGCATCACCCGCCAGCTTTTTCTCCTGTTCACTTCGGGTATAACCGTAGTGTGAAGATCCAGACGGCGGAGTTCGTCACGAGCGTCGGACCTGACGGTAGGCTGCCCGTCGAACATCTGCCGCAGATAGCCTTCGTCGGGCGGTCTAACGTTGGCAAATCAACGCTGATAAACGCCCTAGCACACCGCAAGATCGCCAGGGCCGGCGGTGCACCAGGCACGACCCGGCTGCTCAACGTCTATCGTATCCGGCTCACCGGGCACCGTGGCGAACTGCTGCTGGTCGACCTGCCCGGCTACGGCTACGCGCGCGGCTCACCAGCCGACCGCGGCTTCGACAGGCTGACACAGCGCTACTTCAACCCGGATCCGAACGAGATGCCGACGCGCCCAGGCCGCACCGGACCTGCCGGGGCGGTCCTGCTCGTCGACGCCAGGCACCCGGGGATCGAGAGCGACCGTGACGCGCTCACCTGGCTGACCGAGCTACGACTGCCCCTTCTCGTGGCAGCCACCAAGGTCGACCGGGTGACGCGGTCGGCTCGGAAGGCGAGGCTGGAGTCCCACGAGACGGCGCTAGAGCGGACCATCCTGCCGATTTCGTCGAAGCTCGGGGACGGGCTACCCGCGTTCTGGGCGAGCCTGTTGCAGCTGGCAGGGGTGTAGCGGCTCCCCCCACCAGCTCTGGCCTCACAGACTCAGACGGTCTGGAGGGCGCCCGTCTGCTACAATGAGGAGTTCGGTTGCCAGTTACGCGGTCCCAGACGACACTATGCGACTCGGTCGAAATCGTCGGTGACCGCCACGGCACGCGCGCGCCAGCGAGGAAGCGGCGCTGGGCGTTGGGCCCACGCAAGCGGCCGAGCCAGGGTGTGGGGGGAACCCCACGTTAGATAATGAGGAGCATACCGTGAGGGAAGGCATCCACCCTGAGTATCACGAAGTCGATGTTCGCTGCGCGTGCGGCGCCACCTGGAAGACGAGATCAACCAAGAAAGAGTTCCGGCTCGAGATCTGCTCGAGCTGCCACCCCTTCTTCACAGGCCGACAGAAGCTGATTGACACCGAGGGTCGCGTCGAGCGTTTCATGAAGAAGTACGGCGCCCAGACGGTCGCCGGAATAAAGCAACGCCAGGAGGACCAGCGCAAGACCGCCGCCGCGCAGCCCCACGAGCCGACCCCGACCAGCTAGTGGCCTGGATCGACCAGGCCGTCACCCGCCCTCACAGCCGGCCCGCCAGCCGCCGCTCCAACCGCGTCATTCTCTTCTGCTCGTCCAGCCGGCCACAGGCCGTCCGCTCTTCCGCATATGCGCGGCGAGCGAACGTCAGCGGCCGCCCCGCATCCTTCAACCAACGCTGTGGTGTACGGCGATGGCACTCAGGGCCTCGTGCTCGAACAACCCTGGCGTCCGCCGGAGGTCGAGCAACCGGTGCTAGACCCGCACCGCCCCAGTATGACGACGCTGGCGGCGTCACGCGAACGCCAGGCGGTGACGTACGCTCCGTCAAGTGGCGCGACAGCAGGCGAACCGGCCGACCCGTCGCTGCCGACTATCCCGGCCTGCACGAGCCGCTCCAGCACTTCGAACAGGGCGGCATCCCGATGGCCGTGAGACACGGTTGGATGTGTAGTTCGAACCACGCAGGCCGAGTAGCGAGGTTCCGTGCATGGACGAGGATGGTAGAAGGGGAATTAAAGACGACTAAGTAACAAACCAAAGCGTAACTTGAGGGGGGTGCAACAGGTTTTTCGTTCCCCGCCTCCTGCGCTGCAGATCAGATCAGCGACCGGGACTGGCCACCGTCGACGCTGATGCTGGCGCCGGTAACCCAGCTGGCGCGTGGTGAGGCGAGGAAGGCGACGACGTCTCCCACTTCCTCGGCACGGCCGAATCGACCAAACGGGATCTCGCGCGTGACGAACGCCGCCATCGCCTCCGGTTCGTCCGCCTGTCGCTTCGCCCAGGAGCCGCCGGGGAACGAAATGGACCCCGGCGCAACACTGTTCACCCGGATGTTGTCCCTGGCGAGCTGCCCGGCCAGCGATTTCGCCAGGCTGATCTCCGCCGCCTTCACCGCGTTGTAGGTCATCCGACCGCCAGACTCCCGGCCCCAGATCGACGCAATCATGATGATGACGCCGCCACCACGCGCTCGCATATGCGGCACCGCGAGCCGGGACGCGCGGATCGCCGGATACAACGTCGCGTCGAGCGCCGCCTGCCACTCGCGATCGGTCGTATCGTGCAGCTCCCCGCCCTTGGCCGTTGCAACGTTGTTGACCAGGATGTCAATGCCACCGAACGCGCTCAGCGCCAGGTCGATAACGGCTACGACGCCTGCGGCCGTGGTCAGGTCCGCTTCTACGCCGACCACGGCGTCATCCGAACCGACGGCGCGCAACTCAGCGACCGCTGCCGCCAGGCGATCAGCACCCCGCGCGCAGATGCAGACCCGCGCTCCCTCGCTGACCAGCGCCTTGGCGCTGGCCAATCCGAGACCGCGACTCGACCCGGTGATGACGGCTGCTTTACCGTCGAGCTGTAGGTCCATCGAGCTGTGTATGGCCTCCTGGCCGGCAGGCGACAGTCAGTCCGCCTTCGCCTCGGCTCTAGCGGACTCGCCGAAGCTCCCCGCTGGAACACCGGCGCTTGAAGGCGGGAAGGCGGCGACCCGGCCGCCGCCCGCGTGATGGCCAGGGGCGCTTATCGAGCGGGGCACCGGCACGCCACCAGTCAGATCGTTCAGACGCCAGTCAAAGTCGCGATAACGCAGACGGAACGTGTTCCGCGCGAGAAACTCCCGTTCACTTGGAAACAGCGCGGGCGCGATGAGAGCCACGATGGCGCTCTCGATGGGGCTGCGGCCGGAGCCGCCGTCGTCTGCGGACCGCGCGGCGAACTGATCCACCCGCCAGCCGAACACCGCGCTGACCACCAGCTCGTCGCCGGCCCGGTCGAACGTGACATGGCGTGGAGTAGTCGCGACATCGGACACCACGGCCTGCAGTTGCGCCTCGAGCCGATCGTCGCTGAACGCCGCGCTGCGCAGTCTTGGGCTCCCGACCGCTCCGCGCCCCAGCGCCAGATGCGCCCGCGGGTCGCCGAAAGGAGCGATCAGCTCGTCCTCGATCGCCTGCAGGGTTAGCCTGCGTCCAGCGATCAGGTGCTCTCGCCGCGAGAACATACCCGGAATCTGCATCACGCTGTCTTCCGGAAAATCGGCGAACCCGCTCCGGATCGGATAGTGATGGATGACGGTCCGCAACACGAGGACGTTGTAACCGTTGAGCCAGTACGCGAGCCGGCGCGCGTCGGACCAGGCCTCGAAGGCAGTCGGCCGTTCAGCCAGCGACGCTACGTGCCGGTCAATCGCGCGACGCTCCTCTCGGAGCGCCGCATAGTAGACGAACCCGTCACGCACATATTGATCGAGAATCTGGTCCAGGACGTCGGCGTCCGGTGACTGCGCACCTCCGGCGACCGGTGCCACGCACCAGACGCCGGCAACGAGCGTCACAGCGAGTCCAAGCCAACGCGCGAACGCGCGCCTGTGGCGACACGCGGGTCGCCGAACTGACGTCACCGCACGAGAATCGTTGCCGCAGCTCACGTGTGTTGAGCGTCCTCCGCTGGCCCGGCTGGCCTGAAGGCGCTTGCTACGATGCTCATCCAGCTCCCAACACAACTGAGCGCCGGGGTTAGGACATTCAGCCACGAGGAACGCATAATACATCAGACACGATGTTGACCTTCGCCGCGCTTGGCATGGCCGGCTACGGGCTGTACTCACTGGGGGCCGGGTTCGCGGATCTGTTTGGAGATTCGCAACTCGAGTTGCTCGCCGACGTGGGCTCGATCATGCTCGGAGCGATGCTGGTGCTCGCCGGGCTCTTCGTTCGCATCGGGTTGCCGGGTAGTCTGGCGCTGGCGTTAGCCGCCCTGTTCGGACTCCAATCGCTGGCGCTCCACAACGCCGCGCACCTCTACCGCCAGGTCGCGCCAGAGCCGCAGATAGCCCGTGCCCTGTTCGCCGCGCTTCTGGTGGCACTCGCCTACTTCGGGCGGAACGAGGAAAACACGAAGGAGACTAGAGACTGGAGACCCGAGACGAGAGACCGCTGAAGATCTCCCGCCTCCGCCACGGCTACGGCGGTCCTAGGCACAGCCGCTTGTGGCACCGCAGTTGACGCACTTGTAGCAGCTGCCGTTGCGGATCATGATCGCCCCGCAGGTCGAGCAGGGCGGAGCATCCTGGTCGTTCTGGATCGAAAACGGCGCACCACGGCTCCCTGTACCCTCGTCCGGGGATGACCCAGCGGGCGCCCCATCTTTACCCGTGACCAGTGCATCGAGCTCGAGCTGCTCTCCCGCCGGCTGCGCGCCGGCCCGTACGTTCACCCCGGCGTGATACTGCGCCTCCGGAGAGAGAAACTTCGTCGCCATCCACCGGAAGATGTAGTCGACGATCGACTTGGCCACACGGACATCCGGGTTCTTGGTGATGCCGGCCGGCTCGAACCGGACGTGGCTGAATTTGTCCACAAGCACCTGCAGCGGCACGCCGTACTGCAGCGCGTAGGACACCGCCTGGGCGAATGCGTCCGCGAACCCGGAGATGGTCGAGCCCTCCTTCGCCATCACCAGGAAGATCTCACCTGGCGTGCCATCCTCGAATAAACCGACCGTGATGTAGCCTTCGTGCCCGGCAATGTCGAACTTGTGGGTAAGCGCTTGACGCTCGTCCGGCAGGCGGCGGCGCGCCGGCGGCGTAACGGTCTCCGTGGCCACCGTCACACCGGCACGAGATGTGTTCAGCGGCTGGGTACGCTTGCTGCCATCGCGATAGATCGACACCGCCTTAGTGCCGAGCCGCCAGGCGTCGATGTAGGCCTGCTCGATATCCTCGATGGTTGCGTCAGTCGGCACGTTGATCGTCTTCGAGATGGCACCCGAGATGAACGGCTGAGTCGCGCCGATCATCTTGATGTGCCCCATGTAGTCGATCGCCCTGGACCCACGTGCCGGCTTGAACGCACAGTCAAAAACCTCCAGGTGTGCTGTGTCGAGATGCGGCGCGCCCTCGATCGTCTCGTGCTCGTCGATATAAGCGACGATCGCGTCGACCTGATCCGGCGCATAGCCAAGATGGCGCAGCGCCATCGGCACGGTGTTGTTCACGATCTTCATGAGACCGCCGCCAACCAGCTTCTTGTACTTGACGAGTGCGATATCCGGTTCGACTCCGGTGGTGTCGCAATCCATCATGAACCCGATAGTCCCGGTTGGCGCCAGCACCGTCGCCTGCGCGTTGCGATAGCCGAACTGCTCGCCCAATTCCACGGCATCGTCCCAGGACTGGCTTGCCGCCGCGAACAGGGGCTCTGGCACCTGGTCAACGCTGATGCCCTTCAGCCCATCGCGGTGCTTGAGTATGACTCGCAGGAACGGCTCCCGGTTGGCGGCATAGCCGCTGAACGGCCCGCCGTGGTCCCGCGCGATCCGCGCCGACTGGGCGTACG
Organism: Vicinamibacteria bacterium; assembly: GCA_963578725.1. Lineage (GTDB taxonomy): Bacteria > Acidobacteriota > Vicinamibacteria > Vicinamibacterales > UBA8438 > NP936. The sequence continues at coordinate 27,688 of CAUZDS010000018.1, forward strand.
CCTCGCCCGTCATGAGCGCCGTCAGCGCCCCGGCCCAATCCCGTCCCTCCTCGCTGTCATACGGGATTCCCCGAGACATCAGCAGCGCCCCGAGGTTGGCATAGCCGAGACCGAGCGGCCGGTAGGCCTGGCTGTTACGCCCAATCGTCTCGGTCGGATAGCTCGCGTTGTCGACGATGATCTCCTGCGCGGTAATCATCGTTCGCACGCCAGCCGCAAATGCTTTGGCATCAAACTCGCCCGCGTCGTCGAGGAACCGCATCAGGTTCAACGACGCGAGGTTGCAGGCCGAGTCGTCGAGGAACATGTACTCGGAGCAGGGGTTCGACGCGCGGATCCGGCCAGTGTCCGAACAGGTGTGCCAGTCGTTGATGGTCGTGTCGAACTGCATCCCGGGGTCGCCGCACACGTGTGTGCCCTCAGCGATCAGCCGCATGAGATGGCGCGCCTTGCAGGTGTCCATCACTCGGCCATCGGTGATCGCCCGGGTCTGCCAGTCGCCGTCGTCGAGCACCGCCCGCATGAATTCGTCGGACACGCGAACGCTGTTGTTCGAGTTCTGGAAGAACACGGACGAGTACGCCGTGCCCGTGAACGACCCGTCGTACCCCGCGTCGATCAGCGCCCACGCCTTGCGCTCCTCGTCGACCTTGCAGTTGATGAAGTCAACGATGTCCGGATGGTCGACGTTGAGCACGACCATCTTCGCCGCCCGGCGGGTCTTGCCGCCTGACTTGATGACCCCGGCGAACGCGTCGTAGCCCTTCATGAACGATACCGGCCCCGACGCGGTTCCCCCCCCACCGAGCAGCTCGCGCGACGACCGGATCGACGACAGGTTAGTGCCGGTGCCAGACCCGAACTTAAACAGCATCCCTTCGGTCCTGGCCAGGGTCAGGATCGATTCCATCGTATCCTGCACCGAGTTGATGAAGCAGGCCGAGCACTGTGGCGCCGCCTCGAACCCGCAGTTGAACCAGACCGGACTGTTGAAGGCGGCTTTCTGAAACACGAGGAGATGCTTGAGGTCGTCGCTGAACGCTTGTACGTCGTCCTCGCTCGCGAAGTAATTACTCGTCCGGGCCCACTCCGTGATCGCATCGACCACGCGACCGATGAGCTGCTTGACGCTGCGCTCTCGAGTCGGCGACCCCATCTGCCCGCGGAAATACTTGGACACGACGATGTTCGTCGCCTGTTGCGACCAGAAAGATGGAATCTCCACGTCTCGCTGCTCGAAGACAACCTCCCCCTGCTCGCTGCCGATCAGCGCCACGCGCGATTCCCACTCAATCTCGTCGAACGGGTCGCACCCTTCGCGAGAAAAGAACCGGGAAAACTCCAGACCGGACTGCTCGGCCACCGGAGTGATCAGGTTTACCTGCTGGTCGATAGCCTCTGTTTCTTGAGCAGCGCCTCTCGGCATATAGTCACTCCTTCCGACGAAGAACACGCGGAGCGTGTCACACAAGCTGTGAACACTGAGATTTCACCGCGAGGAAAGGGCCGGTCTATTTCCTCCTGACTCCAGAGCGGGCATCTGCAGAGAGCCAGCCGGATCGCAGTAACCCATCTGCGCCTTCGACGCGCCTCAACGGCGGGACACGGTATGAGCACGAAGCGGGCCTGATGTGCCGGACCGCTGAGACAGGCCACTCGCTCCCCCACCCCTGGTGTACGCCTCGGCCGGTACTATGGGACCAGATGTCTGGTTTGTCAAGAGACACCCACAAGATGTGGTGTAAGACTGTGATATCACTCACAATATATTGTGAACGGACCGCTAAAATAGCCATCTACTGACTGTATGATACAGTTTGTTGGTGTCCGTCGATGAGCAGCCACACCGGCTACAGCCGGTCCCAGGCGCTGTGGCTTTCGAGGCGGCTGCCGACACGTCACCGCGACCTACGCTGCTCGGCGACCGGTTCGTGGCACTCGGTGAGGTCACGCTCTGTTCCGGATTCCCGACGCAGCTGGGCGTCATCCTGCTCCTCAACCTGATCGGGGCCGCTCCGGTCGACGCTGCGGGACGGCTGTCGCTCCCGTATATCGTCTGGCTTTCGCTGGCCGACACCACGCTGGTCCTGCTGTTGATTTGGCTACTGCTGCGGGCACGCGGTGAGCGCCTCGTCACCACGTTCGTCGGCGCACGTCCGGCCGGTGGCGAGGTACTGCTGGGCCTGGCGCTCGTGCCGGTGGCGCTCCTCGTCGCTGCCGTCGCCTTCGGCGTCATGTCGCGGGTCGCACCCGGGTTGCACAACGTGCCCGAGAACCCGCTAGAAGCGCTCATCCGATCTCCGGCCGCCGTGGTCTGGTTCTCGGTGATCGCAGTGATCGCCGGCGGTCTCCGGGAAGAGGTGCAGCGCGCTTTCATTCTCCGGCGCTTCGAGCAGCATCTCGGCGGCGGCGTCGCCGGTCTCATCGTCTTCAGCGTGGCGTTCGGCCTGGGGCACCTGATCCAGGGCCGTGACGCCGCGATCGTGACCGCTCTACTGGGTGCCGTCTGGGGCGCCGTCTACCTGACTCGTCGTAGCGTCGTCGCGCCGATGGTCTGCCACGCGATCTTCAATCTGATCCAGGTCGCGATCGCCTTCAACGCGCGCGCTGGGTGACGCAGAACCTAGCCATGATCTTCTGTCTCTTCATCCTTACGGACTCACCCGGAACACGTCCGCGCGCGCCGTCAGAGACGCGATCCAGCCGTCGATCAGCTCTCGGCGCAGCGCCTCCGACAGCCGGCGACGCGCTTCGTCTCGCACCGTATCGAACGCCGGCGGCGCACTGTTCGTACGAAACTCGTCGGCGTGCTCCCTGAAATAGGCAGCCACCTCATCCTCGGTCGGTTGCCGCGCAGACACGAACCGTCTAGCCAGATACCGCTCGATCCGCAGGTCTGCCCGCAGCACCTGTCTCAGGTCGTCCACCGTGAAACCGATGGCCGGCAGCACCCGATCGAGCACCTCGGGTCCGCCGAGACGCGCGACGAGGCCCGTCAGGCGCTCCTCCACCTCCGCAGTCGACGGCTCTTCAACGACGTAGCGCGCCACCTCTTCCAAGATCAGCTGACGCTCGATCAGCGCCGTCAGGACCGGCGGAACAGGGTCGCCCCCGTCGGGCGACTCGATGAGCCGCAGGGCCAGGAACGCGCGGACGTCAGACAGCATGATGACCCGCCCCTCGACGACAGCCAGGACGCTGTCGATCAGCTCTCCCGCACCGGGGGTCTGCCTGATCCCCAGCAGCCCGCGGTTCAAGTCCGGCGGTCGACAACGGGCGCCGGCCGCTGGGATGTGGCGCCGGTCGAACGCAGTCAGACTTCCGCCACGGGCTGCTACCGTGGCGCCCATCAAGGCGCAGAGGAATCCAAACCTGACCAGTCGTCTCGAAGCCATAAGTCGAACAGGCCAACTGTACACCCGGGTCGGACCGGGCACGGAGGTCGGCAACACGGGGCTCGACCTGGACCGGGACCGCTCAGAATGCCTGGCCAATGCTGAGGTGGAGTGCGGTGAGACGCTCCCGATTGCCCGTGAACGTTCGCCGATTCAGCTTGAAACCAAGATCGACTCGGATCGGACCCACCGGCGAGCGATAGCGCACACCGAACCCGGCGCCGCCGCGGATGCGGTCCAGCCCGAGGTTGCTGACGCGATCGAAGACGTTGCCCGCATCGAGAAAGCCGACCACCTGCAACGTCCCGCTTACCGGTACACGCAACTCGGAGTTCAGCACGACCATGGCGTTGCCGCCGGTCGGAAACCCGTTTTGGTCGATCGTCGCGCTGTCACCCAACCGGTCGAGCGCGAAGCCACGCACCGTCGTATCTCCACCTGCGAAGAACCGCTTGCTGGCCGGCAAGTCCTCGACCACGGCGATCTCTGGCTCGCTGCCAGCCACGAGCACCAGAACACCGTCTTCATTGATTACGGAGATCGGTATGGCGCTGATCGTTAAGGTACGGGCAAAACCGCGGGCCAGACCAAGACGCGCGCCCACCGCGAACACCAGATCGCCGGGAAGCCGACGATAGAGGAAACCCTGGAGGGTCGTCTTCACGAACCCGACCGCCGAGCCGATCCCCCGGAACGCCACCTCACTGTCTACCCCCGCCAGCGACCCACTGGTCGGCTCCAACGGGTCGTCCCGAGTGTCCCGAATCACCCCGCTCGAGAAGCTCGACAGCGTGACCTCCGGAAACAGCCGGTCGACCAGCGGCTGGTCCACGGGCTGCAGCTGCTCGTTGCTCACACGGTTCCGTCCATAGGTGTAACCGACGCTGCCGGTCATGGTAAGGCCGATCACGCGTCGAAGCTCGGCGCTGACCCCGCGGCTGAACAGATCGAAGCTCGGGCGGATCACCTGCTCGACGAATCCGGAGACGAACAGATCGCCAGACCTCCCGAACGCCCTGGGCTCGCTGTAGTTCAGCAGGACCCGATACTCATTGAACCCAAGACTGGACTGCTGCAATTCCGCGTCGTCCTCACGACGCACACTGACCCGCGTGAACAGGTCGATCGACCGGTTCTTACCCCAGAGATTGCGCCGGCCGATCTCGAAGAAGCCGCGCGGCGCTAGCTCCAATCGCTCGCCGGCTGCCCCACTCTCCGTCGCGCGCAGTCGTTGGCTGACTTCCACTCCACCGCCATAGCCGACACGAGTCGCCTGCGCCTCCTCGACCACGATCACCACGTCGCGCCGTGTGCCTCCGCCGTGACTGAACCCGCGAATCTCGATCCGGCGAAACAGCCCCAGGGCGGTCAAACGGCGACGTGTCTCGTCGACCTCGTCCAGCCCCAACGGTTCGCCGGGCCGCAACGTGAGCTCATCCCGAATCGTAGACGCCGCGATCTGGCGGTTCCCGACGACCAGCACATGGTCCACCACGACCTGCGTGCCCTCGCGTACCATGAAGGTGACGTCGGCGGTCGCGTTGGCCTCGCCGAACCTGGGAACCACGTCGACCTGCACCGTCTCGTAGCCTTCGTTGAGATAGTGCACACGTACGGTGTCGGCATCGGCGGCCACGCTTGGCGCATAGTACGCCGCGCCGGGCGCCGACTCGACCAGCGTGGCGAGCTCGGCCGCGCTGAACGCGGTGTTCCCTTCGACGACGACCGCGCCGATCGTCGTCCGCGGCCCCTCCACGATCTCGACCGCAACGCGGACCGGCACGATTGCCGCTTGGTCGCCATCATCGGAGGTCTCGAGCTCGATGACCGACGGTCTGACCTGTATGGCCAGATACCCTAGCTGCGCATAGCGCGCGCTCGCAGCGGCGACGCCAGTCTGGACGTTGGTCATCACGAGCGGCACCCCGGACGCCACGCCGAATAGCTCGCGGAGCTCGGCAGCGGGCACGGTCAGGTTCCCGTCGAACCGGACGTCCACGACCCGGTATTCCACCCCCCGATCCACCGTGAAAACGATCGAGAGCTCGCCGGGCTCGGCCAGTCGACGGTAGGTCACCCGGGCGTTCTGGTACCCGAGCCCACGCAGATAGGTCTCGACACGTAGGCTGGAGTCCTCGAGCAGGTCCTCGTCAATCGAGCCTTCCCGTTCGACAGGGACCAGCTCGTCCAGATCCGCGTCCGGGACCGGATCACCATCGAAACGAATTCTGACCGGAAATCCGGTCTGGATGTCGAGCACCATATCCACGGTCCGTCCATCTGGACTCGGTGTAACGCCGTGCCGGAAACGGGCCTCGTAGTACTGCCGCGCCCGCACCTCCGTCTGGTACTCGAGGAGCCGGGTCTCGGTCTCGATCGGGTCGTAGGCCGCCCCTTCCTCCAGACCAAGCCGCTCGAGCACGCGATCCCGGCCGTCGTCTGGCTCACCCCGCACGTCGATCCGGCCGATCCGCGCCGCTGGCCCTTGATCGATGTCCAATACGAGTCGGCCGTCCGACGACGACGTGTCGACCGCGATACGCGCGGCGAACCGGCCCGACTCCCGATACAACGCGGCGAGCATGCTGACAGCGGCAGGGACCTGATCGGCACGCACCACGCGTCCGAACCGACGGCCCAACAGATCGAGCAGCTCCTCCTGAGGTCGGCCGAGCGAACCACGGACGTCGACACCGGCAGCCGCCTGCAACGGGACGAGGTCGTAGCGCAGGACGACCCCACGTGAATCTGCGGTGGCGCTGACCCGCACGTCGGCGAACTCGCCCAAGCTGAACAGGTGGACCACGCTCTCGCGAACCTGCCGCATCGACAGCGGCTGGCCGATCCTGGTTTCAACCAGATCCAGTGTCGAGCGGTCGGCGGGCACGCCGGCGCGGAAGAGACGCACCTCGGTCACCGCCTTGCCCACGAGATCGGCGACCTGGCCCGCGCGCGCCGCCACCGGGGCGGCGAGCAGCGCCGCGACGGCCGCACCCCGCCAGATCACGTGGCTCAAAAGGCATGCCTCACACGGAAGTCGAGGGCATAGGTGCGGTCCTCGTTCTGCGACAGAATCCAGGACAGGCGGTCGCTCTGGTCATACTCGAGAACCACGATGAGGTCGCGGTTGGCGCCGGCCAGGGCGCGTGACAACGTCAGCAGCGCGCGACTTGAGATGCGCTTGCCAATCAGTACCCGCGCCGTCGGGTTGAGTTGCGCCGACTGTTGCGAGGACGGATCGCCGAGCGACGGCGTGATCTGGAACGTGTCTACCCCGAACGAGTCCTGGACCACACGCCCGACACCCGACGTCAGCGGGCTGGCGAGTAGTCGAGCCGCACCTGCCTGGATCCGCTGCTGCTGCGCCAGCTCGGGTGCGCGCGCCGCCCGGAGGTCGGCGCTCGCCGGGTTGCGGATATCCCCTAGCAGGAGTGACAGGATATCGACCTCTGGCAGCGGCGGGTCCGAGGACAGCGTCGGCACCAACCTGTCGAGCGTACCGGTCACCCGCACGACCACCCGATAGGTCTGACCTGGCACGCGCACGTCGGTCTCGAGCTCGGCGTCGACGAACGGCTCGATCGCGGTCGGATTGGCGAACCCAATGGTTCCATGGTTCAAGCGATACCGGTTCCCTTCGATGAACGCTTCTCCCCGTTCGATCTCGGCCGTGCCGAACAGTAATGGCTGTTCGTAGGTGCCGCGCAGGGTGAGCTCCGCGCTCGACACAATCCGGGTGGTGTTACTCGTCATCCGGAGAGTCGATGGGGCCACGATCCGAATATCGAAGTTCAACGGGAGCCCTGGCTCTTCGACAACCGCCACCGCCGCCGCATCGTCCGAGCTGCCGATGCCGAACAGCCCGACGTCCATGTCGAGCCCGTCGAGCAGGACCGCATCCCGGACATTGACCGTACCGGCCAGAAGCGGCGCGCTCACGTCGCCCCTCAGTACCAGATCGGTGTCGATGATCGAGCGGAACCCCACGGGGTACCGCAGCTGCATCTCCTGGCCGGTGGCGGTGATCGCCAGCTCGCCAGGCTGGAACCCTTCCAGTCCGACGCGCCCGCCGATCGTGACGGGTCCCCCACCCATCATTGCCGACACATCGTCGAACCGGATGCCTCCCGGCTCGAAAATGATCCGCCCGTCGATCGCCTCGAGCCCGTGCGGCAACGAGAAGTGACGGATGCGGCCGTTGGACACCGCCGCCTGCCCAGTCAGCACGGGCTGCTGGACGGATCCGGTGACCTCGGCCCGCACCACCGCGTCGCCAGACGCACGGAGGTTCTGAAAGAAGCCCTGGAGAATCCCAAGGTTGGCATCGCCGTCCACACCGAGCGAGACTTCGTAGGTTGCGAGGTCGACCGAACCCGACAGCCCGAGCGCCGTGCCGGCTCCAGCCAGCCTGAACTGGTCGACGCCGACCACCCGCCGGTCGAGCGCCAGTAGGACCGGCCCTTCGTTGCGAACGGCGTAGTCGAACAGACTCACGTCCACCTGCTCGAGAGTGGCTTCGGCGGCCAGGTGGTCCCAGTTCCGTAATTCTCCCACGACCCGCATCGAGCCGCTGACCGTGGCGGTCGTGTAGGGGGACAGCTCCGGCACGAACATCCGGACGTAGGGATCAAGCGAAGCATTCGCCACCCGGAAGGACAGATCGGCGTCGTTCTCCGCGGTCAGCGCTACCCGGCCGGAGGCCGAGACGGCGATGCTCGACGACGCGCCTTCGAGGTCAAGGGCCAGCGCGCCGTCGCGAACGTCGAGCCGACCGGTGACCTGCCCGATCTCCTCATCCCCGACAAACAGGTCGACGATCGTGCCACGGATCTCAAAGCGCGGGTCATCGAAGCGCCCAACACCGGACGCGTTAAACTCGAGCGTGCCCGACAACGGCTCTGGCGGCTCTGGAATGAGCGCGAGCGTTGCCACGCCGATGTTGCGCGCGTCCCAGTTGAACGAGTAGGAGTTGTCCCAATCGATGAACGCCGCGCCGGTGATTGTCCCCTCACCCTTCCGTATCTCAAGCCCATCGAGCCAGGCGCCGTTCCCCTCGAAGCGGAGCCCCGCCTTAGCCGAGTCGAACGACTCGCCGTAGGCGACAAAATCGTCGAGCGTCAAACGGCCGACCCCGAACAGCCGGCGGTAGGCGCCGTAGAGGTGAAAGTCACCGGTCGCCGGCCCGGCAATCGAGTATCCCTCGTCGAGCCCGAATGCGGCCCGGATGTCGACCGCCGGGAACGATACCAGCCTGAAGACCGCATTCATCTCCTCTCCACCGTCGTCTCGCGACACGCCGAGAGAGAACAGACCGTCGACGTGGAGCTCGTCGTCATCGCGTCGAAATAGCCCGCCGTTAACTTCCAGATACGCGTTCTCGACCACGAACTCGCCCTGACCGGCCCCCCACTCGACGTTCCAGGCCCGGACCGACTGTCCGCTGAACGTCGCCTCAATCCGCGGCGACGCGAAATCGCCGAGCATCACCCCATCGACGGTGCCGAATCCGTCCACGGCGAACGCTCCAGTCGGAGACCCGACAGCCGTCATCACCGCCACCATCAATCGATCGCTCTCCTGCCAGCTCGTACTCGTGAGCCGAAACGGAATCCGCGATTCGGTGCCAGACCGGGTACGGCCGTCGAAAGTGATGTGGGTCGCCGGCGTGGCGATGCGACCCGACGTCAGATCGATCCAGCCGTCCTGTATCGTGTAGTCAACCGTGCCGCCGAACACGAACTCGCTGGTCGTGAGGTCGGGCGGTTGCCCGGCCCTGGCCGCGGCCGCGGCCGCGGCCCCGAACGGGACCGTGCCGGTGGCCAGCTTGGTCTCCTCTGGTGGCACCAGCTCGATCGACCCCTCGTTCAGAAACTTGCCAAACCCTCCGATCGGCCAGCTCAGCAGGTGCTGGCCCGAGGCCCGGGAGACCGTTTGAATGCCACGCACCGCAAACAGGCGCGCCAACTGTGCTACGTCGACGTCTTCGTAGCGCACATCGAAGATCGCCTGCCCCGGCTCCTCCTTCCCCAAAGGCGCCATCGAGAAGTCGAACCGGGCGCGGCCGCCGTACGGTGTCGAGACGACGTCCCGGACTTCGAACCGGTCGGGCTGCCACTCCAGCTGTCCCTCGAGCCCAGGGAACCGGAACTGCCCAGCAAAGAAGTCGACACCACCGACAGGGCTGGTGAACGCCCCCCGCAGGTCGTGGCCGCCGGCGAACTTGTGGAAGGTGCCGCTAAAGTGCCCCTCACCGGAGGCGGTGAAGTTGTCGTCGGCGAAGAAGAGCTCCCGCATGCGCGCGAAGTCGATGTCCGACTCCAGCTCGTAGAACATCTCCGGAAAGTCGAGCAGATCGACGTCCCCCTCGAGCACGGTGCTGGCTCCGTCGGTCTCGAGGTTGATCCGGGTCAGGTGAACCTTAGCGCCGTCGAGCTCGAAGTCGGTCGTGAGATCGACCCACATCGGCTCGAAGTCGCCGATCTGGATGGTGCCCCCCGAAAATGACGCACTGCCCCGGTAATCGAGAACCTTGGCGATTGTGATGTCGAGGTTCGGGCAGATGACGCTCCAGTTCGACCCGTGGTCGTAGTACTGGAACTCGCCACCGTACGCGTGCAGATAACGCAGTGTCGCGGCGAACCGCCGTGCCGTATCGTCCCCGGACGTGTCGGTTGTTGGGGGAGCGGGCTCGACCGACTCCTCCGTGCCATCGCGTGTCACGAACGTGGGAAAGCTTTGACGACCACCGGGGAACGACTCGGCCAGCATCCGCCAGTTCGTCATCTCGGCTGTATCGACGACGAACTCTCCGTGGAGCAGCGCCAACCAGGCTGTGGACAAAACGATCCGACCGGCCGTCAGGAACGGCCGGTCGCCCGGGTTGAGCCCGCCGATGACAAGGTCCTCGACGAGAAACCGCCCGGGCACGACATAGGCACTGATCCGGCCGATCGTGACCTCGCGGTCGAGATAGTTCGACGCCGCCTCCTCGGCCTTGGCACGGACGGCCGGCCCGAGGTCGATGGTAACCGTCACCACAATCGCGACCGCGACGACGACAGCCGCGGCCCCGGCGCTCCAGCGAACGTAACGCCGGATCTGGTGCAGGGTCCAGCGACTTAAAAAACGTGCCGCGGGCCCGGTCGGTGGCGTCTCGACCGGATCGGCGACCGCGGTCGTCTCGGCCGCCAACGCATCGTTCCGCCGATCAGGCGTGTCCGGATCGGACCGTTCCTCAGTCATGACCTTGAGTGTCGCCGCTTACGACCAGCAGCACGCCCCCAGCCTCGACGGTGTCGCCTGCGACGACGAGCACGGCACCGACCACGCCGGCCGCCGGCGCGACGACCTCGTTCTCCATCTTCATGGCCTCGACCACCGCGAGCCCCTGACCGGCCGCAACGGTGTCACCCGGCTCGACCATCACCCGCACGACACGGCCCGGCATCGGCGCCGCGACCGGATGATCCCCACCGGCACGCGCAGCGTTGGCGGTCCGCCTGCGCCGGCCGTCGGTAACGCGAGCCCGAACGTACCGGCCAGCGATCCCGATCGCCAATGCGCCCGGCGCCGTCTCGTGACAGGTCACTTCGTGGCTCGAATGCCCGGACGCCGTGACGATCACCGACAGCGCGCCCGGTCGCAGCCGGGCGACGTCGACGTCGTGGCTGACGTCGTCCCAGCTGAGCGTGAACCGCGACCCGTCGGCGCCGATCGGCTCCACGGTCACCAGTCGCTGCTCGCCCGCCACCTCGACATTCAGCCGCACCGGACCGCAACCCACGCCGGTCGCCATCAGCGGCGCAGCCCGTCCAGCCGCGCCGCACGGCGCCACGGCGTCAGTTCGGTCCCGTCCACGCCCCCCACGTGTGTATCGGCGCGCGAAAAAAAGTGGGACAGCGCGGCGGCCATCACCGCCAGATCCGCGTCGCCGGCCGGCAGCTCGCTGAACGACTGTCCTTGGCGTTCGGCCAGCACCCGGTCGAGGAAGGTGGTGTCGAACCGGCCGCTGACGAACGCCTCGTGGCCAAGCACCCACAGCAGCGCCGGGATCACGGTCGTGATACCGCCGACCTCGTACTCGGTCAGGGCGCGCCGCATCCGCGCGATCGCGCCGGCGCGGTCGGGCGCCCAGGCGACGACCTTCGAGATCATCGAGTCGTAGAAGACCGGCACCTCGAACCCCGCTTCGACTCCGCTATCGTCACGGATCCCCGGACCGGCCGGACCGCGCAACGCCGTGATCCGCCCCGGCGCCGGCATGAACCCGGTATCAGGGTCCTCGGCATACACCCGGCACTCGAGCGCATGCCCACGGGGCACCAGCGCCCGCTGGCGGTCCATCGTCAGCCGCTCGCCGCGCGCGATCCGGATCTGCCACTGGACCAGGTCCACGCCGGTCACCATCTCTGTGACCGGATGCTCGACCTGGAGCCGCGTGTTCATCTCCAGGAAGTAGATTCGTCCGCCAGCGTCGAGCAGGAATTCGATCGTACCTGCGTTCGTGTAGTTGACGGCGGACGAGAGCGCCATCGCCGACTCGGCCAGCTCGGCGCGAATCTCCGGCGTAACTGCCACCGACGGCGACTCTTCAATGACCTTCTGGTGCCGCCGCTGGATCGAACACTCGCGCTCGACGAACGGCACGACCGTGCCATACGCGTCGCCCAGTACCTGGACTTCCACGTGACGCGCACCCTCCAGCAGCCGCTCGAAGTAGACCGCCGGCTCGCCAAAGGCGGCGCCCGCTTCCGACCGGGCCGCCGCGACCCCGGCCACCACGCCGTCGGTGCCGGCGACGCGTCGCATCCCCCGGCCGCCGCCCCCGGCCACCGCCTTGATGAACAGCGGATAGCCGACCGCGTCGGCCCGGGCGCGCAGCTCGTCGTCCGACAGCGTGTCCGCCAGCGCCGCGGTACCCGGGACCACCGGCACCCCGGCGTCGACAGCAGCCTGGCGCGCCGCTGTCTTGCCGCCCATCACCTCAATAACACCGGCATCCGGACCGATGAACACCAGGCCCGCCGCCTGGCAGGCGCTCGCAAACGCCGCGTTCTCGGCCAGGAATCCGTAGCCGGGATGAATGGCTGTAGCGCCCGTCTCGTGCGCGGCGTCAAGGATCCGCCCGATGTTCAGGTAACTCTCGGCCGCCTCACTCGCTCCGATGGCAACCGCCACGTCGGCCCGCCGGACGTGCGGCGCCGTCCGGTCGCACTCGGAATACACCGCGACCGAGGGGACGCCCATCTCGCGACAGGCCCGCAGAATGCGAACGGCGATTTCGCCTCGATTGGCGACAAGGATCTTCACTCGAGTGTTGATCTTCAGACACCAGAGGCACGAACGAACCAGAACGATCCAGCAGCCTGCACGCAACGACGAATCCGCGGTGCCGTAGGCGAGACGCCGAGCTAGCTGGCAACCTCAGGACAGAGCGAACTATCTATTATTCTAGCACTTATACAGGTGAGACCAGCTCAGAATACATCGCCCCCTGGTCCGCGCCACTTCCTGTGGCCGGTCGGCGTGCAGGCGATGGTGCTGCTCGCCGTCATCGGCGCTTGGCTGCGTTGGTGAGGACCTCGGCGAGCCTCTATAACGGTATATTCCCATGTTTCTTTGACGGATTCGTCGACCGCTTCCCCTCGAGACTCCGCAGGGCGGCGATCAGCTTCGGTCGTGTGGCACGCGGCCGGATCACCTCATCGATGAAGCCACGGCCGGCGGCGACGAACGGGTTGGCAAACGCGTCGCGGAACTCGGTGATCTTTTCGGCGCGGAGGGCGTCCGGATCGTCGGCGGCATCGAGCTCCCGCTTGAAGAGGATGTTCACGGCGCCCTCGGGACCCATGACGGCGATCTCGGCGCTAGGCCAGGCGAAGTTGACGTCAGTTCGGATGTGCTTGCTGGCCATGACGCAGTAGGCGCCACCGTAGGCCTTGCGGATGATAACGGTCACCTTTGGCACGGTGGCCTCGGCGAAGGCGAACAGGAGCTTGGCGCCATGCCGGATGATGCCGCCGAACTCCTGCTGGGTGCCGGGCAGGAACCCGGGGACATCCTCGAAGGTGACGAGCGGTATGTTGAAGGCGTCGCAGAACCTGACGAACCGTGCACCTTTGACTGACGCGTCGATGTCGAGCGTGCCGGCAAGATGCGCCGGCTGGTTGGCGACCACACCGACTGACTGGCCACCGAGCCGCGCGAACCCGATGAGGATGTTCCGCGCGTAGTGCTCGTGCACCTCGAAGAACTCGCCGTGGTCGACGACGGCGCGGATGAGATCACGCATGTCGTAGGGCTGATGCGGCTGCCCGGGCACCAAGTCGTCGAGCACAGGGTCCTCGCGGTCGATGGGATCGGTAGTCGCGCCGCGCGGGGCATCATCCAGGTTATTGCCGGGGAGGAAGCCGAGCAGCGTACGGATCAGCAACAGACAGGCCCGGTCGTCCGGCACGACGAAGTGCGCCACACCGCTCTTCGCGTTGTGGGTCATTGCGCCGCCGAGCGCCTCCTTGGTCACGTCCTCGTGGGTGACCGTCTTGATGACGTCCGGACCAGTTATGAACATATAGCTCGTCCGGTCGACCATCACGATGAAATCGGTGATCGCGGGCGAGTACACGGCGCCGCCGGCGCAGGGGCCCATGATGGCGGAGATCTGCGGCACAACACCCGAGGCCAGGGTGTTCCTGAGAAAAATGTCGGCGTAACCACCGAGCGACAGCACGCCCTCCTGGATCCGCGCGCCGCCCGAATCGTTCAGCCCCACGACCGGCGCACCCGCATCCATCGCCCGGTCCATGATCTTGACGATCTTGGCGGCGTTGGTCTCCGACAGCGACCCCCCGAACACGGTGAAGTCCTGCGCGAAGGCATAGACGAGACGGCCATCGACCCGGCCGCTCCCGGCGACGACACCGTCGCCAGGCACCACTTGATCCTGCATCCCGAAATCGTGACACCGGTGGGTGACGAGCTGGTCCACCTCCTGGAAGGTGCCGCTGTCGAAGAACAGATCGATCCGCTCCCGCGCGGTGAGCTTGCCAGCGGCGTGCTGACGGGCGAGACGCGCCTCGCCGCCGCCCAGCTGCGCGCGGTACTCGTAGTCCTCGAGCCGCTTTCGCTTGTCCATGCTTAGACTAGGCTATCAACGAACCCCGCGCGGGCGCTGCCCCACACCTCGACTCGGGGGTCGGCCGGACGCTACCCGACCGGCTGCTGGGCCTGGGCCCAGTCGGCCAGGAACTTTTCCAGCCCGATCTCAGTCAGCGGATGGCTGAACAGCGCGTCAATTACCTTGGGCGGGCAGGTGCAGATGTCGGCCCCCATGCGGGCAGACTCGATGATGTGGATCGGCCCGCGCACGCTGGCGACTAGTACCTCTGTCGAAAACTCGAAGTTCTCGAAGATCTCCACGATCTGCGCGATGAGATCCATCCCGGAGGTAGCGATGTCATCGAGCCGGCCGACGAACGGGCTGACGAACGACGCACCAACCTTGGCGGCCAGCAGCGCCTGGGCGGACGAAAACACCAGGGTCACGTTGACGCGGGTCCCTTCGTTGACGAGCGTGCGACAGGCCCGCACGCCGGCCTTGCCGAACGGCACCTTCACGACGATGTGCGGGTCGATCGCCGCCAGTTCGCGGCCTTCGCGCACCATGCCTTCGCTGTCGGTCGCGACGACCTCGGCGCTCACCGGCCCCTGCACCACGTCGCAGATCCGCTTCAGCATGCCGCGTGAATCACCCCCCACCTTGGCCAGCAGCGACGGGTTAGTGGTAACCCCGTCGATGATCCCCAGCGGCACGAGTGCCTCGATCTCCTCCAGGTTCGCCGTGTCAATAAACAGCTTCATGTCTCAAACACTCCTGCTCGACATGTTTTAGCGGCCACACCATAAACGGTTCAAGAGAGTTCATCACCTTGAGAGGATGTCCAATCCCCGCGTAGCGGGCTCGAATTACGGCTCCGGCTCTTTTGTCGATCGAGGCGCAGCTTCGCTGGCCGCCACGACGCCATTCACTAGCTCGCCGACGCCCTCCACGGCGACAACGACCCGGTCTCCTGGAACGATCGGACCGACACCAGGCGGCGTGCCGGTCGAGATGATGTCGCCCGGCAACAGGGTCATCACCGCCGTTACGAACTCGACCAGACGCCGGATCGGGAAAATCATCTCCCGTGTGCTCGAATGCTGGCGGCGCTCGCCGTTGACGCGCGACTCGATACCGATCGGATGGTCGAGATCACCGGCGGCGACGCAGGGCCCGACCGGGGCGAATGTGTCGAACCCCTTGGCCCGGGTGTACTGGATATCGCGCCGCTGCAGGTCACGGTCGGTCACGTCGTTGACGCACGTGAAACCGAGCACATACTCGTGCGCCCGAGCAGCCGGCACCCCGCGCGCAGTCCGGCCGATCACCACGCCCACCTCCGCCTCGTAGTCGACGCGCCCGGCATCGTGCGGGATGATGATCGACGCACCGGTACCGATCACGGCGGTCGACGGCTTCAGGAAGATCAGCGGCACCTCGGGCAACGCCTTGTTCATCTCGACCGCGTGGTCTTTGTAGTTCAGTCCGACCGCAACGATCTTAGACGGTACGACCGGCGCCAGCACACGCGTCACCGGTCCCTCCACCGGCGCGCCGACGCCGTACTGCCCGAAGGAGTCCCCCTCGAGGAGGTACCAGACGCCGTCGCGACGCACGGCGTGTCGGGCGTGTCCGCCGCACTCGATCCGATAGATGGGGTCAGTCATCGCGCCGCGTCCTCCGCCTGACCGGATAGCGGGCTGACGTTGGGTGGCGTCGCCGTATCGACCGCGCGCACGGCATACACATAGCGCACACCCGGTTCGGCGGTCGTGTCCCGGTAGGTGTTCTCTGGCACCGGCGCCGGGGTGAGCGGCTGCAGTGTCTCACCTGGCGGCACGCCGCGCAAGACCAGATACCCGGCCAGGTCTTGCTCGTCGTTCGGCTGCCAGATCAGGCTGATGGCTCCTTCGCTGCCAACGGCGGTCAGCCCTTCGGGCGCGGCCGGGGAAAAGGTGTCGGCGAGGATGACACAGGTCTGGAGCGACAACTCGCTGCGAACGTCGAGCCCACCCACGACGTCGAGAGTGCGCACGGCATAGCAGCGTGAGACCCCGAACTCGACACGGCGGTCCGCATATGAACGAGTCGAAAGCGGTGTTGCGTTGAGCGGCAGCGTCAGCGGCCCGTCCTCCGGATTGACGACCTCGAACACCTCGTAGCGGGACGGGGGGGGCCACTCGACAATCGGACGGGACACCAGCACAGGCTGCGCCAGGACCGTGGGAGGCGTGGCGGCGGTGCCACTGGTCGCGGGCGGGGTCGCGGGCGGGGTCGCGGGCGGGGTCACGGACGAGGTCGCGGGCGGGGTCACGGACGAGGTCGCGGGCGGGGTCGCGGGCGGGGTCACGGACGAGGTCGAGATCGCGGGCGCCTGCACCGCGCTGCGCGCCCCCGGCGCCGGCGCCCACGTTATGTTGATCACGTCCGCGGTGTAGGTAACCGCGGGCGCAGGCGGCGGCTCGGGCGAGTCCACCAGGGGCACGGCGATCCGTGTAGCCGATTCCACTGCGTCCCCCCTGCTGGACAGACCCACCACCATGTACTGCCGCTGCAACGGACCGGGCGACGGCCGGGGCGTCAGCGGCACGATCACCCGCCGCGTCGGCCTCTGCTGCTCCTCGTCCTCCTCGTCCTCCTCGTCCTCCTCGTCGTCGCGCTCGGCTGCCCACGGGTCCACCGGCACCAGCGCCGCCGCCGTGAGACTCTCCGAAACGGCGACCGGAGAACCCAGCGCTGGCCGGGGGTCGGCGGGGTCCTCAATCAGATCCGCTCCCTCCAAGCCGACCTGCGGCTGCAGTGGCCGTACCGCGACCGAGGCAACCAGCGTCGCCGACTCCTCGAACTCCTCAAGATCAAGCGTCCGATCTGCCGGGATCCGCGGCTGCGTGGTCAGTGCGTACACGTCCACCCGGACGAGATCGGCCGGCTCGGTGCCGTCTTGATTCCCCGTAGGAAGCGTGAAGCTAACATGCACCTCGTTCGCGAACCGCCGCACCACCAACTCGGTCACCGGTGCCGGCACCTGCACGAACGGCGGCAGCGGTGGGCCCTTCATGCCACATCCGCAGAGCTCCGCCACCACAACCAATCCGACGAGCAGCGTGCTTCGGCGCCCGAACAGGGTCACAGGATGTAACGGGAGAGGTCCTCATTGCCGACGATATCGGCCAATATCCGGTCGACATAGGCCGCATCGATGACGATCGTCTTTTCGTCGAGATCCGGCGCGTTAAACGAGATCTCGTCCAGGAGCTTCTCCATGACGGTGTGCAGCCGACGCGCACCGATGTTCTCGGTGCGCTCGTTGACCAGCGTCGCGAACTCTGCGATACGGTCGACGGCGCCGGCCTCGAAGCTCAGAGCGATCCCCTCGGTGGCGAGCAGCGCGGTGTATTGCTTGACCAGCGAGCCCCGCGGCTCGCTCAGGATACGCACGAAGTCCTCGGTTTCGAGGGCATCGAGCTCGACCCGAATCGGAAAGCGTCCCTGCAGCTCCGGGATCAGGTCAGACGGCTTGACGACATGAAACGCGCCGGCCGCAATGAACAGGATGTGGTCGGTCCGCACCATGCCGTGCTTCGTGTTGACCGTCGTCCCCTCAACGATCGGCAGGATGTCTCGCTGCACACCCTCGCGGCTTACGTCCGGTCCATGCCCGCCCTCGCGGCCGGTGATCTTGTCGATCTCGTCGACAAAAATGATGCCGGCCTGCTCGACCCGCTCAACGGCCGCCTTGCCTACGCTCTCGCTATCGACCAGCTTCTGCTCTTCCTCCTGCACCAGATGGTCGAGCGCTTCCGGTACCTTGACCCGACGCTTCCGCGACCGCCCCTGAAACATGTTGGGCAGCATGTCCTTGATATTGATGTCGATCTCCTCGACCGAGGACCCGGAGATGACCTCGAATGACGGAAAGCTCTTCAGGGCGACATTCACCTCGACCTCGCGATCATCGAGACGCGCTTCGGCGAGCTGTGCTCGCAGCCGCGCCCGTGTGCGCTGATGCTGCTCGCTGGCCGGGCCGGGGTCGTTCTCCCGGACCGAGGGTGGCAGCGGCGGCAACAGCAGATCCAGCAGCCGCTCCTCGGCGTTCTCGCGGGCCTTCATCCGCACCTCGACCAGCCGCTCCTCCCGCACCATGTCCACCGCCAACTCGACGAGGTCGCGCACCATCGACTCGACGTCGCGCCCCACATAGCCGACCTCGGTGAACTTCGACGCCTCGACCTTAATGAACGGCGACTGCGCCAGGCGTGCCAGCCGCCTGGCGATCTCGGTCTTGCCGACACCGGTGGGACCGATCATCAGGATGTTCTTCGGCGCCACCTCCTCGGCCAGATCCGATGGGAGCTCTTGACGCCGCATCCGGTTCCGCAGGGCCACCGCGACAGCCCGCTTCGCCTTCGCCTGCGAAATGACGTACTTGTCGAGCTCAGCGACGATCTGGCGTGGGGTCAGGCTGTCGATGGACAACTCGGTCGTGCCGTCCAGCCGGGTCGGCGTGACTGACTCGGTCGACTCGGGAAGGTAGATGGGCATCTCGGTTCGCTGGAGGCGGGCCTTCGCAGTCCGGTCTGCTACAACTCTTCGATCGTGACATTGGCGTTCGTATAAATGCAAATGGACGCGGCTATCTCCATCGCGTGCTCAGCTATGTCCCGGGCCCCGAGTTTGGTGTGCCGCGCCAGCGCCTTGGCCGCCGCCATCGCATAGGTGCCCCCCGAGCCGATCGCAACGATGCCGTCGTCCGGCTCGATCAGATCGCCGGTCCCGGACAGCAAGAAGGTCGTGTCGGCGTCGAGGACGATGAGCATCGCCTCGAGCCGACGCAGGACACGGTCGGTCCGCCAGTCCTTGGCCAGCTCGACCGCGGAGCGCTCCAGATTGCCGTGATACTGCTCCAGCTTGGACTCGAACCTGGAGAACAGCGCGAACGAGTCGGCGGCGGAGCCAGCGAACCCAGCCAGGACCTGGTCGTTGTAGAGCCGTCGGATCTTGCGGGCGTTCTGCTTCACCACGGTGTCACCGAAGGTGACCTGTCCGTCGCAGGCCATGATGGCGCACCCAGCGTGACGCAACGACAGCACGGTTGTACTCCGTATCATGATCATGCGCCGAGCCTATCCAAAGGGCGGAAACGGTGTCAATGCGACGTCCCGCTGGGATGCGGGCCTGACCGACGTAGCTTGGACGAAAGAGGAAAGACGCGGCGACGGAACGTGAGGTCCAGATAACCCGTGGTGACGGCCCTGCTGTAATTGACCGGCGCTGCATCTCGCTCGGACGGCATTGCTCATCGGTCACACGCGCGAGTCGCGAATCCGGAATCAGGCACCGGACTGCTCCCCGCGTCGCATGAGGAGGTAGAGGGGAGCGCCGGCGGCGATGACCAGGACGCCCGCACCAGCGGTGCCCGGGCTGCGCCACAACGCGTTCAGGACGATGAGCAAGCTGGCCAGGATAAAAACGAACGGCGCGACCGGATACCCCCACGCCCGGAACGGCCGAGGCTCGGAGGGGTCGCGGCGGCGCAACACGAACAGGGCCGCGACCGCGACACCAGCAAAAAGCACCACTGCGAAGCCCGTGTACTCGACCAATTGGTCGAAGCGACCGGACAGGACGAGCAGACTGGCCCAGATCCCCTGGGCGAGGATCGCGACCAGCGGCGTGCGGAAGCGCGGATCTACCCGCGCGACGATGGCGGGGAACTGTCCGTCTCGAGCCATCGCATAGTACACGCGCGGACCGGCCATGACCATCGCACTGATGCTCGCCCCGATCATGACTACCGAGGCGGCCGCGAACGGCGCGGCGACCGCAGACCCGAAGAGGCTCTCGATCGCCGCATCCACGACAGCGGTGTCCAGCGTGGCGAACTCCGTTACCGGCAGAGCGTAGATGTAGAGCAGGTTCAGAAGCAGATAGATCACGACCACCACGATCGTACCCAGTCCGAGCGCGATCGGCACGTTACGTCCAGGGTCCCGGATCTCTCCGGCGACGTACGCAGCAGCGTTCCACCCCGAGTAGCTGAACATTACCGGGATGAGCGCCAGCACCCAGAGTGTGGGTGACACGCTTCCCCCTGCGGTGAAGTGGGTAACGTCCCCCTCGCCGAACCCGAACCCGAGCGTCACCAACGCAACGAGCAACGCGACCTTCAGCCCGGCGAGAACGTTCTGTACGATCCGGCCTGGACCAAGGCCGAAGACGTGCACCGCAGACAGGGCGGCAATCACCCCAATCGCCGTGATCGCCTGGGGCGACACCGCGAGATCGACCAGACCCAGCCGCACCGAGAGGAGCGGCGTCGTGTCGCCGGCGGCTGGCAAGAACCGGCTAAGGTAGCTGGCCAGCCCAACCGCGCTGGCAGCAATAGCGCCGGCGAACCCGGCGATGAACGAGGTCCATCCGGTGAGAAACGCCGCGAGCGGGCCAAACGCCTCCCGCAGATACACGTACTCGCCGCCGGCCCGGGGCCGTAGCGCCGCCAACTCCGCGTAGGCCATCGCCCCGGCGAATGCCAGTCCGCCACCGGCCACCCAGACGGTGAGCATCGCCCAGGGATGGGGTACTGACTGTGCGACGAACGCAGGCACCAGGAAGATGCCGCCGCCGATGACGTTGGAGACGACGAGCGCGGCACCGTCCAGCGGACCGAGACGGCGCTCGAGCGCGGGACGCACGGCTGCGGCACCCGGCGAGGCGGCTGGATATGCGGGCACGCGGGCTACCGCATGAGCGGCTGGCGGTCGACGTCGACCGTGTCCAGGCGGACCCACTGGTCGCCACGGTGCTTCACGAACAGGTCCATCGCCACATCGACGAAGTCGCCATGCGCCAGCATCTCGGCCTGAGTCTGCTCACCGGTGTAGCCTCGCCCCGACTCGAGCCGGAACACCGGCGTGGACCGGCTTGGCTCAAGCCCTTCGCCGCCGAACGCGCGGACGTAGGTGGTGCCCCATTCCTCCTCCTCACCCTGCCGCCGAAACACGCCATTGAGCTGGAGGTAGCGAATCGTGTCGTCGGTCGCGTTTTCGAGCCGGAACGACACCGACGGCACGAGCTTGTTGCGACCCAGAGTGTCGAGGCCGGCGTCGTACCAGCCGCTCGAGACCTGCGTGAGCCGTAGCGCGGTCGGTACGTCGAGGGATGGTCCGCCGCAGCCGGACATGACGAGTGGGCCGAGCAGAAGCCCGAGATACACTCTCAACGTCATGCGCCGATTGTAGCCCACCGGGCTGGTGGACGCACCCGCCGCCGCTGTGATCCGTGAGCAGGCGCCGGTGTTACCAGGACGCCCATTACCGCGCCGAGATCCGCATCAGATAGTCCAGCAGCTCGCGTCGCCGCACCAATTCCTCCCCCGTCACCTCGAATTCACCGAACGCGCGCTGCATCTCGATTAGGTCGGCCTGGCGCTGGTTCGCGATCTGCTGCTCCACCTGCCGCACGCGGGCATCGAACGTATCTTCCTGGCGTTGTTCGCTCTCGCGGATCAGCTGCCGTACATTCCGCAGCCCCTCGTCGTCGATGGCCGCGGCCCGTCGCCCCGCAGGCAGTTTGGGGCCAGGCCGCAGCAGGTCCTGAGACTGGGACGCCACCACGACCGGCGGCCCACTCACGGCCTCCGTCTCCTGCGCCTCGACGGTCGCCAGATCCGATAACGGCGCAGACCCCCCATCCTGCCGGCTGGCAGCAACGGGCTCGGTCGCGCTCCAGCCAATCCGGACCACTATCCCGTCAGGCCAGACCTGAACCTCGGAGCGCGCGACGGTGGCGGCAGCCACCAGTACCAGTGCCGCGGCCGCCGCGAGACCCCAGACCGGCGGCCGTTGGAATCGACCCCAGAACGACACCGATGCGGGCTCCGGATGCGCGTCGGAGACCACACGGAATCCGAGCCTGGTCTCGGGCGGGACCCAGGCGTCGAGAGCACCTCGAACGTCCTTCAACCCGCCGACTTCATCGGCACACCGCGCGCAGCTGCGTAGATGCGCCTCGACGCGGGTGCGTGCCTCCGCGTCGCCTTCGCCATAGAGGTAGTCGATCAACGCGTCCTTCTCGACACAGGTATTGGTCTTGGTCATCGATCTAGTGTCACCACCTCCTTGCGACTGCTTCCAGCCTCAAGAGACAGCCCGACCACAGTGGCGGGGCCCTGCACGCCGCGGCGCTGCAACTGACGCCGCAACACACCGAGACCCTGGTAGAGCCTGGTCTTGACGGTGCTCAGTGGACATCCCTGCAGGTCGGCGATCTCCTGGAACGTCAGCCCGTGATATTCCTTCAGCACGATCGTGGCGCGCTGCTCCTCAGACAGGACCGACATCGCGCGTGTGATGACCCGACCGAGATCGCGCCGGATCGCTCGATCCTCGACCGATCCCATCGGGCCTTCGACCGCCGCCGGCTCGGTGTCGAGTGGCGTGACCACCGACGTCCGCCGCTCGCGGCGGATCCAGTCCCGGCAGAGGTTGAGCGCGATCCGGTAGAGCCAGGATGAGAACTTGGCCTGGCCCTTGAACCCCTTGAGCGCGCGAAAAGCCCGGAGAAACGTTTCCTGACAGATGTCTCTGGCGTCCTCTTCCTGGCCGAGCACACGATACGCCAGGGCATAGATTGGCCGCTCCCAGCGCACGACGAGCTGGTTGAAGCTCTCCGGGTCCCCAGCGGTGGAGAGCGCGACGAGCTCTTCGTCAGTCCTCTGCATGCCGAGAACAGCGGCCTGGGCTCCGCTCATGGTGTTCCGTGCAGGTCGTAATCACCTGCGGCTCCAAGGAAAGCTGGACATGCCTCGTAATCGGCGCCGTGTACTCCGGAGGCGACCACGGCCCCGCACCTCCGACACCTGATTAGACGCTATCTGGGCCGACGTGGTCTGCACTAATCTCCTCCACACAGTGCCACAGCGACCGCGGGTGCGGTGGGCTGGTACCCCGGTATCTTGTGGCCCAGCCACGCGTCGCATTCAGACGCTTGGTACACGGTACCGCGTACGGTCGGAACACGGTACGACGAGGGAGTTTACCGACCAGTATTCGACCGAGAAGCCACGCCGACTGGCGAAATGTAGCGCGCGTCGAATGCAGCGTGGCTTCGCCGCGGGCTAGCAGTGAAGCTCCGCCTCAAACCGCCCAGACGGTCGTCGTCCCCGCATCACTGCCTGGCATTCATCCCTGTCCCGCCACGCGTGGGCTAAACATCTCCGGCGGTGAAAAAGTTGGCCCAGACGTGACGATCTCGCCTATGGGGAGCCCTACCGTATCATTTTGGGTCTGCGACAGGTCTTGTCAGTGGCCCGTTGACCGCTGAAAAAGCGGGTCTGAGCCATGGAATGATGCTAAACTTCCTGCATCATCATCACCGGGTTCTCGACAGAGGCCAGAGCCATCGAGGCCGCCAATCTCGGTGTGTCGGGATACCTCACGAAGCCATTCAAGGTGCCAAAGGTGCTCACGGTCGCGGCCAGGGCGCTCGGCGAGTAGCCTCGCCAACCGCCACCGGCCACCCCACCCGCCCGCTTCACGCGAGCATGCTCCAACTCTCGTCGCTGTCCAAGGCGTTCGGCGAACGTATCCTGTTTGAGAACGTCACCCTGCGGGTCTCCGCCGGCGACCGCGTCGGGCTGTGCGGACCGAACGGCGCCGGTAAGACGACGCTCCTGCGGATGCTGGCCGGGCTGGACGAACCGGACGCCGGGACGATCACGGCGCGAACGGGGCTCACTGTCGGATATCTCCCCCAGGACGGGCTCAGCCACACCGGGCGGTCGTTGATCGACGAGGTGAGCACCGCGTTCCAACCGCTGCTCGACATCAAGCGGATGATGCATGAGCTCGAGGACCAGCTCGCCGACGATCGCAGATCGCGCGAGGATCATGAGGCGATCCTCGAGCGCTACAGCGAATTGCAGCATCAGTTCCGGGATCAGGACGGCTACACAATCGATCTGAAGGTGGCCGGCGTGTTGGGGGGGCTCGGGTTTCGCACCGGTGAGTTCGAGCAACAGACCGACACGTTCTCGGGTGGCTGGCAGATGCGGATCGCCCTCGCGAAACTGATCCTGCGTCAGCCGCACGTCATACTGCTCGACGAGCCGACGAACCATCTCGACCTTGAGGCGCGCAACTGGCTCGAGGACCACCTGGCCAACTATCCCCACGCCCTCATCCTGGTATCGCACGACCGCTACTTCCTGGACCGCGTCGTGAAGCGTGTCGTCGAGGTGGGACTGCGAACACTGACGCCATACGTCGGCACCTACTCCGAGTATCTGGTCGAGCGGGACGCGCGGATTACGGCGCTCCGAGAACAAAAGAAACGGCAGGACGAAGAAATAGCCAGGATCCGCCAATTCATCGACCGGTTCCGCTACCAGGCGACGAAAGCGGCACAGGTGCAGAGCCGCGTCAAGATGCTCGAGAAGATCACGCCGATCGCGGTCCCACCCGAGCGCAGGCAGGTGCGCTTTTCCTTCCCAGACTGCCCGAAGAGTGGCCGGGTCGCCTTGGAATTACGAGGCATCCGCAAGGCCTACGGCTCGACCACGGTGTTCGACGGAGTGGACGTCCACGTCGCGCGCGGAGACCGGATCGCCCTGGTCGGCCCGAACGGCGCCGGCAAGTCGACCCTCATGCGCCTGCTCTCCGGTGTCGAGGCGCCAGACGACGGCACCCGCGTCGAGGGGCACAACCTCGTCGCGCAGTATTTCGCGCAGAACGAGGCGACCCAGCTCGACTCCGACCTGACGGCCTACGACACGCTCGGGTCGGGCTCGCCGACCGACATGCTACCGGCCATCAGGAACATCCTCGGCGGGTTCCTGTTCTCGGGTGATGACATCTACAAACCCGTACGGGTGCTTTCTGGCGGCGAACGCACCAGGCTGGCGGTGGCGCGCATGCTGTTGCGGCCCTCCAACACCTTGCTCCTCGATGAACCCACCAACCATCTCGACATCGAGTCAACGGATGTCCTGCTCGATGCGCTACTGGCCTTCGGCGGCACCCTGGTGTTCGTCTCACACGACCGGTACTTCGTGGAGCGGATCGCAACCGCGATCATCGATATCGGCCACGGTGATGCGGTGCGCTACCCCGGTACCTACGAGGAGTTTTGCTGGAGCAAGACCCATCGCGAGACGGATCGGCCCGCCACAGACCGGCGCCAGGCATCCACCCCGGCCAGGACCACAACACGAAAGTCGGCCGTCCAGGGCACCGCCCGACCCGCCGGTCCGGCCGCGCGGGACAAACGACGCCACCAGGCGCAAGCCGAGCGCCGACTGAAGCGGGAACAGGCCGCCAGACTCACGCGGATCCGAGAATTGGAACAACGAATCACCGACCGCGAGCACGAGATCAAGGTGATCGAAGAGACAATGGCGGCACCAGGATTCTATGACGACCGGGCGACGGCCAGTCCGGTGGTCGACCGCCATCAGAATCTGATGTGGGAAGTCGGGATGCTGATGAGCCAATGGGAAGCGTTGCAACAGATCGACGGCGGGGACACCGTTGGATGAACTCCACGTCCAAACATTGCCGATCGTCATAGACTGACGGATGTGCCGTGACCAGTCTCGGCCGGACAGCCCATAGCTAGGCGCCAGGGCACCGTACACATCAGTCGCCGCCACAACTGCAAAACGTATTACCGGCGTGCGGCCGTCTCGACCAGCTGAACGCCCAAGCCTCTTCCGCTACGCTCTCGGGTGGGTTTTCTTGTACAGGGCCATCAGATGCGCAGCGTCCAGGTGGGTGTAGCGCTGCGTGGTGCTCAGACGGGCGTGGCCAAGCAGCTCCTGGATGACCCGCAGATCCGCCCCCCGCTCCAGCAGATGGGTGGCGAAAGAATGCCGCAGCGCGTGGGGACCGATGCCGTGACGACCGCCTGCCGCGGCGACATACCGCCGCACCAGGCGGTCAACGCTCCGCGTCGACAAACGCCCGCTCTTGTAATTGACAAACAGAGGCGAGCGCGTTGACCGGCGTGGTCCGTCCGTCACGCCCGATTCGAGCGCACGCGCGATGATCGCCTCCCGATCCCCCAGATAGGCACGCAGCGCCGCTGCCGTGCTGCGGTTGAACGGCACAATGCGTTCCTTCCCACCCTTCCCGAGCACCCGCACGAGCCGGCTGCTGAGGTTGACATCCTCCAGATCGACCCCGACCAGCTCGCTCAGTCGCAACCCAGACGCGTAGAACAGCTCGAGAATCGCCCGGTCACGGCGCCCGAGTGGCGTCGTGACGTCAGGGACGCCGAGCAGCCGCTCGACCCCACCCAGGTCGAGACGCGCTGGCACCTTCCGCACTTGCTTCGGCGTCGCCACCAGGGCCCAGGGATCCTTGTCGAGGTGCTGTTCGCGCCGCAGGTGACGCCCGAAGGACCGGATCGCCGCCAGTTGCCTCGCCGACGACGCCCGTGCCTGCCCGCGATCGTAGAGCTCCGCCATGTATGCCCGCACGGTGTAGTGATCCACCTCGTCCGGTACGATCCGATCCGCCGGACGGTCGAAACGTTGCTCCAGGAAGCGTAGAAATCGGGTCAGATCGCCCCGATAGGCTCGCACCGTGTGCGGCGACAGGTTGCGGTTCAGCCTCAAGTACTCAAGAAATGAGCGCAGATGCGTCCACATGGGCGTGGTCCGGTGACGTCACGACACTCGAGCGCCAGTCCTCGATCTCGACCAGCGCGCGTGCGGCAACCGCACGGCGCCGTTCGACCCGCCGGCGTGGAGCCCCCTCCACGACCGGGATCAACCCAAAGGCGATGTTCGACGGTTGGTAATCGGCCGGATTGGCATGAGACACATAGTGCCCCAAGGCCCCTATCGCAGTGGTGCGTGGTGGGGCCCGCGGCAACTCGCCCCGCGCTAGCGCTGCCGCATTGAGCCCGGCGATCAAACCGCTCGCCGCCGACTCGACATATCCCTCGACCCCGGAAATCTGACCGGCGAAGAACAGCGATGGCCGGCGGCGGGCCTGCCACGTCGGCCGCAGCGCGGTCGGGCCGTTGATGTAAGTGTTGCGGTGAATCATGCCGAACCGGACGAACTCGGCCGCCTCGAGACCGGGGATCATCCGGAAGACCCGCGCCTGCTCACCCCACTTGAGCCGTGTCTGGAAACCCACGAGGCTGTAGTGATCACCGGCCAGCGTGTCCTGCCGCAGCTGCACAACGGCGTAGGGCCGCCGGCCGGTCCGTGGGTCGGTTAACCCCACCGGTTTCATCGGCCCGAACCGCAGCGTGTCCTCGCCACGCCGCGCCATCACCTCGACCGGCAGACAGCCCTCGAAGAACCGCTCCTGATCGATCCCGTGCAGCGTCGCCAGCTCCGCCCCGAGCAGAGCGTCAAGAAACGGGCGATACTCGTCCAACGTCATCGGACAGTTCAGGTAGTCCCCATCACCCATGACACCGGCGGCACATCCGGAACCCGCGTGGTCCCCGGGTGCGGTCTCGTCCGACGTCGGTGTATCCCGCCCCCATCGGGACGCCCTGAACACGATGCCCAGATTGATCGTCTCGGCCAGCACGATCGGACTGATGGCGTCGTAGAAGTACAGATGGTCCCGACCGACCAGATCGGCGATCGCGTCGGACAAGCTGGGCGAAGTCAAGGGACCGGTCGCCACGATCAGCGGTTCTCGCGCATGGCCGGACAGTGACAGGTCACGGACTTCTTCGCGCCGGATTGTGATCAGGGAGGCCGCCTCGAGCGCCGCGGTGATCCCGTCGGCGAACCGGACCCGATCGACCGCCAGAGCGCCGCCCGCGGGCACGCGCGTCTCGTCGGCAACGCGGATTACCAGCGACCCCAACCGCCGCATCTCCGCCTTGAGCAGTCCGACGGCGTTCTCGACCTTGTCGGCCCGGAAGGAATTGCTGCAGACCAGCTCGGCGAGGCGGTCGGTCTGGTGTACAGGAGTCGGCCGCACGGGCCGCATCTCGTAGATGGTGACCGGCACCCCAGACGAGGCCGCCTGCCAGGCCGCCTCGCTCCCGGCAAGCCCGCCGCCGATGATGTGGATCATATCGACAACCCCCCTCGCTCGCCCCGGAATCCTGAGCCCGGGAGACACGGGGCAGGAGCCATGAGACAGAAGAGCCGCTGAAGGCTTCGTGCTGGTGAAACGGCTGGCGCAGCCCTCCAGCTTCTCCCGTCTTCTGGCTCCTCCGTCACGCCGACGCCACCTCCTCGGTGCGCGCATAGTCGCACGCGTCGTTGTTGCAGAGCACTTGATGCCCCAAACGCTTGGTGGTCTTCTCGACCAGATAGGGGGCTCCGCAGGCCGGGCAGGTCTCGCCTACCGGCCGGTTCCAGAGCGTGAAGTCACAATCCGGATAATTACTGCAACCATAGAATGGCCGGCCTCTTCGCGACTTCCGCTCAACGATGTGGCCCCCGTCGTTCGGGCAAGCTACACCGGTCGATTTTAGCTTCACGTAGCGGCACTTCGGGTAGTTGCTGCACGCGGTGAACTCGCCAAACCGGCCTTGCTTCACCACGAGATTGGAGTCACAGCGGGGGCACTTTTCGTCGAGGAGCTGATCCGGCCTCGCCGCCGTCAATCCTCCCTTGGTCTCGATTAATTTGCGGGTGGTCTTGCAGCCTGGATACCCCGAGCAGGCAAGAAACTGCCCGAAGCGACCGCGCTTGACCACCATCGGCTTACCGCAGTTCTCGCAGGCCTCCGGTTCCTCGTCCGCGACTGGCTCGGTCTTTTCGACCTCGCGTGTGTTCTGGCACTCCGGATACGCGCTGCAGGCCAGGAAGACACCGAAGCGCCCAACCTTGAGGACCATGGGCGCTCCGCACTTGTCGCAGACCTCGTCGCTCGGCAGCCCTTCGCCCTTGACATTGGGCATTGCCTCGGACGCCAGCATGAGGTCTCGGCTGAACTTCTCGTAGAAGTTCCCAAGGATGGTGCGATAATCGGCAGTACCGTCCTCGATCTTATCGAGCTGCTCTTCGAGACCGCGCGTGTAGTCGACCGCCAGAATGTCGTCGAAGCTCGTGGCGAGCAGGTCGATCACGAGCCGGCCCAGCCGGGTAGGGTGGAACCGTCCCTCGAACTTCTCGGCATATTCGCGTGTCTGGAGCACCCCGATGATCGAAGCGTAGGTGCTCGGTCGTCCGATGCCGTTCTCCTCGAGCTCCTTGACCAGCGTCGCCTCACTGAACCGGGCCGGCGGCTGCGTGAACTTCTGCTCGGGATTCAGCTTCCTCAGCTCTAACCGATCGCCGACCGCCAGCTTCGGTAATGCCTCGGTGATGGCCCCGTCGCCGCCATCGGCCGCGCCCGGCTCCTCGGCACCGGCCTGGGGTGCGTCTCCGGCCTCACCTTCGGAGCTCGATGTCGCGGACTGGTAGAGCGTGAGCCAACCGGCGAAGGTCGGTACCGACCCCTTCGTGCGCAGTAGATAGTCCCCCGCTTCGACCTCCAGCGTCGTGTCGTCGAAGGTGGCCGGTGCCATCTGGGAGGCAACGAATCGATTCCAGATGAGCCGGTACAGCGAATACTGGTCGCGTGTCAGGTGGACCCGTACCGTATCCGGGTCGTACTGCATATTGGTGGGCCGGATCGCTTCGTGGGCGTCCTGGGCGTCCGCCTTCTTGCGGAAATAACGTGGCGCGTCCGGCAGGAAACCGGCGCCGTAGCGCTCGCCGATGTGGGTGCGCACGTCAGCGAGCGCCTCGTCCGCCACGCGTGTCGAGTCGGTTCGCATATAGGTGATCAGACCGACGGCACCTTCACCTGGCAGCTCAATCCCCTCGTAGAGCTGCTGCGCGATCATCATCGTCTTCTTGACCGGGAACCGGGCCGCCTGCTGGAGCTTGCTGGTAATGAACGGCGGCGGCGCCTGCTTCTTCCGCGCCTTGGTCGCTACCGACCGCACCACAAAGGCGGCGCCCTCCAGGTCGGACACGACCGTGTTGATCTCGGTCGCGCTCGACACCTTGAGCACGTGCGCACCTTTCTTGACGACCTTGGCGTCGAACTCGGGTGGTATCCGTCCGGCCAGCCGGGCGAAGAGGTGCCAGTACTCAGCCGTGACGAACCGACCGATCTCCGCCTCTCGGTCGCACAACAACTTGAGCGCGACCGACTGAACCCGGCCGGCGCTCAGACCGCGGCGCACCTTGTCCCACAACAGCGGACTGAGCTTGTAGCCGACCAGCCGGTCGAGCACACGCCGGGCCTGCTGGGCATCCACCATCCGCTGGTCGATGGTGCGCTCCTCCTTGAGCGCGGAGAGGACCGCCTTCTTAGTGATCTCGTTGAAGCGCAGCCGGCCGATCTTGCGACGCTTGGACCCGAGCTCGTTCGCCAGGTGCCAGCCGATCGCCTCCCCCTCGCGGTCGGGGTCGGTGGCAACGTAAATCTGCTCGACCCCCTTGGCGGCCTGCCGTAGCTCCTTAATTATCTTCTTGCGGGCCGGAATCGACTCGTAGACCGGGACGAAGCCCTCGTCGATGTCGACGCCCAGCTTGCTCTTGGGCAGATCCCGGATGTGCCCCATCGAGGCGACAACCTTGAAGTCTTGCCCGAGGAACTTGTTGATGGTCTTCGCCTTAGCTGGCGATTCCACGACAACGAGTGCCTTTGGCATAAGCTTTTCCTTCGTCGGCGGTATCGACCGCCAGGTCCCAGCGACGGCCCACCAGCGTCGTCTTACCCTACCATCCTTCAGAAGGTCCTGGCTCGGTGCAGGACTCCCGGTGACTGTGCCGACAGCCACGTTGCCGACCGGCACCGCATCCCGGCTGAACGGCGTTACGCTCGGTCACGAATGCCCCACTGTGCTTCCCAGTTGCACCGAGACCGCTCGCGATCGAGATCGCGAGCGGTCTCGGTGCAACGCAGGGTGTCACCACGGGCCTCTATGTTCGAACGAACCGGCCGCCGTCGTGACGGGCTATCCGGCCCGCCAGCTCGAGCTCCAGCAGACGGGGCAGTAATCGAGGTCCATCGAGCCCAGACAGGGCGATCGGATCATCCAGGTCACAGCTCTCACCGCATGACAGATGCTGGACTAGGTCGTCCGCCGCCTCGTCTGCGGCCGGTGGGTCCCCGCCCGCCCTTCCGTTGGGCTAGATCTCTTCTAAAATATCGTCCACATCCTCGACGAACTTTGCACCGTCTTTGAGCAGAGCGTGGGCACCGCGGTTCCGGCCGTTGAGCACGTTGCCCGGCACGGCCATAACCTCGCGGCCCTGTTCGAGCGTCTGACGCGCCACGTCGAGGGCCAACCCGCTGTGCTCTGGAGGGTACACGATGTCCAGACCCGAGCTAGCACGGCAACCGTGCGACCGACCTCGACCAGCGCGCCGCGATGCGCTGCCGAGTCGACACCTCGGGCCAGACCGCTGACCACGGTGATACCACGCCGCGCCAACCCGGACCCCAGCTCCCGGCCAACATCTCGAGCATAGGACGAACCGGCGCGACCCAGTCGACGAGTGTCATCACTGCACCTCCAGCACGCAGAGCGGCGCGGCGACCGGTCGCAGAACACTTGCATCTCCGAGGGACGGGTGACTATAGTGGCGGGGGGTCCATGATACGGAAGGTAGTGTTCGCGCTGGCGCTCGTCCTCGTGTTTGGGGTTTCGGCGCTGCGTGCCGACGCCCGATCGGACGCGAAGGCCCAGGTCGAGTTCGGCGTCACGGTGGCACAGCGCGGTTTGTGGCAGGAGGCGATCTACCGGTGGCGGCGGGCGATCGAGATGGACCCCTCCTACGCACCCGCCTGGAACAATCTTGGCATCGCATTCGAGCACGAGGGCCGGTTCGACGAGGCGCGCGAGGCGTACGAGACGGCGCTCGATCTCGACCCGGACAACCTCTTCATCGAGCAGAACTACGATCTCTTCATGGAAGTGAATGACCGTGCCAGCCAAGACTTTCGTTAGTGTTGTCGCGGTGGCGCTGCTTGCCGGCTGCACCACCTTCCTCGAAATCCCCATCGAGACACCGTTGACGCCCAAGCTGGATATCTCCAAGTTCCAGCGCGTGTTGATTGCCGGGTTTGTCTCGGGAGGCTCCGAAGACGTTGACGCAAACACCGAGACAGCGCGTCTGCTGCGGAGTCAGCTGCGTCGCAACTCCGAGCTCCAGGTAATCGACGCCGATGTGCTGTCGTTGCTCGACGTTGCCAAAGAGCAGGGGGGGGTGATCGAACGGGACACAGACCCGCAACCACCCTCCGGCACCGTCCCGGACGGGTTCGCGGCCACCGTCCAGGACGAGCCAGAGGACGCGATCGGCGAAGACGACTCGATGACCGAGGAAGAACTGGAGGCGTACGAGACGATCTTCGCGAACGTAGGGTACTGGCGTGACCTCGGCGAAGAGTATCAGAACCCACTGATCCTGACCGGCACCATCTACTTCTCGCCGCACGCCCGGTCGGGCATGGTGACCCGTGGACGTGAGATCTATGACTCGTTTGGGCGACGCCGGACCATTCCGGAGCGCGCATATCGGGACCGGCGCGGGTTCGTCTTGAGCCCGAAGTTCATTTTCATCGACGGCGAAACCGGCGTCACTCTCTACACCGAGCGGCACCGCGAAGAGGTTCTGTACGACGTGACGCAGAACACCCCGGCGCTGTCGTCCTATTTCGAGTTAATGGATCGTCTGCTGCCGTCCGTGCTGGGCGTGTTCAGCAGCCAGAGCATCCGTGGGACCCGGACACTATTGAAGTAGTTGCCCCAGGCGTCCCTTTACAGGCAACCCCCTGCGCGAGTACGCTAGCAGCTTGGAGTGAAGCCCCCGCGTCCCGTCGCGCCCGCCTGACCAGACGCAACGAGGGAGCGTGCCGGCCGGTTTTCGACCGAGAAGCAACGCAGACAGGCGGGTTATTCAGCGTCCGTCGAATGCGGCGGGGATTTTGGTGCGGGCTGTTAGAGGGCTTCGGCTAGCGGACGCAGCCCGTGCAATACGAAGGGGCAAACTCGTGTTCGCCATCATAGAAGCCGCTGGGCACCAGGTCAGGGTGGAACCGGGCGAGCATATCGAAGTGGACCGGCTTGGCGTGGAACCCGGGGCGGACGTGACGTTCGACCAGGTCCTGTTCCTGAGCCGGGACGACGGCTCGCTGGTCGCCGGGAGCCCGACCGTGGCCGGCGCCCGTGTCGTCGGCGTCGTGGATGCCCACCCGCGCGGTCCGAAGATCCGCGTCTTCCGTCGCAAGCGCCGGAAAGGCATGCGGCGTACACGGGGGCACCGCCGCGACCTGACGCGGATCCGGATCATCGACATCACGACAGACGCTGGTGACCCGAACCCGAAGTCCGTTGCCTAACTCGGGACACAAGCTGAGGCGGTCATGGCACACAAGAAGGGACAAGGCAGCTCACGAAACGGACGTGACAGCAACGCGCAGCGGCTGGGCGTGAAGCGCTTCGACGGTAACGTCGTCAGCGGCGGATCGATCCTGGTGCGGCAGCGTGGACAGCGGTTCCGTCCGGGTCCGAACGTTGGTCTCGGTAAGGACGACACACTCTTCGCCAAGATCGGCGGCCGGGTCCGCTTCGAGGACCACGGAGCACGGGGCCGGGTAATCAGCGTGCTGCCACTCGACGCATAGCGTTTCCAGCCAGCCGGGCAGTCCCAGCGAATCACGACTCATCCAGGCATGTTCGTCGACGAAGCCGACATCCACGTGGCCGCCGGTGACGGAGGTCGTGGCTGTCTCAGCTTCCGTCGCGAGAAATCAGAGCCACGTGGCGGACCGGACGGCGGCGACGGCGGTGCCGGGGGGTCGGTGTTGCTGGCGGCGAGTCCGCATCTGAACACGCTGGTCACGTACCGGTTCCACCCCTCGTTCAAGGCAGCCCGAGGCGCCCATGGCGAAGGGTCCCACCGCACCGGACGCGACGGGGACGACCTCGTGCTCCACGCGCCGGTCGGGACCGTCGCCTACGCGCAGACGGCGGGCGAGTTCGTCCAGATCGCCGACCTGACCAAAGCGGGACAGCGCGTCGTGGTTGCCAAGGGCGGGCACGGCGGGCGCGGAAACCAGCACTTCGCCAGCTCGACCAACCAGGCGCCGCGGCGCACCGAACCCGGGCACTCTGGAGAAATCCGAGACCTTCGGCTCCGGATCAAGCTGCTGGCCGACGTTGGGCTCGTCGGCTTCCCCAACGCCGGTAAGTCGACTCTGATCGCGCGGATCTCGGCGGCACGACCCAAGATCGCGGACTACTCCTTCACTACCCTGACTCCCAATCTTGGGGTCGTCGGCTTGAGCGACGAACGGAGCTTCGTCGTCGCCGACGTCCCCGGGTTGATCGCGGGTGCCCACACGGGCCACGGACTGGGTGATCGGTTTCTGGGGCACCTCGAGCGGACTCGGGTGCTCGTGCATCTGGTCGACGTGTCGTCGTGCACGGGGCGAGACCCGGTCGATGATTTCGACGTCATCCAGCGCGAGCTGAAGCTGTTTCGCGACTGTAGTGTCCCCGACATGCCGGGCGGCCTGCTGTCGGACAAGCTCCAGATCATCGCGGCGAACAAGATCGACGCACTGGACGAACCGGTGCGGCTCGAGCGACTGCACCGGCACGCCGCGCAGCACGGGCTTCGGGTGTATCCGATATCCGCCGTAACCGGGCACGGGGTCCACGTCTTACTCGAGGCGATCTGGACCGCCTTCCAGACCGCTCAGGCGGCCGGTGTGGATGAACACGTGACGACACCGGCATGAGCGGACGGGGGAGCACGGGCGTTCTGGGGGGGCGGTTCGACCCGATCCACCTGGGGCATCTCGAGACCGCGGCGGTCGCGCGGCGTGTGCTGGCGCTCGACCGGGTGCTGCTGGTGCCGTCACGGATCTCGCCGCACCGGGCGGCGCCGGCGCGCACCTCCGACAGCGACCGGCTGGCAATGGTGATGCTGGCGGCGAACACCCACGGCTATCTGGCTCCCTGCGCCCTCGAGTTGGAATCGGACGACCCGTCCTACACGTCAGTGACCCTTGAGCGTCTGCGGGCCCTAGAACCCGGGCGTACGCAGTTGTTCTTCATCGTCGGCGCCGATGCGTTTGCGCAAATCGCCACTTGGCACGATTACCCGGCCGTGCTGGATGGCGCGCACTTCGTTGTGGTGTCAAGACCGGGACATCCGGTTGCCGAGCTCGCCGAGATGCTTCCCGACCTGGCGGACCGCATGACCCCCCCGGTCGCCCTGGGCCCCGAGAGGCTGAGAGTGGACGTCGACGCAGCGCCGGCGGTGTTTCTGATCGACGCAGTGACGCCAGCCGTCTCCTCGACCGATATTCGCGCACGAGTAGCGCGCCGAGCATCGATGGCGGGGCTGGTGCCCCCGAATGTGGCTGGCTACATACAGCAGCGTCGGCTCTACGAGTCGCGGCGTGGCGCGCAGCTTGCATGACTGACAATGAACCTGTTCCGCGGGAGTCCCAGACGCCGCTCCCTGACCGGATCGGCGAGGCGGTTGAAGCGGCGCGTGAGAGAAAGGCGGAGAACCTGATCGTCCTCGACCTCCGCCAGTGCGATGCCTTTACGGACCACTTCGTCGTCTGCTCAGGTCACAGCAACCGCCAGGTGAGGGCGATCGTCGATGAGATCGAGAGGCGACTCAAGGCGATCAAGCGTAGCCCGGCCCATGTCGAAGGCTACACGAGAGCCGACTGGGTGCTCATCGACTACTTCGACTTCGTCGTGCATGTATTCACGTCCGAGACCAGGGACTTCTATGCGCTCGAACGGCTCTGGGGCAACGCGGTCAAAATCTACGTTGAACCAACCTGATCATCTGCCACCACGTCCTCGTCACGTTGCCGCCACGCGCCGCCTGATGGGGACGGTCCGTGGGGGACTCGACTCCCTGCTCGCGGTCCTGCTAGCACCCGCCTGTGGCGTCTGTCGAATGCTGCTCGACCGCCCGACCCATGGCCCGGTCTGTCCGGCATGTTGGGATGAGGTGCCACGACTGACGTCCCCCCTTATGCGATCGATGCGGCGATCCGCTCCCGTCCTGGCGCGTGATCTCGCAGCA
>CAUZDS010000019.1:0-55315 GCA_963578725.1 Vicinamibacteria bacterium
ACGTCCACGAAGGCGCCCATGGCCTCGCTGCGATCCTGATCGGCGGACAGTTCGACTCGCTGGTGATTCACGTCGATGGTTCGGGACTGGCGAGCATCTCGGCCGGCCGCGGTCAGGTCGGTGTCGCGTTCGTGGCCGGGGCCGGGTTGGTAGGACCGGCCGCCGGTGGTGCGGCCCTCCTCACGCTGGCCTCCCGACCGACACTGGCCCGCGTGGGTCTGGGCATGTTCGCGGTACTCAGCGCGGTTGCCCTGGTCGCGGTGGTGCGCAATATTTTCGGTTGGGGCTTCGTGGGATTGCTGGCCGCCGGCTGTGGCGCCACTGCGTGGCGCGGGACCGGCCAGGTCGCGCAAGCGGTGGTGGCGTTCCTCGGGGTGCAGCTCGCGTTAAGCGTGTTCTCGCGTGCGGATTATCTCTTTACGGAGGTGGCCACTATCAGCAACGGTCGCCATCCGTCGGATGTTGCGAACATGGCGGCGGCGCTGTGGTTGCCGTATTGGTTCTGGGGCGGCCTGTGTGCGTTGCTGTCCGTGGCTGCGTTGGCGTCCGGAAGCTGGGCGTTTCTGTCGCTGAGCCGGACCAGTCTTGAGCGCCAGATCCGGGGAGGGACAGTCGAGGTTCTGTGACGATCTCAGCTTGACCCGCGAGTGAGACTCCGCGCACCCGCGTGAGCTGTAACCCCCGTCCCCGTTGAACCGCTCACCGCCTCGCGCGAGGCTAGACCTCTCACACAAGAAATGTTCGCCGGATAGGGATGTGGACAGGTATTCGCATCCACCCGAAGGGTTGGGACGTCATGGAAGACAAAAATAAGTTCTTCGAGTTGAAGTATGCCGCCGCTCTGGCAAGAGCCGCTCGCCGCGTCGAGGAAGCCGCGTTGGGCGAGACCGTCGGCCTGAACGGCTACACGACCACAGCCGAAGCTCAGACACTATGCGAGCACCTGGGTCTCAAAGCCAGGACCGCGCTGCTGGACGTCGGGGCTGGCCACGGCTGGCCCGGCTCACACGTCGCCGAGATGACTGGTTGTCGCCTCGTCTCTACCGACATTCCCTGGGAAGCGTTGCTTGTGGCCCAGCTTCGGCGCGAGACCGCTGTAGTCCAGGCTCGTGGAGGCTCGCTTCCGTTTCGTGGTGACAGCTTCGACGCCATTGTCCACGCCGACGTGCTTTGTTGAATTACGGACAAGCTCTCCGTGCTGCGAGAGTGCAACCGAGTCCTCAAGCCTGGTGGGTGCATCGCCGGATACGTCATCCACACCCCGACAGGCCTCACCGAGGCCCAAGCGCGTCGAGCGGCAGACTTGGGACCATCCGAGGTTACGGCCTCGACCTCACCGGAAGTGCTCACTCAGGCCGCCGGTCTAACCGTCGTGGTCAAGGAGGACGTCACGGATGTATTCCGCGCGACATGCGCGGCGCTCGTCGTTGCCCATAGAGATCTGGAAGACGAGCTGCGCGCTGACGAAGGCGAGGACTTCTACGAAGAAGAACGGAGCAAGAAGAACGCGATGCTGCAGGGGATCGACGAAGGCATACTCTGCCGGTCTCTGGTCGTGGCGAACAAATAGAACGAGCGGGTCACTGGGACGCCGCGCACCCGCTATAACGACCGGTGTTTCTGCGCGAGGTAATGTCCCCACGGGGCATCGCACTTCTGTGGACGCCGACACATCAAGGAAAACGTGGAGGTTGTCTCCTGAGGCCACCAGGAGATTACATGAGTCAGAGCTTTCCGAGCTTGGCGAACTGTTCAATGAGGCTGATGTGGTCAGAAATATCAAGGCCTTGCTGATGCAACCAACTATCAGAATAGTACGTGTCGGTATATCGTTCGCCATCGTCACAGAGTAGTGTGACGACGCTGCCTGCGGTGTGAGACTCGATCATCTGACTAATCAATTGAAAGACGGCGAAAACGTTGGTGCCGGTTGATCCGCCGACCTTCTTCCCCAGGAGACCTTCGATAAACCGCAAGCCAGCGATGCTGGCGGTATCGGGAACACGAATGACGCTGTCAATGACAGCTCGAATAAATGACTTTTCAACACGTGGTCGGCCTATGCCCTCGATTCGTCCGCTCATATTCGAGGTGAGCGTCTGGTCTCCCGTGTGAAAATAATCATAGAAGACCGATCCTTCAGGATCTGCAACGACCAGTTCTGGACGCTCGCCATCGATGAGGCTGTAACGAATGTAGCGTCCGATCGTGGCGCTCGTGCCTCCTGTTCCGGCGCCGACGACGATGTACCGAGGTATAGGGTGCTTCTCATGAGTGAGCTGTTGGAAGATGCTTTCCGCGATGTTGTTATTACCTCGCCAGTCGGTCGCCTGTTCGGCACGCGTGAACTGGTCCATGTAATACCCACCTAAGTCGTCGGCCAAGTCAGCAGCACTGTCATAGATTGCTTCTGCGGACGTTCGTCTGATTTGTCCACCAAGGAATTCAATCTCCTTGATCTTGTTTACTGAGGTGTCCTCTGGGACTACGGCAATAAAGGGCAGATTTAACAAGCGGCAAAAGTAGGCTTCTGAAACAGCTGTGGAGCCAGAAGACGCTTCGACGATGGATTGGCCCTGCCGAATCCATCCGCTACACAATCCATGTAAAAACAGGGAACGAGCGAGGCGGTGTTTCAGACTACGTGTGGGATGGGTTGATTCATCTTTAAAGTAGAGATGGATGTCGTATCGATCGAGTATTGGGAGAGAGCACTTCAATAAATGTGTGTCGGACGAACGGGTGTAATCTGCCGTGATTTCCTTGACGGCCCATTGGATCCATGTAGCATCGGTGTCGGTGGTCCCGTTTGTCATTGCAAGGCTTTCCTGCCATAGAGTTCAAATCGGAGGAAGTGCGACAGAATAGCTAATTGGGAGAATGTTGTCATGCACTCATAATCGTGGGATGCGTTCGCTGGCGAGTAAAATGGCGTCCCCAAATGGAGTGTTCCCCTTTGCCGTAGTCGGATCGGTCGTGTAATTCCTCCCTGTGTGAACCGGCGTGAGCAAGTGGGCCGACGCCCAACGCCTCGCCCGTGAGTGGGACGATGCGTGGCCGCGCTAGGCACATTGCACCCCCTACCAGCCAGTGGTCGGATCGGCGTCTACACCTCGTCACGCAGGGGAGCACTGCTGCCGGTCGTCTAATGCTGGATTCACATCCAATGTGGACGAAGTCCGCCCTCCCCCCTGACCTACGCGTGGGGAGGAGGAGGGCGGAACGGTGGGGTGCGTTGATGGGGGGGCCGGGGACCTGTTGCTGTCCCCGGCTCATCCGCGCGTGAAGTTACGGGGATGATCTTGGCTCGCTTGGGCCACGACGAAGGCATGGTGGACCCTTGCCTCATGGAAGGTCGCAAGAATGAACATCTCTGGAATGTCCGGCGGCTCCCTCGGACTGGAGACGGAATAACGCTTTAACGTTTCTCCCCGTCCCACAGTGGGCTGCCGCGCCCGCGTGAGCTGTAACCCCCGTCCCCGTTGAACCGCCTGCCAGCTAGCGGTAGGCTGGACGCCTCGCCGTTTATTGTTGTGATCGGAGGACGATATGACCTCTCGGCCTGAAGAGATTCAGTCAGATCCAAAAACCGCGACGGGGTCGTCGATATGTATATACCCGACCGCCGAACACAGCTGCCGTTTTTTGTTTCGAAGACTGAGGTGCCTGACCACGCGGAGTTCTACCACGCGGGCGGGTTCAGCCAGCGATCGCGCAGCTCGACCAGTCGCTGCTTCCAGGGCTACTGCCTGGCGATCTCCCCCGCGAGGCAGCCCACCATCAAATTCTCGGCCGCCGGGGCCGCGTGGTAGTGATAGCCAAGCAGGTCGCTGTTATGGCCGCCACACCGGTCGAGATCGCTCGCGCCTGCGAGCGTGGTGAAAACGGCGTAGCCGTCGAGCGCATAGGCGAAGTGCCGGCCGTGGCCTCCGACCTCGATGCCGGAACATCCCATGGAAGCATGCACGTGATAGCCCTCGACAGGGTTGAAATGCCCGCCGCAGTCGTCGAAAGCGGCAATGGTGTAGGCCCTCAAGATGTCTCTTACCGGCGCACTGCCGTTGAACCCTACCCCGTTGAGCGTGACGCTAAGTAACCGCGCACGGCTTGTCGGAAAGGTAGCGACCACCGGGCTGGTCGGGATCAGTACTGTCGTGGTGACCGGCTGGCCACCGGGGAGCCAGGCGACTCGGCCCTCTACGCAATGGTTCTGGTATTCCGGGGCGACATTGGGCCTCGCCGCGCCTTCGAACGCTTCTTGGGTAGCGGTGACGTTGACATTCCCGTCCTCGTCATAGAGCAACCAGTTGTCGTCGCCGTAGAGCGACGAGAGTCCCCTGATGAACTCCCCGTCCAGGTCGTACAGGCCGTCGCCATCGAACCAGATACCACCATCCGCGGCCGTCGAGGAGGTGGTCGGCGGGCAGAACGGTCCGACTGCGTGATCGACCGGCAGACCGACTACCGTGATCCGGTAGCAGGTGGTCGTGGTGCCGCCGGACAACGTGCAGGGCTCGGTGGTGACACCCCTGGCCAGTGCCCCGCCGCGGAACAAGCTGATGTCGGGGTCAGCCGCCGTTGAACCTGGTGGTGCCGCTACTCCGGTCGGAGCAGTGGGCGTCACCGCGACGCGCACCTGCTGCGCCCTGGCCGGGGCGGGCCCCAGAGTGCAGAGGATGGCAAGCGCCAGCAGTGGAGGGACACGAAGCATCCGTTGTTGCGTGGGCATGGTACCCCCCGCGGAGTATGATGACGGCAGGCGCCGGCAAACACCACCCCTGATTGCGCAAGGCGCAGGCCACGGCTCCTGCCGGCCTGCCGCATGCGGCCACGATTCGACCGCCCGGGATGCGGGCTATGGAAGACCTGTCAGGAAGATCCTTTGGCGTCTATCGCATTGTGGAACCGCTGGGGGCCGGAGGCATGGCCTCTGTCTACAAGGCGTATCAGCCGGCCGTCGACCGGCATGTCGCCTTGAAGATCCTACCGAGTCACCTGGCCCAGGGCCCGGAGTTCCTGGCGCGTTTCGAGCAAGAAGCGAAGGTGCTGGCCAGCCTCCAGCATCCGCACATCCTCCCTGTGCACGACTTCGGCGAGTCGGACGGGTTCACCTACATCGTGATGCCGTTCATCAAGACCGGGACGCTGGCCGCGGCGCTGACAGGCCAGCCGTTACCGGTCGACCAGATCAAACGCGTGATCGCCCAGGTCGGCGACGCCCTCGACTGTGCCCATGCCCAAGGTCTGGTCCACCGAGACGTCAAGCCGAGCAATATTCTGCTGGACGAGCGCGGCAACTGTCTGCTGGCCGACTTTGGGATCGCGAAGATCCTGGAAGGCGCGGACACGCTGACAGCGACCGGCGGCCTGCTCGGCACACCGAAGTACATGTCACCCGAGCAGGGAATGGGCAAGCCGATCGATGGCCGGAGCGACCTCTACTCGCTGGGTGTCGTGCTGTTCGAGATGGCCACCGGTCAGGTGCCGTTCGAGGCCGAGACCCCGCTGGCCGTCGTCGTCAAGCACATCCGCGATCCGCTCCCGGTGCCCAGTCTGGTCAACTC
Organism: Vicinamibacteria bacterium; assembly: GCA_963578725.1. Taxonomy (GTDB): domain Bacteria; phylum Acidobacteriota; class Vicinamibacteria; order Vicinamibacterales; family UBA8438; genus NP936. Next base: position 5,565 of record CAUZDS010000019.1, read on the forward strand.
CGAGATCCCGGAAGCACTGCAGCGAATGATCTTCCGGGCCATGCACAAGGAGCCGTCGGAGCGATTCGCCACCGCGGGCGCCATGGTCGAAGCGATGTCGGCCATGACACTCTCGCCGGCCCCGGCCCCGGCCCCGGCCCCGGCCCCGGCCCCGGCCCCGGCCCCGGCCCCGGCCGCAGCCGAGCCGGCCGCCACGATACCGATCGACGGTGTTCCCACGCTGCCGACCGTGGTGACCGGCGCCCCCGCCGGCGTCAGCGACGCGACGGTGCCCGGGCCGGTGACTGCCGGGGCCGCCTCACAGCCAACCCCGGCACTCGACGACGCGGCGACACGCCTGACCGAGGAGACTGCCGCCGACCGGCCCGTCGCCATATCTGCCGTGCGCCGACTGGTCGCGATCGGCGCGACCTCCCTTATCGTGCTCGCACTCCTGCTCTTTTTCATGCGGGGAAACACCCCGGACACGGAGCTAGTCGGGACACGGAGTCCGACGGCACCGGAGATCGGCGACAATGCGTCGGCTCCGGCGAGTGACGTGACGCCGGACCCCGAGCCGGCTGGCATTCCGCCCGCCGACTCGACGCCCCCGGCATCGACCGAGCAACCCGACGCGACCGTGACGCCTGGCGGCGGCACCTCGGAGTCGACCTCTGACGGGCCGGCGAACGCCGAGTTGTTGATTTCGGTCGACACTCCGAGCTCAGTCACAGTCGACGGCGACGCGGTCGGCCGCTTCGAGCCCGGGGTTCCGCAACCGATCACGGTCCCGATTGGCCAGCACCTGGTCATCGCGACCGCCGCGGATGGCGTGACGCGTGACCAGGCCGTCGTGGACCTGAACGGCGGCGGCCGCCAGGTGGTCCTGCTCGAACTCGCCGGCCGCGTGGAAGTCGCGGCGGCGAGTGAACGCGAGGACGCCCTGCTCTCGGCCGCCGAGTCAGATCGCGCGAACCGGGAGGCCGAAGCGACGGCGCGCGACCCGTTCCCGGACCAGGCAGACGGAACCTTCCTCGACCAGCAGACCGGGTTACTCTGGACGGCCGCCAGCTCGCCGAGACCAGGGAGCGAAGGAGTGCTCTGGACCGGCGCCGACGCCTTCTGCGAAGGGCTCACGCTCGGTAACACCTCGACCTGGCGGCTCCCCTCGAGAGGCGAGCTGGACTCCTTGCTCCAGCGGCTCGAGCCTCAACGGTATCCCTGGGGTCTCACCTTGTGGAGCGCCAGCCGTCCGTTCAGCGAGGCCAACCGTTTCTGGGTCACCAACTCCCCACTGTATGCCCCGGTGTGGTCCGTCGAGGTCCGCGACGCCTCGGCCAGAAGGCTGACCCACCGAGCGGTGTGCGTCGTGCGTCCCGGAGCGAACCGACGACCGCCGGCACGCGGGCCAGGACCGCGGAGACCGTGATCGCGCGGGCGACGAAATCGACGCAGATCTGCCTCTTGTGATCAGAGGCATCTGGTACGGCATCGCGGCGCCCGTGGCCTGGGGGCTGACTCCGGTCTACTGGAAACAGCTGGACTAGGTGCCGGCGCCGGTGCTTGGAAGCACTGAATGGGTGGGAGTGGGATAGGTTAGCCGCAGCGTGGAAGAAGGGCTTCGGTTACCTCACCGCGTACGTGCAGGCCAACGGATCCGCCCGCGTGCCGCAGAGCCATCGGACCGCCGACGGCTATCGGTTGGAAACGTGGGTCAACAACCAGCGCAGCGGGAAGGACAGACTCTCCGCGGAGCGCCGCCTGCGCCTAGCCAGTAGCTGATGAGGCCAGTGGGGAGGCGGTGCAACGGGGACGGAGGCAATTGCGGTATTTAGGCGCGGTCAATACAATAAATGTGGAGGTATTGATGCAACGACAACTCGTGATCACGGCGGCGGTGATGGTGGCCTGCGTCGCGCTTGGCCTCGCTGGCTGCGGTGGGTCCCCATCGTCACCGTCGGACCAACCTCAGCTGATTGAGGGAACGATCTCTCTCCCTGCTTATGATGGCAATCTGGTCAACTTCACGGCGACTCGAGCGGGCACGCTCTCTGCTTCTGTTGATTGGGTTAGCGCAGAGATCGATGTTGATATTTATCTTCTGAACGCTACCTGTACATACGGGCAGCTCCTCGCGGAGTCGGTCGGATGTGCACAGGCTGATAGTGTCGCAACGGACGAAAGTTACGCAAAGCCAGCCGTGTTTTCGACCACCGTCACGCCAGGCGTGTACACGCTCGTTTTGGATAATTGGGGCCCAACCGTGAGTGTGACATACCGGCTTGAGATTAGTTAGCGCGTAAGCAGTTTGTCGATCTTGCGGTGGAAGTTCACCGCAAGCGTTCCCGCTGCTACGGCCATCACCTTGGCTCCATGAAGACTTTCCTTACTGCTAACCCTTCCGCCAATCGCGTCCGCCAGGTCCAGCCACACGTCCAGACGGTTCAACGGAGACGGGGGTGAGTCACACGTGTGCGTGGCGTTCCACAGATACCTCCGTCCCGCGCCGGATCCCTAGCCCTACCCCGGTCAAAGCGTTACCACTGGGTTACCATGGAGGGGCCAGAATCCTGTATAAGTCTCTGTAACGTGTTGAAAAAATGGTGGGCCGCCTGAGGATCGAACTCAGGACTCCCTGATTAAAAGTCAGGTGCTCTACCACTGAGCTAGCGGCCCAGACGCATCAGAAACCGTATGCTTCGTGCAGGTCGCGCAGTAGATTCATGCCGCAGTTTCACAGGTGCTGATGGACCCGGTCCCATCCGCAGTCTCGCACGAGACGAGTCCCGACCGCCTCCGCGAGATGTTTCGTCTCTCGGCTAGGGAAGGTCTGCTAGACGCGTTCACAAAACTGGTCCATCGCCGTCTTGCCCTGCGAGAGCCGTTGGCCCTCGTTTGGCCCCTTCAGGGGCGCCAGAGACCGGAGCGCCCTTCGCCTAGTGCACCAGGATCGGCACCGAGGCGACCATCGCGCCCCATTCGACCCGGAGGTCGCCGTCGTTGATGTTTAGGATCAGTTGTTCGGCCGGTGTGTCGAGCGTGCCGAGCACCATCGGAGTGCGGCCCAGGTTTCTCGACTCATCGTAGCCGGTGCCCCACTGCCCGGTCTCGTAGTTGATGATCAACTCGGTGACGTCGCCGTCCGCGATGGTCCAGAGTGTATACTCGCCGGCCGGCACGTGCGCCGCTCCCATCATCAGATCGCGGTCAGTCGTGAAGAGGGTCGCTTCATCGGCGCCCAGTCGCCAGATCCGGCCCTCCAGCGGCTCGACCGATTCGCCGACGATGCGCCCCTTCAAGAACGGACGGCCGTAGCTGATCGAGATCTTGGCACCGTCGACCTCCCAATCCACCTTTACGCGGGGGCTTCCAGCCTGACCATCGTGTATGGATGTCAAGGTCCCGCCACCCAACATCACGACAGGCGGGGCAGGTCCTCGCACCATCGCATCCTCGTTGCCATTGCCACAGGCGGTGAGGATGAGAACGCCGAGCACCAGTACGGGCCCCAATTTTGACAACGACATCCGAGGTGGCTCCATCGGCGAACGCAGGCCCACACTATAGCATTCAGAGAATACGCTGGCCGAGCGCCGACAGCGCGAGCTCGACAGCCAGCTGTGCGGTCAAGTTATGAATGTCGTGAATGGGATTGACCTCGACGAGGTCCAGCGCCCGCAGACGCCCGGTGTCGGCGACCAGTTTTATCAGGATGTTCGCCTCCCGGTAGCTCAAGCCGCCGCGGACGGGAATGCCGACGCCAGGAGCGATCGCGGGATCGCAGATATCGAGGTTGAAGGAGACGTGCAGGTCGGCGCTGCCACGCAGGATAGTCGATAGGGTCCGATTGGTGACCTCGGCCAGTCCGTCCCGGTCGATGTCGCTCATCGTGAAGACATGGTCACCCGAAGTGCGCACGGGTTCTTTCTTCCGCGGGTCGAGCCTGCAACCCAGACCAGGGCGATTCTGTCCGGCCGGACCGACGGTGCGAGCTCGCTAATGCCAGTCAGTTCGGCCGGCTCAGGGCCGAGGAGGGCCGCTAGCGGCATGCCATGAACGTTGCCGCTCGTCGTGGTCGCCGGGATGTTCATGTCGCCGTGGGCGTCGACTGAGAGCGGCCCGAGCGCCCGCCGCCGTCGATGGGAGTCCGAGCCGGTGGTGGCAGCCGACCCGGTCGCCTTTGTCGGTCACCGAGTGTCCCATCGCGGCAAGTCGTGAGCCAGCTCGGCGACACGGAGAGCCGATGGTCCAATGTCAACGCCACGTCGCCCGGCGCCGAGATCAAGGGAAATGCCGGTTAGCTGGATGGTTCGTGTGCCTGGCATCCGCGTTTTACCTGGACGGAGTTGGTGGTGTCATCGGGCGACGACGCGGAAGACCGCAGTCTTGCCGGTGCTCATAACATCGGGATATCATCGGTCTTCGGGGCGTACGCATCCTGCTTCCCCCGCTGGCCCTGCAGCATGACACCGAGAGGAAATTTTTAGAATGAAGCGTTTCGAGATTGGGACCAGAGTACACGAAGCGACCTACGGTCTCGGTTCCGTCATCGCCGTTGAGGATGCCTTCACCCGCATTCAGTTCGATGACAGGACGGTCAGAAAATTTCTGACCACCTTGGCCAGAATCGAGCCCTCGAGAGAACCAGCTCCCGCGGTGCGTCCACGGGCGCGTAAACGCAAGACCACGGCGTCGGCCAAGAGGTCGAAGGTCACGGAGACCACGAGCACCGCCAAGACCACGAGCACCGCCAAGGCCACGAAGGCCGTGAAGACCAGGAAGACGACAAAGGCCGCGAAGGCCGCGAAGGCGACGAAGGCGACGAAGGCGACGAAGGCGACGAAGGCGACGAAGGCGACGAAGGCGACGAAGGCGACGAAGGCGACGAAGGCGACGAAGGCGACGAAGGCGACGAAGGCGACGAAGGCGACGAAGATCGCGAAGACCACCGCCAGGAAGTCCACTGCCGGCTAAACGGCTGATGGTTCTTGGGGGGGGGCGGTGTCACAACGCTACGGCGTGGCTTGTGGGTGCCGGTTGCGCTGCCACTTGACTGCCGCGCGCGCGATGGCCCGCCCATCGGCGACGCAGTCGGGGATGCCAACCCCGCGGAACCCCGCGCCGGTGACGTAGACTCCGGGCAGGCGGTCCAGCCGCCGTTCGATTTCTAAGACGCGTTCGATGTGTCCCACGTCGTGCTGGGCGTTGGCCCGGTCCCAGCGGTAGACCCGCCTGAGGTCCGCGTGTCGGTCGATGCCCAATAGTGGGACGAACGTGCGGTGGGCCTGATCGATCAATTCATTGTCCGGACGCGAGAGCACCTCCGGGTCGCGGGCACCGCCCAGGAAGCCACGGAGCAGCACGTGTCCCTGCGGCGCGCGGCCCGGCCACTTCGAGGTTACCCACGACCCGGCCATCAGGGGCACGTGACCCAGGATTCGCGGCACGACGAACCCGGAACCGCGCCGCGGCCGGCGAATCGCCGACTGCGGGTAGCCCAGTAGTACGGTTGCGGTCGACGTGTAGCGGATCTCGGTACACCGCGTCGCGAGTTGCGCGTCGAGCCCGCGAACCAGGTTCGCCGTGGCGTGGGCGGGGGTGGCTAGGATCACGGCGTGGGCTGATACATCGAGGCCGCCGGCGACCCGCACCGTATAGGGTGCGGGGCCATTCAGATCGAGGACCCGTGCGCCGCGGCGGATGGACGACGCCGGTAGTCTCGCCACCAGCGTAGTCACCAGCTCTTCGATGCCGCCGGGGAGCGAGCGAAATAGTCCCCCCGTGGGCCGTTGCCTTTTCGCGCGGGAAGCCCGCAGGGCCAGAATTACACTGCCGTAGGTGCGCTCAGCCTCCACCAGCCGCGGGAACAGCGATCGCATCGACAGCCGGTCGACATCACCGGCGTGAATGCCGGCCAGCAGCGGCTCAGCAACATAGTCGGCTAGCTCGCGTCCGAAGCGCCGCCGAAAGAAATCTCCCACCGATTCCTGCGTCGCATCGCCACGCGGAATAAGCACTTCTGCCGCCATTCTGAGCTTGCCGGCTGGAGAAATCAGGTCGCTCGCGATCCATGGCGCGATGGCGGTCGGGATGCCGAGCACGGAGGCTGCCGGTATCGGTCGCAGGCGGTCGCGCAGCACGTAGGCGGTCCGGGGCTCCAGCGTGGGGATCAGCCGCTCGCCGAGCCCCAGTTCCTCGCACAGTCGAATGGCGGCCGGTTTTTGCACGAGCAGCGCATCGGGGCCGGCATCGAGTATGAAGCCGTCTACCTGCTCCGTACGGATGACACCGCCGAGTCGTGCCGACGCGTCCAGCAGGACAAAGGACGCGCCCTGACGGCAGAGTTCGTACGCTGCTGCCAGCCCGGCCGCTCCAGCCCCGACGACCGCGACGTCAACGACGCCCATCGGGTGTCGGGCCGCCCGGACCCGGTGTCGGGGCGGGGTTCCTGGCAGACGACCGGATCTTCACGGTGCCCTCGGACTCTTGACTGCCGAGTCGTACGAAGAGACTGCTCGCGATCACGCCGTCTGCTCGTGGATGAAGCGGGCAAGTGTCTGGACGTGCGACAGTTCGGTCGTGGGGAGAATCCCGTGTCCCAGGTTGAAGATGTGCCCGGGGCGGTTCTGCGCCAGTCGCAGCACGTCGAGCGCGCCCCGCAACATGCGCTCAACGGGACCCAGCAATAACGTCGGATCCAGGTTGCCTTGCACGGCCCGGTCCTCACCGATCAGATCCCATCCCGCGTCGAGGGGAATGCGCCAGTCGAGCCCGATCACGTCGCCACCGGCCTCTTTCATCGCGGGGAGCAGCGTGGAAGTGCCGGTGCCGAAGTGCAGCATCGGAACGCCGAGTGGTCGCACCGTGTCGAAGATCTGTTTGGTGTGGGGCAACGCGAATTCGCGGTAGTCCCGCGGGGACAGTGCCCCGACCCAGGAGTCGAACACCTGGACCGCCTGGACACCGGCCTCGATCTGGGCGGCCAGATAGTCGGCGATGATGGCGGCGAACGTGTCCGCCAGGCGATGCCACGCGTCCGGCTCGCTGTACATCAGCGCCTTGGTGCGCCCGAAACTGCGGGACGGCCCGCCTTCAATGGCATACGAGGCCAGCGTGAAGGGGGCCCCGGCGAAGCCGATCAGCGGCACCCGATTGGCCAAAGGAGTACGAAGCAGACGAATGGTGTCGAGCACGTGCGCCAGCGACTCCCGTGGTTCGAATTGGATCAAGCGGTCGATCTGCTCCACGGATCGGACAGGCTGGTCGATGACCGGCCCTTCGCCCTTGACGAAGTCGAAAGGAATGCCCATCGGCTCGAGCGGAAGCAGTAGGTCCGAGAAGAGGATAGCCGCGTCGACGTCAATCGCAGCCACCGGCTGCAGCGTGACTTCGGCGGCCAGCTCCGGCTGGCGGCAGATCTCGAGCAAGGTGTGACGCTCGCGCACGGCGCGATAGGCTGGCATGTACCGGCCTGCCTGCCGCATGAACCATACCGGAGTGGCGTCGACCGGTTCACGCCGACAGGCGCGAAGAAAACGCTGGTTCACTCGCCGCTCCCTATCTCGACCGGGAAACCTGTTGCACTCTTGACGATGTCACCCGTAGACAAGATGACTAGGCGGCGAGGAGGCCTCGCGCGAGGGCCACGAGATCGTCCAACCACAATGGCTTGAAGTGGACTTCAGCGCCCAGCGCCTCAATTTGTGAGGTGGTGCGGTCGTCTATGAAGTAATCGCCGGTCACGATTACCCCAGGGGTGTCTCGCAGCGCCGGTGTTTGCCGCATGGGCTGGAGGAATTGCAGACCGCTCAGGATAGGCTCCCGGAGATCCAAGATGAGCGAGGCCGGATGCGTGCCAGCTGCGATCTCGAGACCACCTTCCGGGTCGATGGCCGTGTGGACCGTGAAGCCTTCCAGCCGCAATAAGCGTGAAAACGTGTCGGTGACGTCCGGGTTATCGTCCACGATTAGGATGGACTCATTGGACTGAAGGTTCATGAAATCCCACACGTCGCCATCCTCCGATTGTCAGGCGCAGAGCGGCATTGCGTCAAGTAGGGGCCGTGGTACCTGGGCCCTCGGGGTTCGGATGGTCCGCCAACTTGAAGGATAGCACTGGGCTTCCGCTCCACGCCTTACAGCCGCCATGTGTTCCCCGTTGCGCCTTGTGACGGGCGCAACACGACCGTCGATGACCACTACGCTTGCCGGTCGTTCCAGGACGACTGTAGATAGGGTGTCTTTGGACGGGGTTGTCATCCATGCTAGTGTAAGCCTACGGCGGTATCATGGGTTGACGGCGTCATTCTGTCATTTGACCTACGGAAACAATGTGAGTGCGATCCTGTTACGGCCGATTCGCGAGCAGTTCGAGCACAACCGCGTAATCCGGATACTGCAAAGCCGTCTGCGGCGAAAATTCGAGGTGAGCGTCAACCTCGGAGATGAGCGCGAAGCGACCGGCGTGCCCTCGGGGACGGGTCTGGTGTACCCGGATCTCGTGCTGATCAACAGCGTGGGACCACGGCGGCTGCACGGCGTGGTCGAGGTCGAGACGGCCGAATCGGTCAATTACATCGAAGCGATGGCGGAATGGGCGGAGCTGGGGAAAGTGCGGGGGGCGTTCTACCTGTATGTTCCGGCCGGTGCTACCGACGCGGCACGGCGGCTGTGCGACGATCACCGGGTTCCGGTCACCGAAATCTGGAGTTATCACATTATTGGCGACCAGATGCGGTTCACGATGAGCTATCGCTCGGCGAGGGCATCCCGGGCCGGGGCCGCAGCCAAGAGAGCAGCCAAAATCGCCAAACTGGCGAAAGCCAAGCGGACGTCGAAGCGGCGTACGGGACCAGCGAAGCAGGTGGCCAAGGCCAGGAAGCGTACCGGAAAGGCTGCCGTACGGCGAGCGGCGTCTGCGCGGACCAGTAAACGGGCGGCCGTCTCACGGGCTGCCCGGCCGACGCCAATGAAATCCGTCCGGAAGGCCACGAATCCGGCCAAGACCACCAGGACTGCGAAGAAGGCAGCCACGCGCGAGAAACCCGGGGCACCGCCAGTTCGCAAGACGGCCTCCAGATCCCGCGCATCGGCGGCCGGTAAGTCGGCCGCCAGATCTGCGTCGAAGGTGCGCACAGGTGCGGGGGGCGCCGAAGCCAAGAGGACCCGACCGTCTGCTCGGTCGCGGAAGAAGCGCTAGGCGGCAATCGCAACAGAGACTGGATGCCTTTTCTTCGGTTTTCCCGTGACAGGCGTGGCTACGAAAGCACCTATCTGTGCCACACTTACCTGCGCAGTGGGGCGGCACATCTGCGTGTGCTCTACTGGTTCCGCTCACCTCCAGACGTCAAGATCGGACGACTGGCGCTCGACCCTGCGGCGATCCGCGCCATCGAAGAGTGCAATCCAGATCTGAAGTTCGATTGGGACAAGATTCTCAAGGTCAAGCCACCTCCGGTGCCACCGGAGCGCGAGCGAGATGGGCGCGAGGATCGGCGTACGCGGCGACGCCGGGGCGCCGGCTCTGCGCCGGCGAGTATCCCGCCGCCGCTTGACCCGATCCCGGTGGCTGGGCCGGTCGAGACGGCCGAATCCCCGGTTGCAATCGAGCCCGACGAGGAGCTGGACGGTCCCGGGACCGAACCGGGGTCGGAAGTTTGGGACGATCTGGACGCCGATAGCGATCCGGAGAAACCGGCGGAGGGACCACCGGCCCATGTGGTGTTGGGACTGACTGACGACCAGGGGTTGGTTCGGCTGAGGGCCCGTCACGCCGAGCTCCAGGTTCGGATCGGCGACCGGTTTCGGGATCCAGCCACGCTCGAGAAGGTGTTCGCCCAGGCGTCATTGCTCGACCCCGATGCGTGGCGGACGGTTGATGAGGCGCGCGAGCGCCTGGCGGCCCTGGAGGTGAACACCGCCGCCATTCGGAAAGTGCTTGGGCGGCGCCGACGCAGGCGGCGGGGGCGGCCGCGCCGTGACCGTCTGCCAGAGGCAGGCGTTGGGGTGGCGCCCGCCGCGGCCCCCAGCGGGGCGGACGGTGTGCCGGAGACCCGGGTGGAATCGCACGTGGGTGAATCGACCGGGGGACTGCTGGCGAACGACCCAGACACGTGATTTCCAGGGCCGACCAGGCGACGACTCTCGGCGTCATACTCACTGTTTGGGACGTTGTTCCAATTCAGCTTCATCCGACAGGAGCTTTGCTATAATGGAACCCGTGCGACTGAGATCTTCGGGTGGCGGAGGTTGGCGCGTTGCGGCTGCCCTCGTGGCCGCGGTGGCCGGTTCGGCGCTGGTGCTGGCCCAGACGCCGGCGCAGACTCCGCCCGAGCCGCCTCCGACGACGGTTGGGCAGATCGGGTCGGGTGTGCAGCCCACGTTCCGCGCAGGGGTCACCCTGATCACCACCGATGTTATCGTGCGCGATCGGGACGGGCTCTTCATCTCCGATCTGACCAAGGACGATATTCAGGTCCTGGAGGATGGCGTCGAGCAGGAGATCGCATCGCTGGTGCTGGTCCACGGAGGGCGGGTCTACAACCAGCTCCTGCCGCCGCCACCGGTGCAGGAGGGCATCATCCTGCCGTCGTCGCGGCCCGTGACCGAAGTGGCCGGCCGTATCTTCGTGTTGTTCGTGGACGACTTGCACCTTCCCGTCTCGCTCACGCCGCGGGTGCGGCAGGTCTTCAAAGAGATCGCCGACACGCTGATTCACGAAGGCGATCTGTTTGGCATCGTTTCCACGGGTCCGTCGTCGATCGCGGTCGACATGACCTACGACCGGGCACGGCTCTACGAAGTGGTGGATCGGATCACGGGCGATGGCATAAGCATTATGGAGCAGGCCCGAAATGTCGCCAGCTCGGGTGGTCCGATGGAGGTGCATTATCGGGCGCATGTAGCGTTCAAGACGGCGAGGGATATTCTCATCAACCTCGAGCAGGTGCACGATCGGCGGAAGGTGTTCATCTATCTCAGTAGTGGATATGACTTCGACCCGTTCCCCGAGTCGCGGGCGTACAGCGAGCCCCTCGTTGCGCTGCGGCGTGCGGCTCAGGAGGGGGTCACACGGAATTTACTGACCCAGGATCAGGTTGACGACATCTATCAGGACATCGAGGACCCGAGGACCGACCCGTTTGCGCTGATGCTGCGGCAGAATCAGCGCTTCTCCGACCACGACCTGGCCACGCAGCTGTTCGAGCTGTCGCGGGTAGCCAACCGGGCCAATACCTCGTTCTACTCCTTCGACCCGCGGGGCCTGGTGGCCGGCATGGACCTCGAAGATTCTATCCCGCTGGAGGAGTGGAACGCGTACGTCTTCAAGACCCAGAATAGTCTGCGTACGTTGGCGGAGTTGACCGGCGGTATGGCGGTGGTCAACCGGAACGACTTCGGCGACGCCCTGCGGGAGATCGACGCCGAGACGAGCGACTACTATATCGTCGGTTTCTATACCAGCAATCCTGACCCGACGTTTCGTAGCAGACGTCTCAGTGTCGAGATCGTGGGCCGTGATGACCTCGATATCCGGTCACGCACGCACTACTCCCTCCCTCGCGGGCCCGCCTAGGAGCCCGGCAAGAGACCTGCCACATTCGACGGGTTGCCAGGAGCCAGCGGTGCAACCCCGCGCTGTACCGAAGTTGCGGGCCTGCCGGTGCCGAACCGACTTCTGACGTCGAGCGGGAAGTTTGGTAGAATTTCCGTTGTTTTGCCAAACAGGCATGGACCCGTAGATGGTGTGGAATTGGCCCCTCTGGAGATGGCGGCAGACCGTGGCTGAGCGGGTGGCGCGTCGGCTGCTTCTATACATGGTCGTCGCGGGCGTTGCCTGGCTGGCGTGGTCCGTGTCGGCGGGCGCTGGGTATCGTCCGACTGTCGATCCTCCGAGCAGCATCGAGACCTGGGTGTCCGGCGTGGCGCCGCGTACACCGCCGCAGGCGGGCGGGGTGCCGCCGCCCGTGCGGAGGGTGCCCGATATCCCGGCGCCGCGCGTGCGCGCCCACGCGGCGATAGTTCTCGATCCGGTGACCGGCGAGACACTGTGGGAGCGGAACTCGCGCGAGTTGCGTCCGATCGCGAGCATTACCAAGGTGATGACGGTCATGCTCTTCCTGGAGTCGCAGCCGGATCTGTCCCGCGAGGTAGTCATCTCTCGGCAAGACGTCCGTCGCGCGTCGACGACCTATCTGCGGCGCGGGGAGCGAGTCTCGGTCCGGGACCTCGTACATCTGGCGCTGGTAGCGTCGGATAACGCCGCGGCCAGGGCGCTGGCGCGGGTGTCGCCGTGGGGCACGAAGAGGTTCGTGACCCGGATGAACGCCAGGGCGGCCGAGCTCGGGTTGCACCAGACACGGTTCAACGAACCGTCCGGGTTGAGCGAGAGTAACATGTCGACCGCCTACGAGGTCTCTCGCCTGATTGCCGAAGCCAGCGAACGGCCACAGGTGTCCGAGGTCATGCGGAAGCGCTCGTATCGGATCCACACGAGCCGCCGATCGCGAACCATCCGGAGCACCAACCGCTTGCTGGGTACGCCGGTCGATGTGATAGCCGGCAAGACTGGCTATATCGACGAAGCGGGGTACTGTCTCGCCACCCTGGTGCAACTCGACGACGACCGAGCGGTGTCGGTCGTGGTGCTGGGGGCAAGGTCGAACCTGGGGCGGTTCGCGGAAGCCCGCCGGCTCGTGGACTGGCTGTCGACTCAGGCCAGCGTGCTCCTCACATCGGCCGCCGAGTAATCCAGCCTGTCACAGCCGCTCGCCATGTCGGAGGCCTCTGCGCCGCTGCCGTCGTCCGCTCTGTCGGTCCTGATGGTGGCTTCCGAGGCGCAGCCCTACGCCAAGACGGGGGGACTGGCGGATGTTACCGGCGCGCTGCCGCGCGCGCTCGCCCGGTTGGGTCACGCGGTGACGCTGGTCATGCCGCGGTATCGGGAGGTCGATGCGGTGGGACGGGCCGAACGCCGCTACACGCTGATCATGGGGGGGCGGGCCTTCGACGTGGGTCTCGTCGAGGTGGTAAATGGGCCCCTCGAGCGGGTGGTGTTCGTCGAATGTGACGAGCTGTACGACCGTGACGGGCTCTACGAACTCGGCGGGCAAGACCATCCGGACAACGCGGTGCGCTTCGGGGTGCTGGCCCGGGCGGCGCTCGATTATGCAGTGGGGCTCGACGTGCCGCCGTCACTCGTGCATGTGCACGACTGGCAGACCGGTCTGGTGCCGGTCCTGCTCAGGACGCGGTACTCGGGGCAACCGGCCTGGCGGCGGATCCCGTCGGTCTTCACCATTCATAACCTCGCCTACAAGGGGCTGTTCCCGAGTACGACTCTGGCGGAGCTTGACCTCAGCGCGGTGCTGCTGTCGATGGAAGGGCTCGAGTTCTGGCAGCAGGTTAGCTTCCTGAAGGGTGGGATCAACTTTGCGGACTCGGTGACGACCGTCAGCGCCGCCTATGCGCGCGAGATTCTGACCCCCGAGTTCGGCGGCGGGCTCGAGGGGCTGCTGGTCCACCGGCAGCACCTGTTGACAGGCATACGCAATGGTATCGATACCGAGACCTGGGATCCGCGGACGGACCGGCACTTGCCAGCGCCGTTCTCGTCGTCGGATCTCGAGGGGAAGCGGTTGGCCAAACGGGTGCTCTTGACGCAGTACGGGCTGCCGGTCGATGACGCGGCGATGTCACGTCCGGTGATCGGCATGGTTTCCAGGATGGTCGATCAGAAGGGGCTCGACCTGATCTGGGAGGCGCGTGACGCCCTGGGAAGTATGGACGCGGCGTTTACCATCCTGGGCACTGGCGAACGCCGTTATGAGGAGATGTGGTGTGCGCTGGCGGGGGCGCACCCGACGCGGGTCGGGGTACAGGTCGGCTTCGACGAGCGGATGGCACATCTGATCGAAGGTGGCGCCGATCTATTCTTGATGCCGTCACGCTTCGAGCCGTGCGGGCTCAACCAGATGTACAGTATGCGCTACGGTACGGTGCCGGTCGTACGCGCCACCGGCGGTCTTGACGACACGGTGCGTCCGTTCGATCCTGGTACGGGCGGCGGTGACGGGTTTACGTTTCGCGAGTACACGGCGTCGGCGATGGTCTCGGCGCTCGAAAGGGCGCTCGAGGTCTTCGCCAGCCCCGTGCGGTGGCGAGGGTTGCAACTGGCGGGTATGGCAAAGGATTTTTCCTGGGACGCTTCGGCCGCTGCGTATGTCCAAGAGTACCAGCAGGCGATCGGGCGCCGGCATAAGACCGATGCCCTGTCACGACGTAATACCGGCATGTTGAAGTAAGGAGCCGGGTCGAACGAGATGGGTTGACCGCATGTATAACGTGATCATAATCGGGTCCGGTCCGGCCGGGCTCACGGCTGCTCTCTACGCCGCCAGGGCCAACCTGGCCCCGCTGGTGATAGAGGGACTGGAGTCGGGTGGTCAGCTGATGCTGACGACCATGGTCGAGAACTTTCCAGGATATCGGGAGGGGATCATGGGGCCAGATTTGATGGCCGAGATGCGCGCGCAGGCGCAACGGTTCGGCGCCGAGATCCTCAGCGGAGACGTCACCGCGGTCGAGCTCGGGTCGTGGCCGTTTGTCGTGCGGCTGGGTGACGTCGTGCAGGAGACACGATCGCTGATCATCGCAACGGGGGCGTCGGCGCGGCTCCTGGGCCTGCCGTCGGAGCGGACGCTGATAGGGCACGGGGTGTCCACCTGCGCGACCTGCGACGGCTACTTCTTCCGTGACCGGCCTATCGTCGTCGTCGGAGGCGGAGATTCGGCCCTGGAGGAGGCTACCTTCCTGACCAAGTTTGCGTCTAAGGTGACCGTGTTGCATCGGCGTGACCGGCTGCGCGCGTCGAAGATCATGCAGGACAAGGCGTTCACCAACCCGAAGATCATCTTCGAGTGGAACACCGAACTCGTCGAGGTGAAGGATGTCGACCAGGGTGTCGTGACCGGGGTTATCCTGCGCAACAACAAGACGGCCGAAACCAAGGAACTGGCGGTCGATGGGGTGTTCGTCGCCATCGGGCATACCCCCAACACTGTCCTGTTCGAGGGGCAACTCGAACAGGACAGCACCGGGTACATCGTGTCGAGCAAAGGCACCAGAACCAGCGTGGACGGCGTTTTTGCCTGCGGAGACGTGCAGGATCATGTATATCGCCAGGCGATTACCGCCGCCGGGACCGGCTGCATGGCGGCGATCGACGCCGAGCGGTATCTGGAGTCGCTCTGATTTTCGTGGGGCTCTGCCCCACACCCAGGCTCGGTCGCTCGCGGGAGGCTGGCTCAGTCGGGCTGCGTCATGAACCCCACGCGGGCGCTCCGTGGGATCCAGAAGGCCCCACTCTGCACCCGCGCGGCGCGCAAGTTCGCGCCGTGGCCACCACCGGTGATCCTGAACTAATAAAAGATTCTCGTCGGGGCCTCAGACCGGGCGGGGTCAATCGATCCATCCGCCGCCGAGTACGGTGTCGTCGTCGTAGAAGACGACCGCCTGACCGGGCGCGACTGCGCACTGCGGCTCGTCGAAGGTCACGGCGACCCGGTCGTCAGGTAACGGTTTCACGGTGGCCGGAGCGTCGGGATTCCGATGCCGGATGCGCGCCGTGATCAGGCGTGATGAGGCGGGTGAGTACCCGGCAATCCAGTTGACGTTCGACGCGGTCAGCCGGGTCCGTTCCAGCGCGGCACGCGGGCCGACGGTCAGGGTGTTGGCCGCGGCGTCGATCTCCAGGATATAGAGCGGGACGCTGGTCGATAGCCCGAGTCTCCTCCGTTGTCCAACCGTGAAGTGGTGGACGCCGTCATGGCTGCCGACCTGTCGCCCGCCCAGATCGCGAATCGATCCGGCCTGTGCGACTGCTGGCATCCGCTCTTCCACGAACCGGGCAGTGTTCCCGTCCGCCACGAAGCAGAGTTCCTGGCTATCGGGCTTGTCTGCGACGGCGAGGCCGTACGCCTGCGCACGGGCCC
Organism: Vicinamibacteria bacterium; assembly: GCA_963578725.1. Classification (GTDB taxonomy): domain Bacteria; phylum Acidobacteriota; class Vicinamibacteria; order Vicinamibacterales; family UBA8438; genus NP936. The sequence continues at coordinate 21,536 of CAUZDS010000019.1, forward strand.
GCACCTCCGCCTTGTGAAGATGCCCCACCGGAAAGTGCGCCTTGGCGAGCTGTGCCTGGGTCAGTGTGAAGAGGAAGTACGACTGATCCTTCATGGGATCAAGCCCCCGTCGGAGAATCGTTCGACCCGGGATCGTGCGGTCGAGACGTGCATAGTGGCCGGTTGCGACACAGTCGGCGCCGAACGCGGCGGCGCGGTCGAGCAGATGCGTAAACTTCAGCTCGCCATTGCACTGCACACAGGGGATCGGGGTGCGACCCGCGGCATACTCACGCACGAACGTGGAGACGACCGCGTCGTCGAACTGCCGCTCGAAGTTCAGGATGTAGTGCGGGATACCGAGGGTGGCGGCAGTGCGTCTGGCATCGTGCAGATCTTCGAGTGAGCAACAGCCACCGAATTGCCGCTCGCCCGCCTGCTGATCGTACAGTTGCATCGAGAGCCCAATAACGTCGTGGCCCTCGTTGACCAGCTGTGCGGCGGCAACTGATGAATCGACACCTCCCGACATCGCGACCACGACACGCATGACGTTTAGCCACCCACCGCGGCCGACGGGCGGCGGCCACGACCGGTCAAAGTACGCAACCGGTTCACGATGCCCGGCAGCATCGAGACCACATGGTCGATCTCGCCGGAGGTGTTGCCGAGACCCAGGCTGAAGCGGATGGAGTTCTGGGTCCGATGGGGCGAGCACCCCATCGCCCGAAGCACATGTGACGGTTCGAGGCTGCCTGAGGAGCAGGCGGAGCCGGTCGACACGGCAATGCCGTCGAGATCGAGGGCGATCAGGAGCGATTCGGCTTCAACGCCGTCGAAGCTGATGTTGGACGTGTTGGCGACCCGCCGTGCCGGATCCCCGTTGACCATCGTACCGATGACGCTGGACAGGATCCCCGATTCGAGACGGTCTCGAAGCGTAGCCACCCGATTCGCCTCCGCCGTGCCCTTGTCGATGACCAGCTGCACCGCGGCCCCGAGACCGATGATGGCGGGCACGTTCTCGGTGCCTGCGCGGCGATTCCGTTCCTGCTTACCCCCGGTCAACTGCGACTGCAGCCGGATGCCGCGGCGGACCCACAAGGCCCCAATTCCCTTGGGGCCGTTGAACTTGTGCCCCGACAGAGAGAGTAGGTCGACATCGAGCGCGCTGACATCGACCGGGAGTTTGCCGACCGACTGGACCGCGTCGGTGTGGAAGAGGGCACCACGCGCATGCGCAAGGCGCGCCAACTCCGCAATTGGCTGAATGGTGCCGATCTCGTTGTTGACGTGCATCACGGAGACGAGCGCCGTCTCGTCCGTCAGCGCTGTGGCAAGCCGTTCGGGTGTGATGACGCCGCTGGCGTTGACACCCACCAGCGTGACGGTCCAGTCCTGCTTTGAGAGTGCCTTGAGGGTGTGCAACACCGCTTCATGTTCGATCCCGCTAGCGACGAGGTGACGGCGCCCGGTACCGGCGAGGGCCTCGGCGGCGCCCCGAATTGCAAGATTGTCGGCTTCGGAACCTCCCGATGTAAAGACCACATCGGTCGGTCCCGCTCCGAGGAGTCTGGCGACGGCCGTCCGTGCTTCGTCCAGGGCTGTCTTGGCCTGCTGTCCATGGTGGTGCACACTGGACGGGTTACCAAACGCGGTGCGCAGGGCGGTTGCCATGATCTCCGCCACTTCAGGGGCTACCGGCGTTGTCGCGTTATGGTCAAGATAGATCCGCATCACTATGATCATAGTGCAGTGATCGGAAAGATGGCCTGGTATTTGGCACTGCGCGGTACCCCAGTCTGTCGACGCCGGTGGTTGTTCGGAGACGACTCCGCTGTGTCTCGGGGCCGGCGGCGGCTGGCCGCCAGGGCCGAGAGGGTCGGTTCGCCGGTGTTGTTGCGCCGATGGACAGGCCCTGGAGCCTCTCGTATACTGTGCCCGTCATAAAGCTGGCGTGCTCGCGATCGAGCCGAACACAGCACGGACCGACCGCTTGGTGTGGAGATGCTGGCATGTGGAAGCGGGAAGAGGCCTCAAAGTCGGTACCCCCGGCGGCCAATCTGACGGGGGCCGGCGTCGGAGTGACGGAACCGGAGCCGGGCCGATTGGCCGATCGGGAAGTCGTGCACATCGGCAAGTCGGTGCTGATCAAGGGCGAGCTGGGCGGCAGCGAGGACCTGACGATCGAGGGGCAGATCGAAGGCAAGATCGAGTTAAAGCAGCACCTGCTCACAATTGGGCCACACGGACGGATCAGGGCGCAGGTGTTTGCAAAGGCGGTAGTGGTACTGGGAGAGGTCTTGGGGAACATCAGGGCGACCGAGAAGGTAGTGATCCGGGATAGCGGCTCGGTGGAGGGGGACATCATCGCGCCCAAGGTCGCCATCGCCGAGGGCGCCCGGTTCCGTGGCGGGATCGACATGCAGCAAGGTGCACGGTCAAAGGGCGACGGCAAGCCCGCGCCAAAGGTGTCGCAGGGGCAGCCACAACCTCAAGCATCGGCGAAGGCGCCGGTTCCCGTGCGGGCTACCGCCGGCCAGAGCTAGCTAGCCATCCCCAGCAGAACGGGACTCGGCATATCGGCCCGTCGAGGACCGCTCTTCATTCCTGTTGAAATCGTCGGGCCGGATGCACGACCAGCGTTCGCATGCGCCGCTGTTGGTGTGTCGGCGACCGGCCCAAGGGATCATGGCCCGTCCAATCGTCGCGTTGCTCAGCGATTTCGGTAGCCGCGACCATTACGCCGGCGCCATGAAGGGTGTGATCCTGGGGACCTGTCCGGAGGCTACGCTCGTCGATATTTCCCACGACATTCCGCCACACGACGTGCAGTTCGCTGCGCTCGAACTGGCGGCGGCATGCCGGTTCTTCCCGGCTGGCTGCGTGTTTCTCATCGTCGTGGACCCCGGTGTGGGCTCGGCACGTCGGGGTCTGGCAGCCGACACTGGAAATCATCGGTTCATCGCGCCGGACAACGGCGTGTTGACGGCGGTGTTTCAGGAGACCGCGCCCAGGCTGGTGGTGGAGCTCACCGAACGCCGCTATGCGAGGCCGACTGTCAGCCGGACCTTTGAGGGGCGGGACCGGTTCGCCCCGGCCGCGGCCTGGCTGGCCAAGGGGCTTCAGCTGTCCGCGCTTGGCCGGCCGGTGAGTGACTACCGGTCCATTGACATTCCGGTGATTCAGGTCCGGGACGAGGGTATCGACGGCGTGGTGCTGCGTATCGATCGGTTCGGCAACATCGTGACGAACATCGATCGGAAGAGCTTCGAGCGGTTGGTGACAGGCGGCAAGATTGAGATAGAGGTCGGTGGGCATCCGGTCGGACGATTGGTAGAGACCTACGCCGACATCGCGGCCGATGAGGTCTGTGCGCTCTTCGGCAGCGCAGACACGCTGGAGATTGCGGCCAACAAGGCCAGCGCAGTCGAGCGTCTCGAGCTCGAGCGGGGGGCACCGGTCCGGGTCGCTCGTTTGTGACGGGCGAGGCCCCACGCACTACTCGGGTCCGTTCCGACTCGCCGCGATATGACATGCGGGATGCCGGCGTCGCCCCGAGCCTCCGAGTATCGCCTGATCACCTTCTGAAGAGTTGAGGTAGGCGTGAGCGAGATGTCGGACCAGCCTGTGAGAATCGATTTATCGTCGGCGTTTCTGGAGGTCGTGGAGCAGGCGGCCATCCCGTGTGCCCACACCATGGGGCAAGGGGACCTGGACCGGGCGGACCATGTGGCGGTCGAGTCGATACGGGCGACGCTGGATTGCGTCCCGATCGACGGGCGTGTAGTGATCGGAGAGGGAGAGCGCGACGAAGCGCCGATGCTCTTTATCGGAGAGCCGGTCGGCATGGCCCACGCGCGGTCTCCGCTCCGGAGCAGACCAGTCCGTCGCGAATCCAGTTCATCGACACCATTCATCTGCGGCAGGGGTTACAAGCCAAGGTCCAGTTCATAGGCTGGCGTCGGGCGGAGCCCGTCCGCCTTCGGCTGGGTGCGTGCACGTACCCCCGCACGCGCCGTGAGAGGGTGTGCCATATCGAGCAGCCCGCTCGGATCGGGGCGGTTTCGGTGGTTGACACTCCCCGATGCCGGATACGATAGTGGATTAGCGGGGCACAGTGCCCCATGGTGAGGTGCGGCGACGGTGCTGCGATCGTGTGTGCTCGTGACCGGCCTGGCGTTGGCGCTGTTCGGCGCAACGCCGCGATCCGAGCAAGGGCCGGTGGTTCGAGTGGGCTCGTTGCCGATAGCGGGCGAGCGGCCGGGGTTCATTTGCGGTACGCCGGCCGAGTCGAGACCTGGCCTTCGGCCGCTGTCACCGCTGGCCGCGAACAGTCCACTCGCCTACGATCATTTCCCACGCATTCTGACACCGAACGAGGCGGGGACGATCCGTGTCGTGGCGGAGGTGGTGGGCGACGTGCCGGCGGTGGTGTTCCGACGGAACGTGCCGTCCCTTCCGACGGGCTACGTGTCGGAGAACTGGTCGCGGGCCACGACGCGATCGGTGGGTGGACGGCTAGTCAGCGTGTTCGACCAAAGCTACCCCGGCTCGATACTCGCCGATCTACTGCTCTACCCGCACGGTCACGACTTTCCGCAGGTTCCGCTAGGGCGGCTCGAGGTGCCTGGTTCTGGGGTGACGGACCCGAACGGGACGCTGTCCAGCCCCAGCTTCGTGACCGTCTGGCTCAAGGTGGCCCCGGCGAGCTTGCCGGCCTCAATCGTGGGCTTGGTCAACTCGTCCGCGTCGTCTGGGCCGGTGGCGCAGTACGCCAGCCACGTCGTAAACCTTGTGTTGCCAGGCTTCGGCGATGCGCGGATGTCGAATGGCGGCCAGGCGTTCGAGTTCAAGCGGGCGGCGGCCGCATTCTATCGGCACTTCGCCGACGTTTATCACACGTTGTCTTTTGTCCCGCGCCGGTCGCCGTTCGGGTATGCGGCGTTCAACATCAACGTAACGAACGACGTACGGGGCATCGGGTCGGCCCTGTTCAACGAGCAGGCGGCCTACGGCAGCCGGATGCTGCGGTCGGTGCAGCTCTATGCGGCGGGATTCCCTGGACAGCACGAAACGACGGTGCACCAGATTGCCCATCAGTGGGGGGACGAGACCAATCTTGCTGGGATTGCGGGGGCTGTGGCGGCCGGTTATCAGCCGGCGAGGCACTCACCGCTCCTGCAAGGGGGAACAACGTTGATCGGGGCAGTGCTGAAAGGGACACGCGAGGTTGAGCGTGTGCCCTCCACCGTCGTGGGCGGTACCGACACGTTTCAAATCAAACGGACGACTGCGCCGATTACATTTCATCCGCTCCAGCTCTATCGCATGGGGTTCCTGGAGCCGGCGGCGATCCCCGATGTCACCGTGTTTGCCGATCAGGCGCAGCTCGGTGGCGCGCCGCCGAGCGCGCCGACGGTGACCACACCGGTGGTGGGCGTACGGAAATCGGTCGACATTAACGAGATCATGGCGGCGCTTGGACCACGGAGTGGACCATCGTTCAGCGAGTGGCGCGTGGCGTTCGTCGTCGTGTCGGAGGAGCCCGTCTCCAAGCGTGAGATGGACTACTATAACTTCTACGCCCAGCGTGCGGCGGTCGCCGCCGGCACCAGGTCTTACGATGGGTTTGGGTCGTTTTCAGAGGCCACCGGGAACCGGACTATCCTGCGGACCAATGTCGATCCGCTGGACCCCGGAGTGACCCAGAAAATCGCACAGACCCTGGCCGTCGGCTACCCGTCGTTCGGTGTGCGTGATTGGCGGGGGCTCGTGTTCGACACAGTCGTGCCAAGTCGCGTCCAGTCCGGCTCCACGCTCGTCCTGACCGGCCGTATCGACCAGGAAATTCTCACGGGCAACTATCGGTTCCTCGTCCTCCGGGTTGCGCGATACGGTGCCTTGCCATCGGCCGCGACGACGGTTCAGACGACAGTCAGAGGCGGTCGGTTCGTAGTTCCGCTTAGTCTTGTCCAGCCCGGCGCGTATGCGATCGATGCCTTCGTTTTCGTCGACGCTGACGGTCCAGCCATCCCGACCAGTGTCCTGACGCCGCTATTCGTCGAGTAGTGGGCGCCTGGCGGTCACGCCGGGCGGTCCGGCGACTTCTTGTGCTTTCGGTGTCGGAACGGACGTTTGGTCTTGTCTTCGTGCGGGCCGCCCCGCTGACGCGGCGGGGGTACGCGCGGACGCGAGGCGGCCTTCCGACGGGAGGGCTTCGGAGGCATGACCTGACGTTCCAGATAGACCGTCAGCCAGCCGGTTTTGGTGCCACCCGGTATTATGCGCCCGCGGCGGTGCGGCGCGGTCGTTGGCTCGGGGACCGGCGATGACTAGCCGGATGTTTGTCGGTGTTGACCCGAGTGTCGAGACGCTCTGTAAGGCCGTTGACGTGTTGGCTCGTGGTGCCATCGTGGCATACCCAACCGACACGCTCTATGCGCTCGGCGTCGATCCGAGACGTGAGGATGCAGTACGCCGGCTTTGCCAGCTAAAGGGCCGGGCAGGCGGCCGCGGCGTGACCTTGGTTGCGGCAGATCTTAGGCAGGTGGAAACTTGCCTGGGGGTCTTGCCGCCGCTCGGACGTCGGTTGGCCGAACGGTTCTGGCCGGGGTCCCTGACCATCGTCTTAGAGCCAGAGTCGGTGCTCGCTGAGTCCGTCCACGCCTCCGACGGGACCCTGGCGGTGCGCGTGCCACGCTCCCGTGTCGCCAGTCAGTTGGCGGCGTTGGTCGGTCACCCCATTACGGCGACCAGTGCGAACCGACGTGGGATGGTCCCAGCCGGCACGGGTGGAGAAGTGGTCGCAGAGCTCGGTTCGACGGTTGCCCTGGTACTAGAGGTGCCTGGCCGTTTGGCGGGGGTGGCGTCCACGATCGTGGACGCGCGTGGTGCGCATCCGGTCCAGCTCCGTGCAGGGGCGGTCCCCTGGGACCGCGTGCTACAATCGCTCGCGTGATGGACGGCGGCCCGTCTCTCGATTGCTCAGCGCGAGAGCGCGCCGCGATTGTCGGTCTCGTCCACGGCGTCGATCGATCGATCGATGTCGAGCACTCCCTGCGAGAGCTACGTGGCCTCGCGGCAACCGCCGGCGCGACCGTCGTGCTGCGGATGTCGCAGGAGCGACGTCATCCGGACCCGACGCTGTTTCTCGGTCGAGGCAAGATCGAGGCGCTGGCGCTGGCGTGCGATGAGGTCCGGGCGGATCTGGTTATCTTCAACAACGAGCTCAGCCCCGGGCAGTTGCGCAACCTGGAGCAGGCGCTGGGCCGTCGGGTTCTTGACCGGACTCAGCTCATTCTCGACATCTTCGCCGGGCGGGCTAGGACGCGCGAGGGCAAGCTGCAGGTGGAGCTGGCGCAGCTCAGTTACCTGCTGCCCAGGTTGGTCGGGGCCGGCGCGGCCATGTCGCGGTTGGGCGGCGGCATTGGGACCCGGGGACCTGGCGAAACAAAGCTTGAGACCGATCGCCGCGGGGTGCGCCGGCGGATTGGGGTGCTGCGCCGTGAGCTCGACGTCGTTCGCCGTCGACGCACCCAGCTACGCGAGCGGCGCCGCAAGGTCTCGGTGCCGACACTGGCGCTGGTTGGGTACACCAACGCGGGGAAGACGACCGTCTTTAATCTGTTGACCGGTCGCGGACCGCGCCCGTCCGGCGCCCTGTTCGCCACGCTAGATCCCTTGGTGCGGCCGGTGAAGCTGCCCGACGCGCGGCGGTTGCTGGCGGCCGACACCGTCGGCTTCATCGAACGGTTGCCTCACGAACTCGTGGCGGCGTTCCGCGCCACGCTGGAAGAGGTCACGCGCGCCGATTTACTGGTGCACGTCATCGACGTGACCAGCCCGTCGGTCGACCGCCAGGGCGACGCGGTACGCCGCGTGCTGGAGGAGATCGGGGCGGGTGCCATCCCGCGCGTGGACGTGATCAACAAATGCGATGTGGCGGACTCGTCCGAACTCGAGCGGTTGCGCCGGCGATACCCGGAAGCGGTGCGGCTCTCGGCGCGGACCGGGACGGGAAAACAGGTGTTGATCGACGCGCTGGTGTCACACCTGTCCCTCGATGTGACGCGCGTCACGCTGGTCTTCGACGACGACAGCACGGCTGACCAACGTCGTATCACTGAGCTCTACCGGTCAGCTCGTGTGCTGGCTCATGTGACACAGCGTGGCCGGGTCTCAATCGAGGCGGATGTGCCACGGCGCGCGCTGAATAAGCTGGATCGCCACATGTCGGCAGACACGGTTGGCGCCGAGCGATGAAGGAACTGCGCGCGCGGTTGCTCGTCGCTGTCCTGTGCGGGTCGTATCTGGCCGGTTGTGCTGCGCGGCTCCCGGTCGTCACTACGCCGTCCTACCCGAGTTACCCGTTTCCTGTTGTGCCGGAGGAGCTGGCTGGTACGAGAGCCGCGCTTGAGCACGAACGGGCATGGTTGTTTCTCCAGGCCGGCGACCTCGACGAAGCGGAACGGCGGTTCGGTGAAGCGGTGCGGCGCAATCCGGAGTTCTATCCGTCCGGCGCCGGTCTTGGGTTCGTCGAACTGGCGCGCGGGCATAGCGACGAGGCGGTAGCGCGTTTCGACCGGGCACTCGAGCTGACGCCCGCGTACGTTCCGGCACTGGTGGGCCGTGGCGAGGCGTTGCTGGTCAGTGACCGGGTCGAGCTGGCGATCGAGAGCTTCCAGGCGGCATTGGCGGCGGACCCGGGTTTGACGACGTTACGCCGGCGTGTGGAGGAGCTGCGGTTCACCGGGCTGATGGACCAGGTAGCCCGTGCGCGCGAGGCGAGCGGCGCCGGTCGCGACGGAGAGGCCAGGACGGCGTACGAACGGCTGATCGCAGCCTCTCCGGAGAGCGGCTTCTTGTACCTCGAGCTGGCCGAAGTCGAGCGCCGCCAGGGTGACACGACCGCCGCGATCCAGAGGGTCGAGCGCGCCATCGAGCTCGACCCGAATGCGGTGCCGGCCTGGTTGCTGATGTCGGAGATCTATCTCGCGAACGGAGATCTCGACCGGGCGGAGCAGGCCTTGTTGCGAGCCGACGCAATCGAACCAGGGGAGGATATCGCACGCCGGCTGGCCGCTCTGGCGGCCCGCCGGCGCAACGCCAGGCTGCCGCCAGAATACTTCGAGATCGAAACCACGGAAGCGATCACGCGGGGCCAACTCGCAGCATTGATCGGCGTGCGATTCGAGAGTTTGCTGGGCGACGCGGCCGCCGGCCGCACCGCCATTATCACCGACGCGCGCGAATATTGGGGTTACGAGTGGGTGATCGCCGTCGCACGCGCGAACATCATGGGGGTGGACACCAACTATCGGTTCCAGCCGGATCGGGTGGTGACGCGAGCCGAGTTTGCGGAGGTAGCGGTGGGGATACTACGGCTTTTCACCGCGTACCGGCCTGCCGCGACTCAGCCCAGCTTTTCCGACCTGGCGCCTTACCATCTGAGCTACCCCGCGGCGTCAGAAGCCGTGTCGGTCGGGGTGCTGCAAGTGCTCGATCGGAACACCTTTCAAACGACCCGACCGGTCGGTGGTGCCGAGGCAATGACGGCACTCGAGCGGCTCAGTGTCCTGGTGGAGGGCGGGCGCTAGCCCTGCTTGGTCATGTCAGCGCTGACAGTCGCCAATCAGCTCACGCTGCTGCGGATGTTGCTGATACCGGCGCTGGTGCTTCTGGTCGTCTACGGGATGAACGGGTGGGCGCTGGTCGTGTTCGTCGTCGCCGGACTCACCGATGCGCTCGACGGTATCCTCGCGAGATGGTGGGGGCAGCGCACGACACTGGGCGCGTTGCTGGACCCGATGGCCGACAAGCTCCTATTGATTTCCGTCTTCGTGGTGCTGACCTCACCCAATCTCGATCTGGCCAATCGGTTGCCGATTTGGCTGACCGTGCTCGTGATCAGCCGTGACGTCATCATCGTCGTTACTGTGGCGATCGTGAATCTCTCGGTCGGGCACCGGACGTTCTCACCGACGTTATTGGGTAAGCTCGCGACGCTGGTGTATATCCTAACTGCTGCCATGACCCTGTATTTCAATTGGCTGGATCGGCCCTCGATGCTTGTCGGCATCGCGAGCTACGTTGCGCTGGGCGTCACGCTCGCCTCCGGCCTGCACTACATCGCGCACGCGGCGCGTGTGCTCAACGACGTCTCGTGACTCGGGCCGACGGTCAGACCGGGCACCGCCGACGCTGAAGTCGCTGCGGATCGAGTTGGAGTTGGCGGGGCGAATCGAGCGGGGCATCAAGGGTCTGCGCACCAAGATCAGGAGCGTCAGCTCGGGCCAGAAAGACACCTAGTTGGCCTGATCAAACGGCGGGGCCGGACCCTTCGGGTGGACGCAACCCGGCGGGATTGCGCGTGGCCGTGCTCATCACACGGACGACCGTTCCGCGATCAAAGACTCAGCTTGTGCCGGACGTATTCGATCGTCCGGGTGAGACCGTCTGTGAGCGTGACGCGTGGCTCCCATTCGAGCAGCGCCCGGGCTCGGCTGATGTCCGGCCGACGCACCTTGGGATCGTCCGGTGGGAGTTCTCGGTGCACGATCCGGCTGCGCGAGCCGGTCAGCGCGATGATGTTTGTCGCAATTTCGGCAACCGTCATCTCCTGAGGGTTGCCGATGTTCACGGGTTCGTTGGTGTTCGAGTGCATGAGCCGTACGACTCCGTCGACGAGGTCGCTGACATAGCAGAAACTTCGGGTTTGGCTCCCGTCTCCGTACACAGTTAGGTCCTCGTCACGCAACGCCTGTGCGATAAAATTCGGGACGGCGCGGCCATCGCGAATCCGCATCCGTGGCCCGTAGGTGTTGAAGATCCTGACGATCTTTGCGTCGATCCCGTGATATCGGTGGTAGGCGGTCGTCATCGCCTCGGCAAACCGCTTGGCTTCGTCATATACGCCCCGCGGACCGATCGGGTTCACGTTGCCCCAGTAGCTTTCCTGCTGCGGGTGTTCCAGCGGATCCCCGTATACCTCCGACGTGGAGGCCAGAACGAACGTGGCGTTCTTGGCCTTGGCCAGACCGAGCGCTTTGTGCGTGCCCAGTGCCCCGACCTTGAGGGTTGGGATAGGCAGCTCGAGGTAGTCGATCGGGCTGGCCGGGCTCGCCCAGTGCAGTACGAAGTCGACCGGACCGTCGAGGTAGATATAGTTAGTGACATCGTGCTCGATAAATAGAAAATCGCGGTTCGCAAGGTGGGTGATGTTGGCTACGTCGCCGGTTAAGAGATTGTCGATACCAACCACGGCATAGCCACGGTCGAGCAGGGCATCCGCGAGATGGGAACCGATGAACCCTGCGACACCGGTAATGACGACGCGTGTGCTCATGCGTGTATCCGAAGTGGCTTAACGCCTGGTGATCACCCTGAACAGGCCGCTAGTAGGCGTGGCGCTGAAAGAAACCCCGGATGACGGTCAGCCAGAGAATCTTGAAGTCCAGACTGACGGACCAGTGCTCAATATAGTAGAGATCGTATTCGATCCGTTTCTCGATGGACGTGTCGCCCCGCCAGCCGTTGACTTGTGCCCATCCCGTCATACCGGACTTCACCTTGTGCCGCAGCATGTACTGCGGGACGTGTCGCTTGAATTGCTCTACGAAGAATGGGCGCTCCGGTCGGGGACCGACGAGCGACATATTTCCCCGCAGGACGTTCCAGAGCTGCGGAAGCTCGTCGAGGCTGAAGCGCCGTAGCACTCGGCCGACCGATGTGCGCCGCGGGTCGTCCCGGCGGGTCCAGACCGGCCCTGTCTCTCGTTCGGCATCTTCCAGCATGGACCGGAATTTGTAGACGCTGAAGGGACGGCCATCGAGTCCCATCCGCTTCTGGCGGTAGAACACCGAACCGGACGAGGTCGACTTGATGAGGAAGGCGATCATGGCGAAGGGGACGCTGAGAAAGGCGAGAGCGGTTACCGCGATCCCGACGTCGATGATCCGTTTGACCGCGCTGTTAAAACCCTGGAGCGGCACATCGTTGAGGTTGATGATCGGAACGCCGTCGAGGTCCTCGAGCCGGGCGCGAAGGGCGATGACCTGCAAGAGATCTGGTACGACCTTGACGTCGATACAGTTCCGGTTCGCGATCTCGATCAACTCGAGCATATGGGCGTGTTCATCGGGGGGCAGCGCGATATATAACTGGTCTACCTGCTCACGGTGGAGGATGTCGCCGACGTCGGACAGCGTGCCGAGCAGCGGCAGTCCGCGATAGCCGAGATGGTTGGTCCCGGTCCGGTCGTCGACAAAGCCGATGATCCGGTAGCCGAGCTCACCATGCTGCAGCATTTTATCCACGACATGGCGCGCTATATCGCTCGTCCCGGCGACCAGGATGCGCTTCAGTCCGACTCCGTGCCGCCACCTGCGCTCGAGGATCGCCCGTCCGGCGGCGCGTGACGCGTAGCAGAGGAGGACATTGAGCGTCAGGCACAGGGCCCAGACGAGTCGCGAGACCTCGTACGTGCCCAGGTCCTTGAGCACCTGTGGCACGTAGTAAGCCTGGTAATAGAGCGTTCCGGCGAGACCGAGAGCGACCGCCATGACGCTGCCCACGAAGACTGCGAAGAAATCGTCGACCCGCGAGCGCATCCGGCCCAGGCGATACGCACCCTGAATCCAGAGCCCGAAGGGGAGCAGCAGCCCGATGAACGGCGCCATCCGGAGATAGTGTTCGAGAGCCGGCTGGCCCTTCGGCATTGCGATGATATCGGTCTCGAACCGCAGGAGGTAGGCGATGAGAAACACGCCTACGCCGATGATCCCGTCGATCACCGCCTGACTGAGTACGAGCGCGCGACCACGCTTCTTCACCGTGTTACTCGTTCCACTGGACCCGCCAGCATCTGCTCGACCTGTTGCGTGATCTCCGCCTGAAATCGCTCTCGGGAGAAACGGACCGCGTGCTGGCGAATGGCGGCGGCGTCGAACCGTTCGTGCCGAACCCGGTCGATCGCATCGGCGAAGGCGGCCTCGGTTGGTTCAGGCACCAGGATACCAGTGCTGCCATTGATGACCGTTTCGCAGGCTCCCCCCTGCGCGAGCGCGATGACCGGGCGCCCGCATGCTTGCGCTTCGACCGGGGCGATCCCGAAGTCTTCGACACCGGGCAGCAGGACCGCTGCGGCGCCCTGATACGCCGCCCGTACCTGATCGTCGGATACCGTTCCGAGGAATTCGACATCCGGACCGGCTGCCGCCCGCAATCGGGCCAGCTCAGGGCCGTCGCCGACAATACGGAGCGGGGCACCGACCAGCGCGCAGGCGCGTATCGCCAGATCCACCCGCTTGTACGGCACCAGAGCGGATACGATGAGCAGGTGCGCGTCGGGTGGTGTCCCGCTCGGCCGGAAGAACGTCGTATCCACGGGCGGATACACCACACTGGCGGCACGATTATAGTATCGGCGGATCCTGCCCGCAACATATTGAGAAATGGCGACATAGTGGTTGGCCCGTCCGGCCGTGGATGCGTCCCATCGAGCCATCCCGTTGAGCCCCCAGCGCATCAGCCGGCTCGTGCTGGCGCCCACACGGTTCGGTCCGAAATAGGCGTCGAACTGGTCCCAGGCGTAGCGCATCGGAGTGAAGCAGTAGCAGAGATGCCGGGCTCGGGCGGCCGGCACGACCGACTTGGCCGCGCAGTGACTCGTGCTAATGATCAGATCGAAGTCGTCGAGGTCGAACTGCTCGACCGCTGCAGGGAACAGCGGGAGAAGCCGGCGATAGTAGCGGTGCGCGAGCGGCAAGTGTTGGATGAGCGAGGTATGAATGCGGCGTGCCTCGATGGTCCCTGACACCGAGCCTGGGACGTGAAGCAGGGCAAATAGGGTGGCGTCTGGAAACAGTTCGCAGATGGCCTCGAGCGCTCGCTCACCACCACGCATGCCGATTAGCCAGTCGTGCACGAGTGCCACACGGCGCGGCGGGGAGGCGGTATTGGTCGGCGCCGACACGGGGACCGGGGGCGTTGTCATGGTTGCCCGGCCACCTGCCGGTAGATCGTCAGGACTCGGTTGACCGATTCCTCCCACGAAAAACTGGCTGCGCGTTCTCGACCGCGGCGGATCAGACGTTCGCGTGTGGAGTCGTCCGACAGGATCTGTCGCATCCCGTCGGCAATCGACTCCGGGTCGTAGGGATCGATCAGCAATGCGGCGTCACCGACCACCTCAGGAAGCGACGAGACGTTCGACGTCAGCACCGGGGTTCCGCTGGCCATGGCCTCGAGGGGCGGCAGACCAAATCCTTCGTAGAGGGAGGGGAACACGAATGCATCGGCCAGTTGGTAGAGGATCGCCAGGGTATCGGCGCTGAGAAAGCCGAGAAACCTGACATGCTGGTGAAGGTTGTAGCGGTGCACGGCGCGGCGCAGGGTGGCGTATCGGGAGATTTCACTCCCGGTGATCAACAGCTTGATGTTGGGGAACCCCTGGCACCGCAGCCGGGCGAACGCATCGATGAGCCGCTCGAGGTTCTTATGGGGCTTGACGTTTCCGGAGTACAACAGGAACCGGTCCTGCAGTTGATAACGCTCGCGCACGCGCGTCATCCGCGTTGGGTCGGGAGTCTGGTTGAATCGGTCGTCGATGGCATTGTAGATGACATCGACTTTGTCAGACGGGATCGAACAGAACCGCAGGATGTCGCGCTTGGAAGCCTCCGATACCGTCAGGATGCGTGCTGAGCGGTTAGTAGCTAGCCAGAAGGCACATCGCGCGTAGGCGTGCGCAAGACGCCCGGGAAGATACTGAGGAAACATTAAGTGGATGCAGTCGTGGATCGTGACGATCGATCGGCATGGCGTCAGCGCCGGCAGCACGTAGTGCGGCGCATGAAAGAGATCGGCCCGGACGCGGACGATATCAAGGGGCACGGTGAGTTGCTCGGCCACCGAGTAGTTGGCCGAGCGGTCTGGGAAGGGGCGGAAGTTGTGTCCGAGCTGCTCGATGCTCTCGCAGTCCTCACGACGGCAGAGCAGCACGTACTCGGATGTTCGGTCCAGGCGCGCAAGCCAGCGGACGAGGTTGCGCACGTAGGTGCCGACACCGAAGTCGTGCAGTTTCCTGACGTCGATCACGATCCGCATGAAGAGTGATCTTAGCAGGCGGCGACGCTTCGAGATCTGCCTGCGCCGCGTCGGGAATCGACGTTCCGGTTTCGGACCCGGGGTGGGTGGTGCCTGGTCTCGCGGAGAGGCGCTTCGATTCGAGCACGGAACCTGCAGATCCCTATCTGGTCGATTCCGAAGGTACGCCAGCCAGGGGGATCCTCACTCGCCGAATGGGAGCTTGCCCCGCAGGCCTAAATAACCCAGCAGGACAGGGTACCAGAGGGGATGGTGTTTCCGGTAGAAGGCGAGATGACTGCGACGGTAGGCCGCCGCGGCGCGGGCCTGGGCGCGTGTCGCGGAACGGCCGCGATGATGCACGATCTCGGCGTCAGGAGTGAAGAGGACATGGCGTCCGAGCCCACGTACCGCGGCGCAGAAATCAACATCTTCGCCATACAGGAAGAAGCGCTCATCGAGCAGTCCGGCGGCCTCTGCATCCGCGCGGCGGACGAGGAGGCAAGCACCGCTAACCCAATCAACGAGGCGGTCAGTATGGGCCCGGCGCTCGACTAGACGTGCCAGCAGAGGCCACCCGCTCGCGTGTCCGCGGACCAGACACTTCTGCCACAGCTCGGCGAACGGCGAGATCATCGAGCCGAAGGAGAGCTCCAGGGCGCCATGCCCGTCCACGAGACGCGGGCCGACGATCGCGACGTTCGCTCGTGCGAGGAGGATCCGGACCAGCCGGTCGATCGCACCTGGGGGCGGCAGCGTGTCGCTGTTGAGCAGGAGTAGGAGCTGGCTCGAGCTGGCTCGTATCCCGAGGTTGGTCGCACGGGCGAACCCAAGGTTGTCACCGGTGTCGAGCACGGTGATATTAGGCCAGCGTGTCCGTACGGCGGCCGGGCTGCCGTCGGAGGACGCGTTATCGACCACCACGATCTCGTGCGGAGTGACGGGCGGGTGGTGGGTGAGGGAAGCGAGACAGGCCTCGAGGTCGGCACGCGTGTTGTAACTCACGATGATGATCGCGACGTCGGTCATGACTGGCGCCCTGCGCGCTCGAGAATGGTCAAGGTCTCGGCCGCGGCCCGCGCCCAGGTGAATTGAGGGAGCCGCTCGGCTGCGGCCGCGAGCAGGGCGGCCCGCGCGTGGGCGTTCTGGAGGAACACGGTCAGAGCTGCGGTGATGCTCGGGACGTCGCTGACGTCGACACGGCACGCGCCGTCGCGGTAGAGCTCCCGGGCGACCGGGGTGTCGCCGACGACCGTCGGTACGCCGGAGGCCATCGCCTCGAGCGGCGGCAATCCGAAGCCCTCGTACTCGGAGAGAAACACAAAAACCATAGCGCGGGCGTACAACCCAGCCAGCTCGTCCTCCGTCACGTAGGCGCGGACGGCAACGCGGTCGCCGATGCCGATCGCGGCGGCCAGTTGAGCGGGATCCTGGCGTGGATAGCTGCGATTGTCTCCGACCAAAACCAGGCGCGCTGCTGGCACTTGAGCGACGACGCGGGCAAACGCCCGGATCAACTCCGGGATGTGTCGGCGATTGAAGATCGAGCCGACGAAGAGAACGAGCGGCTCGCGGCCTGATCCAAGCGTGTGAACGGGGCGGTGGATACCGGACCAGACGACTGACACGTGCTTCGGTGGTAGGCTCAGGTGCGTGACCACCTCGTCGCGTGTGAATCGAGAGACCGCAATGACGTGAGTGGCGCGGCGGGCGGCCTGCCGTGTTATCCATCTGCGGCGCAGACCTTCTCGCCAGCCAAACCATTCTGGGTGGGTCTCGAAGCTGAGGTCGTGAATCGTTAGGACGACGGGGACGGAAACCCTCAGTGGTGAGGAGTACGCCGGGGCAAAGAGTACGTCTGGTGGGTCTTCGTCGATCGCCGCCTTGAGGCGAATCTGTTCCCACACGCTCCCGCCCTCACCGGGAATTGGCTGGTAGGTGAAGGGGCCAGGCGCCTCGGTGTCGAACGGTGCGCCCAGCACCGATGGATTGTGACCGGGTGCCGGTGCGTACAGGACGAATCGGTGGAAACCGGCCGGCGGGAGCCGCCGCCACTCCGCGCAGAGATTGGCCAAATAACGGCCCACGCCGGTACGCCGCCCGAGTAACTCGCGCGCGTCAATTCCGATACGCATTAGCTGGGTTCTTCGAGCGTGCCTGCTGTCGCCCGATCGCCTCGGTATAGGCGCCGATCAACGCGTCGGCTGACGCGCGCCAGCTGAACCGCTTGGCGCGGGCGGAGCCCCACACCGACATCCGGTCACGCAACTGGTCGTTGGTCAACACGCGGTCGATGGCGGCGGCCAATTCATCGACGTTGAGCGGGTCGATGAGCAGTCCCGCGTCACCCACCACCTCTGGCAGCGCTCCGCGTTCGGCCGCGACCACCGGAACACCGACCGTCATCGCTTCGAGAGCCGGGATCCCGAAGCCTTCAGCGAGCGAGGGCAGTACGACTATGACGGCCTGCTCGTACAGAGTCCGAAGCCGCGCGTTATCCACATAGCCCTCGTGCCGGACATGTCCAACCAGAGGAGGGCGGCTGAGCCGGGCTAGCGTTGGCCCGGCCTCGGATGTTGACTGGCCCGCGAGGACCAACGGCGGAGCGTCCGGCCGGTGCGCGCGCAGTTGGGCGTACGCTGTGAGCAATCGGTCGACGTTCTTGCGTGGAGTGATGGAGCCAACGAACAGCAGGTGTCCCACGGCGGGCGGGCGCGTGCGGGTGGGCCAGTCCGGGGCACCGTTCGGGCACACGACGATCCGGGAACGCGGAAGCTCGAGTCTGCGGGCTACCTCGTCGCCCGTATGCGCCGAGGGCACCACGATCCCCTCAGCTCGGTGCGCGTGCGCGCGTGCCAGGAGGGGGTAGTCACGGCGAATTTCGCTGGCACTGCGTTCGGGATGCACGAGAAAGTCCAGGTCGTGGATTGTGACCAGGCGCGCCGCGTTCCAGGTCGGGATCAGCAGTGGAGACGGCGAATGCACGACATCGAACGGCCCGGGGGCAAGGGATTCGACAGGCGGCCACTGCCGACGGTGCCAGAGCCAGTTCAGCAACCCGACGGGGACCCGTCGGTCCACCCGCGTGACACGAGGCGGGAGCGCGGCGGCCGTCAATCGGTCCCGCAACGAGCTACTGAAGACGGTGATGGCCGGGCCATCGGGTTCGGCGAGCGCCTCGACCAGACGGGCTACCCAGAGCCCCACACCCGTCCGCTGGCGTAGCGCTGGGCGGTAGTCGATAAGTATCCGCACGATGTCGGCGCGATTTGTTCGGTCAGGACAGCCTACCGTGGCCGGTGCCGCCGCTTTTCCGGTTGCCCTGGGCACGGTCCACGGTAGCAAGACACTGTGGCATCGTAGCATAGCGTCCTGGCGGTGTATGGGGCTGGCCAGATCACGCAACTCCTTGTGCGTCAACATCTTGACAGCATCGACGGGTCGATGCTAGCTTTAGAGGTTTTAGGACTCAGCTGGCGCTCTCGGGGACTCGCGGAACCCGTCCGCAGCGAACCGTGAAACGCGCCGCGTCATGCGAGCGACAGACCACTCATGAAGATCACGGTGGTTGGCACTGGGTACGTCGGCCTGGTCGTCGGCACCTGTCTGGCGGAGACCGGCAACGACGTCGTGTGTGTGGATGTCGATGAACGCAAGATTCGGGGTCTGCGTAGGGGACGGGTGCCGATCTACGAGCCGGGTCTCGAGGAGCTCGTGCGACGGAATCAGACCGAGAAGCGACTTGTCTTTAGCACTGCGTTGGCGCGCGCCACACGTGCTGCCGAGGTCATCTTCATCGCTGTCGGAACCCCGCCCGGCGAGGACGGCTCAGCGGACATGCAATACGTGCTGGCGGCCGCCCGTGAGCTAGCCCGTGCGATCAACGGCTACAAGGTGGTCGCCATCAAGAGCACGGTGCCGGTGGGGACTGCCGAACGGGTACGGGAGGTGGTAGGAAGTGAAACAACCCACCCGTTCAGCGTCGTCAGCAACCCCGAGTTCCTGAAACAGGGTTCGGCCGTGGAGGACTTCCTGAAGCCGGACCGTGTCGTGGTCGGTGCGACAGACCCGCAGGCCGGAGAGCTGATGCGGACGCTCTACGCGCCGTTCACGCGCACCGGCGCGCCGATCATGATCATGGACTGCGCCAGTGCCGAGCTGAGTAAGTACGCCTCCAACGCCATGTTGGCGACACGGGTGTCTTACATGAACGAAGTCGCCAACGTGTGCGAGCAGTTCGGTGCGAACGTAGATGATGTCCGCCGCGTCGTGGCCTCGGACCGGCGAATCGGCTCGTCATACCTGTTTCCGGGCATCGGATACGGCGGCAGCTGCTTTCCGAAGGATGTGCAGGCGCTGACACGCTCGGCGCGTGATGCCGGGTACGAGTTCCGGATTCTCGCCGCGGTCGAGGCGGTGAATTCCGCGCAGAAGCGGCGGCTGTTCGAGAAGATGCAGGATGAGATGGGGTCGCTCGACGAGAAGCGTGTGGCGATCTGGGGCCTGTCGTTCAAGCCGCGAACGGATGATATGAGGGAGGCGCCCGCGATTCCCATGATCGAGGCGTTGCTCGAGGCTGGGGCGACGGTAGTGGCGTACGATCCACGGGCGCAGCGGGCAGCGCGAGCAATCTTCGGGACCCGAATCTCACTGGTCGCTCACAGCTACGACGCGTTGAAGGGGGCGGACGCGCTTGCGATCCTCACCGAGTGGAATGAGTTCCGCGAGCCCGACTTCGAGCGGATGCGCTCCTTGATGCGCGCGCCACTTATCTTCGACGGGCGGAATCTGTTCGATTGCGCGCTGATACGCGCCTACGGCTTCACCTACCACTCGATCGGCCGATGAAATGGGAACGGTCCTGGTCACCGGGGGCGCGGGCTACATCGGTAGTCATGCCGTCAAGGCCTTGCGGGCGGGCGGACACCGGGTGGTCGTGTTCGACAATCTGTCGGCTGGGCACGCCGCGGCGGTGGGGGACGTGACTTTGGTGAAAGGCGACGTGCGGGACACCGCGCAGGTAGAGGCGGCGTTGCGGCGGCATGCGGTCACGGCCGTGATGCACTTCGCCGCCCTGGTGTCGGTGGAGGAGTCGGTGCGGGCTCCGGCGCTATACTACGACCACAACGTGCGGGGATCGTTGTCGGTGCTCGACGCGATGCTGGCGGTGGGCGTGACCCGGCTCGTACTGTCGTCGACCTGCGCCGTTTACGGCGACCCGGTCACGATGCCGATCAACGAGGACCATCCGACCAACCCGATTAATGCCTACGGTGCATCGAAGCTGACGGTCGAGCGAGCGTTGGCCCACTATGCGGTCGCATATGGTCTGCGAACCATCGCGTTGCGCTACTTCAACGCCGCCGGCGCCGACCCCGAGGGGAAGCTGGGCGAGGATCACGACCCGGAGGTCCATTTAATTCCAAGGGCGATCGGAGCGGCCTGCGGCGGTCCTTCCCTCCTGGTGTTCGGCGATGACTATCCAACGGCTGATGGCACGTGCCAGCGTGATTACGTTCACGTGTCGGACCTGGCCGTTGGCCATCTGCAGGCGCTCGAGGCCCTGGAAACCGGAGCGGCGACGAGGATCTACAATCTGGGCACCGGCAGCCCGCGATCGGTGCGCGAGGTCATCCGGGCTGTGGAGCGGGTCACCGGGCGACCGGTTCCGACCGAGCTGGCGCCGCGGCGCCAGGGCGACCCGGCGGCTCTGTGCGCGTCAGCCGACCGGATTAGGCGGGAGCTGGGCTGGCGACCGGTGTACGGGGATATCGACGAGGTGGTTCGGACCGCCTGGCGCTGGCACGACACGCATCCTCGCGGGTTCGACGGGTAAAGAGGCACCCGGGACGGTAACTCGTGGATTCACTGTCGCGACTCCTCCGCTATGCCGTGCCGCATCGTACACGGATGCTGGCGGCGTTTCCCGCTATGGCGCTATATGCCATGGCGTCGGGCGGTCTCGCGTACCTCATCCAGCCGATCTTCGACGAACTGCTGCCCCAGGGGGACCAAGTTGGCCTGATCTGCGGCGCAATCGTTGGGCTCTATTTGGTGAAGGGGGCGGGCGCCTACTTTTCTGTCTATCTCATGGCGGACGTCGGCCAGCGGGTCGTTCACGACATCCGTACGGAGCTGTTTACCCACATCCTCGGGCAATCGACAGCGTTCTTTGGCGGACGCGCGACGGGACGTCTGCTGTCGCGTATTACGAGTGACGTCGGCCGAGTACAGCAGGTGGTGTCGGAGACCTGCGGAGACCTGCTGCGCGAGTCGCTGGCGCTCGTTGCCTTCGCGGCGCTGCTCCTGTATCACGACGTGCGGCTGGCGATAGTCTGCTTGACCGGTGCGCCGTTGGTGGTCTATCCGCTTGTACGGCTTGGCCAGCGGGTTCGTCGCACTACCCGCCGAAGCCAGGAGCAGCTCGAGCACCTTTCGCATCTGACGGTGGAAGCATTCACCGGGCATCGGATTGTTCAAGCATTTCAGGCCGAAGCGTTCGAGCGCAGGAAGTTCCACGGGGCCTCGGAACTCTTGTATCGGACAAATATGAAGGTCACCAGCACCCTCTCCGCGCTGCCGCCGCTGATGGAGCTGCTGGGCGGGTTCGGCATCGCGGGGGTGCTCTGGTACGGCAGCCGCGAGATCGCGGAGGCCGATATGAGCCCAGGAGAATTCACATCCTTTATGGCGGCGCTGCTCCTGATGTATGGCCCGGTGAAGAAGCTGAGCAGGGTCAACGCGAATATCCAGGGCGCGATCGCCGCGTCGGAGCGCATCTTTGAGACGCTAGATACTCACACCGAGACAAAGGACCGTCCGGGTGCCCTGGCCCTGCAGTCGCTCCAGACGGGGATCGAGTTTAGGTCCGTCACCTTCCAGTATCACGACGACAAGGAACCGGTCTTGCGCGGTGTCTCCTTCACGGTGCGCGTTGGGCAGGTGGTGGCGGTGGTCGGGCTTAGTGGGGCGGGTAAGACGACCCTCGTCAATCTGGTGCCGCGGTTCTATGACGTCACCGACGGCGCGATCCTGATCGACGGCGTAGACGTGCGGGACGTTACGCTGCAATCGCTGAGGCAGGCAATCGGAATCGTGTCACAGGACACCATCCTATTCGACGCGTCGATCGTCGACAACATCGCGTACGCAGATCCAGGTGCGAGCCGAGAGTCGATCGAGGCGGTGGCGCGGGCGGCGCACGCCCACGAGTTCATCGCGGAGCTCCCGGCCGGGTACGACACGATGATCGGTGAACGCGGTCAGCGGTTGTCTGGCGGACAGCGGCAGCGGCTGACGATCGCCCGTGCGCTGCTGAAGAATTCGCCGATCCTGATCCTCGATGAAGCGACGTCGGCGCTCGATGCGGAGTCCGAGCTGCTCGTGCAGGATGCTCTGGCGAAGCTCCTCCTGAACCGGACCGCGTTCATCATCGCCCACCGGCTGTCGACGGTCCGCCGTGCTGATGCCATTATTGTCGTGGAGGGAGGGGTTGTGGCCGAGATGGGTCGGCACGCCGAACTGTTGGCGCGGGCGGACAGCGCCTACGCGAAGCTCTACGCGACGCAGGTCTTCGATGCCGAGTCCGACAGTAACGTGACCCGTGAGTCTGAAGCCGCGACCGATCCCGCCGGTGCTCCGGTCTCACGCGCAGAGGGCGGGGAGAGTCGGGCGGTGGGCCGGACATCATGATCAAGTCGATGACCGGGTTCGCGTCGGTCAGTCGAGAGGATAATCTGGCCACGGTTGGCGTGACCGTGCGT
Source organism: Vicinamibacteria bacterium (assembly GCA_963578725.1). Taxonomy (GTDB): domain Bacteria; phylum Acidobacteriota; class Vicinamibacteria; order Vicinamibacterales; family UBA8438; genus NP936. The sequence goes on from CAUZDS010000019.1 coordinate 44,365, forward strand.
AGCGTCAACCATCGATATCTCGACGTGCAGCTTCGCTTGTCGCAGCTGTTGGCCGAAGAAGAGACCGAGCTGCGCGGACTGGTGCAGCGGTGGGTGGCACGCGGTCGTGTCGAGTTGAGCGTGACGACCCGCGTGATCAAGCCGCCGGCGGTCGACGTCGAGCTGAACGAGTCGCTGGTCAAGGAGCTCTCAGCCGCCATCGAGCGGGCGCATGAACAGGGACTGACGACCGGCGGACTGGCGTCGAGCGACCTGCTGCGATTTCCGCAGGCGGTAGTCGTGCGTGAGCGAGAGACCGACGACGCGAGTCGGGCGTCGATCAGACGTGCTGTTGTGGAGGCGGTCAACAGCGCCCTGCGCGAGCTCGACGGGATGCGTACCCGCGAGGGAGAGTATCTGCGCGTGGATTTGGAGGTTCGGTGGGGTTGCGTTACCGACCTGGTGGAACGGTTGGCGACGGCGGCCGAGTCCGGACAGGCGGAGCGAGTCGCACGATTGAAGACCCGAGTCGAAGAGCTTCGCGCGCAGGGCCAGGTCGACGAGACGTTGGTGGCGCAGGAGGTGGTCCGCTTCGCCGCACGTTCGGACGTCAGCGAGGAGCTCGCCCGGTTGCGGGGGCATCTGGCACACTGGGCGGCGCTAGCGAGCTCACCAGAGCCGTGTGGCCGCAAACTGGACTTCCTGCTGCAGGAGATGAACCGCGAGGTAAACACCCTGGGGGCTAAGATCGATGGTGCCGGGGTCAGCGAGTTGATCGTGGCGGCGAAGGCCGAGCTCGAGAAGTTGCGGGAGCAGACTCAGAACGTCGAGTGAGGCGGCCCCCAGCAGGTGGCTGCCCTGCAGACCAGTACGGTGACCGGTCCCGGTTACAGATCGTGGAGAGGGGCGGAGGGAGTGCAGGGCAAGGGGAGCCTGTTCGTGGTTTCGGCGCCGTCGGGCACCGGGAAAACCACGCTCGTGGAAGCGTTGGTTCCACGCGTGCCAGGTCTCGCGATATCCAGGTCGTACACGTCGCGGCTACCGCGTCCGAGTGAGCGGGATGGCGTGGACTATAATTTCGTCAGTCGCGAGCGTTTCGAGTCGATGCGGACGGCCGGTGAGTTTCTCGAGTGGGCTGATCTGTTCGGCGATCTCTATGGCACCAGCGCCATTGACACCCGCCGACATCTCGACGCCGGCCACGACCTGATCCTGGTGATCGATGTCCAAGGAGCGAGCCAGGTGCGACGGCTTGATGTCGGAGGAGTCGGTATCTTCGTGGTGCCCCCATCACCGCGTGTGCTCGAGGAACGACTGCGCCGGCGCAGCCGGGGGCATTTGACGGAGGAACAGCTACAGCGCCGGCTGGTGGTGGCACGACGCGAGGTCGAGCGGATGGCGGACTACGACTACCTGGTCGTCAACGACGAGTTTGTGGACTGTGTCGAACGGCTGCGTTGTATCGTCATGGCGGAGCGCGCGTCGTGGCGCGTTGCGGGACCGGCGGGCGAGGCAATCGCCGAGGCGTTTCGGGAGCTGGGTGAGGTCGAGGACGGCAGCCAGACAACGTCATGGGACTGATCGCACTCGGGGTGACCGGCGGAATCGGCGCCTACAAGGCGGTCGAGATCGTACGCGGGTTGCAGGACGCGGGCCACGAAGTGATTGCGGTCATGACACCCGCGGCGCACCGGTTCGTGGGGCGCGTGACCTTCGAGGCGATCACAAGACGCCGGGTCATTACGGATCAGTTCGCTGCCGGAGCCAACGCCGATATCGAACACATCGCTCTCGCGTCGAAGCTCGAGGCGTTGCTGATCGCGCCGGCCACGGCGAACATCGTCGCGAAACTGGCGCACGGGATTGCCGATGACTTTCTGACGACGCTGTATCTGGCGACGGCGGCCCCGGTCGTGGTGGCGCCCGCAATGAACACGAAGATGTTCGCGCATGACGCGGTAGTCCGGAACCTGGCGACGCTGCGCGAGCGCGGCGTGCACGTGGTGGGGCCGGGGGAGGGATATCTCGCCTGTGGCTGGATGGGTCCGGGACGGCTGGCCGAGCCAGTCGAGGTAATCGCCGCGGTGGAGTCGGTGCTACGTCCGGCCGGCGATCTGGTGGGCCGGTGTATCGTCGTGACCGCGGGGCCGACCTATGAGGACCTGGACCCGGTTCGGTATGTCGGGAACCGGTCGAGTGGACGGATGGGCGTGGCACTTGCGGCCGAGGCGGTGAGCCGCGGCGCGCGGGTCGTGCTCGTGCTGGGCCCGAGCGCGCTGGGGCCTCCGCAGGGAGCCGAGCTCGTGCGTGTCCGGAGCGCTGCCGAGATGCGGACCTCGGTCATGGATCACGCGGCGGACGCGGATGCCATAATCATGGCCGCCGCCGTCGCCGATTACACGGTACAAGGGGGCGCCCGGCCCGAGAAGGTTTCAAAGGACCTGGGCACGCTTACCTTGACCCTGACCCGGACGCGAGACATTCTGGCCGAGCTTGGCCAATGGCGAGCGGACCGGACTCGACCGGTGCTGGTCGGGTTCGCGGCTGAGACACACGACGTCGTGACCCGGGCGCAGACAAAGCTGGATGCCAAGCGAGTGGATTTGATGGTCGCGAATGACGTGTCGCGAACCGATGCGGGATTCGAGGTCGAGACTAACGTTACAACGTTCGTGGAGACGGCGGGCAGCAGAGAGCTGCCGCTGCTGTCGAAGCGGGAGGTCGCGCACGCTATTCTCGAGCGGGTCGAAGCCTTACTCCGCCGACAGGTGCCGACGGAGACCGTTAACGTCGATGACGCGTCGTGAACAACTGACGGAGCACCTGGCGTTCTTCGAGCAGCTCGGGGCTAACGGTGTCAGCCGTGACCCGCGGTGGCGGGGCCGGGCTGACTTCGCGCAAGTTTTCGCGCAGCCGGCCCGGTCGGGTGAGGATGCCCGGGCGGGCGGCGCCGACCCCGAAATGGTGCCAGATACCCTGGAACAGATCCGGAGTGACCTCGGTGAGTGCTCTCGCTGCAAGCTGTCCAGGGACCGGACCACCCTGGTGTTTGGGGTTGGCAGTTCGGACGCGGACCTGGTATTCGTAGGTGAGGCGCCAGGACGGGACGAGGACCTGCAGGGAGTGCCGTTCGTCGGTCGGGCCGGGCAACTGCTGACGAAGATTATCGGGTCGATCGGGCTGACGCGGGACGAGGTCTATATCGCGAACGTCATCAAGTGCCGGCCACCCAACAACCGAAACCCGGAGCGCGACGAGGTGCAGACCTGCGAACCGTTCTTGTTCCGTCAGCTCGACGTGATCCGACCGAAGGTCGTGGTGGCGCTCGGGGCGTTCGCGGTCCGGACGCTGCTCGACAGCGATCAGGCGATCTCGCGATTGCGTGGGCAGGTGTACGATTTTCGCGGCGCCAAGCTCGTGCCCACGTACCACCCCGCCTTCCTCTTGCGGAGCCCAGATCGGAAGCGGGACGTCTGGGACGACATGAAGAAGGTGCGCACGCTCCTTGCGGAGTGAGACCAGCCGGTGCGTGCCTGACCCCGGGAAACCGTTGGGCCGAGCGGGCACACGCCTGATGGCCCGTGTCGTCTCGGTCGCCGTTCCGGTGCCCGCACTCGGCCTCCTCAGCTACGAGGTTCCTTCGCATCTGCACAGTCCTGAAGTTGGGGCGCGCGTCCTGGTGCCGCTGGGGACCAGGGTGGTGACCGGCTGCGTCGTGGGCCGGCCTGCCGAGCCGGGGGCGGCCAGACTGAAGCCGCTGGTCGATATCCTGGACGTTGAACCGATGCTGCCCACGGGGGTGGTGGACCTCGCGCTGTGGGTCGGCGAGTACTACGCCTGTGGACCGGGCGCGGCGATTGCTGCGGCGATGCCGCCGATGGCGTGGATCGCGAGCGAGCGTCAGGCGCGGATCACCGACGCTGGGCGTGCCGCGACGGATGCGCAGGTGGGTGTGTCGCGTAGCGTGTTGCTCGAATTGCTGGCCGACGGAGAGGCCCGGCCGGTTGCTCAACTGGCACGGCGGATAGCGGCGCGGCGCGGGCGGTCGGCCCGTGACGCCAGGGGACTGCATTCGCTGTTGGGGGCGATGGCTCGCGACGGGCTGATCACGTTGGCGCAACCGCTGAAGGGGACGGCTAGGGCTTTCAAGTCGATCGGCGTGGCACGGATTTCGGCCGCTGGGCTGGAAATGATCGAGCGCGGGGCGTCGCTCGGCGTGCGACAGCGTGAGACACTCGAGTTGCTGCGAGGGACCCCGTCTGGGTTGGCGGTGCCGGAGTTGGCTCGGCGCGGTATTTCGGGCGCTACCGTAAGACGGCTCGTCGCTCGCGGTGCTCTGATCATCAGTCGCGAGGTTGTCGAGCGGGCCACGTGGCCGGCTGGGCCTCTCGAGACCGTCGACACGGAACGCGAGACCGACCGAGTGTTGACCCCGGAGCAGCAGACCGTAGTTGCTGCGCTGACCGCGGCGGCCGGGTCGCAGAGATTCTCCGTGGCGTTGTTGCACGGTGTCACCGGCAGTGGCAAGACGGAGGTCTACCGGCGGCTGGCGAGGGTCACGTTGGCGTCGCGGCGCCAGGTACTGATTCTCGTGCCGGAGATCGGCCTGACCTCGGCGGCCGCGGCGAGCTTCCGACGGGCCTTCGGCAACCGCGTCGCGGTTCAGCACAGCGGACTGCCTGACGGAGCCAGACACGACCAATGGCATCGAATCCGACGTGGGGAAGTTGATGTGGTGGTCGGCACCAGATCCGCTGTGTTCGCCCCGCTTCCGTCGGTGGGGCTCATCGTCGTCGATGAGGAACACGATGCCTCCTACAAGCAGGAAGAAAGCCCGCGGTATCACGGTCGCGATGTGGCGATCATGCGGGGGCAACGATGCGATGCCCTCGTGGTGCTGGGCTCGGCAACACCATCGCTCGAGAGCAGCACCCACGCATCGAGTGGGCGATATCGGAGGATGTCGATGGCGCGGCGTGTCGGGGGACGGCCGATGCCAGCAATCCGCATCGTCGACATGCGCGAGGAGTTCGCCGCCCACGGGCCGGAGGTCGTGCTGAGCCGTGCGTTGGCCGAGGCGCTCGATAACCGCTTAACGCGTCGTGAACAGGCTCTGGTGCTTCTCAACCGGCGCGGCTTCGCGGCCGCTGTGTTCTGCCGTGAATGCGGCCGTAGCCTGGAGTGTCCTAATTGCAGCGTTTCGCTTACGTTTCATCGGTCGGACGGTAGAGCCCGCTGTCACTATTGTGGCTACTCACGTACGCGGCCGGTGGCCTGCCCGGAGTGCGCGGGGGCTTATCTCGAGCAGGTCGGGTTCGGCACCCAACGGGTCGAGTCAGAAATCAGGAACCGGTGGCCTGCGGCCAGAGTGGGCCGGCTGGACAGTGATACCACTCGGCGGCAGGGTGCGGCGGCGCGGTTGCTTGATCGTTTCGCCACCGGGACGGTGGATGTCTTGGTTGGTACTCAGATGGTTGCGAAGGGGCATGACTTTCCGAGGGTGACGCTGGTGGGCGTCGTCTCGGCCGATGTTGGGCTGGGCGTGGCTGATTTTCGGGCGGCCGAGCGGACGTTTCAGTTATTGACACAGGTGGCGGGGCGAGCAGGCCGGGGGGATGTCGCTGGCGAGGCGATCGTCCAGACGCTCTACCCCGATCACTACAGCATCCGCTACGCCTGTAGCGAGGCGTACGAATCCTTCTACGACGAGGAGATGCGCTTTCGCCGGGCGATGCGCTACCCGCCGGTGGTTTCCCTGCTGAGCGTCGTCGTGCGGGGAGCCAGCGTCCGTGGAACGATGAAGGAAGCGGCCGACCTTGTTACGCGGCTGCGACGTCGCCCGAGCCGGTTCCGTGTGCTGGGGCCGGCACCGGCCCCGATCGGGAGGCTCCGCGGTCAGCACCGCGTGCAGCTGTTCCTGAAGGGGCCGCACCGCCGAGAGATGCGAAAGGCACTGCTCGCTGCACTGGAGGACCACGCCGATCTGAAGCGCCGCGTCGTGATCGATGTCGATCCGTTGTGGATGTTGTAGCGGATTCCAGGATCCGGACGGTCCGAGGCAGGGATCCCGGATCACCTGGCCTGGCTTCTCTGTCCCGTCCCTATTGCCCGACGAAGTCCGTGAACTCAATCGGCGCAGGGGTGAAGCAGAGAATGAACATAACAAGGGCCCCTAGCGCCACCAGGACCCGTGTCCGGTCGAGCGGGATATGGTGATCGAGAGTGCGTGGGTGGCGCGGGCCGAACGCGACGAGCATGACCACCATCAGGACCGCCCAGGCGATCCAGCTCGGTGACTGAAACGTGAGGAGAATCACGGCGGCGGCAGCCGTCATGGTGACTAGCGTGGAGCGGGCACCGAGCGCTGCATAAGAGATATGTCCGCCGTCAAGCTGACCGATCGGGAACAGGTTCAAGGCGGTTGCGAGCAAACCGAACCACGCGGCGAAGGCCATCGGGTGGAGATTCAGCGAATAACCCTCCGGCGCCGTGCCCCAGATCATCCAAGCGGCCAGACGAAACAAGAGCGGTTCACCGAGCGAGAACCCGACGAACTCCTCTGGCAGGGGGAGGACGCGCGAGATGCTGAGACCGAGAAAGAGTGCTGGCACCGCTACGATGAAGCCGGCGATCGGACCAGCGACGCCGATATCGAACAGCATCCGTTTGGTGGAAATTGGCTGCCGGATACGGATGAACGCGCCGAGTGTGCCCGTCAGGAACGGCGCCGGCAGAAAATACGGTAGCGACGCGTCGACACGGTAGTATCGACAGGCGTAGTAGTGACCCAGTTCGTGGGCACCGAGAATGGCAAGGATCGTTCCGCTGTACCAGATTCCCCGCCAGAGCACGAGAGGCGCCTGGGAACTCGTCTCGAAATCGGAGGCGAATCCCTCGTAGTGGAGCGCTCCGAATAGCATGGTGCTGGCGATGGTGGCGAGGAACAGCACGAGATTGATCCATGGGCGCCCGCGCCGGGGCGCCGGGGCCAACGGCTGGTCAAAGGCGGGCAGCGTCAGCGGAATGTCCGGACGTGCTTCTGGGGTGTAGGGGGGCGGCGGCGGTGGAAGAGGGGCGCTACGATGTTCCAATGAGGATGACCGTGTGTCACGGCCCCGCCGTCCGGCGGAGGCTTGCGTCGATATCTTGGACTACCGTCCGATGTCCTGGAGGTCCTTGCCTGGCTTGAAGCGGATGGTGCGACCAGGAGGGATCCGGACCTCTTTGCCCGTACGCGGGTTGCGACCGATACCCCGTTTGCGAGGCTTGACCTGGAACACGCCGAACCCGCGTAACTCAATGCGTTCGCCCCGCTGCATCGACATCCGCATTGCGTCGAACACGGCGTCGACCGCGACTTCGGCCTTCACCTTGGTGATGTACGCGAGCTTGGACACTTCGCTGACGATGTCGACCTTGATCATGAGATTCAGCTCCGGACTTGTGTAAGCATCATAGATACTGGCACTTACGGCTGTCAAGACATCAACGCCAGGAAGTGGTCCGGCCTACCCCATGCCATCCAGTCAGACGGTCTCTTTCGGACGGGTCGCCCTCGTGGGACGACCCAACGTGGGCAAGTCCACGCTCTTTAATCGACTGACCGGCACGCGCCGGGCGATCGTCACGGCGGTGGCGGGGACAACACGGGACATACTCGCTCGCCCCGTCGAGTGGCAGCAGCGGGTTTTCACACTGGTCGATACGGGAGGGGTCGTCGGAGCTAGCGAGGACCCGATGCGACAGGCGGTCGCCGATCGGGGGCGGCGGGCCGCTGGGTCCGTCGATTTGGTCGTGTTTGTGGTGGATGGGCGCGAGGGCCCAGTGTCAGCCGACGACGAGGTGGCGAGGGAGCTTCGCGTGTACGGCGTACCGGTCGTATTAGCCATTAATAAAATGGATGACCATCGGGCGCGTGACCGTGTGCCGGAGTTTCACCGGTTCGGCTTCGAGCCGGTCGTTGAGATTGCGGCGGAACATGGTCAGGGCATCGGGGATCTGCTCGACGAGGTGGTCGCGCGGTTACCGGCCGCGCCGGACGGAGCGGCGCCAGCGGAGCCTCCGGAGGGGCTGATGGAAACTGGTATTGCGGTGGTGGGACGCCAGAACGTCGGGAAGTCGTCGCTTGTGAACCGGCTTCTGCGTGAGGATCGCGTGATGGTCAGCCCGATACCAGGCACCACGAGGGACGCGATCGACGAGGTAGTGCGGTGGCATCGGCGGCAGTTTCGCATCGTCGACACGGCGGGGATGCGCCGCCCAGGCCGGGTGGCCAGGAGCGGTCGGATCGAAGCGGTGAGCGTCGTACGGGCCCGGCATGCGATGGAGCAGGCCGACGTGGTAGTCCTGGTCGTGGATGCGGCGGCGGGCGTGGGCAGTCGGGACGCGTCGATCGCGGGCGAGGCGGAGACCGCCGGATGCGGGGTGGTGATCGCGGTAAATAAGTGGGATCTCGTGAAGGACGGCGGTCCCGACTTTGCGAAGGAGTTTGATTTTCGGCTTCGTGACGCGCTGAAGTTCGCCGACTTTGCACCGATGGTGCACCTGTCCGCGTTGACTGGCGAACGCACCGGACGGTTGCTGACGCTGATCGACGATGTTGCCGAGGCGCGGCGGCGGCAGGTGACGACCAGCGAACTGAACCGGGTTCTTCGGTGTGCCACGATGGCTCACACCCCCTCGGGCGCGAGCCGGGGCTCGGTCCGCATCCGCTACGCCGTCCAGACCGGCGTCGCGCCGCCGATCTTCACGCTGTTCACGAGCCGCGGGGCCCGGTTGCATTTTTCGTATGAGCGGTTCATCCAGAACCAGCTGCGGGACGCATTCGGGTTCAAGGGAACCCCGATCAGGCTGAAGGTACGAGGGCGCTGAGGTGGGCGTGCGGTGTATACTGATATGGATCGAACCTCGGCGATGACGAAACCCGCCAAGACACCGAAGAGGTCCGTATACAAGGCCGCTGAAGTCTGCGCTCTGACCAAGTTACAACCTTACGTCCTCCGTTCCTGGGAGGCGGAGTTCCTGGACCTTGGCATGTTGCCAGAGGGTAGCCGGAGTCGTGTCTACCGCCAGGTAGACGTGAACAAGATCTTGCGAATCAAGGAGTTGCTCTTCGTCGATGGGCTGACGCTTGGCGCGGCCCGCCGGAAGATCTTGAAGGAGGTGCCGGCGGAGGACCAGGCCGAGCAACCGTCGCTGGCGGAGCTGCTCGACGCGGATGTGCGGGCACGAGTCGAAGACGTGAAAACTGGTCTGCGGTCCATTCTCGCGATGTTGTCGGACGCTGGCAACGGCGACGGCGGGAAGGCCGCCGAGGCCAGCTTAGACAGTGACGATGCATCCGCAGGGCCGACTTCCTCTCCGCATTCACGGAAAACCACGCGTGTTCGGAGAGCGGCGAAGACCAGCGGGAAGTTGCGTCGGAAGCGGGCGTAGCATAGGGACAGCAACGTCCGCCGGACGGGATGCGGACGGATGTGAGCAGTTAGGATTTCGACAGGTCGTTCGAATCGGGATGTGGCGCAGTCTGGTAGCGCACCTGACTGGGGGTCAGGGGGTCGCTGGTTCAAATCCAGTCATCCCGACCAATAAAAATAGGGCTCAATCGACTTTGTCGGTTGGGCTTTTTTCGTTTGGGTAACACATGGGTAACACCGCGACGAGTCCTCAGCCTGGTCAGGAGCGGCCAATAACGGCTCTGATGATTTGGGGTTTGACTCTCGTAACCAGACTACGCTACCTTGATGGAACCGCGTGCGAACGCATGCGTCACGCAACGAGGGACGATGTCGGCGGGTGCTTCGGGGAGGCACACAAAAGGAGCTCCCGGGGGGAGCTAAACTCCCATCGTCTGATCTAAGTTGCGGTCGTCACCTGCCTCGGGGAGGTGGGATGGCGATGCCGCGGGGCGGCTCATCAGAAACCTGTTTTTCTGAGGAGCTCCGCCCGATGTCAGATTCCACACCGACCTCCACATCCCCGTCAGAGTCTTTCCGTTCATCGAGATTGCTTCGGCTTCCGGTGGTTGCCGCTCGCGTCGGGCTGTCCGCGACGACGATTTGGCGGCAGCGCCGTCGTGGACAGTTTCCCGACCCCGTTCGGATCTCGCCAGGCTGTGTGGCCTGGCGGGAAGCCGACGTCGAGTTGTGGATCGCGTCTCGGTTAGAGGCGAGTGTCGGGGGAGACCAAGAGGCTGAGGCCGGTGACGCAGGCCCGGGTGCGCGGTCATGATCCCCGGCGACCAAGAGAGGGTCACGCGGCGGAATGAATTACTTCACGCATTGCACCCCAGCGGTTACCTGGAGCTACGGGCCTTGTGCGAAGAGACGCATCCATCCACGACAAAAGTGAGCGCTACCGATCTGGGCCGAGTTGATGAGTTTGTCGACAGGTTTCCGGAGCGTGACATCTATGTCGGCGTAGCGACCCGGGCAAACGGTAAAGGAGGCCAGCTCAAGGACTGTCTGGGACTTCACGCATTGTTTGCTGACATCGACTTCAAGGAGTTCCCCTCCGAAGCCGATGCGCGGGCGAAGTTGGAGCACTTTCCGCTGGGCCCGAGCAGTGCGGTCGCTTCTGGTGGCGGTCTCCATCTCTACTGGTTCTTGACCGAGCCGCTAAACCTTGAGAATGGTGGTGCGCGGTATGCCAAGCACCTCCTCCGCGGCTTGGCCGAGGCCCTTGGTGCCGACCTCGCATCAGCAGAGCCGGCACGCATCCTCCGCCTTCCCGACACATTCAACTACAAATACGAACCACCGCGGCTCGTCGTGGTCGAGACCCTCGACGTAGCTCGACGCTATTCGCTGGACAGCCTGCAAGCATGCCTGCGTCCGGTGCCGGACACCCCACCCGCGAGAGAGTCGGTCTCTCACCAATTCACCCGTGAGACCCGGATGCAGCGTGCCCGTGAGTATCTGGCGTCACAACCTGCCGCGAAGGAAAGGCAGCGGGGTGATGACCACACCTACAA
>CAUZDS010000020.1:0-52998 GCA_963578725.1 Vicinamibacteria bacterium
CGTGCGAGGAAGGACCTATTCACGCCGAGAGGCAATTAATCAACGAGACAGTCAAATATGTCCATAAACAAAAGCTGTGCATATGCTACATACAAAGCTAGTTATTGACTATTTACTAATCAGTTTTGGGCTAAATGAGGAAATAACGGTAAATTATTAAGCTTGCTTGGTTCTGGCAAATATTTTGCATATGTAAAGTCCTGATTAAGCTATGCGAGTTGTTAACGAGTCTATCGTTTGCTTGGTATTCAACTAATGGCCATCTTGAAACGGCGATCTGGTAACCAGTCGAAGGAGGAAATGTGATCAGCAACAAGGCGTGCAGGGTACTGCTTGTCACCGTCTGTGCGGTGGCGCTGCTGCCGGCGCTGGCGTCGGCACAAACAGGGATCACGGGGGCGGTGACCGACAACACGGGCGGCGTGCTGCCGGGCGTGACAGTCGAAATTGCGAGCCCGGCGTTGATTGGCGGCGTTCGGACCGCGGTGACGGGCGGCCAAGGCCGCTTTAACGTCATCGACCTACGGCCAGGTATCTACACCATTACCTTCTCGCTGCCAGGCTTCGGCACGGTCGTGAACGAGGGGCTGGACCTGGCGGCGGACTTCACCGCGACGGTGAACGCACAGCTGTCGGTCGGGGCGCTTGAAGAGAGCGTAACGGTCAGCGGCGAGTCCCCGGTGGTCGACGTGCAGTCGGCCGCGCGGCGGCAGACGCTCAACCGGGAGGTGCTCGACTCGATTCCGACTTCACGGACCGGCCAGGGCATGGGCGCGATCATCGTCGGCGTCCGGCTGAACCGCCCGGACATGGGTGGGACGCGCGCGACCGAAAATTCGCGGATGTATGTGCACGGTGCCGACGATCGCGACGCGAGCATCAATGTCGACGGCCTGAGCATCGATGCGCAGGACGACAACGGCATCCAGGGTTACTACAATGAGGCGATGATCCAGGAGATCGCCTACACGACGAGCGCAATCTCGGCCGAGTCAGCGAAGGGCGGGGTCCGGATGAACATGATCGCCCAGGAGGGCGGGAACACGTTCTCCGGGTCGTCGTACATCAGCACCAGCCCTTCGAGTTGGCAGTCAGACAACCTGACCGCGGAACTAAAGGGCCGCGGCTATAATTCGACCGATTCGATCGCCCACATTTCGGATTTGGCAGTTTCGCAGGGCGGGCCGATCATCCAGAACAAATTGTGGTTCTACATCGCGGCGCGGCAGGTCAAGCTGGACGAGATCGTCGGGAACACTTTCTACATGCCGGCTGGGGTGAAAGCTACCTGGGAGCTCCCCACCAGCGGCGACCCGGCGATCGGGGACCAGTTCATTAAGAGCGCGTCGGCGCGGTTGACGTATCAGGTGGTGCCCAGCAGCAAGTTCTCGGTGTACTTTGACCGGGCATTTAAGAATAAGTACCACTCACCGAGTGCGAATGACGATCCGGCCACGGCGGCCAGTTATCGTCCATGGCGGACGCACGTGTACTACACCAGCACCGCCAAGCTGACGACGACACTGAGCAGCCGGCTTCTACTGGAGATAGGCTATTCGGGCGTGCTCGAGAATCGAGTGTCCCACAGCCAGCCCGGCGTCGACAAGCCACGCGACACACCCGAGTGGTATGCGAATGCACGGCGGTACGACGAAATCAACGACCGGTACTGGGGTTCGTATGGCCGTAGCCAATCGACCGAGGAGCGGTTCTTGGTCTCGTCGTCACTCTCCTACGTCACCGGGGCGCACAACCTCAAGGGCGGCTTACAGTGGTTCTTCGGCCCGGACGGCAACAGCCGGACGTATCAGGCCGAGTTGATGCAGCGGTATCGCCTTGGTGTGCCGGATGAGGCGCAGGTGTACAACACACCTCGGAACGCAGTGGTCGACCTTAATGCCGACCTGGGTATCTATCTGCAGGATAGCTGGACGATCGACCGGTTGACGATCAGCCCGGGCATACGGGCGGAATATCTCAGTGCATCGCTCGCCGAGACATTCATGCATGCCGGGCGTTTCCTGCCGGCACGGATTGCGCCGGCGACCGAACCCATCCCCCCGCCTTGGTGGGATATTTCACCGCGGTTCAGCATGGTGTACGACGTGTTCGGCGATGCGCGGACTGCGGTCAAGTTCAGCGTGAACAAGTATGTGCGCCCAATCATCGACGAAATCGCGCTCCGCTACAGTCCGGTGTTCAGCGATTCGGATAGGCGGACCTGGTTCGACGCTGACCTGATTCCTGGCACGGATACCCTCTCTGGGCTCGGCTTAGCGACCGACGGCGACGATATCGCCCAGAACAGCGAAATCGGGCCGAGCAACGATCTCAGCTTCGGGCAGCGTGGAGCCCGAGAGTTGGATCCGAACTTCCAGCGCGAGAACAACTGGGAGTGGAGCGCGAGCGTGCAGCACGAGGTGCTACCGGGCATCTCTCTAACGACCGCCTGGTATCGTCGGGTTTATAAGGAGCTCTGGGGTACCGAAAACACGCTTCTCGAAACGACGGACTACACGCTGTTCCAGGCTCCGCATCCGGACGACGGGACGCCGATTGATGTCTACAACCTCAACCTCAGCCATCGTGGGCTGAGCGTCATCCGAGATTTCAACTCGGATACCAACTCACAGGTGTACCAGGGGTTCGAGGTGAGCTTCAATGCCCGGATCCCGGGCGGCGGCACGTTCTTCGGGGGCACGACGACGGAGAGAACGCTCTTCAACTCGTGCGACACGGACAACCCGAACAATTTCCGCTATTGTGACCAGCCGTCGCTGGGAAGCGTCCCGTACCTGACCGAGTACAAACTGGCCGGCTTCTACCCGATTCCGCTTGGCCTGTCAGTGAATATGTCGCTGATCAGTTGGCCGGGCGAGCAGCTCCTGACGCGCTGGTCGGTGCCGAGGAGTATGTTCCCGGGCGGTCAGCGGACCACGTCGGTAAGGGTTAACCTGGCGAAGCCGGGGACCAAGTACGATGACCGGTACACCCAGCTTGACATGGGCGTTAAGCGGGTGTTCACGTTCGGCGGGCTGCAGGTGCACACGGACTTCACCATGTTCAACTCGCTCAACACCTCCGCGGTGCTGAACGAAAACACATCCTACGGTTCGAAGCTCGGCACACCAACCCAGGTCGCCCAGGGGCGGTTGTTCCGGGTCGCGGCGCAGCTCAAGTGGTAAGGGCCTCGTAAAAGGCCTCGCAGTAAGACGGCTGGCGTCGGGGTTGGGAGCAAAGTGCTCCAGGCCCCGGCGCTTGCTTTTGTACCCGCCTTCGTTGTGCCTCCAGTCACATTTAGCCGTCTGGTCGTTACACCGTCGAGCGTGACTCGTACACGCCTGACGCGGGACACCGCGTCGCGTGGCATTGCCTTTCCAGCCGCGCCGGGTTCGACAGATGGCCTCATGCTAGCGCTGGCTGAGGCCGCCAGGCGTGGTTGTGTGCTACTAATGGGACGATGATGTCTTCCACCGGATCCAGTGTCCGATGACGGTGCCCACTGCCAACGGCGTCGCGAATCCCCTCCGGCGCAACGTCGCGATCATCGCCCACGTGGACCACGGCAAGACCACGCTGGTCGATGCCATTCTGCATCAGAGTGGCGTGTTCCGTGCGAACGAGCGTGTCGCGGAGCGAGCCCTCGACAACATCGACCTCGAGCGCGAGCGTGGCATTACGATCATGGCCAAGAACACGGCCATCCGGTATCGTGACCTAATCATCAATATCGTCGACACTCCGGGGCACGCTGATTTCGGCGGCGAAGTCGAGCGCACTCTGACGATGGTCGACGGTGTGCTGCTGCTGGTCGACGCCTCTGAGGGACCGCTGCCGCAGACGCGATTCGTGCTGCGCAAGGCGCTCGAGCGAGGGCTGCCCGCGATCGTTGTCATCAACAAGATCGACCGGTCGGATGCCCGTCCGGCAGAAGTGCTCGACGAGATCTACGATCTGTTTATTGATCTCGACGCGAGCGAGGAGCAGATCGACTTACCGGTGCTCTACACCAACGCGAAGATTGGCACCGCCAGTCTGGACTCCGCCGAGGCGGGCGACACGCTGCGACCGCTGCTCGACGCGATCATCGACCAGATCCCGCCGCCGAGCGGCGACCCCGACGGTACTCTGCAGATCCTGGTAGCCAACCTCGATTCGAGCGAATATCTGGGGCGGATCGCGATCGGCCGGATCGTGAACGGCCGGGTGGCGGTTGGCCAGCAGATAGCGGTGGCGAAACTGGCTGGCCTGGTCGAGCTTACTCGCGTCACGAAGCTGTATCTGTTCGACGGATTACATCGGGTGGAGGTGGAGGAGGCGGCCGCCGGCGACATCATCTGTCTGACCGGTATCGGTGAGGTGACCATCGGTGAGACCATCACCGACCCTGATTCCCCATGGCCGATCCCGCCGCTGCGTGTGGACGAGCCGACGGTCTCGATGATCTTCGGCGTGAACACCTCGCCGATGGCCGGCCGCGAGGGGCAATACGTCACGTCACGCAACCTTAGAGATCGGCTCGCACGGGAGCTGATCGGGAACGTGTC
Organism: Vicinamibacteria bacterium; assembly: GCA_963578725.1. Taxonomy (GTDB): domain Bacteria; phylum Acidobacteriota; class Vicinamibacteria; order Vicinamibacterales; family UBA8438; genus NP936. The sequence continues at coordinate 4,548 of CAUZDS010000020.1, forward strand.
GATCAGGGTCGAGGATACCGATTCGCCGGAGCAGATGCAGGTCGTCGGCCGCGGCGAGCTGCAGCTGTCTATCCTGGTGGAGATGATGCGGCGGGAGAGCTACGAGTTGCAGGTGTCCCGGCCGGAGATCATCACCCGGCAGATCGGTGGCCGCCAGGAGGAGCCGATCGAGGAGCTGGTTATCGACGTGGCCGAGGATTACCAGGGCGTGGTCATCGCCAAGCTCGGCATCCGGCGAGCGACCATGACCAAGATGGTCAATCACGGCAGCGGCCGCGTCCGGCTCGAATTCAGGATTCCGACGCGCGGGCTCATCGGGTTCCGGTCGCAGTTTCTCACCGACACTCGTGGCACCGGCATCATGAACCATCTGTTCGCCGGGTGGGAGCCTTGGCACGGACCGATCGCCGGACGGCAGACCGGTGTGCTGGTGGCGGACCGAGCCGGGCAGGCGACCGCCTTCGCCATCTACAACCTGCAGGAGCGCGGCGAGATCTTCATCGACGCCGGTACGCCGGTCTACGCGGGGATGATCATCGGTGAAAACGCCCGTCCAGCCGACATGGACGTTAACGTGACCAAGGAGAAGAAGCTCACCAATATGCGCGCCTCCACCGCTGACGAGGCGTTACGGCTGGTCCCGCCGCGGTTGCTGAACCTCGAGCAATCGATCGAGTTCATCAATGACGATGAGCTGGTCGAAGTCACTCCAGGCAGCATCCGCTTGCGCAAACGCGTGCTCTCCGCCAACCAGCGCCCTAGAAGGGACGTGTAAGCGGCCCCGGGAGGCATCCGCGGGTGCATCCGGGGTGGGCGCGTCCGCACTACACGATAACGCCCGCGTCGCACTCGAGACGATCGTCGGTCTGTTCAAACCCCAGAATATAAGGAACATTTAGCTTCTGACTGGACGCGTTCCGCACGGCGGTGCGCGTCATTCTGAGTCCATTTGTCGAATTTTCCGATTGACCGAGTACAGTAATCGGATGTACGGTATTAAATAGACATTGAGACTCAATCTCATATTGTTATGGATTGAGCGACGAACAGGCGGCTCCCAGGGGGGTTGGGTAGTGGGACAAATCACGCACGCAAGCGTGAGCCGGTTACTCTCGACCGTCTTGGTGTGTTGCGTCGCCGCCACGGTTGGCGCCCAGGACGCTCCGCTCGACGTCACGCCGCGGACGCTCGCCGGTACGGTCGAGATCGAGGCCCCCAATCGGCCCGCCGGGGAGCCGTCTGTCGTGGGAGAAGCGGTCGACCAGCAACCGGACATCGCCGAGCTCCAGCGCCGCCTCGATTTGCTAGCCGAGGAGGTGGAGCGACTGAGGAGCGGGGAAGAGCCCGAGGCCAGGCTGGATGCCGATGAGGCGCGGGCGGTCGGGCTGGCGCCGTCCGCCGCCGCGGCCTATGGCCGCGAGCAGGGTGTGTCGCTCGCCGGTTACGGCGAGATGCTCTACGAGCGTTTCGCAGCGGAGAACGAGGCGGGCGCCTCCTCCGGCAGGGGCGCGCAGGTTGATTTTCTGCGCGCCATCCTGTACGCAGGCTACCGGTTCAACGATCGGTTTCTGTTTAACTCGGAGATTGAGATCGAGCACACCGATGAAATCTCTGTCGAGTTCGCGTATGTCGACTTCCAGGCGCACCCGCACCTCGGGGTGCGTGGGGGCCTGCTGCTGATCCCGATGGGGCTGGTCAACGAGTTTCACGAGCCGACCGCCTTTCTCGGCGCCGAGCGGCCGGTCACCGAGAAGCGGATCATCCCGTCGACCTGGCGCGAGAACGGCGGCGGGGTCTACGGGTCGTTCGACCGGGTCGCGTTCCGCGCCTACCTCGTCAACGGGTTCAGCGGGTGGGGCTTCTCGTCGAGCGGCGTCCGCGGCGGCCGACAGAAGGGGGGACGGGCCAGGGCGAACAACATGGCCTTCACCGGGCGGGTGGACGTGACCCCGACTCCGGGTATGTTTGTCGGCGCTAGCCTGTATACCGGCGGTGCTGGGCAGGGTGACGTCGTGGTCGACGGGCACGATCACGACGTACGGACGACCATCGTCGATCTGCATGGCCAGGTTCAGATTCGTGGGCTCGACGTGCGCGGGCTTTACGCGCGCGCTCACATCGCCGCCGCGGCCGAGCTGAATCAGGCGCAGGGTCTGACGGGGTCGAACGGAATCGCGGAGCGGATGCAGGGTGGCTACGTGCAGGTGGGCTACAACGTGCTGTCGCAGGCGGCGTCGGCCGGCGGCACGGCCGGCGTGGCATTGACCCCCTACCTTCGTTACGAGCAGGTCGACACGCAGGACCGGATGCCGGCCGGCTACGGGCGGAGTCGCGCCACCGACAACACTTTCATCACGCTGGGGGTCGAGCTGAAGCCGATTCCGAACGTGGTTGTGAAGGTCGACCACGCCTGGGTGCACGACGCCGCCGACAGCGGTGTCGACCAGTTCAATCTGAACCTCGGCTATGCGTTCTAAGAGTCCGTGATGAAACCCAGCCTCGTACCGAGACCGGCGATGCGCCGGTCTGACAAGGCGCGACGGGGAGCAATTTAGGGCATTTGTGACCGAAGAGCAACGCCGTTCAGACGGGATGCAGTGCCGCCAGAATGCAGCGGGCCTTTCACCACGGGCTCCTAGTGCCTTCGGAGCAGTCAGGCGTCGCGGCGCAGCACGAGACGGCTACGGACAGGCGGTCGGCCGGCACGTTGGGTCTGGACTGATGTGGTCGGTGCTGGTAGCGGCCGGTGTGGCTGCCGCTGCGCAGGGAGGGCGGGTGACCCGCACCGAGGCGCTCGCCGCCGTGTTCCCTGGGGCGGTCGTCGAGGCCCAGCGGGTTTTCCTGACCGAGCAGCAGATGGCGGCGGCCGCCGCCATCGCCGGTGTCGAGATCGGGAGTAGTCTCGTGGCCCGCTACGTGGCGATCTTGGGTGACATCGTGATAGGCCGTGCCTACGTGGACACGCACGTCGTGCGCACCAAGCGCGAGAGCCTGCTGATTTCACTCGCAGCGGACGGGTCCGTGAGGCGGGTCGACGTGACGGCGTTCCTCGAGCCGCCCGACTATCTCGCATCCGAGCGCTGGCTGCGGCAATACGACCGGCGGCGCCTGGACGACGACCTGGCGCTGCAGCGGGCGATTCGTCCGATCGCCGGCGCCACGCTGACGGCGACTGCGACGAACCTGGCGGTGCGCCGGGTTCTGGCTATCGATCAGGTGCTGGAAGGCAGGTGACGCGATGACGTGGTGGGAGAAGTGGGCGTTCAATCTACTGCACGGTGTCGTGGCGGTGACCGGTGTGGCCTATTTCTGCATGAAATATCTTATGAGGGTTACCGACCCCTTCGCCGTCATCAACCACCCGTGGCAACCCGCGATGCTCTCCCTGCATGTCGTGGCTGCGCCGGTCTTCATCGCGTTCTTCGGCATGTTATTCCGGTCGCACACGCTACGGAAGCTCCTGTCCCGGGATGTCGGGAACCGTCGCACCGGCTGGACGTCCCTGGTCAGCTTCTCGGCGATGGCCCTGACCGGCTATCTGCTGCAGGTGGCGGCCAACCCGGCATGGCTGGCGGTGCTGGTCTGGGCCCACGTGTTGACCAGTCTTCTCTTTTTCGCCGGCTATGGGATGCACCTGGTCATCGGCTGGCGGCTGAGAGACTCACTGGATGAGTACGGCGACGCACCGAGAGCGGTGGTCGAATGACCGTGGACGCATGAAGCGGGTCACTGAGCCATGTAACGCCGATTGCCGCCGACACGTTTCGTCGCGCGGTCCAGATCCCTCTATGAGAGCTGCGATGACGGTCGCGCTCGGCCTGCTCTTGCTCGCGCCGTCGAGTGCGCCGGAGGCGAGGGTGACGGCGACACGGCACACGTTCGAACGTACTGTGTACCTGATGGGCACGCGCGCCACGCTGGCCGTTCAGACGACGGATCGCGTGGCGGCGTTGCGGCAACTCGACCGGATGGTCCGGAGTCTGGAGCGGACCGAGGTGGAGCTCAGCACCTGGCGGACCGACAGCGTCCTGAGTGCGATCAACCGCCAGCCCGTGGGCAAGGCGTTCCAGTTGCCGCCGCAGGTCTGTGCGCTCTGGGTCGAGTTGACGGCATGGCATTGGGACACCGGAGGTGCGTTCGATCCGGCTATCGGGTCGCTGATCGCGACGTGGGGTCTCCGGGCAGGTGGGCGTCACCCCTCGACTGCCGATCTGGCGGCGGCGGTGGCCACGTCAGGACTGGCCCATGCACAGCTTGACGCGGCCTGTCGCGTGACGCGCGCGGTCGCGGTGACGCTTGATGCCGGCGCGTTCGGCAAAGGCGAAGCGTTGCGCCGTCTGGCCGGGGCGAGGCCCAGCGGCACGGCTGACTGGATGGTCGATCTGGGCGGTCAGATCGCCGTGTCGGGGGCATCGCATGCTGCGGCCTGGCCGGTCGCGATCGCCGACCCGGCACATCGAGCCGAGCCCGTGTTCGACCTCACCTTGCGCTCCGGCTCGCTCGCGACGAGCGGCGTCTCGGAGCGACCCTTCGCGGTCAGTGGTGGGAGGGTCGCGCACATCATCGACCCGCGAACCGGCCGGCCACTGCACCGGCCGGAGTCGGTCACGGTGTGGCACGCGGACGCACTGGTGGCCGACATCCTGTCGACCGCGTTGTATGTGATGGGCCCCGACGAGGGGCTGCGGTATGCCGATGCACACCGCCTGGCCGCCCTATTCCTGGCGCCGGCCAGTGGACCGGGTGACACGGCACCGTCGTTGCGGGCTAGCCTGGCGTTTCGTCAGCGATTCCCAGATGACCCGCGTACAGCACAGGAGGAGGGGTAGTCGCACCCCTCCTCCCAGCCTTCTCGATGTTCCTATCGCCCTACTGCGGCCAGAGGGTTCCCTGGTCCATGGTCGTCACCGGGCCCAGCCCCGTGTAGACGAACTTTTGCAGCCGTTTCCCCTCGTAGGTCTCGGTGACGTAGATATTGCCCTGCGAGTCGGTCGTGATGCTATGCGCCCCGTAGAACTGGCCGGGCTGGCGGCCGCCGTCCCCGAAGCTCGTCAGATGCTCGAGGTTTTCGCGGTCAATGATATGCACCTGCTGGTTCATCCCGTCCGGCATGTAGATGTAGGTCTGGTTTGGGTCACTCGAGAACGCGATGTCCCACGCCGAGCCGGACCCGGTCGTGTTCTGTGACACGAGCAGCTCGTCGACGAACGTGCCGTCCTTCTGGAACACCTGGATCCGGTCGTTAGCGCGGTCGCACACGTAGACGAGCCCGCTGTTGGACACTTCCGCGCAGTGCACCGGGCTGTTGAACTGTTCCGGCGACGCGCTGCCGGGGACGTGCCGCTGTTCGTAGCTGTCGTCCGGCTCGTTGCCGTACGCGCCCCAGAACCGCTTCATCTCGCCGGTGTCGGCGTCGACCACCGCCACACGCCGGTTCCCGTAGCCGTCAGAGAGATAGATCTCGTTCTCAGGGCCGTCGTACGCGATTTTAGCGACGCGGCCGAAGCTGTCGAGACTCAGGCTGTCGACCTCGCGGAACGCCACGCCGACCTGCAGCAGGAAGTCGCCGTTCCGTGTGAACTTGAGCGCGTGCGAGTCGCCCCCGCCGTTCCCGCCGATCCAGACGTTGTCCATGTGGTCCACGGTGACACCGTGGTTCGACTCGGGCCAGTCGTAGCCCTCCCCCGGACCACCCCAGCTGCCGACGAGGTTGCCCTCGGGGTCGAACTCGAGAACGGGCGGCGCCGGCAGGCAGCACTCTTCGGTGGAGGGTGGGTCTCCGAGCACCGGAATCGCGTTCGCGGCGAGGGTAGTCTGCCGGTGCACGATCCAGATATGGTCCAGCGAGTCCGCATCAACGCCGATCGTCGAGCCCAGCAACCAGTGGTTCGGCAGCGGCTTCGGCCACAGGGGATCGACCTCGAACATCGGGGCCTGCGGACCGCCGGTGTCAGCCATCGCGGCTGCCGGCTCCGCGGCCGGTGTCTCCGTTGCGCCCGAGCCGCCGCCGCACGCCGCGGCCAGCGAGATTGTCGCCGCCACCGCCAGTAGACCTACCCTGTTGTTACAGAACGCCATAGCGTACCTCCTTGCCGAGTCGTCGGACTCGCCGCTGCGCGCGACGCCCGCCACGCGCGTTCTTCGGCCACCCTGATGAAGCGAGCTCATTATATACCCCAAGTCCCTAATATACCCCAAGCCCCTAAGACCACTTCAAAATGCGTTGCCCAGTCCACGGCGGCGGGCTCTCTGGCGCCAACCCACCTTATTTTCGGCCTGTCTCAGAATGTCGCGATCGGGTTGATCGGCGAGCCCATCCCCTGCTCGATCCTGAGTGGCGCGGCGGTGAACAGGAACGTGTAGCGGTTCAGTCGTCGCGCTTCCTCGGCCAGGCGCCCGAAGTCGAGGTTGTCGAAGATCGACACCCCCAGCGCCACCAGCGCGAGGCGGTGTAGCGGGAGCCCAACGCTCTGGGGGAATCCGTGCGGCGAGACGTCGTTCCACATGTCGTGTCCGATGAACGACACGCCGCGTTCCTTTAGGAAGTAGGCGACGTTCGCCTGATATCCGGCGACCCCTTCCGACGTCGGCCAGGGGCCGAGCGTTGCCCGCCGCTTCCAGCGGCCGGTGTGCAGCAGAATGACGTCGCCCTCCGCCACCCGCACGCCCTCGATCTGTTCCAGTTGCTCGAGGTCGGCCCAGGTGATCGCTTCGCCCGGTTCCAGCCACCCGTCGGGCGTCGCCCGACCGGGCAGCAGCGTCGCGTCGAACAGGACGCCGCGGGTGACGATGCCGTCGCGCAGCGCATGGATACTGCCCTGCGGACAACCGCCGGCCGCCTCGACCGCTTCCATCGGCACACCGTTGTAGCCCATGCCCTCGAACATGACGTGGCAGCCGACCGAGTCGAGATGGCTGTGGATCGCACCATGGTAGCTGCCCGTGTACTGATACCGGTCCGCGGCGCCGGTCGGGCTGACTCGGAGCACCTGGCGGTCGAGATAGGTGCCGCCGTCCACCGCCTCGGCCTGGATCACGTCGTGCGCGAGTGAGAGGCTGATCCCCTCAGTGACCAGCGCCGCCGCCGCCTTCCGTGCCGCTGGCGTGATGAAGTTGGCGGCACCGAGCTCGTCGTCCGGGCCCCACCGCCCCCAGTTCGACAGCTCGTCCATCGCGCGGAGAAAGTCCGCCTCGGTGGTCAGCGAGGGTCGCTGCTGCGTCCCACCGGCGGTGGTCGTCAGCGTGGCGACCAGCAAGGCCGCGACCGACGCGGCGCTGACCCGGCGTAGCTCACAGACGGTTCGTGGCATTGTCGTGGCTCCCAGACGTGGTGTTCCATTCAGATCGGGACCCGCTGATTATACGGTTTGGAGCCCGTCGCGGCGACACGGGGTTGCGCCGGCCGGGACCGGTTCGGCCGGACTTCTGGTACGATGTCCCGTTGATGCTGGATCGTCTGTGCCGTCCTTTGGGGATGCGCCGCCTGACCTGGACGCTGGCTGCTGCCACCGGGTTACTCGTTAGCGCCGCTTGCGGAACGCCGGAAACGGTTGAGCCCGCGTCCGGGTTCCTGGCTGCGCCGGCCGTATCCGCGCCGGCCGACGGTAGCCTCGCGCAGATCGTTGGCGCGGCGCCGCCCGCGAACGGCGGGATCGTGTCGATCGTGCTGCTGGACCCGCACTCGGAGGTCGAGGTGCCGATGCCGCGCGAGGTTCCGGTGATGGATCAGTACGGCCGCGCCTTCAACCCGGCGTTTCTCATGGTGCGGCGCGGGCAGACTATCGAGTTTACCAACAGCGAGGACGATCTGCACACGGTGCACGTGAAGGACAGCGCCGGCGAGTCGCTGTTCAACGTCGCTACGATGGTCGGATTTAGCTACGAGTTCACCTTCGACGACCCGGGGTCGTATGACGTGATGTGCAATACCCACACGGAGATGGCGGCCGACATCCTGGTTGTCTCTAGTCCATATGCGGTGCTGGCGGACCGCGACGGCGCCTTTGCCGTGCCGGATGTCGTCCCGGGCGCTTACACGGTTACGCTGATGAACGGCGCGGACCGGCGTGAACGGGAGGTCGAGGTCGTGGCGGGCCGGAACGAGATCGATCTGACGGCATTCTAAGGCCTGCTAGGCGCTGGCCGTGAACGCGAGGAACCGTAGCGGGTTGTCGCGTTGGAGCGTGTGCAGCACATCTTCGTCGATGTCGGCCGGTCTGCCGACATCCGGATCGACGGGTGCTTATGAAACAGCGTGACACCGGCGATTGCGCCGGGGTGATGTCGGCCAGGATCGTGCGGATGATCGCGTCGATCGGCACCCCTGCGAGCGTGGCGACCCGGGTGGTCGGTGGCTCCTCGCGCGTCGCCGCCGGCCACCGCTCCAAGCCTAGCAGCGCCCCCGAGTAATTGGATCACCTCACGACGATTGTGTCTGCCACCCTGGTCATCTCGAGGCATGCGCTAGTTTTTGCTAGCACGGGTCTCACGTGCCCGCATCCGCATGGCTCCGATTCCGACCTGCGACTGCTGCCCAGCGCCGGCTTGGCCGCTCAGTCCACCGTCCAGAGCGTGACGTTCGACTCGTCTCTGATGAACAGGCGGTTCCCGGAGATGGTCGGTTGCGCCCACGTGGCGCTGTCCGACACTTCGTAGCGGGTCACCTGGGTAAAACCGGTCTGGTTCGTGCGCGCCACGATCAGGTCGCCGTCGTTGTTCAACAGGAACAGCAGGTCGCCTGCCATTACGATCGCCGAGTTCGTGGCCTCCCGGCCTTCGGTCCGCCACAGCGTCGTCCCGTCGCCGGCATCGAGCGCGAAGAACTGTCCGCTGTTCAGATGCGACAAGCCGAACAGTGTGCCGCCGGCGAGGACCGGATTGCTCATGAACATCGAGACCTCGCTCGATTCCCAGATAGTTTCGGTCGTCCACTGCCCGTTCTGCCGTGTCGGCCGGAACCGGGTGACCCCGAGGTTCTGACCGGTGACGATGATGGCATCGCCGTCGAGGATCGGGGTGACCGCGTTGTTGTTGGATCGGGAGACGAACGGGCGTTCCCAGAGCAGCTCGCCGTTGTCGGCCGCCACGCCGACGACGTGCTCCTGGGTCACCGAGACGATCTGTCGCACACCGTCCAGAGTGGCGACCATCGGCGAGGCGTACGCTGGCCCGTCGCCGTTCCAGCTCCAGACGACGTCGCCGCTGTTGGCGTCAAAGGCGGTCAGCGCCCCGTCATTCTGCCCACCCACGTGGAAGATCACGCGTCCAGCGTCCGCCACCGGGGAGAACGCGGTGCCATACAGCGGTTCCACCGCAGGCGCCGGCTTCTGCCAGAGCAGCGCGCCAGTGCCGGCGTCGAATGCCGACACGACGCCGCTGATGCCGAGGGTGTAGAGTTTGTCGTCGTGGAACAGCGGTGTCGATTTCGGCCCGGGACCATGGCGTCCGGTGCCTGGGTTGTCGGTGTAGGGTGCGGTGTAGCCGGTGCGCCAGATGACCTCTCCGCTCGCGGCGTCGAGCGCCATCAGCACCTCGTCCGTATCCTGCCGGCTGAAGGTGTAGACCCGGTCGCCGACGAGGATCGGCGTGGCGTAACCGAGCCCAACCTCGACCCGATAATGCTGTGTGAGTTGGCTCGGCCAGACGGCCGGCTCGCTGAACTCCGCCGCCGCTCCGTCCCGGTTCGCGCCGCGCCACTGCGGGTAGTCGAGCGGTCCCTCCTGTGCCGCGGTGCTCGCCGCGGCTGCAGTGAGAATAATCAGGGTCAGCCACGTCGTATGGCCACCTCGCATGTCCACCTCTCAGTCCGAGTGTGATACTTCCCGATCGTGTCCTGACCGTGCCCGAGTGGTCTCGGCAGGTCGGGGTCTCCCAATCCCAAGATCGCGTCGCCCAGCGTCCGATGCTCGCGGGTTAGCAGCGCGATCGTTGGTTCGATTCTACCTCGTGCGGCGAACCGGTTGCACTGCTTTCCCCAGTGCCTAGACGGCATTCGAGGTGTCCCGGCGTCGCGGCGGTGACAGGACCCCAGCCCGTCCATGCGGTGTCAGCCGGCCCGACCGTGGCCGGAGGACGGACCTGGAGCGGGTCGGCGGGGCCGAACGCTTCGACCCCGGTGACCGTTGCACGCGTGACACCTGGTCGCGCAGCCATGTAGTGTAGGTCTGATGGCACAGCTGCCCCGATAGCGCGACCAGCGATCGGGGGCGTGACGGTCATCGGGAGGATGTATGACGTTCGTTACCGAACTGGAGCCGGCTGCTCTCTGGCGGCATTTCGACACGATTCTCACGATTTCCCGCGCCTCGAAGGACGAGGAGCGAATGCGTCGCCATGTGGTGACGGTGGCTGACAACCACGGCCTGGCCCATCAGGTCGATGCCGCCGGCAACCTCGTCGTTCGTAAACCGGCCACGGCCGGACACGAGGTGGCCGCCGTCACCATCCTGCAGTCGCATCTTGATATGGTGCAGGAGAAGAACGCCGCCGTCGAATTCGACTTTGCGACTGACGCGATCGTCCCGCGGATGGAGGGGGAGTATCTCAAGGCTACCGGCACTACCCTCGGTTCGGACAACGGGATCGGCGTGGCGATGATGCTGGCCCTGATGGGCGAGACCGACTTCGCGCATGGGCCGCTGGAGTTGCTGTTCACCATCGACGAGGAGACCGGGTTGACCGGCGCGGCGCAGCTTGCTGCCGACATGCTGCGTGGCCGGCGGCTGATCAACCTGGACTCGGAAGAGGACGGTATCGTCTATGTGGGCTGCGCCGGCGGGGGTGACACGCAGCTCACTGTGGGGCTCGGCACCGGGCCTGCGCCGGCCGGTGGGGTCGCGCTGTCGATGGCACTGACCGGTTGCAAGGGCGGACACTCGGGGTGCGACATTCATCTACAGCGTGGCAATGCGGTGCAGTTGCTCGCCCGGGCTCTCTGGGCGTCGTATGGAGTTAGTGAGTTCCGTCTCACGCGGCTCGACGGCGGCAGCGCGCACAACTCGATCCCGCGCGAGGCGTTCGCGACGGTGGTCGTGGCAGGTCCGGGCCGGCCCGCGCTGCTGACGGTCGTCGGACGGGAAGTTGCGGCGATCCGCGCCGAGTATGGGCCGGCCGACCCCGGCATGCAGCTGGTGGTGGAGGACGCGTCCGTGCCCGCGGTTGTCTGGGACCAGGCCACGACCGAGCGGGTGCTCCAGCTGGTCAGTGCTCTGCCGCATGGCGTCGAGGCGATGAGCTACGACATCCCGGATCTGGTCGAGACCAGCGTGAACCTGGCCACCGTGAAGCGGATCAACGGGTCGCTCCAGGTCGGTCTGAGCAGTCGGTCCTCGATCGACTCCGCACTCGCGGCGCTGCGCCGGCGGGTGCGCGCGGTCGGGTTACTCGCCGGCGCGGAGGTCGAGGAGGACGTAGCATATCCGGGGTGGAAGCCGGATCTTGAGTCCAGGTTGCTCGAGGTCGTGAAGGCGGCGCACCGGCGGGAGATCGGCACCGATCCGGAGGTCAAGGCGATTCACGCAGGGCTCGAATGCGGGATTCTTGGGAAGAAGATCCCCGGCATCGACATGATCTCGTTCGGCCCGCAGATCGAGTGCCCGCACTCGCCGGACGAGCGGGTGCACGTGGCGTCGGTCGGCCGGTTCTACCGGCTGGTTTCGGCGACGCTGACCGACCTGGCCTAGGCGCCCGTGGGGCCTACACCCTTCTTGCGTGGACCACCGCCAACCGACTGGACCTCGGATGCTCTGTGGAGGTAGGATTGGTGGCTGGTTTTCCGTGGTTGAAGTGCCGTTCAACCATGGGCCGGTGGGCAGCCTTATTCCAACCCAAGGGGGAAAGATGCGAAAACTACTCGTGGCGGTGGCCATCGTGGCGCTAGCGATGCCCTTCGTCCTGCAGGCCCAGTCTGGCGGCGTGACCGCCGGCGGCTGGGAGTTGAGACTCGATCGGGGAGACGACCCATATCCCGTGCTCAGCTTCATGCCGATGGGGGATGGAGTCCACGCGACGACAGGTGGTCGTGGCGGGGCGATCTTCTGGAGCGGCAACACCAACAGCGGAGACTACACCATCAGCGCGTCGTTCACGCAGACGGAGCAGTCGAATCATCCGAATGCGTACGGCCTCTTCTTCGGAGGCTCCAATCTGTCGGCCGACAACCAGCAGTATTCTTACTTCGTGGTTCGCGAAAGTGGTGAATACCTCATCAAGAAACGGATGGGCAGCGAGACGCCCGATGTGGTTGCCTGGACCCCGCACGAGGCGATCACACAGCTCGACGCGCAGGGACGGTCGACGAACGTGCTCTCGGTGGAAGTTGGCGGCGATCAGGTCCGCTTCCTGGTGAACGGCACCGAGGTGTCGTCGCAGCCGCGATCCGCCGTCGATACCGACGGAATCACCGGGCTGCGCGTCAACCACCAGCTGAACGTGCACATCGACGAGCTCCAGCTTGGCATGTAGTGACGACGGACGCGGGTGAACCGGACGTATCGGCGCCCCCGTCCTGCGTAAGCACGCCGCGGCAGGCCGGTCTAGGCGCCTGACGGCGGTGCGTCGCGCTGGAAGCTTGCCCCGCGACCCGCGTTGGCTACCCCGTTTGCCGGTGCCAGCCTCGTTGGCTCAGGTCGGCGATTGCCGCCTTCCTGGCGGGCCGATAGATGGCGACAGTGGCGTCGTCACCCGAGCGCGGCTCGTGACCCAGGTGATACGGCGCCGGCTGGCGGCCGCGGCGGATCGTAAGCATGACCGAGACGTCTTCCTCCGTCCGCGGCGTGGTGGTGCTTTCCCCCGTGTCGGTCGGGCCCGCTCCGGGTGCCGCGTCGGGTCGGTACTCGAACGGCTCGATGGCCACGTCGCCGTGCCGCCAGCGCACGTCCCAGCGTGCCGGATCATGGGGGCCATCGAACAGTACGTCCAACCCGGCCCGCTGGATGAGACGGAGCGCAGGCTGGTCCTCGACTGACTCCATTGCCACATAGCCCCGGGCGACGCCATAGGCCTCGCTCGCCTCACGTACGAACAAGCTGTTGGCATGCTCGCTGAACGTGAGGCCGATGACGGTGCCGACCAGCTCCATCCGCGCGCGCTGCATCGTCCGTTCGTCGAGTGGGTCGCCGAACACCACGGTGTGACCCGCCTGCTCGGCTGCCTCTGACCGCTTCGGATCCGATGTGATGAATAGGACCGACACGCCGCCGTCGCGCAGGGCGTCGGCCAGTGGTAGTCCCAACCCGCGTGCGCCGAAGATCGCCACGCGGTCACGCCGCGGCAGCCGGAGATCGAGCAGCCAGGCGAGGGGATAGGCCAGCGCCCCTGATAGTACGACGGTGCCGGCGATCGTCGAGAACACCAGCGCTTGCAGCGCCGCGCTGCCCTCGAGACCCTGACTCTCGAGCGCGGCCGCCGTGATCGACGCGATCGCGGCGGCGACGATACCACGGGGGGCTATCGCCCCGATGAACACGCGCTCGCGGGTCGTCAGTTTCACTCGTCGGGTTGCGACCCAGACGCTCAGCGGTCGGACGACCAGCACCAGTCCGGCTACCACCACGAAGCCGCCTCGTCCGAGCGCCCGGACGTTGTCTAGCGTGACGTCGGCCGCCAGCAGGATGAAGAGCATGCCGACGAGCAGCACGGTGAGCTGATCTTTGAACTCCCGCAAATCTTCCCCGACGCGTGTCTCGAGGTTACCCATGACCACACCGGCGACCGTGACTGCCACCAGACCGCTCGGGGCCATCACCGCGTCGCACGCTTCGAACAGCAGCACCACGCTGGCGAGGGTGAAGATGTTCCCGAAACCGTGTGGGATTAGCAGACGAGGGCGCAGCGCGCCGGCGACGAAGAACCCGGCGGCCAGACCGGCCAGCATGCCGAACCCGATACTGAGGGCGGCATGGGCAGCTTCCGAAGCCAGCGTCGTCGTACCGGGCACGATCACGACCTGGAGGATGAACCCGGCAAGCAACGCGCCGATGGGGTCGATCAAGACGCCCTCGGCCTCGAGGATCGTCTTGAGCCGCGGCCGCAGCCGCAGGTCCCGCAGCAGCGGCTGGATGACGGTGGGCCCGGTCACGATGACCAGCGCCCCGAACTGGACCGCCAGGTTCCAGCGCCAGGTTCCAGCGCCAGCACGGCCAGCGCGGCGGCGCCGGCCAGCGTCACCAGCGCCCCCAAGGTAATCAAACGGAGGATGACGGCTTCCTGCCGCTTCAGGCGGGACCACTCGAGATTGAGCCCGCCCTCGAACAGGATGATCGCGACGCCGAAGTCGACGATGCCGAACAGTCCGTCTCCCAGGGCGCGCGGCTGGATCCAACCGGCACCTTCCGGACCGAGCAGGGTGCCGGCAGCCGCAGCACCCTCGAGACCGACTGCGCTAGGATGCCGGCGGCCAGCGCTAACGCGACCGTCAGCTCGGGGTGGGATAGCGGATTCATCGTGATGGCCAGTCTGGCCGTGGGGCGCACGGTTTTCGGCACCGACGGCGGTTCGCTACAGTTACTCCATTATGCAATTTCGCACGAGAATTCCCCGCGCGTTCTGGTTCGCGGAGCGCCCGGGCGGGGTTCGGGGCGCAGCCCCGACTGAGGAGCCCCCCCCGCGAGCGACCGAGCCGGGATGTGGAGCGTAGCCCCACGTTAGTCTAGTCAATAGACCCAACCACCGACACCAGGGAGAAAGCGATGTCCGCCCATATAGCCTTGCGGTCCGGAAACCCGGCGCTCAGAGCCGACACGTTCGCGCGTGTGCCGACGGTTGCCGGGTACGAGGCGATGACCATCGGGGGCACCGTCAACAAGACCGCGATGTCGCTGGTGGTCCTGTTTGTCGCCGCCCTGTATGTGTGGGGACGCGGAGCCGCCGGCCAGCTGCCGATGGGGCTGGTCATCGGCGGCGTCATCGGTGGGTTCGTGATGGCGCTCGTGACGGCGTTCAAGCGGACGTGGGCACCCTACACGACACCGCTCTATGCGGCGCTCGAGGGCCTGGCGCTGGGCGGCATTTCCTATCTATTTGAGCAGTCCTATCCGGGCATCGTCGCGCAGGCGATCTTCCTCACATTCGGGACCCTCGGTGCGCTGCTCTTCGCCTACCGCAGCGGGATCATCCGTGCGACCGAGAACTTCAAGCTCGGCGTGTTCGCCGCCACCGGCGGCATCGGCATCGTGTACATGCTGAGCTTCGTCCTTGGCTTCTTC
This sequence comes from Vicinamibacteria bacterium, assembly GCA_963578725.1. GTDB lineage: Bacteria > Acidobacteriota > Vicinamibacteria > Vicinamibacterales > UBA8438 > NP936. The sequence goes on from CAUZDS010000020.1 coordinate 19,751, forward strand.
GGCATCAGCGTGCCGCTGATACATTCGAGCGGCACGTTCGGCATTCTGTTCAGCTTGTTCGTCGTGGTGATCGCGGCGCTCAATCTCGTGCTCGACTTCGATTTCATCGAGGAGGGTGCCGAGCGCGGCGCGCCGAAATACATGGAGTGGTATGGCGCGTTCGGGTTGCTGGTGACGCTGGTCTGGCTCTATCTCGAGATCCTGCGGTTGCTTGCCAAGCTCCAGCGCCGGGACTAAGGGCCCGTAGCCAAGTTGTTCGAGGAGCAGAGGATCTGGGCGAAACGCGGGCGTGCGGCAGCGTCGGTCGTCAGTTGATTCGTGTGCTCTGGGGATGGACTGGATCCGGCGCCACCCGCGATGACGGTGCCGTGTCGTCGTCGGCGCAATCGTCGCACCCGTGACACGATGCCTGCGCATCGGGCGCGGCACTGCCCACCAGTTCACGCAGATGCCGATACAGGGAGACGACCGCCAACCCGACGATGATCGCGACGATCGGTTCCTGCCAGCTCACGAGACCCCCCAGCCGAGCGCCGACCCCGCCTGGTACACCGTCAGCGACGCGACGTAGGCCAGGACCGACATATATCCGAACATGAACAGCGGCCAGCCCCAACCGCCGGCTTCCTTGCGGACGATCACGATCGTGCTCATGCACTGACACGCCAGCACGAAGAAGACCATCAACGAGATCCCACTGAGCGGCGTCATCAGCGGCGTGCCATCGTCCCATTGCGCGTTCTGCAGCGAGGATCGGAGGTTGCCGCTGTTCTCGTCCGCCTCCTCGATGCCGAAGACGATGCCCAGGGTCGACACGAACACCTCGCGCGCGGCGAAGGCGCCGAGGATGCCGACCCCGATCCGCCAGTCGAAGCCGAGCGGCTCGAGTATCGGTTCGATCATCCGGCCCATCCGGCCACCAGCGCTGTAACGGAGCTGCTCACCCGCCAGCTGGCCGTCCAGCTCGGCGAGCCCGGAAGCCCGAGCCGCGGTGTCGGTGGTCGAGGCCAGCAGCTGACGGCGCGACTCGTCATGCCGCGCGTCGATCTCGGCGCTGCGCGGGAAGGACAGAAGCGCCCAGAGGATGATCGTCATGGTGAGAATGATCGTGCCGGCGTCCTCGAGGAAGTTCCGTACACGCCGCCAGGTGACGAGCACGACGTTCCGCCAGACCGGCACCCGGTACGGCGGCAGCTCCAGTAGCAGCGGCAGCCTGGGGCCGCGCAGCACCGTGCGCCGCAGCACCGCGGCGGCGCCGAGCGTGGTGACGACCGAGAGGGCGTACATCGAGAACAGCACCACGGCGCCCACGCTGAGAACGCCGAGTACCCGCTCGTCGGCCGCGAAGACCACCGCCGTGACCAGCGCATAGACCGGCAACCTGGCGCTGCAGGAGACCATCGGGAGCGTCAGCATCGTGATCAGCCGGTCGCGCCGACTTTCGATCGTGCGTGTCGCCATGATCGCCGGAATAGCGCACGCGAACCCAGACAGCATCGGGACGAACGCCTTGCCGTGCAGACCGACGCGTCCCATCAGCCGGTCGATGACGAAGGCGACCCGAGCGAGATATCCCACGTCTTCGAGCATGGCGATGAAGAAGAAGAGCATGGCGATCTGGGGCACGAACACGACGACGTTCCCGACACCGGCGATGACGCCGTCGACCATCAGGTCGCTCAGGATGCCAGGTGGTAGCGCAATGGTCACCCCGGTCTGGAGCCACCCGGTCACCGTTTCGATCCCGGCGATCAACGGCTCCGACCAGGTGAACAGCGCTTCGAAGAGGACCGCCATCACCGCCGCGAACGCGACCAGCCCGGACACGCGCTGGGTCAGGATATTGTCGATCCGGCTCGTCCACTTGCGAGTGTCCTCGCCGGACACCGTACGGACATCGGCCACCACCGTTTCGACCCAGCGATACCGCGCGGCGATGATTTCGTAGTCGAGGTTGCGCTGCGCCGTGACCGTGTCACGCTGGATCGCTTGCACCGTCTGACGGACCGGGGCAGGCAGACCGGTCGCGGCGTCGTCATCGGTCTCGAGCGACAGCAGTGACCAGAGCGCCCAGGACCGTCGTGCCGCCGGGGTCGTCCCGAAACCGGCGACGGTCAGCGCACTCGTGACCGTCGCGACCTCGCGTTCGACCTGCGTGGGCAGACCGGTCCAGGCGTAGTCGTCACGTGCCGCCAGGCCGATCGTGGCTCCGATCGCCATGCGGAGCTCGTCGAGGCCGGCGCCCTTCGAGGCCACCGTCGGCACCACCGTCGCGCCGAACCAGATGCCCAATTGCGTCGGGTTGAAGTCGGCACCGCCGGCGCTCGCTTCGTCGATCATATTGAGCGCGATGATGATCGGGACGCCGGTCTCGGCGATCTGTAAGACGAGGTAAAGTCCTCGCTCGAGCGCGCCGGAGTCGACCACCACGATGACCGCGTCCGGCGGCGCGCCGTGCCGGCCGATCACCTCGTCGACCGCGACCTGCTCGTCCGGTGAGTGAGCGCTCAGGCTGTAGGTGCCAGGCAGATCGACGATGTCGACGGGCGCGCCGTCGGGGAGCGTGATGCGTCGCGACGATCGCGTCACGGTCACACCGGGATAGTTGCCGACCTGCGCACGGGCGCCGGTCAGCGCGTTGAACACGGTAGTCTTGCCCGAGTTGGCGTTGCCGGCCACGAGCACCCGCGCCACGCGGGTGGTCCGCGTGGCGCCGATCGGTTTATGGGCCCCGAAGCGATAGGGGGAGGCGCTTGCGCCGGCCTCCGCCGCGATGTCGGTGCGGCCATCCGGCGCCAGCTGGATGCGCGACGCGTCGGCGAGTCGGAGCGACAGCAGGTAGCCTCGCAGCCGGATCTTCAGCGGGTCACCCAGCGGCGCCCGGCGGACCGTGTCGACCCGGGTGCCTGGCAGTAGCCCCATTTCCATGAGACGACGGGCCATTGACCGGTCGCAGCCGACGTGATGCACCACAGCACTGGCGCCGATCGGCAGCTGGTCGAGGGTGCGGAGGCCCTGGTGCACCGAGGGGAAGCTCCTGTACGCCGGCGGAGGACACCACGCTGACAATAAAGTGAGACTGAGTCTCAGTTTCGTGTGTCAAGTCTATATCGGACCACTTTGGTCGGTCAAGGATGCGGTGCCGGTGAGGGCCAGCTGCCGATTCGTCGACACCCGCGGTCGTCAGCGAAGAGGCTGGTCGCCGTCGCTGGTCCACCTCCTTGTGGGACAATGAATCATTTAGTCAGTCCATTGGCTGTCTAGGAACTGTAAGGAGTCTGTCGATGCATAACGCGCGTGTCACGGTTCCCACCCCGCGCAACGAGCCGGTGATGAGCTACCTGCCGGGGTCTTCAGAGAAGGCGGCGCTCAAGGCGCAGCTCGACACGTTCACCGCCGATCCGGTCGAGATCCCGTTGATCATCGGTGGTCGGGACGTGACGACCGGCGATCTGGGCAGGTGCATTCTGCCGCACGACCATCGGCGACACCTGGCCACCTATCACCGCGGCAACACCGAGACCGTGAATCAGGCGATCGCGGCGGCGGCCGCGGCGCGGCCAGAGTGGAGCGCCATGTCGTGGGAGTCGCGCGCCGCCATCTTCCTGAAGGCGGCAGAGTTGCTGGCCGGCAGGTATCGTCAAGTCCTGAATGCCGCCACGATGCTGAACCAGAGCAAGACGGTGTTTCAGGCGGAGATCGACGCTGCTTGCGAGCTGATCGACTTCTGGCGGTTCAACGCGTCGTATATGCCGGAGATCTACGGGCAGCAGCCCCAGAGCGCTCCGGGGATCTGGAACCACGTCGAGTACCGGGCTCTGGAAGGATTCATCTTCGCGGCCACGCCGTTCAATTTTACGTCGATCGCCGGGAACCTGCCGACCAGTCCGGCGCTGATGGGGAACACGGTGGTCTGGAAGCCGGCGTCCACCGCCGTCTTCGCTGCCTACTGGCTGATGCGGCTGTTCGAGGAGGCCGGGCTACCGGCCGGCGTCATCAACCTGGTGCCTGGCAGCGGCGGCCGCATTGGTGACCCGGCGATGGCGCACCCAGACCTCGGCGGGGTGCACTTCACCGGGAGCACGGAGGTGTTCCAGGGGATGTGGCGTACCATCGGCACCAACATCACCGGCTATCGGAGTTATCCCCGGATCGTCGGCGAGACCGGCGGCAAGAATTTCGTGTTCGCCCATTCATCGGCCGACCCGGACGAGCTGGCGGCCAACCTCATCCGCGGTGCCTTTGAATACCAGGGGCAGAAGTGCAGTGCCGCGAGCCGAGCCTACATCCCCGAGAGTGTCTGGAGTGGTCTCCGGGATCGGCTGTGCGGCGAGGTTGAGGCGATCGCCTACGGGGATGTCGCCGACTTCACCAACTTCATGGGCGCGGTGATCGACCGGAACTCGTTCGACCAGCTCACGGGCTGTATCGAAGCGGCGCGGGCCGACAGCGGCGCGGACGTTATCTGCGGTGGGGCCTGTGACGACAGCACGGGGTACTTTATCGCACCGACGATCATTCAGGCGCACGATCCCCGCTACACGACGATGGAGACCGAGCTGTTCGGACCTGTGTTGACCGTCTATGTCTACAAGGACAGCGATTACGAGCAGACGCTCGCGCTGTGCGACGGCACGTCACCCTATGCGCTGACGGGGTCTATCTTTGCTCGGGACCGGCGGGCCATCGATCTGGCCCATGTCGCGTTGCGGCACGCGGCAGGCAACTTCTACATCAACGACAAGCCGACCGGCGCCGTCGTCGGGCAACAGCCGTTCGGCGGCTCCCGGGCGTCTGGCACCAACGACAAGGCGGGCAGCTTCCTGAACCTGATTCGCTGGGTCAGTACCCGCACGACCAAGGAAACATTCACTCCGGCCCGCGACTACCGTTATCCGTATATGCAGGAACGGTGAGCCCCCCGATCCCCCGAGCGGCCGGCCCCATGTGGCTACGCGCTGCGCTACCATCAGGACAGCATGTGTGGTGGACACCGCTTCGTGTTCTGGGGTGGGACGGCTGTGGCCCTGGTCCTCGGGGTCTGGCTGGCCTGGTTGCTGCTGCTCGGCGCTGGACTGAAGTCGCTACGATGCTGATCCGGCGCCGAACACCGAACACCGAGAGCCGTTTTAGGGCGTCCGCCGCAGGATCTGCTTCGCGATCGTCTGTAACTGAATATTCGACGTGCCTTCGTAGATCTGGCCGATCTTCGCGTCCCGGTAGAGCTTCTCGACCGGGCAGTCCTTGGTATACCCCGCGCCACCGAATAGCTGCACCGCTAGCGACGTGGCACGTTCGGCCATCTGGGACGAGAACAGCTTGGCCATCGCCGCTTCGGTCATGAAGGGTCGGCCCGCGTCGCGCAGGCGGGCCGCGTTGTAGACGCCGAGCCGCGCCATCTCCAGCTCGGTCCGCGCCTGGGCCAGCTGGAACTGCACGGCCTGGAACTCCGCAATCGTCTTGCCGAACTGCGTGCGCTCCTGCACATACGCGAGCGCATGGTCCAAGGCGCCCTGCGCTAGCCCGACCATCTGCGCGCCGATGCCGATCCGCCCCTCGTTCAGTGTTTCGATGGCGACCTTGTAGCCGCTCCCCGGCTCACCCAGGACGTGGGCCTTCGGGACGCGGCAGTTGTCGAGCAGCAGCTCACACGTGCTGCTGGCGCGGATCCCGAGCTTGTCCTCCTTCTTGCCCACCTGGAAGCCGGGCCGGTCGCGCTCGATCACGAACGCCGTGATGCCTCGATACCCGGCCTCCGGGTTGGCGTTTGCCAGCACGATGAACAGTCCGGCCTCTATGGCGTTCGTGATCCAGAGCTTACGTCCACTCAATACGTAGCAGTCGCCATCTTCGACGGCGCGGGTCGTGAGCGCGAAGGCGTCGCTGCCGGCACCCATCTCCGACAACGCGTAGGCCCCGACCGTGCGGCTGGCCAGTTTCGGGAGGAACTGCTGCTGGAGATCACTGGACCCCCACTTCATCAGCGCGTTGATGACCAGGGTGTTCTGCACGTCCACCAGGACGGCCACGGACGGGTCGACCCGGGACAGTTCCTCGACGGCGATGATCGACAGGAAGAAGTGCGCGCCGGCGCCGCCGAGCGTTTCTGGGATCTCGATCGCCATCACGCCGAGATCGAAGAGTTTGTCGATCAGGGGCCGCGGGATGGTCGCCTGCTCGTCCATCTCACGGACGTGCGGCGCGATTTCAGACAGCGCGAAAGCCCGGACGCTGGCTTGGAGCAGCCGTTCGTCTTCGGAGAGCTCGTTCAACGGTGGCGGCTGCGTCAGGTGATCGGCCATCATCGTCTCGGTTCAGCGTTCAGCGTTCAGGCGCCGGTCCGCCATGGCGTTCGGACGGCTCCGGCCGACCCGCCAACGCTCGTCGTGTGGTCATCGCTAGCGAGCGAAGGCGGGGCTGTCGCGGCGGCATCATACGGACGCGGACTCCACATACTCGCCCCACACATCGCGGAGCGCATCGCACATCTCGCCGACTGTAGCGTACGCTCGGACCGCCTCCAGTATTGGCGGCATGAGATTCTCGGTCCCGTCGGCGGCGTGCCTTAACAGCTCCAGGGTCCGTTCCACGGCAGCGCCGTCTCGGGTCGCGCGCAGCGTGTCGAGCCGCTCGACCTGCGCCTCGGCCACGCGCTCGTCGATGTAGAGGGTCCGTACGCCGGTGTCGGTCTCGTCCGTGAGGCAATTGACTCCGACGATGTTCCGTTCTCCAGCTTCCACCTCCCGCTGGAACCGGTACGCGCTCTCGGCAATCTCGCGCTGCGGGTAGCCTTGTTCGATTGCCGGCACCATGCCGCCCAGCTCATCGATCCGCTGGAAGTAGTCGCGGGCGCCGGCCTCCAGGTCCCGCGTCAGGCGCTCCACGAAGTACGCGCCGCCGAGTGGATCGACGACGGCGGTGACGCCGCTCTCATGGGCGATGACCTGCTGGGTGCGGAGCGCGAGCACGGCGGCCTCGCGCGTCGGCAGCGACAGCGCTTCGTCCAGCGAGTTGGTGTGCAAGGAGTTGGTGCCGCCTAGCACCCCCGCCAGTGCCTGCATCGCGGTGCGCACGACGTTGTTGTACGGTTGTTTCGCCGTCAGCGACACACCGGCCGTTTGCGAATGAAAGCGTAGCTTCCAGGACCGTTCGTCGGTTGCGCCGAATTGGTCGCGCATCACCGTCGCCCACATCGCGCGTGCCGCCCGATACTTGGCGATCTCCTCGAAAAAGTCACTGTGTGCATTGAAGAAAAACGACATCCGCGGGACGAAGCTGTCGACCGGCAGACCCGCGTCCACGCCGTATCGCACGTACTCGATTCCGTCACGCAGCGTGAACGCCAGTTCCTGCAGCGCCGTGGCCCCGGCTTCCCGGATGTGATAGCCGCTGACCGAGATCGTGTTCCACCGCGGCACTTCACGGGCACAGAAGCTGAACGTGTCAGTGACCAGACGCATCGACGGCCGTGGCGGATAGATGTACTCCTTCTGCGCGATGTACTCCTTCAGGATGTCGTTCTGGATCGTACCAGAGAGCCTGGACCACCGCGCGCCCTGTCGCTCCGCCACGACGAGATACATGGCGAAGATCATCGCTGCCGGCGAGTTGATCGTCATCGAGGTCGTGATCTCCTCGAGTCCGATCCCGTCAAAAAGTCGTTCCATGTCCGCCAGCGAGGCGACGCTAACCCCGCACTTGCCGACCTCGCCCAGCGATAGCGGGTGGTCCGGGTCCCGCCCCATTAGGGTGGGCAGGTCGAACGCCACGCTGAGCCCGGTGCCGCCGGCGGCCAGCAGCTCCTGATAGCGCCGGTTGGTCTCCTCGGGTGCGCCGAACCCGGAGAACTGGCGCATCGTCCAGAGTTTGCCCGCGTAGCCGTTCGCATGGATGCCCCGCGTGTAAGGGAATTGTCCCGGCGCCTCGGGTGGGGTGGCCCCGGCGAGGTCGGCGGCGGTGTAGACCGCCTTGATGGGGCGTCCGGACACGGTCGTGTGCCGCGTCGGCTGCGGTGTCGCCGGTGGCGAAGTCGTCGGCTGCGTCCCGGCTGCAGGCTTAGTGGTCCGTGTCATAGGGGAAGGACACCACGCGTCGAGGGCTGCGGTCGGGTCACTAGCGGTCGGTGCGCGCCAAGCGGCGGCCCAGGCTGACGACGATGTCGTATTCCGCCCGTGTCACAGGCTGGACCGACAGCCGGCTACCTTTCCGGGTCACCATCATCGTGCCGAGGCCCTCGGTGGCCTTCAGCGTCGCCAGCGGAACCGTGTCCACGAAGCGATCGACGAACGCGATATCCACCATGTACCAGACCGGCGTTGCGCTGGTGCTCCGGGCGTCGAAATACTTGTGGCCGGTCTTCCAGGCGAAGTGGTCGGGGTAGCCGGTCCGGGCGATCGTCGCGAGGCCGGTGACGCCTGACGGGGCGGCGTTCGAGGCGTAGAAGAGGACGCCGTCCTCCACCCGCATCTCGTCGCGCATGAAGTTGCGCGCCTGGTAGCTTCGCACTCCCTCCCAGCTCGTCCGTCCGTCGCGGGCCAAGTCGTCTATCGTATAGGCGGCCGGCTCGCATTTCATCAGCCAGTAACGTCGTGGCATGGCGTCGTGTTCGCTCCCGGAATCGTCGCGCCCAATCACTCGCGTTCGTGGCCCCAGCCGGACTCGGCCCGGCGCCTACTGAGGATGACATATCATAGGTGCCACGCCGCCGGCTGTCACCGGGGAGCGCATCAAACATCTGTCATCCAGGGAGGTCGTCATCTCTCGATTTGTTCTCGTGATCGTGCTGATCGCCGCCTGCGGCTGGCTTTCGCCGGCCAAGGCCAAGCAGGATCCGGCCGATCAACCGTTCGTCGCCGGCCAGCCGCTCGACATGACGCCGAACGCGCGGACGTATGGCGGGTTCCGGTTCGCGGAAAGTATCGCCTACGACGCCGAACGGGATCCCTATGTGGCGGTGAACGCCGGCATCGGCCAGGATGTGATTCCCAATAACGGCTACATCTCGCTGATCAATCCCGACGGCACCGTCCACACGTTGAAGTGGATCGGGGTCAACCGAAACGGCCTGACGCTCAACGATCCGTTGGGCAGCGACATTATCAATGGCCGGTTGTATGTGGCCGACATCAACACCGTCCGCTGGTTCGACATGGTGACGGGCGAGCCGCAGGGCGACGTGGTTGTCGACAAGGCCAGCCGCTTCAACGACATCGAGGTAGCTGCCGATGGCACGATCTACACCACCCAGACCGGTGACCAGAACAGCGACACCTGGCGCGTGTATCGGATCTCGCCGCAAGGCGAGGCCTCGGTATTCGCTCAGGGGCCGACGGTAAACCGGCCGAACGGCATCGCCTTCGATCCAGACGGGAACATCGTCGTCGTGACCGTCGGGTCCGGCGACGTCCTGACGTTTTCGCCAGCCGGTGAGCTCATCCGAACCGAGCAGACAGTCGATTCCGGCAACGACGGATTGGCGATTCTCGACAATGGCACAAAGCATGTCACCAGCGTTCGTCAGGGCACGGTGTCGAGGATCCGTCCGTGCCAGTCGGCCGAGGTCGTCGCCTCGGACATTCCGAGCGCTGCGTCGATGGTCCACGATCCGAAGCGGAACCGGCTTGTCATCCCGATGAACAACTGGAACGCCATCATGTTCGTCGATCTCGACTGACGCGACGACTGGCGTCACGGGTCTTCGTCGCGAGACGCGGCCTGCGCGCGATCTACTCGATTTGATCTACTTCCGTCATGGCGTCAACGACGGTGTGAGCCGACAGGGTGCCAGCCTTACGCGAGCGCCAGACCGGGTCCGTGCCGTCCGTAGCCCGGGTCAGGTGTCTCTCGCCGATCGGCGCTGGTGGCCTGGTGTCGATCGTCGCGCTGGGACTCGTGCCCTTCGGTTTCCTTGACGCTGTTCGACAGAATCCGATGTTCCAGGGGTCGTTTCTCGGCCCCGCCGCCCTGCTGCTCGCCTGGAGCGGTGTAGTGTTCGGACTGGCGCAGCGCACGGGTCGCATCCTGACACTGGAGATCGTCCTACGGAGCCAGCACTTCGTGCAGGCAGCCGCGCAGCTCGTCTTCCTGCTGTACTGGGGGTGGCACTGGCGTCCGGTCTACGATTCGGCCTTTCTGATCGCCGCCCAGCTGGTCTTCGCCTACGCGTTCGACATGCTGCTCTGTTGGTCACGGCGGGACGTCTACCGGTTCGGGTTCGGTCCGGTCCCCGTCATCTTCAGTATCAACCTGTTTCTCTGGTTTAAGGACGACTGGTTCTACCTGCAGTTTCTGCTGGTGGCGGTGGGCTTCGCGGCCAAGGAGCTGATCCGATGGGACAAGGGGGGACGGCGTGTCCACATCTTCAATCCGTCATCGTTTCCGCTAGCAGTCTTCTCGCTCGCCCTGATTCTCACCGGGACGAGCAACCTCACGCTAGGCCAGGACATCGCGATCGCCCAGTTCTACCCCCCCCACGTGTACCTGGTCCTCTTCCTGGTCGCGCTGCCCGGGCAGTACCTGTTCGGCGTCACGTCGATGACGATGTCCGCCGTGGTGGTCACCTACCTGTTCGGGCTTCTCTACTTTGCCGCAACCGGCATCTATTTTTTCTACGATTCGTACATCCCGATTGCCGTGTTCCTCGGGATGCACCTCTTGTTCACGGATCCGTCCACGGCGCCGCGGACCGAGTCGGGACGCATCATGTTCGGCGTGTTTTACGGTCTGAGCACCGTGGCGCTCTACGCGCTGCTCGGTCGTGCCGGCGTGCCGCCCTTCTACGATAAGCTGCTACAGGTGCCCGTGCTGAACCTCTCGATTCAGCTGCTGGACCGCCTGGCGCACTCGCGGTGGCTTCGTGGGTTCGACCCCGGGGTGCGCGCCCGCGCCGGTGTCCCGCACCGTCGCAATCTCGCCTACATGGCGCTGTGGGCGGTCGTGTTCATTGTCCTGAGCGCTGTCCAGGGCGTGGGTGACCGTCATCCCGGCCAGTGGGTGCCGTTCTGGCAAGCAGCCTGCGATGACGGGCGACCGCATGCCTGTCCGTATCTTGCGGACATGCACTTGACGTTCTGCAGGGGCGGTTCGGGGTGGGCCTGCAATGAAGCGGGCGTTCTTCATGTCGCGCTGGCCGACTCGGGCGAGGACCGACGCCGGTTCGATCCGGCCGACGCCGCAGGCGCGCTCGAGCGCGGCTGCGATCTTGGTTTCGAGCCCGCCTGCCAGAATCTTGCCAACCTGACCTCAGGTTTGGGCTCCCTCGAGCCGGCATCACCCGGGCTGGAGGACTATCCGATCATCCTGCGGGGGACCAAGGGGCCGATCACGGACCGATCGCCGGCGGCCTTGTATGCTCTGGCCTGTAGCCAGGGCTGGGTGGATACGTGCGGCCGGGCCACCGACGGCCTCCGACCTCGATAAACCGAGTCGAGGGGATTCAATCTGATGCGGTGGATGACGGGAGTCTGACGTCGTCCGCGGGGTGAGGGCCTTGCTGCTGCCGTGGTAGCGAGGGCCGAGCGGCCGGCTAACCCTAAGTCCCGCTAAGTCCAGGCGGTGCGCCTTTGACAGCCCTCGGCTGCCCGCGTATAGTCCAGGTATTCGAGTTATTCTGGTCGTACTGCGGCGGGGAAAGCGGTGCTGGTAAGGGGCGGCCGCGGCCGGTCTGTTCCGCGGTCCGTGCAGTAAGGATGCTGCATCAGGAGGTCTGGAGATGAGGCGACGACTGCTTGAGTCGTTCGGGGTGGCAACGGCGATTGCGACCGTCATGGTGCTTCTGCAGCTGACCACCGTGCCGGTGAAGGGGCAGGCTCCTGGTGCGACCCCGTGGGGGCACCCGAATCTGGAGGGCATCTGGCTCGATGTGTATGCCACGCCCTTCGAACGGGCGGCTCAATTCGGCGATCGAGAGCTGGCCACCGCTGAAGAGCGGGCGGCTCGGAACGCGGCCCGCATGGTCAACCCAGGGCGCAACGAGCGCGGGGACATTGGGCGCCGGGACGTCGCCGGGGCGTACAATGCCGTCTACACATCGGCGAAGCCGGCCGGTCCGCGCACGTCGCTCGTCGTCGATCCAACGAACGGGCGCATTCCCGCGCTCACGCCGGAGGCCCAGCGGAAAGTCGAGGCCCAGCGAGAGTGGCGCCTCACGCTCCTGCGCAATACCGAGACCTGCCGGTCTGCCGAGCGGGGCTGCGCCGGCGGGGAGTACGGGCCACCGGCGCCGGAACGATTCGATGTCACGCCCTTCTACAACACGGGCCGCATGAATCGTCACGACGGCCCTGAGGATCAGAGCTTGGGCGACCGGTGCATGTCGGGGCGCACACCTGATTTGAACGGGTTTCGTCGCATCGTGCAGGGCGAGGACTCCATCGCGCTGGGCTACGACACCGGGCAGGGGCAGGGGTACCAGCGTGTCGTCCACCTGAGCGGGAACCACCCACCGAGTCAGATCCGTTTGCGGCACGGCGACTCGCGCGGTCGCTGGGAGGGTGAAACGCTGGTCATCGAGACCACGAATTTCTCGCCCAAGTTCCCCTTTCGGGAATCGGGTGAGAACCGACGGCTCGTCGAACGCTATACGCGTGTGGACGAGGACACGCTCACCTACGAGGTGACGATAGAGGATTCGACGGTGTGGACGGCGCCGTGGACAGTCCGGCAGGAGTTAAAGCGTCAGAGCGACACGCAGAACCGGATCTACTACGAGCCGCGGTGTAACGAAGGGAACTACGGTCTGCCGGCGTTGCTCATCGGTAGGCGTGTGGACGAGCAGGTATTTAAGGATGGGACTGGCCCGGACCCGTTCTCCCTGGACACCGCCACCTGCGTGGGTGGCCTGCAGGAGTGAGTGAGTGACGCGACCGTCAACCCACGACAGCCAGTAGGCAGCGAGGAGTAATGATGCGAAACTGGTTCAGAGGCTCAATAATGGTCACGGCACTGGCCGCCGCCACCGTGGGTGCCGTCATCTCGGTCGCGGTGACCGGTACCGCCGGCCAGGCGCAGGGTCAGGATCAGGCGCCGCGTCCGGCGCAGACTCCAGACGGCCAGCCGAACTTCAATGGCGTCTGGCAGGCCAACAATGAGGCGCACTGGGATCTGGAAGCCCACGAAGCGCTTCCGGGCATGGTGATGCAGCAGGGCGTTTACGACTACGAGTTCGCCAAGGTGCCCGCGGCACCGGTGTTGGCGCTCGGCGCCGCCGCCGGGGTGCCTGGGTCGTTGGGTGTCGTGCAGGGTGACGGTCGGATCCCGTACACACCGGATGCGCTCCGCCTTAAACAGGAGAACGCCGAGCACTGGATTGACCGCGACCCCGAGCTCAAGTGTTACCTGCCGGGCATTCCGCGCGCGATGTACATGCCCTATCCGTTCCAGATCGTCCAGGGCACGGACAAGATCCACATGACGTTCGGGTTTTCGAATGCCGCGCGCGTCATCCACCTGAACGACGTCACCGGTCCTCCGGACTATACCTACATGGGGCATTCGGTCGGACGGTGGGAAGGTGACACGCTGGTCGTCGACGTGAATAACTTCAACGGCAAGACCTGGCTCGACCGGGCTGGAAACTTCCACAGTGCGGCCGCGCAGGTGACGGAGCGCTTCTCGCCGATGTCGCCGGACGCCATCTGGTACGAAGTGACCATTACCGATCCGGAGACCTCCACCCGCCCCTGGACGATCGGCATGCCGCTCTATCGCCGCCTGGATCCGAATGCGACGGTGCTGGACTATCCCTGCATCGAGTTCGCCGAGGAGTTCATGTACGGGCACGTCCGCCGGGAGCAGCTGGTGAGGCGATGGGAAGGCGAGACCATGATCGTGGAAATCACGCGCAAGGTACCGCCCGGCGACTCTTTTCACGAGTGGTATCGACGCTAACGAGTGGCTCGGTCGCCCTGGCGCGGGCCGGTCCAGGAACCTCCCGGATTCGAAAGAGCACTCGACCCGAGAGGAAGCAGGAAGAGGGAGACGAGAACCCATGCGAGCGAAAGCAGTGATCGGGAGCGTGAGCGCAGTTGCCGGGCTCTGTGTGTGGCTGGCGGGTACCGCCGTGCCAGTCGTGGCGCATCATGCGTTCGCGGCTGAATTCGATGCGGACAGGCCGGTCGAGTTCAGCGGCACCGTCACCCGAGTTGAGTGGATCAATCCCCATGTCTGGATTCACCTCGACGTGGACAAGGACGACGGTACGACGGAGGCATGGGCGTTTGAGGCCGGTACCCCGAACGTGCTGTTCAGGCGTGGCTTCACGCGGGACTCGCTTTTGCCAGGAACCGGCGTCCTCGTCGATGGGTATCAGGCGAAGGATGGCACGAACCGGGCAAACGGCCGGGACATCACGCTGGCCGACGGAACCAAGCTGTTCCTGGGGTCGTCCGGCACCGGCGCTCCCTATGAACTAGCGCGACCCGGTGTCGACACCGTCGATCCTGGTCGGTGAGTGCTGCCGGTTCGGTCGTAGCGCGAACGGCCGTGCAGGCTGAATCGGATATCCTGTTCGAGTGGCGCCCGGTGGGCGATCGCGGTCGTTACGCCGGTTAACGAGTGGTGGTGCGCGTCGTTGGCCGTGTACCGGTGCTCCGGGTGCGTGACGCTACGTCTGCCCGCTGTCCTCCTACCTCCCCCCGGATCACGAATCCTGGCAACTTGGGCCCGTCGACCGGAGCTACGCTGGCAGAGGCCCGCCGTCGGCGCGTCTGCCTCGCACGCTTCCGCCCAAGGTGGGCATGGTGCCGTCGCGCGGGAGGTGAGTGGTCGATCGGTTTGCGTGGGACGTGACCAACAACTGACAGGAGAAAGACGATGAAACCGACTAGACGGCAGCCGGAGCGTGGCAGGTTCGTCGCGGGAGTCGTCGGTGGCGTGCTCGCCGTCTTACTCCTGGTCATCCAGCCGGCACCGCTCGCGCAACGCGCCGGGGGCACTGAGCGCTGGGCTGGCACGTGGGCCACCGCCGCGGTGGTGCGACCGCGGCCAGGGCCAGCGCTCCGGGGGCGGGGCGGAGCCGCCCAGGCCCCCCTGGCCTTCCATAACCAGACCCTGCGCCAGATCGTGCGCGTGAGCGTCGGCGGCGAGCGGGTGCGCGTCGTATTGAGCAACGCGTTCGGCACGGCGCCACTGACGGTGGGCGCTGCGCACATCGCGCTCCGCGCGAGCGAGGCGGCCATCGAGCCGGGGTCGGATCGCTCGCTGACCTTCAACGGGCGTCCCGGCATGACGATCCCGGCCGGCGCGGTCGCCTTCAGCGATCCCGTCGCGCTCGACATGCCCGCGTTGTCCGATCTTGCGATCGATCTCTACCTGCCGGATGCGGTCGAGGCGACGACGATGCCGTTCACGACGCACGCCGGGGCGCTGCAGACGAGCTACGTCTCGCTGGCCGGGGACCACACCGGGGCTGCGGCTATGCCGGAGGCGACGACGATACGGTCATGGTTCTTCCTGGCGCGTGTCGAAGTGGTCGTTCCCGGCCCGACCGCCGTGCTCGTCGCCTTCGGCGACTCGATCACCGACGGTAGCCGCTCGACGCCAGACACCAACAACCGGTGGCCGGATCACGTCGCGCAGCGGTCGATGGCGGCGAACGCGCGAATGGGCGTGCTCAACGCTGGCATCTCAGGCAACCGGATCCTGTCCGACGCCAGCAGCTTCAGTGCGCTGGCGCGGTTCGATCGCGACGTCCTCGCTGCGACCGGCGTGACGCATGTGATTGTTCTGCTCGGTACCAACGACATCGGGGTTGCCCGCGAGAATCCCTCGCCGACGGCCGATGACATCATCGGGGGACACCGACAATTCATCGCGCGCGCCCACGCGCGCGGGCTGACGATCTACGGGGCGACGTTGGCGCCCTTCGAAGGGGCGAACTACTGGACGCCGGAAGGCGAGACCAAGCGCCGGGTGCTGAACGAGTGGATCAGGACGAGCGGCGCGTACGACGCGGTGATTGATTTCGATGCCGTCGTGCGCGACCCGGCCCAGCCGACCAGGCTCCGCGCCGAGTATGACTCCGGAGACAACCTGCACCCGAACGACGCGGGGTACGAGGTAATGGGTGACGCCGTCGACCTGGCACTGTTCACCGCCGCTCAACGTCCGATCGCCGCCGCGCGCTGACGCCAGATTCTCCGTGCACCAGCCGTGTAGCCTCTGGCAGTGGGTCGATACGAGCCGGCGGGGCGTGATGTCCATCGCCAAGGCCGCGCCCTTGATGTTCAGGGCTCGGCGATCTGCCAGTCCCCGCGACCTACATTGATCGCGCATGATGGTTCAGGAACGCATGGCTGATAGGCCACGTAGCAGCCCGAGGGCCGTTTCGGCGCCAGCACCAAGGCCCGCGAGGACACGTGTGCCGGCAGGCCAGGGAATATGAGTTGCGTGGTTGCTGTGGGTCGTCGTGCCCGCCCACGCCGGCATCGTCCTGGGCTTACCGGCCGCAGACGGCCGGAGTGGCACGATGAGCGACTACTGCCGCCAGTCGTGTGTCGCCGCCGGGGCACCGAGTAATAGGCGGTTCTTCGCGGTGATGTCAGCCGGTATCACCTGCGTCCAGATGCGATAGCCCTGCTGCGTCAGGCGCATCGCCCGCCCGATGTCGACAGCGACAGGAGCGTCAACCCAGCCCGAGAGTTGGCCCGCTCCATGTGACGCGAGATCATGACAGCACGGCAGCACGGCGACCCGCGCCTGTGCGGCCACGGCTCGATGAAGCACCCGATCGGTGAGCGCTCCGCACGCATGGCTCGAGACGACGACGTCGCTGTGGAGAATCTCGGTGTCCTCCAACGCGTTGGCGACAAAGGCAACGCGCCCGGCCAGTCTGGGCCAGGCCTGAACCAGCGCCCGATGCAGTTTTTCGCTCGAGGGCGGTAACCTCTTGTCGACCACGATCGCTGTCGGCGACGAGTCGTCAAGCAACAGCATGACCTGGGCGAGCAGGCCGTGTCCGGCACCCAGGTCGACGACACGTCCGCCACGAAACAGCCGCCGGACCCGCCGCGCCATCTCCCATGCCTCATACAGCTCTTTTCGAGGCAAACATCCGGCGTGGCAGGTGGTCCGCGCGACGCGATGAAAGAGTGTGTCGTCAGGGAAGCGACCGAGGTCCCGATCGGTCAGGCGTCCGCGGGAAGATCGAGAGAACATGCATCAGAGCGTACACCTTCACCGATGCCTGGGACTTTCGGCCCGCAGACCTGGGTGGGAGGACGGAGTCGTCGGAAGACTAAGCCGGTGTTCACTCGGGGTGCGGGCGTGCCCGCGGCTGTTGTGGTGGGAGTTGACGTGCGCCAGCCGATCTGGATACCAGTCAGCCGTCACCCGGTCGACTGGCGCCCAGCAGGTCAACTCGACGGTGCCCCTTGCTAATGTTGGCACCGTGATAACCGGTGACAGACGAAGAGGCCCTAGAGTACACCCGCGGCCCAGAGCACGTACACTACCGCCATCGCGGTCACGCCGTTCACCAAGGTGACTCCACCATACGAGATGAGCGCCGACTTGAGCGGCATGCGCGACAGCGACGTGCAGACCCAAAAGTAGCTCGAGTTGACGTACTTGATGATCATCGAGCCGGAGGCGCCGGCCAGCATGGTCGCCTCGGGACTCAGCCCCAGCGTGTCCATCATCGGTGCGGCGACCGACGCGGCGGTGATGACGCCGACCGTCGTGGAGCCCGTCACCATGTTGCCGACCACCCCGAGGACGAACGGCAGGAAGATCGCCGGCAACCCCGTTGACACCACGGCGTCGGCGATCGCATCGACGGCAGGCGTCTCGCGTAGAATCTGGCTGAGCGCGCCCCCGAGCCCGGTCACCATGACGATCATTGCCGACATCCGAAGCGCGTCCTCGATCCACTGCCCCGTGCGCTCCGTGGCCTGCGCCGCAGTCGTGTTCCGGTAGGCGAGGAGAATACCGATGCTGAGGGCGACGACCGGCCACCCGAGATACAGCATCGCCATGTTGACGACATGGTCGGCTGGCAGGGTGAGCGTCGTCAGGCTCTGTCCGGCGATGAGACTGAGCGGGATGAGAATCGGTGCATAGGCCCGCCACGTTGTCGGCAGCTCTGATTCGCGTCCTTGCTCGATGAAGGACTGTCCCACGAATTCGCTGGACGGCGGCGAGTTGAGGTGTGGACCGACAATGCGTGCGTAGACCCACCCCGCCAGCGATGCGATGAGAGTGATCAGACCGCCATACACGATCACGCGGCCGATGTCGGCTTCTACCAGCGCCACCGCGGCGAGTGGTCCGGGCGTCGGCGGCACCATGGCGTGGGTGAGCTGCATCGCGCCTACGAGCCCGGTCGCCATCACACTCATATTGAGTCCGCTGTTGATCGCCGCGGAATGGACCAGTGGGTTGAGGATGAGATAGCCGACATCGGAGAAGATCGCGAGGCCGATCACGAAGCCGCTTAACGTGAGCGCCAGCGGCATGCGCGACTGACCGACCCACCGGATCATCGAGACCGTGATCCGCTCGATGCCACCCGTGCGCTTGAGCGCTTCGGCCAGAATCGAGCCGAGGACGATCACGACTGCGATTCCTTGAATGGTCCGGCCGAACCCCTGCTCGAACGCGTCGATGAACGCCTGTCGGTCGATGCCGGGGATAAGTGCGAACAGGACGATCGGGATGAGCAGCGCGATGAAGACGTGCCAGTTGAAACGAGTAATCAGCAGAAAGAGAAGCGCCACCACGGCCAACAGGCCGCCAATGGCGATGAACGCGCTCTCGGTGATCATCGGCTTCGCGAGTGTCGGACTCCGACCATCAGCGCAAGGCAACA
Source organism: Vicinamibacteria bacterium (assembly GCA_963578725.1). Lineage (GTDB taxonomy): Bacteria > Acidobacteriota > Vicinamibacteria > Vicinamibacterales > UBA8438 > NP936. The sequence continues at coordinate 38,556 of CAUZDS010000020.1, forward strand.
CCAGTACGTGATCAGCGCTGGGCCGTCCAAAATTGTACTCCAGCAATAACAAAGCGGGTAAGGGTTTCGGCAGGCACAACCCCCCCCCGATTTGACAATGCCACGCAGGCTGGTCGTGTGGGGAAAGCGACCCCGACGGCGGCTCTTGTAGGGTTATCTCCCCGCCGCGACGTACTTCGTGAGTCCGCTGCCGGCCGTCGGTCGCGAGCCTGGACCCTCGGCTACATACACGTTGCCGTCGGCGTCGACCGCCACACCCTCACCCGCAACGCCCTGGAGCACCCGCGTTTCGTGCGCATGCGGCGGCACGAAGCCCGTCAGCCGGTCTTCGGCCGCGGGTCCGACCCGCACGCCGGTCATCCAGCCGGGATGGTTGCCCACGTTCGATTCTGAATCGACCGCATAGAGCATGTCGTCGTCCGTGATGAACAGCCCGCTGACTCGGCTGTACTGACGGTAGGAGTCGATGTAGTTCCCATCCTGGTCGAAGATCTGGATGCGGTGGTTGCCACGATCGGCGACATACAGGCGGCCCTGCGAGTCGAACTCCATTGCGTGCGGCGTGCGGAACTGCCCGGGCCGAAAGCCGATTTCGCCCCATGCCTTGATGAAGTTGCCATCTTTGTCGAACTTGGAGATGCGCCCGCTCGCATCGGGAGGCGGATCCGCACTCTGGCCTCTGTGTCCTTCCGAGACGAAGATGTCGCCGTTCTGGGCGGTGATCACGTCGTTTGGCTGGTTGAACTGGCCAGGGCCGCTTCCGGCCACCCCCGCCTCGCCCAGTCGCATCAGGACCTCGCCCTCCGGGCTGAACTTGATCACCTGGTGCCCCTTGGTGCCGGCGTCGTTTCCAGCGAAGTCCGTCGCCCAGACGTTACCGTCGCTGTCCACGTGGAAGCCGTGCGGCGTCACGAACAGTCCGGCGCCGAAGCTCGTCAGCACCTCCCCCGTGTCGCGGTCGAACTTAAAGATCGGATCGAACTCCGGGTTGGCATCGCAACCGCCGTCCAGACTGCCGCCGCAGCGGTCATACGCCCACACATGGCCATCGGGGCCGATGTCGATGCCGGCCGTCGATCCCCATATGCGGCCGTTGGGGAGCGGAGCCCAGTTCAGGATCACCTCCGAGGTTGGATTCGGCAGCGGCCGCTGCGCAAAGTCGCTCGTGAGTCCCGTATCGGCCGCCTCTGCTTCACCGGCTGGCGCAACACCAGCCGTCTGCGTACCTGCGCAAGCGACGAGCGTGACGAACGCCAACGACGCGAGCCCCAGCCGGCAGTGCCCGGTGCACCCTCGGTAATTAGTCATTTCAGATCTCCTTAGTTGACGATCTGGGAATGCTAGTATCACACTCCCCTGAATCGCAACTTATTTCCTGACGATGGGCTCTGTAGTACACCCGGTTCCTGGACAGGCTGTCACCGTATTTAGGCCACCGCCGCCAGCTTCTGGCTGGACGCGTGGTGGTTCATCGGCCTCCACTGCCAGCGGTCCTCCCTTGACAATGCCCTTGAGGACGTTGAACGCTTGGAGCGGATGAGCCGAATCGACAGGCAGAAATCGCAGTTGTCAACCTCGTTGAGGCGTCGGAATCCGCGCGGTCGGACCGGCGGTGAAGACCAATCGCGGTTGCCACAGGGACAACTGCGGCTGCGAGTTCAGTGGGCACGGCAAGGTGCTCCTTGGCCATGTCAATACCAGGTGCTTGCAGCTGACGGCGTCGTGCGGCCGGACCGAAATCCGTGCATCAGGTCACGCGACAGGCACGTCGAGCGCATACGGCGACTCGGGCGTCGGGGCGACTGGCGAGAGAGAATCGTCCCTTCTGGGGCCCCTCGTGTCGTCTGTCGCCTCGTTAGTGTCTACGCTCGTGTGGAGCGACGCGGACCCACCGTGGGTGCGCCGAGAGATAGAGGAGGTCGGCCATGAGAAGGAATGTGTTCCCGGTGATTCTTCTGGTATCGGTGACGTCATTGGCACTTGGTTGCGCGCAGCCCCCCACCGACATCGTCGAGGCGGCTCGGGCGAGGGTCGCGTCGGTTGCGGCCGAGGCGACGGTGTACGCTTCTGGTGAGTATGGCGAAGCGCAGGCCGCCGTCGGACGGATGGACGCCGAGGTGGCGGCGCAGGCGGAGCGCTTCGCGCTGACCCGGTCCTACGAGCGCACGACCGAGCTGGCCGGTCTGGCCGAGACGGCGGCTGACGAGGTTGAACGGGCCATCGTTGCCGAGAAGCAGCGACTACGCACCCAGGTGACCCAGATGCTGGCCGACACGGAAGATGCACTCACCGACGCTCGACAGGGGCTCGCGGACCTGCCCGAGGACGAGGCGTCGTCGCTTCTGAACGACGTGGCCGGAGTGGAGGCGTCGGTGGCCGTGGCGAACGAGGCTCTGGGGCGGGATGATCTACCCGAAGCATATCGAGAGGCCGAGTCTGCGTTGCAGGCCGCCAACCGTGTCAACACGTCGCTGATGACGATGCGGACCGAACGTGAGGAACTTCAGGATTTGAGTGAAAACCGCGCCCTGAGAGGGGAAATTGACATCCCTCGGACGGTATATCTCAATGGCGAGCCCCTTGAGGCCGGCGCCTATACGCTGCGACTTGCCACAGGTGGTGTGTCGCCAGTCGGAGGAGAGACACCCGAGTCGACGCGGTGGGTTGAGTTCGTCAGTGACGGCGACGGCTCCGTTGCGGGTCGTGGTCTTGCTGCCGTTATTCCCGATGCCGAGATCGGGGAGGTCGCCAAGAGCTGGGTGCCGCGCAATCAGGCCTATGTCGACGAGCTGCTCGGTGGTGAGTACGTCCGCGTGTGGTTGAATCGGGGCGGCGCCAGCTACCTTGTTCACGCTACGACCTCGGCACCATGATGTACGGTCTCGGCTCCTGCAAGCGTTCGTAGCCTATGGAAGGGCACTGTCACGTTGATGAAGTAGCCCGCTTTTCTCCCTCGACGCGGAACGCCCGTACTCGTTCAGGAGGCGCAGGTTACTTCATCCCAGACGCGGAACGCCCGCGGCCTGCGTAGACTGTGGCGCACAGCGCGGAGCAGGTGGTGTTCCACTTGCGCCGTGGGGCCGGGTGAACCCGGTTGCGAGGCGTGGGAGGAGACAGAGAGTCATGGCGGATCAGCAGTACGCCGACGGAGCCTCGGTCTGGACGCGCCGCGCCTTTCTGGGCGCAGCCTTCGCGGGGAGCGTCACCGCCCCGGTCTGGGCGCGGCAGCAGACGCCGCGGATTCCACCGTATGAGCCACGTGACTGGTCGGGGGAGACCCCGCTCGCCTACCCGGACCCGGACCTCATCGCGCTCGACACCCGGTTTCGGCGTTACATCCTGTTCAACACCCCGATCAAACGGCTGCACGTCGGGACCATGTGGGCCGAAGGCCCCGCCTGGAACGGAGTTGGACGTTATCTGGTGTGGAGCGATATTCCGAACAATGTGCAGCACCGTTGGGTTCAGGATGACGGACGGGTCACCGTGTTTCGTGATCCGTCCGGGCATAGCAACGGCAACACCTTCGATCGTGAGGGGCGCCAGCTTTCCTGTGAGCACGGTGGGCGACGGGTCGCGCGCTACGAGCCGAACGGCGACGTCACCGTTATTGCCGACCGATTCGATGGCAAGCGGCTGAATTCACCCAACGACGCCGTCGTGCACCCGGACGGCGGCATCTGGTTCACTGACCCGCCCTATGGGATCCGGGGCGACTATGAGGGGTTCCGTGCGGACTCGGAGACGCCCCCGGCGGTATACCGGGTCGACCCGCAAACTAGACAGGTCGTGCTCGTCAGCGACGAGCCGGGTGGTCCCAACGGTCTCTGCTTTTCGCCAGACTACACGCGGCTCTACGTCGCCGACACCGGGACGGGCCGCGAGATCCGGGTCTGGGATGTCGATGGGACCAGCCTCCGGAACGGCCGGCGTCTCGCTGAGCTCCGCGCACCCGGCACTGACACGCCCGTGGCCGCAGATGGTATCCGATGCGATGTCGACGGGAACGTGTGGGCCGGGGCGGGGGAGGGGGTACTCGTCGTGGCGCCCGATGGCGATACGATCGGGGCGATCCGTCTCCCGGAGCGTTGCGCCAACGTCTGTTTCGGCGGCACGAGACGTAATCGGCTCTTCATGACAGCGAGCCAATCGCTGTATGCGGTCTATGTCGGAGTGCTGGGCGCGGGGATCGCATAGCGAGTTCCAAGATGAGCGCTACGAGATCGCGCTGGCGCCGCCGCCAAGCCGAAAGATCCATCGGTCCTGCACGGCCTCGCGGTGCCGAGGCCCCAGGGGGGTGATGGTGGTTCGGGCGGCGACCTCTCACGTTTCACTGCCGATGGTGCCCGACACCAGCGCAGCCTCAGTCGCCGGTGGCTGTGCGGCCGCAGTGCCAACTCCGGTGGCCCATCCCACCATGTGCGGCACCGCCCCACGATGACTCCGCCGGGGTGTGTGCCTGCACTTCATGGACGCTCTCCAGCTATGCTAAGACGACTGACGACAATCCGACGATTACAATGCGAGGGCGTGCTGATGCGAGACTTTCGTGCGACCGTTCTCGTACTGCCGCGTGCCGTATACCCCGGTCGACGGCTTGCGGAAGAACCGGAGGGCCGTCCGCCGATTGCGCCGCGACGGCACGAGGATTTCACTACCGGCACAGGGACCGGCCGAACGGAGACAAGGAGACAATCGGGGGGATCACCAGACCCGTTCAGGCGACGCCGGCAACCACCGGACCGCCGGGAAGGAAGCTGAGCTCAGCCATGGCCACGCGACCCACGCGCACACGGCGACGCCCGGGGCGGGACATCGAAGTCCTCGATACCACGCTCCGCGACGGCGAGCAGGCCGAAGGCGTGTCGCTGGTCCCCGCCGAGAAGCTGACGATTGCCAGCCGGCTGTTGCAGGGCGTCCAAGTCGACCGGATCGAGGTCGCCTCGGCACGCGCCAGCGAAGGAGAACGGGTGGCAGTCGGCGAGATCATCACCTGGGCCGAGACCGAAGGCCTGACGGATCGTATCGAGGTGCTCGGGTTCGTCGACACGAAGGCCTCGGTCGACTGGGCCCGGATAGCTGGCGTCCGGGTCGTCAATCTCCTGACCAAGGGGTCGCTCCGGCATTGCCGGGAGCAGCTGCGTCGTACGCCGCAGCAGCATCTCGACGACATTCGACGGACGGTCGACTACGGCGCGAAGCACGGCATCACGTTCAACGTCTATCTCGAAGACTGGTCGGGTGGCCTACGCGACTCACCAGACTACGTGACCGCGCACATCCGGGCGATCGCGGCGCTCCCGGTGAAGCGGATCATGCTGTGCGACACGCTCGGCATCCTGAGTCCGTCACAGGTGCGAACGGCTGTTGGTCAAGTCACGGCGGACCTCCCGAAGAGCCACTTTGACTACCACGGTCACAACGACTACGGCCTGGCGACGGCCAACACGCTCGAGGCGGCGCTCGCCGGCGCCCGGGGCGTCCACGTCACGGTCAACGGCATGGGCGAACGCGCCGGCAACACGCCGCTCGATGAAGTCGTTGTCTCGCTGCGTGACCACGGCGCGCTACGCACGCACGTCAGGGAGCGCGCGCTCGCAGAGGTCAGCCAGCTGGTCGGGATTTTCTCGGGACGGCGAATCGCGGTCAACAAGCCGATCATGGGCGAGCACGTGTTCACGCAGGCGGCCGGGATACACGCCGACGGCGACATGAAGGGTCTGCTGTACGAGAGCAAGCTCCGCCCCGCTCGGTTCGGGCTTCGACGCACCTACGCGATGGGCAAGCTCATGGGAAGGGCGAGCCTGGAGTTCAATCTCCAGCGGTTGAATGTTTCGCTAACGAGCGAGCAGAAAGACCAGCTCCTGCGACGCATCGTCGAGCTCGGTGACCAGAAGCGGCACATCACGACGGCCGACCTGCCGTTTCTGATCTCCGAACTCCTGCAGACCCCTGAGCTACGGGTCTTCGAGGTCAAGGACTACTCGATCGTCAGCAACCGTGGGCTCCGACCATCGGCCAGCATCCTGGTGCACTATCGTGGCAAGGCGCTTCAGGCGACCGCATCCGGAGACGGCGGCTACGACGCGTTCATGCAAGCGCTGAAAAGCGTCAAGGCTCAGCTCGGCGTGCACGTCCCCAAGTTGCTCGACTACGAAGTACGCATCCCTCCCGGTGGCAAGACCGATGCGCTCGTCGAGACGACCATTCACTGGGAAGGGGGGTTGACGACACGGGGCGTCGACACGGATCAGCTCGCCGCGGCTATTCAAGCCACCGAGCACGCTCTCAACGCCGTGGCCCTCCACAGCCCACCGCGGCTGCGGCGCGCGAAGAAACGTACCCGCGCCGGCGCCCGGTCCGGCATGACCTCGCGGGTTCGCTAATAGCCAGGTGGCCGGAACCGGGCTGAGCGCCCGTGCCCGCTCTGCAGGCGCCGCATCCCGCGCGAGGAACATCGGGGCTCGTAGCCGCCCGTGGTGAGCCGAGCGCAGCACATGGCAGCTACCTGCCCGTTGCAGGTCCGCGCTATATGAACACGAGCTCGAGGAATCGCGCCAGAAGACTCGATGCTTCGGGGTTGTTGCGGAAACGCTTCGCCACCGTGGCTCGCTCATGTGCCCCGATGTATGCCGCGTAGGCTGACTCGTAGTGGCGGAATCGGTCGAGATTTGTCTCGCGGTCGAGCTCAGGATGAAGCTGCGAAGCTCATACCGGCTTGCCGGGAATACGCAGGGCCTAAAACGGACTGAGCTCGCCGCTGGCCAAGTTCGTAATATCGTCCGGATAACGCGATGCACGCTCCTTGTGACCGGGCTGCGCCCAATATTGATCAGGAAGGAAAGGGAACAGCTCGTCGCCGCGACCCTCCGTGGTGAGTGCTATCTCGTAAGATCCAACCTCGGTGCGTGGCGGATCGTGGAGGATTTCGCCGCCAAGCGCGTGCACGGGCAGCTGATAGCCGAAGCAGGACACGAACGTCGGGTGACCGATGCCCACCACCTCGCGTAATGTCTCGAGGAGCGTGGTGAAATCGGTCAGATTGCCCAGCGTGACGTAGTAGTTGCCACTTCCCCAGATCGTCAGCGCGTCGAATCGGCGAGTCTCGCTGATTGTCGGCGCCCGGTCGCACAGATCGAACGGCACGACGTTCTCGCGCGGGCGCCCGGTCGCACGCACGAAGCACTCGCGCTCGTGATCCCTCATCGGGTCGTCCGCCACCCTTGTCTGTAGTAGAAGCAACTTGATGCTCATCTGCGTTGATCTCGGTTTCGCCTGATCTCTCCTCGGCGGTCGTCGAACTGAGCAGCATAGGTCTGAGGGTGCCTCCAGGGCTAGGCTTGCTCGACCCGACGATTTACCGGCTTGCTTGGCCAACGCGCACCGCTTAGTTGGGCACGAGCGCGTCGACCCGACCCTCCGGATTACTTGGCTGAACTACGCTCGCTGCCGTTTCCCTTGCCATGTCCGGCCAGTCGATGGCACTGTGGTCGGGCTGTGACCGCCGAGATCCTCCGAGAGTGTCGGAGCACCAGCGTCTGCTGCGGACGCGGGCATGTGTCGAAGGGGAGGCGCTGACATGTACCCGATGACTGATGGCGGATCCCAATGCCGATCGGTGAGAACATCGCCCTCCGTCCATCACGTGAACAGTGCCCAGGCCGCGGCCGTCGCCCTGCTGCTGATCGTAGCCGCTGTCGCGGGCTGCGGTGTGGAGCGACCGGCGCCCACGGTGGCTCCGCCGTTTCCTCGGCAGGCGATTATCGCTGAGCTACAGGAGTTTCAGCAGGAGCTCGGTGTCGAGCGGACGGGTAACTTTCGCCGATTCTCCGATGCCCAGGACGCTGTCTATCGCTGTTATTTCACCGGCCGGGTCGAGCTGCCGGCCTCCTACGAGGCGTTGGAGATGATCGAAACCGATGACCCGAGTTGTCCCGTGGACGAGAACGTATACGACGTTTTCTTCTATCCGATAGAGGCTGTCGCAAGCGGGTCCAGTCCGGTGTCACCCGCACTGGCTGAAGCGCTGCTCGAGCGCGCGCTGGTCGTGGTAGCCCACGAGGATTTCCATAACCAGCGAGAGGCGAGACAAGCCTCGTTCGACATAGCCGAGGCCGCCGCGACGCTCGCGGGCTTCCTCATCGCGCGCGACTTCACCAGGATCAAGTATGGCGAGGAGTCGGAAACCTTTCAGCGGTTGGATCGCGAGGCTGAGCTATTTCTCATCAAGGCCCGCATCGTCAACACGTATTACCAACGACTGGATGGTGTCTACGATGCCCATGCGGCCGGAGCCCTCACCCTCGACGAGGCGCTGGACCGCAAGGCTGCGTTCTATGCGGAGCTCGAGAGCGAGTGCGGAGCATCCGAGCCGGCCGTGTCGTTCAATAACTGTCCAGCCGCCATGAACAACGCCGGGCTGGCGTTCGACCGGACGTACACCCGCCACTATTCCACGTGGTTCGAGCTACACGAAGTTCTGGGTCGTAATACCGGCACGACCGTCGCTGCGTTCAGGCGCGTGTTGGCCGCTGGGCCGCAGTCGGAGACTGAGCTGATCGATGCCAGAGAGGCTGTGCTGCGCTGAACATCGCTCATGCTGATTCTCGACGCCACTGCCCGACAGACCATCGGTTTCATCGTGCGCAACAGCGTGGCACTGATCGTCGCCGGCGTCGGTGTTGGCTTCGTGGCCGCGGCGCTGCTGGCGCGCTCGATGGTCGGTATCCTCTACGGTGTGAGCACGTTCGATATCATCGCGTTCGGTGTCCCCGGTGTGGTGTCGGCGACCGCCGGGATCAGCACCAGTCTTGTCCCGGTTCGCCGCGCTGTTCGCATCGACCCAATGGTGGCACTACAGCAGCCGTGAGGCCCGCTTCCTTCCCTACGCTGGTGGCGGTCCGTCGGCCGCGAGCAATCCTGGTATCCAGCTGCAGACGGTCGGCGCGGTCAGAGGCTCCACCGCCAGCACAGCACTATCCAGACGACGCGATCCGCATGAGCTGACCGCACAGCCACGCACCGAAGGTCCCGACGGCGTAGCCGAGTACGGCCAGCAGCACGCCGACCGGCGCGAGGCTCGGATGGAACGCCGACGCCACAACCGGTGCGGAGGCGGCTCCACCGACGTTGGCCTGGCTGCCCACGGCGAGATAGAACATCGGCGCCTTGATGGCCCTCCCGACCGCTAGCATCAGACCGGCGTGAATCACCATCCACAGCGCTCCCACGGCGAAGAGGCCCGGGCGATCGACGACTGCACCGATGTCCATGCCCATGCCGATGCTCGCGACCAGGACGTACAACATGACCGACCCTACCTTCGATGCTCCGGCGCCTTCAAGCTCCCGCACCTTCGTGAAGGAGAGCAGCAGCCCCCCGGTGGTGGCAATAACGACGAGCCAAAAGAACTGGCTTGTCAGACTCAGGCGAGCAAGCCCGGGTGCCGATTGCTCGATCCACGGCGCCAGCAGATCCGCCAGCAGGTGAGACGCGCCAGTCACGCCAAAGCCCACGGCAGCAATTGCCATGAGCTCCGGCATCGAGGCGATCCGCGCGTGCCGTTCCTGGAACTCCGTGGCGCGCCGTTTGAGGTCGTCCAGCGCGGACGTGTCGGCCCCCTGGCGCCGGTCGATCCGTGGCGATTCCACGGCCATGAACAGCAGCACTGCCATCCAGACGCTCGCGACCAGCACGTCGACCGCGACCATCGCGGAGAACACCTCGTCGCCAACTTCGAAGACTTCCTTCATGGCCGCCTGGTTGGCGCCGCCTCCAATCCAGCTGCCCGCGACGGTCGTCAATCCTCGCCAGATCGCATCCGGCCCAGCCCCTCCGATTGTGTCCGGACTGACGAAGGAAAAGACGAGAAGGGCCAGCGGGCCGCCCAGCACGATGCTTACGGTGCCCGTAGCGAACATGATCAGCGCCTGTGGGCCCAGGCGCATGACGCCCGGTAGATCGATGCTGAGCGTCAGGAGCGCGAGGGTTGCGGGCAGTAAGTACCGCGAGGACACGAAGTACAGGTTGGACGCCTCCGCGTCTACGATGCCGAACGTGTTGTACAGCGACGGGATGAAGTAGCAGAGCAGGATGACGGGGACGTACCGGTAGAACCTGCGGAATGCCGGTATCGGGCTCTCGGCAGTGTAGAAGATGGCCCCGAGGGTCACCGTGAGGAGTCCGAGCACAGCGGCGTCGTTGGTGATCAGGGCGCTGGACTCCATGGCGGGTAGCGAAGGATTTCCGGCTCTACGCCAGCCTGACAACCACGACGGTCCTGTCGCGGTGATGAGGGACGGCGTTTCTCTCAGTGCCCACCGGAAGTCTCGTCCCTATTGTATCCATTGAGAATGGCGCGTCGGCCCGCTGGTCTCACGGGCTATGCGGACCCTCTGTCTCGTGCTCCTCACGGCTGGCACTGCAAGGTGCTGAAAGAGAGGGCGCGACGATCCCTCGATGGCTCGGCGTGCATCATCGTTCAGCAGGTACACGTCACCTCATCCCAGACGCGGAACGAGCGCGCTCTGATTCTGAGCAGGTGGCGGTGAGGCGACCGTGGCAGCTTTCAGCCGACTGGCGCGACGGTCTGTACGCCCTACTCAAACCGCAACGGTCATGCGCATGCCCTCGACATCGACGAGGGTGACCCGGCGTCGCTGATTGTGGGGACGCCGGAGCGGCTGTTCGACTGGCGGTATCATTTCTCGTTCGACGGCACGCGGTTCTGCGACGTCTCGCCGGATGGGCAGCAGTTTCTTATGTTCACGCCTGGCGCGTCAGCGGACGCCGGAGCCGGGAGACCAGGAATCAACATCGTCCTGAACTGGGCCGAGGAACTCAAGCGCCTCGCGCCCGTGCCCTAGCCATTCCTCTCAATCTCGGCCTCGCGCTCGGCCACTACGACGTGACCGGGCCCCTCGCCAGGTTGTGACGGGTGTCGCGTCCTGGCTAGTTTCCCCGCTCGAGCACACCGGTCTGGCGTACGTGCCGCGCGAAGTACGCGGCGACATCCGGGCTCGGATGCCAGACGTCTCCCGCATCCTCCATGACCGCCACGCCCTCCACGAGCGCTTCGCTCAGCGGATCCCACAAGTCGACGTAGGTAATGTCCAGCTCATCAAGGAACGCGCGAATGATCGCGCGTCGCTCCCGGTCGTCCGCCGACCACTCATCGAGCGGCAACAGCGTTGGCAGGACCAGCACCGTGAGCTTTGTTCCGTTCTCGTCGAGCGTTCTCCGGAGATCGATGAGACTCGCCCGCACCTCCTCAATCACGCCACGCCGGTCAGTGGTGGTTTCGCTCATCAGGCCGATGACGAACCGATATGTGTAGCTGTGGCGGAAAAACCACGGGCTGATTTCCTGGAGCGGTCGATTTGGCGCGTAGACGACGATGTTCCCCTCATCGTTCATGAAGGCGATCGGCGTCGTGCCGAAGTCGTTCAGGTGGAACGCCAGGATGACGTGGTCCGGAGCGATGGCCGCATTGTAGCGACGATAGTAGTTCACCTCCTGAACCGTATTGAACGATTCGACGCCAGCGTTCCAGTACTCGTAGCGCTCGTCGCCGTAGAGGTCCCGGATTGCCTCGACGATGTGCCCGCGGGCCGTAACCGAGTCGCCGAGGAAGAGCAGCCGCGTCCTGTCCGACGGCTTCTCGAGCACATACGCGTTGGCGCGTGTGCCGTCATCACGATAGTGTTCGGTCCCCAGAATTGGACGGAAGCCAAAGCTGGGATCAATCTCGAAGTACTGGGTGAGATCCCCGCGGTTCAGTCGGAAGTTCTCCAGCTCGGTTGCCGCACGGAACGCCCGCTGCGGTCGCGTGGTCCGGAAGATGATCTCCACGGCGAGGACGCAAAGCGAGACGCTCGTGAGGAGCAGAAGGGTTTTTTTGACGAGGGCCGCCAGCCTGTGTGCCCGAGTCATTGGATGCTCACGAGTCGCGGAGAGATGATGGCGAGGTGGCTCGGCAGCCCGAGCGGCGTGTGGAGCGCGTCGACCACGATCAGCAGGTCGGTGGCACGGGCGAGATCAGGCGCCGGCATTTCGGGGGTGATCGGGAGCAGGTCCGCGAGTCGCATCTCAACCGTTGTGGTCGTCTCATCCGCGTAGAACGAGCGGCGCCATCGCAGTTCGCCAGCTCCGTCGTCTACTCTGAGCTGCACGGAGGCGCGGGTCGGTCGGTCGGCCCGGACGTCGAAGGCGAACCGGTCGAGTGCGCCACGGTCCGCGTCCCGCAGGTAGTAGACGATCGCTGCGGCCGTCGGCGGCGGTCCCGAGAGCTCGTAGTCGAGCAGGACGCGGTCCACGAGGGTGTCGATGCTGGCGGTGCTACGCGTGTCGTGCTCCAGTAGCCACGCCCCGACGTCGAGGTGCAGGGTTGAGACAGTGTCGGGCGGCGCGAGGACCGGCGCTGCCGTCGGCGGTCCACTGACGTAGATTGGGTTGCTGACGATCCACGGGATCGCCGGGGCTCCCGGTGCATCGGGGACGAAGACTTCCACTCGATAGGCCGCCGGCCGTGTCGCGCTGAAGTCGAGCGCAACGCCTGCGACCGTTTCGACCGGGTCACCGTCCGCTAGCAGCACGATGCGGGTGCCGGGCGGTCCCGCGACCCTCACGGCGAGCTCGACGGGCCAGTCGGTCTCCACGCGGGTTCCCATCGGGTACCGGCGGTCGCCGGTCCGGCCCTCGAACGAGAATCGGGCTGGCGTCGCGATCATGTCGATCGCGGTGAAGACGCGCCCGGCGCGAATGCTGGCCAGCAGCCGCGCGGCATCCGCCGCGGCGGTCTCCTCCTCCGCGAGCGCACGGTTGAGCTCGACGCTGATCGAGAAGACGCGGAACACCCGTTCGTAGCCGGGGAAGGCGAGTACCACCCCGGCGTCATCCCCCCGCCGTCCCACACCGGTGGCCAGGTGGGCATGGGCGTCGGCGCCGGCCAGCGCGACGACCTGCCGCCGACGTGTGCTGTCGTCCCACTGCGCTAGGGTCGGGCCGGGCCGGTCGAGCAGCGAGGCGAGCACTTCGGATGGCCGGAGCGGATAACGCACGGCGGCTGCTCCCAGGGCGCGGCGCGACTCGTCCCGCCACTGGCTATCCCCGTTCAGCCACTCGATGCCGTCGTAGGCGAGACCGAAATCTGTCCAGCTTAGATCCACCTTCGCCGACCCGGGGTGCGCGACGATGCCGAATCCACCGAGACGCTGCACATCTTCGACGACGGCATGTGGCGCCCCGGCCAACGGATACGGCGATGCCGGTAGCCCGAGGGCGATGTAGTGGCCGCCGCTGGTGCTGACTTCCACGGCGTCAATGCAGAGCACGCCGAAGCGATAGACCGGTGGATCGGGCGGCCGTGTGCCGTCGCCGTGGTCGGTGAAGATGACGAATTGCAGGCCGGCGCGGGACGCCGCGGCGGCGATGTCTTCGACTGACGCGCTTCCGTCGGAACGGTCGCTGTGAACGTGAAAGACCCCCCGCGCCGTTGGCGGCGACTGGTCGTCCGGCCAGTCGGTCAGGTCGACCGCACGGGCACGCGGAGGCAGCGTCAGGAACACCCAGAGAAACACGGCGGCGAGGCCGGCCGCCACCGCAGTCACGAGGCGTCTGCGATCGCGCATTACATCACACGGCGCGGCACCGTCAGGCTGCCCCGAACGTCTTATAGGCGTACGACGTGCAGGTCGCGTTGGACGAGCTACAGCCGATCGTCGGTCAGGCGGCGACGCAGCAGGCGAACGACAGGTGACAATTGTCGCCGGTGATCACGCGGTTCCTTGGATCCTGAATCGGTCGCGATCCACCTAGACCATCTAGACCATGTCCTTGATTTTCTTGAGGGGAAGAATCTTCACGCGTGTGCTGGCGGGCTTGGCCTTCACATTCATGAGCTCCCCAGGCCGAAACGGATTGGGGACGTTCTTCTTGGCTTTCTGGGCCGGCTTCTTGAGGGTCTTGACCTTCATCAAGCCGGGAATCGTGCAGCTTCCGACGGAGCCCCTCCTGACGTGTCGCTCGATGACGCTTTCCAGCGCATCGAAAACCGAGGCGACCTGCTTCTTGGACAGCTCGGTGCTCTCGGCGATTTCCGAGAGCATCTGGGTCTTCGTCATCGCCGCTTTTAGTCCTCTTGCTCTGGCCAACGTTTCCTCCTAAGTGGTTGTGTGGAACGGGTTCAGTTAAGACCAGGACATCATAACCGTCTCCCGCAACATCATCGTGCGGAAGCGCGTCACTCTCTGATCACGGATCACCGTGGGCAGGTTAGTCCGCGAACTCGGCGAGGAACGGGAACGCAGGCCGGGCTCCTGACCCGGACCACCGGACCTGGCGACGCACGACCGTGAGCGTATCACACGGTGGATGTACTTCGAAGACGAACCGGGGTGCGCGACTTGGCTGCTCGGGGGGGGGGGGGGGGGGCCGGCGACCCCCG
>CAUZDS010000021.1:0-50776 GCA_963578725.1 Vicinamibacteria bacterium
TGCTGTTCGTGCCAATGATGTCGTTGTCGATAGTCTTGGGCACGCCGACGAGCGGTATCCCATGTTTGGAGAACTCATAGGCGATCGCCAGCGTCCCGTCCCCGCCGATCACCACGAGCGCATCGAGCTCCAGCTCGTGAAACCGCTCGATACATCGAGACGGGTAGTCCGCTGTTCCATCCACCTGGTTGGACCCGCTCGCGAACGGGTCACCGCGATTACTGGTGCCCAGGATGGTTCCGCCGCGACGTAGGATGCCGGTCACATCCCGTGGCGTCAGCACCCGCGTGCGGTCTTGGTGAACCAGCCCGTCGAAGCTGTCCTCGATCCCGATACACCCGCAGCCCTGGTTGAACGCCGATTTGACCACGGCTCGGATCACCGCGTTGAGACCGGGCGCATCTCCCCCGCCGGTAAGGACTCCAATGCGTGTGATAGCAGACACGGATCTCTGCTGGCTGATGTTTCGCCATCGCTGGAGGCAATTACTCGAACCGGAGCGTGACGGACCGAGGCCGAGACCGGACTAACATGACGGCCGGACGTGGCGCGGGCCGTTACGCCCCCCCCCCCTCGCTCATAGTACCCGCATTACAGTCAACCGAAACCCTCGTCCCCGGCTGACCACAGCCTGGTGTCACCTCTCTGTCGATCGTTCCCCCAGCCTGGACATTGTCATACCTCGCCGCAGGCTCGACGTACCGCAGGGTGAAGCCGCCTGATTGCAGCACCTTCAACCGCCCGTGTAGAATCGGGCTTTGCGAGGCATGACGTTCAGCGATCCTTGCCCCGCCACGCCCCCTGGGGGCCGCTAGCTCAGTTGGGAGAGCGCCGCGTTCGCAACGCGGAGGTCGTGGGTTCGAGTCCCATGCGGTCCACCACTCACAAGTCAGGCAAGATCATCACATACAGGTGCTTCGTCGGCCAGCTCGGACTCCCGGACATAGCCAAGTTAACGAAGCTTGCACGTCTCTTCCGTCCACGCCGAGCGCCGGCGCTCGCCCCCTCAATCTGACAACGCCAAGCGCAGGGAGCTACGTAACTGAACGTGGCCATCGCCCTACTGCAAACAGCATTTCTTGAACTTGCGCCCGCTGCCGCAGGGGCACGGTGAGTTCCGGCCGAGCTGAGGCCGACCTCGTTTCAGCTCCCGCCGCCACGCGCCCATCCGCGTGCGCAAATCCTGGTTGAAGACGCGCTCGAGCATTGCGAAGAGCGCCGGATGTTTGCGCTGCATCACTCCTGGGCGCTCGAAAAAGTACTCCGACGTCACGGCAAAGAATTCTGCCTCGTTGGTCAGCGCGTAGCGGTTGATATCGGACTTCCCTTCCTCGATCTCCGCCATCTTCCGTCGGACTAGGTCGATCCACGGACCGATCGCTTGCCGATCGAGCCCCACGCCCGGAAGGCCGTCGATCAGCCCGTCGCTCTTGTCCACCAGATGCGCAAACTCGTGCACCCCGACGTTGCGCTTGTCGGTCGCGTTCCGGAATCCGTTGACCAGGTCCGGCCCCGACAGGATCATCAACCTGTTCAGGCCGCCGGTGCCGACCATCCCCAGGATGTTGTGATCCTGCCCGTCACCGAACTCGAACTCGCCGTCGAACCGGTTCGGGTACACCAGCACCTCGTTGATCTGGTGCCACTCCCAGTCGGAGAACCCGAAGATCGGGATGAGCGCGCTCGCGGCCACCAGCACACGGGTGGTCGTGTCCAGATGGACCTTAACCCCGGTGATCCGCTTCTCGCCAAGGAACACCTGAAGTTCCCGGCGAAACCGCTGTTGTGCTGACGGATCCAGCACGCGGAAGAAGAGAACGTCGCGCTGCAGCACCGCTTCCCATTCGGGGGGAAACGTTGAGCGTACGATCGCATGCCGGCGACGGATCTTTCGGGTATGCCAGACGTACGCCCCGAGCGCCGGGAACAAGGCGAGCACCAGCGTGGGTCCGGTGGGACGCCCCGTCCGTATCACCACCAGCGCGATCAGTGTCGACACGAGCAGCGTCACCACCGCGAAGACCAGCGCCCACAGACGGGTGTACCGCTCCCAGGCGGCAAACGACCTGCCGGCTCCGGCCTGGCCACGGGTATCGCCGACTTCCCCCCGTCCAGCACCGATGTCACTCATCACGCCCCCTTATTCTTACCCGTCCGGTACGTGTTCCAGCGAACGGGCCATTCTGATTGGGTACCGACAACGGTCGGTCTAGACACTCTGGGAGCCCTGGACCAGGCGATCGACGTAGGCGCACAGGCGCACAACCGTGATCGTCTTCCCCCGAGTAGCAGCCCGAATATCCGGCGCGCGCTGCACAGTGCTTGCACCAGCTCAGGCCATGGTCTGGACGCCACTCGACGCTCCATATCAAGACGCCGTACCGCCAAACCAGCATCCCACGTACGGTCCGGCCGTCGCCCTTGCCAGGTCACCTGCGGTATAACAGACGGATGGCCTATCGTGCCGTGTTCCGCTGTATCGCCGGATGCCAAGGCGAGCATCCGCTATGGAAACCGATCTACCGCTGTCCGACCTGCGGTGATCTGCTCGAGGTCTCCCACGACCTCGACGCGCTGAAAGACAAGTCGGAGGCCGCGTGGAGGCGGCTGTTCGACGAGCGCTACAAGCGCACTACCTGGCCTTATGGCTCGTCGGTCTGGGGCAAGAAGGAATGGGTCTGTCCGGACGTGAGGGACGACGCGGTCGTCTCGATGGACGAGGGTGGCTCCAACCTGTTCTGGGCCGAGCGCTTCGGGCGCGAGCTGGGAATGCACGACCTCTGGGTGAAGCTCTGTGGCAATTCCCACACCGGCTCGTTCAAGGACCTCGGCATGACGGTGCTGGTGTCGGTCGTACGGCAGATCATGGCGGATGGAGGGACTCTCCGTGCTGTCGCCTGCGCCTCGACCGGCGACACGTCGGCGTCGCTTGCCGCCTACGCCGCTGGCGGCGGCATCCCCGCCATAGTCCTCCTGCCGCGCGGCAAGGTGTCCACCACCCAGCTGCTGCAACCGATCGCCAATGGCGCGCTCGTACTCGCGCTCGACACCGACTTCGACGGGTGTATGACGATCGTCCAGCGTCTATCGCAGGATGAAGGGATCTACCTCGCCAACTCCGTGAACAGTCTACGGCTCGAGGGCCAGAAGACGGTGGCCATCGAGATCGTGCAGCAGCTCGACTGGCAGATCCCTGACGTCGTCATCATCCCCGGAGGGAATCTGGGCAACGTCAGCGCGCTGGGCGCCGGGTTTGAAATGATGGAGGAGCTCGGCCTCATCAACAAGCAGCCCCAGATCGTCGTGGCGCAGGCCGAGGCGGCCAACCCGCTCTATCTGGCCTACAAGCGCGACTGGGAGTTCGCGCCGGTCACCGCGAAGCCAACCCAGGCGTCGGCAATTCAGATCGGCAACCCCGTGTCAGTGCGCAAGGCGATCCGGACGCTGCGGCGCCACCGCGGCATCGTGGAGCAGGCGTCGGAAGCGGAACTGGCAGAAGCGGCGACCCGGGCGGACCGAACCGGCATGTACAACTGTCCCCACACCGGGGTCGCCCTTGCGGTATTGATCAAGCTGCGCGAGCGGGGGGTCATCGACCCGGCGTCTCGGGTCGTCGTCGTCTCCACTGCCAGCGGCTTGAAGTTCACCGACTTCAAGCTGGCGTATCACGAAAACAGCCTGCTCGGTGTCCGTTCGCGCCACGCTAATACGCCCGTCGAGCTGCCGAACGACTATGACGCGGTGCGGCGCGCGCTCGACACGTACGCCGTGGGGGTCTCGTAACGGGGTCCTGCCCCTCGCCGTGCGATCCGAGCCGTTCTACTCTAGCGCCGGCCCTTCGGTCAGGCGCCAGGTGCGCGATCTTGTTGTAAGCACCCCGCAGAAGACCGGCTGGAAGTCCTCCCGCTTCAGCAGGACCTCCGCGCCGACACGGGCAAACAGACGAGCGACGGGGTCGAGCGCTGTCTCGCGCGCAACGTCATAGGTGCGATTGGTCAGGATGCCGCGCAACAACTGCTCAGCGCGCGGGTTCGCCGAAGGGAACGGCATGAGGCGCCATGCTATCATCTGGGTTCGCGCTCGCCATCGATCCGGGTGCGGCACGTGCACGCGTTGCGACACCGCCCCCGCGTCACGGGCGGTCAGAACAGCCACCCAGGAACCGGAGCCGGCACGTCCGGCACGATAGCGTCGCTGGAGACGGAGTGGTCTGATGCCGATCTACGAATACCAGTGCCATGAATGCCGCCACGATTTCGAGCTGATAGTCCGGGCTGGTACCAGGCCCGCGTGCCCGGCCTGCGACAGCGCCTCTCTGCAGAAACGGCTCTCTGCGTTTGCCGTCGGTCGAGGCGGCGCCACCGCCGCGGCGCCGGTTCCACAGGCCTGCGGCGCGTGCGGAGACCCGCGAGGTGCGGGCGCCTGCTCGACGAACTGACTCCGACAGAGTCAAAACTCCCTGGAAAGCACACCAGCATGGCGATACCTCGGATCACGAAGGAAGAGCTGAAGGCCCGTCTCGATGGGGACACTGCCGACATACCGGTCATTCTCGATGCCCGCTTGAAATACCCCTACGAACACAGCACCGTTATGCTGCCAGGCGCGAGACGGGTAAACCCGGATGACCTGGACACCTCGGAGCTATCTACCGACCGCGACGTCGTTGCTTACGACTCGGACCCAGAGGAGATCGTCAGCGCGCGCGTGGCGGCGTTGCTCATCCGACAAGGGTACCGCGCGAGCGCGCTGCAGGGCGGGCTCGCCGACTGGGTAACCGCCAAGTTTCCGACCGACACCAAGGAAGCACCGAAACAGGCGCCGCCGGCTGCCGGCGGGCTCAAGGGCTGACCGCCAGGCCCAGGTTGCCCCACGCCGTGCGCTCGCAGCCATGAGGATACAAGGTTGGACCCGCTGCTCGATCGCTCCGGTCATGGCCGCGGCGGGGTTGCTGCTGGGAACTTCTGGGCGTGCCCAACCCCAGACTGGGTCTCCTGAGGATCTGCAGAAGGCGTTGCAGCGACGCTACGAGCTGGTCCTTGATTTCTCCGCTGATTTTACGCACACCTATGAGGGCGGCCTCCTGCGTACCACCCTTGTGGAGCGTGGCACCGTACAGGTGAAGAAGCCTGGGCGGATGCGCTGGGACTACCTGGACCCAGAGCGCAAGCTTTATCTCTCTGACGGCGAGCGGCTCTACTCCTATCTACCGGAGGACCGACAGGTCATAATCGGCCGTTTACCAGCCGGAAACGAAGCGACGACACCGGCGCTGTTTCTTGCCGGCGCCGGCGACTTCGTCGACGACTTCACGGCGGCGTACGACACTGTCCGCGACCCGCCCCCGGAAAGCTACGTGCTGCGGCTCACACCGACCCGACCCGAACGTGATTTCGAATTTCTGACCCTCGTCATCGACGCCAGATCGCTGGCAATTACACAGCTGATCTCACGCGACCTCCAGGGCGGCCTCTCAACGTTCGTCTTCTCGAACCTACTGGAAAACATGGGTTTGTCCGATAACTTGTTTATATTCGATATCCCAGGCGGCACCGATGTCATTGACTCGACCCAGCCAGACGCTCTCCACTGACCGCCCCGCGCTCCGGACGCTCGGGGCGTGCGTCACGACACTGGTGCTGGGTGCCGCGCTCGCCGGCTGTGCCACCGGCGCCCGGGACCGGGCCAGGAGCGCCGAGCAGGCGGAAAACTTCGACCAGGCAGTCGCCGAGTACACGCGCGCCCTGCAGGACCGGCCCGACGACCGTGCGTTGCGCCAGGACCTCGAGCGGGCCCGTCTCCGCGCCGCGCAGCACCACTACCTCCAGGGGCGTCGCCACGCCGGCCTCGGCAACCACAGCGAGGCGTTACTCGAATATCAGATCGCGGCCGAGCTAAACCCGGAAAGCGGTGACATTCTGGATGCGCTCCGTGATACGCGACACGCCGTGCAGACGGGGCTCATCGCCCAGGAGGACGGTCAAACTGAACTCCAGACGATGATCGAACGGGCACGGAGGTTACCGCCGGACGGGCTCACGCTGCCGGAAGACGTCCTCCCTGACTCGCTCGTGTTCCGAGATGCCAGCACGCGTGATGTCTTCTCCGCGCTGGGTCAGTTCGCCGACGTCAACGTCATTTTCGACCCGGCGTTTGTCGACGATACGATCTCAATCGACCTACGCGGTACCTCCTTGACGATTGCGCTCACTTCGGTCGCCCGCTCCACGCGCAACTTCTACCGGGTCACCGCGCTCCAGACCGTCACTGTGATACCCGACACACCGGCGAAACGGCGCGAATACGAAGAGGAGGTCATACAGACCTTCTATCTCAGTAACGCCGACGTCGCGGAAACGATTGACCTGCTGCGCCTGGTCATAGACCTGCGCCGGCTGGCGCCAATCACCGCCACACGAGCTATCTCGGTCAAGGACACCCCGGAGCGGCTGGCCGCCGCCGCCAGATTGATCGCGGCAATCGACAAGGCACGCCCCGAAGTGGTGATCGACGTCGAGTTACTCGAGGTAGATCGACAGCGATTGCGGGAGTACGGCCTACAGTTTGCGACGCTGGGCTCGCCCGGGATCGACGGTGCCGCTGGCATCGACGAGAGCGGTCTCTCGCTCGACGACCT
Organism: Vicinamibacteria bacterium; assembly: GCA_963578725.1. GTDB lineage: Bacteria > Acidobacteriota > Vicinamibacteria > Vicinamibacterales > UBA8438 > NP936. The sequence continues at coordinate 6,638 of CAUZDS010000021.1, forward strand.
CCGCGCGCTCACCCGAGCGGATGTCTTCGTCGCCAACCTGCCTGGGCTCTTCTACCGTTTGTTGAAGCGGGACGCCAACACCCGGACGCTGGCCAACCCGCATCTGCGTACATCGGAGGGACTGGCGGCGCAGGCCCGCTTCGGCGAGCGGGTGCCTGTGCCCGTCACCACCTTCGCGCCGATCGCGACCGGTGGCATCCAGCAGCAGCCGATCACCTCGTTCAACTACGAGAACATCGGCGTTAACATTGATATCACGCCGTACACCCACCACAACAACGACGTGTCGTTAGATCTTTCGATCGAGGTCAGCAGTATCTCCGGTACCGGGTTTGGCGATCTGCCGACATTCGGGAATCGGTCGATCAACACCACGATCCGACTACGTGACGGCGAGACGAACATCCTCGCCGGCCTAATTCGGGATGATCAGCGTGAGGTGCTGGAGGGGATTCCTGGGCTGAGCGATCTCCCGGTCATCGGGCGACTGTTCGCCCGCAACCGGCGGGAGACTCAGGAGACCGACATCATCGTCACGTTGACACCGCGGATCATCCGCGTCCTCGATCTCGAAGAAGCGGATCTGCGACCGTTCCGCGTCGAGCGAGACACGGGGACGGCGCTCGACATCGGGGCACCGCTGCCGGCATCGGTGACGCCCGGCGTGATCCCGCCGACCGCCGGCCGAGCGACCGACCAGCCGAACTCCGGCGCCACCCCGATCGCCCCGGTACCACCGCCGCCTCCCCGTTAGACACGCGCTTCGGATATCCGCTAGCGCGGCCGGTTGCGTTGCCAGCCAGGTGAACGCAACTAGTCCACCCTCGACAAGCCTCTAGGCGTCCTCAGCCTCGACCTGAGCTCCCAGCGTGCGGAGCCGCTCGACCAATTGCGCATATCCACGCTCGACCGTCCCCAGTGGCTGAATTCGACTCGTCCCGGTCGCCGCCAGCGCCGCGGCGATCAGCGCCATACCGGAGCGCAGGTCCCGGCTGTCGAGCGTCCGTCCCGTTAGCCGCGCCGGACCGCCGACGATCATCCGGTGTGGATCGCAGAGGAATAGGTTCGCACCCATCCCGCTCAGTTGCTCGAGGGCAAAGAGCCGAAGTTCGTACATCCAGTCGTGAATCAGCGTGCGACCCTTCGCCTGGGTGGCCAGGACACTGATTAGGCTCACCATGTCACTCGGGAACCCGGGCCAGGGCGCCGTCGTGATCTGCGGGACCGCGACTGGCGACGACGGTCGTAACAGCAACCGGTCGTCGTCCACCTCGCAATCGACATGCATTCGCCTGAGAACCGTAGTGATAGGCTCGAGATGATGGGCGGAGGCGCCACGCACCTCGAGCTCACCTCCGGTCAACGCGACCGCGACCACCCAGCTACCCGCCTCGATGTAGTCTCCCTGCAGACGGTGCTCCGCGCCGGTCAACCGGCGTCCACCGGCGACCCGGAGCGTCGGCGTGCCGGCGCCCTCCACCTCGACTCCCATCTGCGTCAGGAACCGACACAGCTCGACGACATGCGGCTCGCAGGCCGCGTGCCGGATCTCGCTCTCTCCAAGGGCGGCAGCCGCGGCCAGCAACGCCGTCTCGGTGCCGGTGACCGACGCCTCTTCCAGATAGACCGACGCCGGAACCAACCCATCGGGTGCTTCAAGCACGTAGTCCGGGCCGGTGTCCTTCCGACGCCGTACACCCATGGCCTCGAGCGCCTGTAAATGGACGGACAGGGTACGTCGCGCCGGAAAGTCGCCCCCTGGTGGCGCCAGGCGCACCCGACCGAGTCGGGCCAGCAGCGGAGCACAGAGCAACACCGACCCGCGAAGCCGCCCCACCAACATCCGATCCGGCTCCTCGCCAGACACCCGCAAGCACCTGACGTTCAGCGTCGTGGTACCCACACCGCTGATCTCGGCCCCGAGACCGACCAACAAGTCGGCCATCACCTGCACATCCTTGATCCGCGGCATGTTGGTCAACACGCATGGCCGTTCGGTCATTAGACAGGCGGCCAGCAGCGGTAACGCCGCATTTTTGTTCCCCTCGACGTCGACCCGGCCGGCCAGACGGTGGCCTCCCTCGACCACAAGGCTGGTCAGCCCTTCACCCGATCGAGTCATCGTCTCTGAACCCATCCGCCCTCGTCTTGTCAGTCACGCTGCCGCCAACACCGATACACCCGAATCAGAACTCCCCTAGATAAATCAACTCCTCGCGCAGCGTAATCCGGAATCGCTCCCGGACTGCAATCCGGCACAACTCGATGAGCTGTCGCACATCGGCTGCAGTGGCGCCGCCCTCGTTCACGATAAAGTTCGCGTGCACCCCAGAGACGACCGCCCCACCGACCCGGTGTCCCTTCATGCCAGCACGGTCGACGAGTGCCCCGGCGGATCGAGGGACGTCAGGGGACAGCGGGCCATCCTCGGCGCGTGGATTTCGAAACACACAACCGGCCGAGGCTCGTTCGAGCGGCTGCGTGCGTTTCCGAAACGCCAGCGATCGCCGAGCCGCGTCCCGCAACGATCCGGCCTCGGCGGCGGTCACCCGGAACTCGGCCCAGCGCACCAGCTCGCCGGTGTGCTGCACGCGGCTGTCGTCGTAGCCGAACGCCATCTCCTCTCCGGGAACGCAGCTGACGTTCCCCGCTGGGTCGACGAGCCCCACCGCCGTCACCATATCACCCAGCAACCGGCCCTCGAAATGCGCGTTCCCACGGATCGCGCCGCCTACCGTGCCCGGCGTGCCAGCCCACCGCTCCAGACCGGCCAAGCCGTGCTGGATTGTCCAGCGGACGAGCCCGTTGATTCTCACCCCGCTGTCAGCCCGCACGTGGCCAGATGCGGCAAGCCTAATCTTGCCGTAACGAAGCCACATCACGAGCCCGCGAATGCCTCCGTCACCGATCAACACGTTTGAGCCGCCGCCAAGCACGGTCAGTGGCAGGTGCAAGCCGCGCGTCACCCGCACCGCGGCCACCAGGTCGTCCGGGTCGCTTGTCTCGACCATCCAGTCGGCGGAGCCACCGGTCCGAAAAGTGGTCAGCCCCGTCAGCCCCACGCGTTCACGAACACGGTCAGTAAACGCCTTGCGCAGCCTGGCACGCGTGACTTGTTGCGTGTCTTCCACGAATAGCCTTACTCGAAATCCAGCGCGTCCAATGACATACGGGAGCGGCAAACGTCGACACCCTCTGGGCTCTCCTCACACCTCGCGCGTCACCCGAAGTGCATGAGCGCCTGCTCGAGAGCGATCAGCGCCGCGACTGCCTCCCGCCGCTCACGCACTTCGAACGCGATCCAGTCGCCTGGTGCTAACTGCCCAGCCACCGGGAGGTCGGCACTCACCACCGTCGCGATCTGGGCAAACCCCCCGGTTGTCTGCCGGTCAGCCATCAACAGGATTGGTTGACCAGAGGGCGGAACCTGGACGGTACCGACCGGCGTAGCGCGCGACAGCAACGGCCGCGTCTCGGCCAGCTCGAGCGAGGGCCCGCGTAGCCGATACCCCATCCGGTTTGACTCCGGTTCCAGGGTAAACCTGGCCTGGGTCAACCGCTCAATGGTCCCCGGTGTAAACCGTGCCAGGTCGGGTCCTGGCATCACCCGCAGCGTGGCACCGCCTCTCGGGAGATCAAACGGAAAAACGGCCGGTCTACGGGCTGTCGGCCGCGCGGTTACGGGACCCACCGCGAGCTCGTCACCGGAACGAAGCGGGCGACCGCCGAGACCGCCGAGGCCACTCGCCAGATCCGTGCTCCGGCTGCCGAATACCCGCGGCACGTCGATGCCCCCGCCTACCGCCAGATACGCGCGAGCACCGACATCGCTCCTCCCAAACCGCAACCGGCTGCCCCTGCCGGCCCGGCACACGGTCATCATCGGCACCGATCGCGCATCCAGTCGGAGCTCGAACTGAGCCCCCGCGACGGCAAACGTGGCGTCGGCGAGAAACTCGATCTCGGGACCAACCAGCGTCGCCTCCAGCGTGGCGGAGTCCGGCGAGTTCCCGACCAGCATATTGGCAAGACGGTGCGACACCGTATCCATCGGTCCAGCGACCGGCACACCCAGACCCTGGGTGCCCCAGCGACCGCGATCTTGCACCGTTGTCAACAACCCAGACTCCGTCACCCGGATCGTCACGGCCCGGACTCCGACGACACCGCGGCGAACCGGACCCTGTCCCCGGGATGAAACAGGCAGGGCGGCTCACGCACGCCGTCGAACAACTCAACTGCCGCCAGGCCGATCAGATTCCAGCCGCCAGGCGCCGTTGTCGGGTAGATACCGGTCTGCGCCCCAGCGATCCCAACTGAACCGGACGGCACCGTCAGACGCGGGTTCGAGCGACGGGGCATCGCGATTCGAGGGTCGACGGTACCGAGATACGGAAATCCCGGAAGAAACCCCACCATGTAGACCCGATATCCTGGCGCCGTGTGCCGGTGGACCACCTCGTCCGCCGAGCAACCGGCGAACGCGGCGACTTCTTCAAGGTCTGGACCCGCCGCACCGCCATAGTGCACCGGCACCACGATCTCCGGCGACGGGCTGGCAGCGGGAGTAGGCGCCGCTACCGCCGCGTCGAGCGCGGCACACAACCGGTCGAGGTCGGTGCGGATCGGGTCGACATACACCGTCACGGCGCTGTAACTCGCAACGACGTCGCGTACGCCAGCGTGCCGTGCCTCACGAAGCCTGGCCACCAATGCCACCACCCGCGCGTTGATGACCGGATCGAGACGGGGCTCAAACTCGACCGTCACCGCCGCGTCGCCGGCCATCCTGATTCGCCAGTCCGACATCTGTGCACCTCCGCCTCACGCCGTTGTGTCGAATCCCGCCTGCCGCCCCGCTCCGCATCTCCGTGTGACACTAGCGCCTTCGACCGACCCGTCCACGTGCTGAGTCGTCAAACAGGCTGTCATCCCGGTGACCCGGACGCCGCCAGCGCTTCCAGAAGCCGGGCATGGATACCGCCGAACGCGCCGTTCGACATGACAACGACCAGGTCACCCGCCAGGGCCTCGTCCACCACGACGCGCACTATGTCCTCGACCTCGCCAAGATGTCGCGCCCGCCCGCCGGTTCCACGAATCCCGGCCACGAGCTCTGTCTCTGACAGCCGCTCAACCTCCGACAGCGACGAACGATACACCCGCCCGATGATCACCTCGTCGGCCGTACCGAACGCCCGGGCGAACGCCTCCTGAAACACCCGCCGGCAGGCGGTCGCCGACCGGGGCTCAAACAGCGCCCAGATTCGATGTCCCGGAAACGCCGCCCGTACACCTTCCAGCGTCTCCCGTACCGCGGTCGGATGGTGGGCAAAGTCGTCGTAGACCGTCACGCCCCTCTCACGTCCGCGAACTTCCAGACGTCGCCGCACGCCCTTGAACCGCTTGATCGACCCCACGATTGTCTGTGGATCGAGCCCCACCGCACTGGCCACAGCAAACGCCGCCAGCACGTTCCGCACATTGAACGTCCCGACGAGCGGCATGCGCACCTCCCCGATCGACCGGCCACGATGCGCCACCGTGAAGGCGGTCCCACCGGGGACCGGCTTGATGGCCATCGCGCGCCACTCGGCCGCCTCACCGAGGCCGAACGTCGTGACCGGACACGGCGCGCCCGCGCCCACCTCGAGCGCGGGCTGACTGTCGGCACCCAGCACCAATAGCCCTTGCCTGGGCAGCAGGCTGACGAACTGCCGAACAGTGGACCGGATCGCCTCGAAGTCAGCATAGATGTCGGCGTGGTCGAACTCCAGGTTCCCCACCAGCGCGATATCCGGAAGATACTTCAGAAACTTCGCCGTCTTGTCGAAGAACGCACTGTCGTACTCGTCCCCCTCGATCACGAACTCCCGGCCGCCTCCCAGCCTATAGCTCGACTCGAAGTTGCCTGCTACTCCGCCGACCAGGAAGCTCGGGTCGCGGCCGCCGTCGGCCAGCAGCCAGCTCACCAGCGAGGTCGTAGTCGTCTTCCCGTGCGTTCCGGCCACGACAATCGACCGCCGGTCCCAGAGGAAGGTCTCCCGGACCATCTCCGGCAGCGAGCGATACCGGATCTTGCGGTCCAGCACGGCCTCGACCTCCGGATTGCCGCGCGATACGGTGTTCCCGATCACGACCAGGTCGACGTCGGCGGTCAGGTGGTCCGGGTCGAACCCGTCCAGGCAAGGAATATCGCGCGCCGCCAGAAAGTCACTCATCGGCGGATAGACGTGCTGGTCCGATCCGCGGACCGTGTGACCTAGGTCCTTGAGCATCGACGCCAGCGTGGCCATCGCGGTGCCACAGATCGCGATCAGATACACCGTCATGCGACAGCCGACTCCGTGACCACGAAGCGCGGCCGTGGGCCGCCGACCACACGAACGTTCACCCCGAGTGGTACGGTCAGTGCCGGACCGGTGGCATGACCGGTTGAAAACCCGAACAGCACCGGACCGGGAAACGACTCGAGCAATTCGGCGACCACCCCGCGCGCGGTCGGCCGGCCTGTCGGCTCGTCGCAGTCTGGGAACTCCCCGCAGACCACCGCAGCAGCGCGCGCCAGCACCCCGCTCGACGTCAACTGCGTGAGCATCCGATCAAGACGATACGGCCGCTCACCGACGTCGTCGAGCAGCAGGACATACCCTGGTGGGGGCAAGAAGGCGTAGGGTGTTCCTAGCGACGCCACCAGCTGGGTTAGCGTCCCACCAAGCAACGGACCGGTCGTGTCGCCGGTCCGCAGCGTCTCGACACCGTCAACCGGCAGCTCACCGACCGGCTCCCGCCGCATCAGACATCGTTGGAACGAGTCCCGGTCGTACCCCGCCTCGCCGCGGGACATATTCAGCACCATCGGCCCATGAAAACAGACGCTGTCGCATAGCGTCGTGAGATACACGAGGAACGCCGTCACGTCGCTGTGTCCGATGAATGGCTTGACGGCGTCGCGGACGACGTTCCGATCGAGGAACGGCAGCAGCTGCGCGCTTCCATACCCGCCGCGCGCCGCCATAACCGCCGCGTTGGATGGGTCACGCCAAGCCGCGGTCAGCGCCGCCGCACGACTTCGCGCGTCACCTGCCAGATACCCCAGACGGGCGAAGACCCCCTCGGTGATCACCGGCGTCAAGCCCAGCAGCCTGATTTCCTTCACACCCTGCTCGAACCGCTCACGGTCGAATGGGCTCGCCGGCGCGACTATCGCGACCCGGTCACCGGGCGTCAGACACCGTGGCTTTCGCATCCGGTTCAAAAGCTCACGATCTCTTCGGCTACCATCTGGTGCCGGGTCGTACCCACCCGGTCCCGTAGCGCCTGGCCGGACAACGGCCGGCGCCGGCGCTCACCGCCCATGAAACTGGCCTTCACCCGCCGCTGGCGAGCCCACGCGTCCTCGACCCGGCGCCCGTCAATTGCGTCCGTCTCCACTGCATGCACGATCGCCTCGAGCACCGCCGCGTGCCGATCGACCGAATCGCCACATACCAGCACCGTGTCGCAACCGGCCCCCACCGCGCTGACCGCCGCTTGCTCGACCGTCTGCGTGGCGGTGATCGCCTCCATGTCCAGATCGTCGGTGATGATGAGTCCCTGATGCCCCAGCTCTCGCCGAAGGACCTTGTCGACGATGGTCCCTGACAGCGTGGCCGGATGCTCGGCGTCCAGCGCCGGATAGAGCACGTGCGCGGTCATCACCGCCGCCACATTAGCCAAGACCGCGTCACGAAACGGTGCCATCTCGTGCTCATACAGCCGCTCGGGCGGATGTTCAACGACCGGAAGTTCGCGGTGGGAATCTGCCCTGGTGTCGCCGTGACCTGGAAAGTGCTTGGCGCAGGCCGCGATGCCGTTGCGCTGGAGGGTGTCGATCATGACCCGCCCCAACCGCCCAACCGTGGCCGGATCCGGCGACAGCGCCCGATCTCCGATGACCTCGTCAGCCGCGTCATGATATACGTCCAGGACCGGGGCGAAATCGAGGGTCACTCCGACGGCGGTTAGCTCCTCGGCCAGTGCGCACGCGAACCGATCGACCAGCGCCGCGTCGCCATGACGCCCCAGCATGGCCATCGGCGGCCACTCGGTGAAGGGCTTCCGGAACCGTGCGACCCGTCCGCCCTCCTGGTCGACGCTCACCCAGAGCGGGATGTCGCGAGCCAATGCCTGGACCTCGAACACCAGCTCGGCCACCTGCTCTGGCGTTTCGACGTTGCGCCCGAACAGGATGACACCGCCGAGATCCCACTCGCGCGCCAGCGCGCGCAGCTCCGCCGGCACGGTGCATCCACCAAACCCGACGATCATCAGCTGTCCGACGCGGCGATGAAAGGATCTCACGTGTCCGAGTCACCCAGGGGTGAGGTTCGGCGTTCACCTACCGCCGTCACCGTCACGATGCGAGCATCAGTGCAAGACCGGACGAGCCGGCGGTCCGGCGCAACCCCTGGGAGACACGCTGTCGGCCGCGGACGGCTCGTGGCCATTATAATGCGCTGGTGCAGGTGCACTCCTCCGCGCCGACTCGCATAGACCTCGCGGGCGGCACACTCGACATCTGGCCACTGTACCTTTTTCACCCTGGTGCCATGACCGTCAACGTGGCGATCCAGCTGCGCGCTGAGTGCACGCTGACCGCCAGCGACGACCGGCGAGTGTGGATCGTTTCAGAGGACACCGGTTGCACATTGACCGCGGACACATGGCGCGAGCTCGACACGTCCGGCGACAACCGCCTGCTCTCGAACATCGCCCGGTTCTTCGAGGTCGAGGCCGTACGCATCTCGACACGGGCCACCTCACCGGTTGGCGCCGGTATTGCCGGATCTTCCGCGCTCAATATCGCCCTGTGCGCGGCGCTGGGACGTTGGCGTGGGATCGACCACTCTGCCGAACAGCTCCTGACACTCGCCATGAACCTGGAGGCTCGAACACTGGGGATCCCGACCGGTGCCCAGGACTACCGCCCGGCGCTCTACGGTGGGGTCTCTGCGATCGAGCTCGACGTCCTCGGCGTCAGGCGCGTGGCGGTCGATGTTGACCCGGCCGAGCTCGAGCGCCGTCTCATCCTCGTCTACAGCGGTGACTCCCGCTCGTCCGGCATCAATAACTGGGAAATTACCCGTCGGTACCTCGACGGAGACGTCGGGGTAGTGGCCCATCTCGGGCGAATCAACGGGATCGCCGCCTCCATCCGGGACGCCCTAACCCGTCAGGATTGGGCGGAGCTGGCTAGACAGGTGACGCTCGAATGGCATGAACGGCAAGGGCTGGCACCCGGCGTGTCGACCCCCGCGATCGATCGGCTCATAACCCGGGCACAGGATGCAGGGGCGCTGGCGGGCAAGGTCTGCGGGGCCGGCGGTGGCGGGTGTGTCTTCTTCTTGATCGATCCTGCCCGCCGCACCCAGGTGTGCCGCGCGGTGACCGAAGCCGGCGCACGTCTGCTCGAGTGCCGCATCGACACGGACGGTCTGCGGATCGCCGTATCGTAGACGTGGGCGGTGAATGGACAACCAGGGTGTCGCGCAGGTCTTCAGCAATATCGGCGATCTTCTCGAGATTAAGGACGCCAACCCGTTCAAGATTCGTGCGTATCGTAACGCCGCCGACATCGTCGGCCACATGGCGGAACGGATCACCGACCTGACCGACGCGCAACTGCTCGATCTCCCGGGGATCGGAAAGGACTTAGCTGCCAAGATCCGCGAACTAGTCGACACCGGCTCACTTGCCTTCTACGATGCGCTGCGGAAGGAATTCCCACCGTCAATCCTGGACATGCTGCGCCTGCAGGGCGTCGGACCGAAGACAGTGGCGCTGCTGTACACGGAGCTTGGTATCGAGACGCTCGAGGCGCTCGAGACCGCCGCCGCCGAGGGACGCCTCCGCCGGCTGGCCGGCATGGGCCCCAGGAAGGAGCAGCTGCTACTCCGCGCCCTCGCGGACTATCAGAGACGAATAGGACGACATCTGATCGGGCACGCCGCCGCCCTGGCCACGCGACTGGCTGACCATCTGCGAGCCGAGGCCGCAGAAGCGACCATCATCTCGGTTGGCAGTCTCCGTCGCGGGTGCGAGACATGCGGAGACATCGACCTGCTCGCCCTCGGGACCGACGCACAGCTGATGTCGCGTTTTACCAGCTTTCCGGACGTCGAGCGAATTCTGGGACGGGGTCCGACCAAGTCGAGCGTGCTCCTACGCGGCAACATTCAGGCCGATCTTCGGCTGGTCCCGGTCGAGAGCGCCGGCGCCGCCATGCAGTATTTCACCGGCTCGAAGGCGCACAATATCGCCGTCCGTGATCTGGCGCTCCAGCGAGGCCTGAAGCTTAACGAGTACGGGCTTTTCCGCGTCGCCGACGGTCAACGGGTCGCCGGTGCGACTGAGACGGAAATCTATGCGGCGCTCGGTCTCGCTTATGTACCGCCCGAACTACGGGAAAATCGCGGCGAGATCCGGGCGGCCGACGACGGCACCCTGCCAGAACTCATCGAGCTGACAGATCTCAAGGGAGATCTCCACAGCCACACGACGGCCACCGACGGCAGAGCCGATGTCGAGACCATGGGCTTCGCCGCGCGGGACGCCGGACTCGAGTATCTGGCCATCACCGACCACAGTCAGGCGCTCGCCATGGCCAATGGGCTTGACGAGCACCGGGCGCTGGACCACGCCCGCCACATCCGGGAGGTGAGCGAACAACTGGAAGGTATCACCCTACTGGCCGGCATCGAATGCGACATCCTCGCCGACGGGACCCTGGATCTGGCTGAGGACTGTCTAGCCGAGCTCGACCTGGTCATTGCCTCATTACACTCCGCGTTCGACCAGGACGAGGACCGGATGACGGACAGGATCCTGCGTGCGATCGATTCCGCTGTGGTCGACGTCATCGGGCATCCGACCGGTCGGCTGCTGCTCCGTCGCGATCCGTACAGGCTGAACATCGAACGGGTACTGGATGCCGCCGCCCGAACGGGAGTGGCTATGGAGATCAACTCACAAGTGCACCGGTTGGACCTGTCGGATATCCACGCGCGGCGGGCACGCGAACGGGGCGTCAAACTGGTCATCTCCACGGATGCGCATACACCGGCCGACTTCGACCTGCTCCGCTGGGGGGTCACGATGGCGCGCCGCGCTTGGGCCAGACCGGACGACGTGTTGAACACCAGACCGCTGCAAATGTTTCTGGCGTCGTTGCGACGCCACCGGAACAGATAGGACGGAAAGCCGTGACCAGACTCGGGGTGTTGTCGCACTCGGTGAGCATCCCGGTGGAGACGAGCCAATGACGACACCGCCGAACGTGCGGGCCGAAATCAGGAAGCTGTACCACGAGACGACGCCAGCCACTGTCGAGCATGATCTCTCTCGCGCCATCGAATTGCTCAAGAGCCTCGACGGCGAGGCAGAGCGCGGTCGCGTCGCGGGCTACATGGATGGGCTGTCGCAGCTGCGCTCTGAGTGGATACTGGCCAGCCGGCGGGCGGGACGGAAGAAGCTCGGAAGGACGCGGACCGCCGGACCACGCCGGCCGAAGCGCTAGTGGTAGAGAAGACACCCAACGTCACCGGATGGACGGTCGGCAGACCGTGTCACCGCGCGACGTAGCTGCGGTAGTTCTCGTGGGTAATCCGAGCGGTCACGACCTCGCCCGACCCACCGAGCGACCGGCCGGCCTGCTGGTTGATCGCGAACCCGAACGCCCCAGCATCCCCGACATTCAGAATGAACTCACCGTCCGCCTCGTAGGTCTCGCGCTCACCACCTCGCATGACCCGAGCAAACACCGACTCCCCGTCGATGGTCAACGACACCCAGCAGTCGTCGCGCGGACCCAGCATTAGCGTCAGCGGACCCTGGGGGACCGGTTCCGTCAGCGTTGCCGGGACGGCGCTCTCTGGCGGCGCCACGTAGGAGGGTGCTCGCAGCGGACCCTCAGTCACGAAAGCCGGCGCCTCGACCGGGTCGGCCGACGGCGACCCGTTTCGTGTGACAAGGAACAGTAGCAACCCGGCCACCGGCAGACTGACGAGTACGAGCTTGAGCACTGTGACAGCCATCCGCTGCTGGCTCTGAAAGAGGTCGTGCCCCTGCGATTGACTATCGCTCCCCGTCTCTTCGGCGATCCCTTCCAGCGGCACCTGGGCCATAAAATCGCGCATCGTCTCTTCGGGGTCCAACCCCACTTCTGTCGCGTAGGACCGGACGAACCCCCGTGTGAAAATGCCCCCGGGCAGGTGCGCGACTTCGTTCTCCTCGAGAGCTTCGAGGGAACTGACCGAGATCTTGGTGATGGCGGCGATCTCGCGAAGCGAGATCTGCTTGGCCTCACGCGCCTCACGGAGACGCGACCCAACGTCGGTGGATGAACCGGCTGGCCCGTCAGAGATCTGACCAAGCTCAAGTCGCGGCCGATCCCGAGTCGGACGTTTTGGTGACTGCTTCCTGGACATGACACTCTACCTTGACAGCCGCCTTCGTGGCTTCGCGGACGACAGCCGTCGGTGTGCTCCTCGTTCCGCCCGGTTAGGCCGGCGTACCATCGCTCGTCGCGCCACGAAGGCCGCGTACTACAGACCGATAGGATCGCCGGAGCTCGCCGACGACGTCGCACATCTCGTCGAATCGGCCAGACGGGCCGAGCCTCGCGAAGAGACCGATCGCCGCCACACCGGCTGCCCCGGCGCGAAACACCTCTACCGCTTTATCGACCGTCACACCGCCGACCGCTAGGACCGGCAGATCCACCGCGTGCGCGACCGCCCCGAGCCTGCTGACTCCGCACGCCGGCGCACCCGGCTTGGAACGCGACGAAAACACCGTCCCCATCACAAGATAGTCCAGGCCGCCGCCGTCGGCTACCCGCGCCGCCTCCGCGGCACCGTGCACCGACCGACCTAGCAGGAACCCATCAGGTGCGTGCCGGCGAGCAACCGGCGCCGGCACCGAACGAGTCCGCAAGTGCGCTCCGCCCGCGCCCGCGGCCAGGGCTACATCCAGCCGGTCGTTGACGAGGATGATGGTACCGGTCCCGTGCGCCATGTCGACGCACCGGCGTACGATCTCGAGGAGCACCCGGTCCGGCAGTTCCGGTTCGCGAATCTGGATGAGATCCATGCCGGCCGCCACAGCCGCCCCCACCTGCCCGAAGAGCATTGACACGTCATGATGCCTTGAGACGCCCCGACTCCAGCCAGTGACCAGCGAGAGCAAGGGACGCCCGGTCAGCGGCCCGGAGTCCACGAACGGGTGTCCTCCCCGCGCAGTTCGGCGCCCTGGGCGCCGCCAGACACCGCCCCGCGCTCGGCGTCCGTTGGACGACACCGGGCCACACCCCCGCAGCGCCCTATCGTCGCCAGCCAAATCCCCAACTCCCAGAACCCGGCGTACAGGTTGACGACACCGACACCGGAGACTGCGCCTCGGACGGCATCGAGCCGCACGACCGCACCAAACAGCGGCGCGATCTCAGCCAGCAGGTTCCGTTCCCAAAACGTCGACCATGGTGCCACCACCAGCACCAGCCCCGTCTCGAGGAGATACACGATTAGCAGGACCCGACTAAAGCGATGAATCTCATCCTCCCAACAAGACGCCCATATAGCTCGGCCACTGCGCCATCACCCCGTGCCGCGCAGCCTCGGCATCCGGCACGCAAGCGAACGCCCCTGCCACTCGGGTCAGCTACTTCCGCCATCCGTCTTTCCGGGTTACTCCCCCGCCGAGCCATTAGACCTACCGATCGATCGTATCAGACAAGGATCGCGGCCGGAATGACCGCCGGTGCGCCGCAGAATAGCCATGTCTCGCCAGGGCCGACAGGTGCGTCGCCGTGCCGTAGCCCTTATGTCGGTCAAACCCGTACCGCGGGTCGACCTCGTGAAGAAGGGTCATCTGCCGGTCGCGTGTCACCTTGGCGATGATCGAGGCCGCGGCGATAGCGGCACAACGCCGGTCGCCACCGACGATTCCGCGCTGCGGAATGAACACTTGCGGAATCAGAAACGCGTCGACGAGGATAAAATCTGGCAACGGTGCTAACCCGACCACCGCGTCCCGCATCGCCGCCAGCGAAGCGTGATGGATGTTGAGCTGGTCGATTTCGTCCGGCTTGCGCATGCCGATCGAGCACGCCACACAGGTGGCTGTGATCTCGTCGTAGAGCCGAATTCGACCAGCGAAGCTCAGAAGTTTCGAGTCGCGCAGCCCGGCGACCGGGTCGCCCGGACTCAGAACGACCGCCGCGGCCACGACCGGCCCAGCCAAGCAGCCACGGCCCACCTCGTCGACGCCGGCAATCCGTGCAAACCCGAGCCGGCGCAGTCCATTTTCAATGGTCCGCCGAGCCGAGAGCCGTGTCCGGGCGCGTGACCCGGTCGATCTCGTCACAGTCTTCGGCACCGGAAACCCTCTCCCCATGCGACCCGCTGGCACGAGTCGTTTCCGGTGTCTCCTCGCTCCAGTCGCTCTCGACGGCTACGTGGTGGGCCGACGCTTTTCTCGGAGACGCGCCGCGCGCCCGCGCAACTGACGCAGGAAGTAAAGCTTCGCCCGCCTCACCCGAGCCGCACGTCCGATCTCAATCTTGTCGATGGAGGGCGAGTGCAACGGAAATATACGTTCGACACCCTGCCCGAACGAGACCTTTCGGACCGTGAAGGTGCTCCGAGACCCACCATGTTTCATGGCGATGACTATGCCCTCGAAGACCTGGATCCGCTCCTTCTCACCTTCGCGGATCTTGACGTGGACGCGCACCGTGAGACCCGTTCTGAGGCCGGGACGCTTCTGTAGTTGTTTCTCGTCTATCGTGTCTATCACATTCATCTGGTCGCTCACTGGCCGTCTATCTCGTCTTTCAGTTCCCGCAGAATCACACGCTCCTCGTCGTCGAGCGCGGCGTCCTCCAGCAGCTCCGGCCGGCGTTCCAGCGTGCGTCTAACCGCCTCGCGCTTCCGCCAGCGCCGTATCTCGGCATGATGCCCAGACACCAGCACGTCCGGCACACCATGACCGTCGACCGCGTCCGGCCTGGTGTAGTGCGGGTGATCGAGCATGCCCCGCACGAACGAGTCTTCGTCCACAGATCTTCTATCCCCGACGACTCCCGGCACCAACCTGGCCACCGCGTCGATCACGACGGCGGCAGCCAACTCCCCACCACTGAGCACATAATCGCCGATCGAGAGCTCGTCAGTCGCCACCTGTTCCCTCACCCGTTCATCAACACCTTCGTAGCGCCCGCAGAGGAGAACGATGTGGCGCAACCGGCTCAGCCGCGTCGCCTCATCGTGGCCAAATGGCCGGCCCTGCGGCGACAGCAACACGACTGCGTCTGGGTCCCCGTGCCGATGCCGAATTGCCGCGACCGACCTGAAGAACGGCTCCGATTTAAGCACCATCCCGGGGCCGCCCCCGTAAGGGACGTCGTCCACGGTGCGATACCGGTCGGCGGTGTAGTCTCGCAAGTTGTGCAACCCGACCAGTAGCAACTCCCGCTCGACCGCACGACCGAGGACACCCTCCCGAAACACCGCCTCGAGCATGCCCGGAAAGATCGTGACGACATCGAACCTCGGTCCAGCCCGATCGGCCTGCATCACGCGCGCCGATCGGCACAATCCTGGCCACGCCGCGGCGGATTCAGATCAAGTAACCCCTCGGGTGGGTCAATCGTAATCGCCCGCGCCAGCGGATCGACTCGCACGCAGATTGGGGCAACCAGGGGGACCTGCATCTCGTCCGATCCGTTAGCTACGACTAGCCGGTACACCCCGCCGTCACCCTCGACGCCGCTCACCGTGCCCACCGCCATACCTTCGACCGTCTTCACCCGGCACCCGATCAGCTCGTGGTGATAGAACGCGCCGGCCGGCTGACCCGCGAGTATCTCCACCGGCACACGGAGCTCGGCACACTCCAGTTGCTCCGCCTCCGTCATCGTCGCGACCTCGTCGAACCCTACGATCGGGCGCTGTCGATAAAACCTAACGTCCCGGATCGACAAACGGTCGATCCGGTCGCCGCGGCGTATGTAGACCACGCTCCCCTGACGAAAGCGGTCCTCAGCGAAATCAGTATCCGGATTGACGATAACCCGTCCCCGGTTACCGTGCGTCCGCGCGACGCGCCCGACCGACACCATCGTGTCCCACTCAGGGGTCACAGCACGCGTCCCTATGGCGTATCGACGAAATCGACTGACACCCGCCGATCCTCAGACTCGGCCAGCTCCGCAAGCACCCGGATGGACGACGCGGTGCGCCCCTGACGCCCGATCATCCGACCCAGATCCTGACCGGCGGTCGACAACTCGATGTCGGTGACCTCGCGCCTCTCACGCACGCTGACCGACACGTCATCGGCCCTGTCGGCCAAGGCGCGGGCGACAACCTCGACGACGTCCCGCGACCGGCTCATGTCACCACCTCGGTCTCGTCCCCGCCCGCCACCGCCGGCTCAGCCGATTCCGTCGACTCCGAGGCCACGGCCTCAGGCGGCGGCGCCGGGTGCCGTGCGAGCAGCGTACGAACCGTGTCGGACAGACGCGCACCCTTGCTCGTCCAGTAGCTGACACGCTCGTAGTCGATCTCCAGAACTTCCGGCTCGGCCCGTGCATTGTAGTGCCCCAGCGACTCCAGAAACCGGCCGTCACGCGGAGCGCCTGACTCCATCACAACTACTCGGTGTACCGGCCGTTTCGTTGTGCCGATCCGACTCAAGCGAATGGTCAACATGCGTCTGTCTTCTCCTCATCCTCACTCACGGCTACCCTGATACCGTCTCGCCCCCTTGTGGCCACTTGGTATCCTGAGAAGCCTGTGTGAAAACCCCGTTTTATGCAACCAACGCCGAATCTTACCTAAACGGCGCTGCTTCTCGGTCTCAAATGCCCAGTGGTTTCTCGTCTCGCCGTACCACACGCTCGCCTTGCCGACCTTGGCACGACGCGAGTTTCACCACGCCCCTACCCGACCGGGAAGCCAATCCCAGCGGGAAGACCACGGCGGCGCCGGCCCTTCTTCCTATTACGCGCGCCCGACACCGCCCCAACCGTCCTCAACATGCGGCGCATTCCCACGAACTGCTTCAGCAGCCGGTTGACGTCCTGCACCGTCGTGCCACTTCCACCCGCGATGCGCCGACGACGACTCCCGTCGATAATTTGGCAACGCAGGCGCTCGCGCCGTGTCATCGAGTCGATAATCGCCATCGTCCGTACCAGTGCCGTCGGATCCACCTCGCCGGGCGTCCCGACCGCCACCCGTTTAATCCCCGGGATCAGCTCAACCAGCCGGTCCAGCGGGCCCATTCGCTTGACCGTCTTTAACTGCTCTCGCATATCCTCCAGCGTGAAGCCGTTTCCGCGAATCTTCCGTTCTAGCCGTGTCGCATCCTCGCGGCTGACCTCCCGCTCCGCTTTCTCGACGAGCGAAAGAACGTCGCCCATGCCCAGCATGCGCGAGATAAGCCGGTCCGGGTGAAAAGGTTGCAGATCATCGAGCCGTTCACCGTCGCCCACGAAGGCCACCGGCACCCCGACCACCGACACGACCGACAACGCCGCGCCGCCCCGCGCATCTCCATCCATCTTGGTCAACACGACGCCGCTGATTCCAAGCCGTCGGTTAAACTCCCCCGCGCTCTTGATAGCGTCCTGCCCTGTCATCGCATCGGCAACATACAGCAGGTCCGACGGCTGTACGGCGGTCTTTAACACCTCGAGCTCACCCATCAGATCGTTATCGATGTGCAGCCGGCCAGCTGTGTCGACGAGCACAACGTCGAACCCCATGGACCGCGCCATCTCGACCGCACCGCTAGCCCTGGCGACGACCGCCGTATCGCGTGTCGGCGCATACACGCGGATGCCCCCCTCACCCGCCAGCACACCCAATTGCTCGATGGCCGCGGGTCGCCGCACGTCGGTGGACACGACAAGGGGGTGACGACCCTGGCCGGAGAGCCAGAGGGCTAGCTTGACGGTGGTCGTAGTCTTCCCGGCACCCTGCAACCCCAGCAGCAGGACCACCTGCGGACGCTGCCGACTCGCCGTCAGCCCAGGTGGACCATCGCCAAGCAACCGGCGAAGCTCGTCCCGCACGATGGCGACGACCTGCTGGGTCGCTGTTAGGCTCGCGAGCACCTCGTGTTCCACGGCGCGGTCGCGGACCCGATCGATGAACGCCTTAACCACTTTGAAGTTGACGTCCGCCTCGAGAAGCGCCATCCGGATCTCGCGCAACGCCGCCTCGACGGACTCGGAGGTTAGCCGAGTCTCGCGACGCATCGAGGCGAAGGCCGCCTGCAGTCGTTCACTGAGTGAGTCGAACATGAATAAACACTCTCAAGCCCTTCAAACGCAACTAGTTATGGTAGCGTTGTCGTGACCTGGCTGTCAA
This sequence comes from Vicinamibacteria bacterium, assembly GCA_963578725.1. GTDB lineage: Bacteria > Acidobacteriota > Vicinamibacteria > Vicinamibacterales > UBA8438 > NP936. The sequence goes on from CAUZDS010000021.1 coordinate 25,054, forward strand.
CGCAGGTGGGGTTAAACGGTCTTCAGCGTGTGCCCGAGCTTCGCCTTCTTGGTACGAAGATAGGAGCGTGCAAGCCCGGTCGTCGGTACTTCCAGCGCCAGCGAGGCCGACACCGAGAGACCGTAGCCCTCGAGCCCTACGAACTTGCGTGGGTTATTGGTCAGCAGCCGCATACTCCGGACGCCGAGCTCCGTCAAAATCTGCGCGCCGATCCCATAGTCTCGCTGGTCCGGCTTGAACCCGAGCTGCTCGTTGGCCTCGACCGTGTCAAGGCCCTGGTCCTGGAGCTGGTACGCGCGGATCTTGTTCGTCAGACCGATGCCCCGGCCTTCCTGATTCAGATAGAGAAACACACCCCGGCCCTCCGCCGCGATGCGCTGCATGGCCGCGGCTAGCTGGGCGCCGCAGTCGCACCTGGCCGAATGAAACACCTCTCCGGTCAGACAGCTCGAGTGAACCCGGACCAGCACGTCCTCTCCTGCCCCCAGATCCCCCCGCACCAGCGCCAGATGAGTCTCACCATTGACGATACTTTCGAACGCCACGAGCTCGAAGTCACCGTGCTCCGTCGGAAGCTCGGCCGTCGCCGCCCGCCGAACCAGCCGCTCGTTCCGCATGCGGTACTTGATCAGGTCGGCGATCGTGATCATGACCAGCTTGTGTTTGCGCGCGAAGCGCCGCAGGTCCTGAACGCGCGCCATCGTGCCGTCGTCGTTCATGATTTCGCAGATCACACCGGACGGGTACAACCCGGCGATCCGTGCCAGATCGACCGCCGCCTCAGTCTGGCCGGCCCGCACCAGGACACCGCCGTCGCGGGCCCGAAGCGGAAACATGTGTCCGGGGCGCACCAAGTCGCCTGGCTTGGCCTTCGGGTCCGCTGCCACACGGGCCGTAGTCGCCCGGTCCGCGGCCGAAATCCCTGTGCTCGTCGATTCCTTGGCTTCGATGGACACACAGAACGCCGTGTCGAACAACGAGGTGTTGTCCTGCACCATGAGCGGGATGTTCAGCCGATCGAGGCACTCGCCTGTCATCGGTTGACAGATCAGCCCGCGGCCGTGCTTCGCCATGAAATTGATGATCTCGGGAGTCACCTTCTCGGCCGCGACCGTTAGATCGCCTTCGTTTTCGCGGTCTTCGTCGTCCACGACGATGACCATCTGACCAGCGCGGATCGCATCCACCGCATCCTCGACCGGCGCGAATGCACTGTGTCGGCGCGCCCCCGCCAGTTCTAAACCCGGCTTGGCGAGGCCGGAGCGTCTGTGAGTCGTCTTCTCAGTCATCTCGTATCTCGCCGCCGCCCAGGCCTGGCCGGGCTGATCCGAATGTCCCAACCTCGATCGCGCGGACGACGTATTTCCCGATGATATCGCACTCGAGGTTCACGACCGTGCCGGTGGATCCCCGACTCAGGTTCGTACGTTCCCACGTAAACGGAACGATCTGCGTGTCGAACCGCGAGTCGCTCAACCCGATCACCGTCAGGCTGATCCCATCGACCGCGACCGACCCCTTCCGCACAAGACAGGGCGCGAGTTGTGACGGGAAGGCCACCGTGATCCAGTGAAAATCTGCCTCGTGCCTGATCTCTTCGATACGACCGGTGGCGTCGACATGACCCTGAACGAAATGCCCACCGACTCTGGCATCGGCGCGCATCGACCGCTCCAGGTTCACCAGCCCCCCTTGCCGGAGCCCCCCCAGATCGGTAACACGCGCCGTCTCCGGCGAGATCTCGGCATGGAACGCATCCGCGTCGGTGTGCATAACCGTCAGGCAGACGCCGTTAACAGCGATGCTTTCGCCCAGGGCCAGCTCGGTCACCAGCGGCGTCGCGACACGAATCCGGTAGCCGGCCGGAATCGCCTTCAGCTCGGCGACCTCACCCAGCGCCTCAATTAAACCGTTGAACATCGGCCTCCAGCAGGACATCCTTGCCCAGCGACCGCACGCGGTGGCTGACGAACGCGGCGAAAGAAAACCGCCCGTCCGGCATCCACTCAACACCTGCACGGCCAAGCGCGACGGGAGCGACGTAGAGACGGACCCGATCGACGACCCCGGCGGTCCACGCCGCGCGATGCACGACGGAGCCACCCTCCAACAGCAAGTCGCTGACCTCGTAGATTAGGAGACGCGCGATGGCCGTGGCCAGATCACGGGTCGGCAGCGATTCGACGACGGCACCCGCCAGCTCGAGCGCCGTGGCCCGAGCCGGCCAGGCCACGACCGCCGCCTCGGTCGTCATGACCACGACCGGGCCCTCGCTCCGCGTCGCCAACACACGCGCCGAGGGCGGCGTTCGCAACCGCGTGTCGAATAATACCCGGACCAGCGGGCGGGATCTGTCCACACCCCGCGCGGTGAGCAGTGGATCGTCGACCAGCACGGTCTCCGACCCGACCCCGATCGCGTCCACCTCGGCACGTCGCGCATGCGCGTGACCCAGCGCCACCCCCCCACTCAACCGGGTCCTCCGCCCCGGGGCCGCCGCGATCCGCCCATCGAGGCTGACCGCCGCTTTCATCGTCACGAACGGCCGCGCGTGGCGTTTCACGGTGAAATACGCTTCATTCAGACGCGTCGCCGCCTGCCGGTGCACCCCGAGCGTCACCGTGACTCCCCGGTCACGCAGATACTGGATACCCGCACCGCTCACACGCGCGTCGGGATCCTCAACACCGACCACCACGTCGGTCACCCCAGCTTCCACGATTCGCTCGACGCACGGCCCGGTCCGACCTCTGTGACAGCACGGCTCCAGCGTGCAATACAGCGTAGCGCCATGGGCCGCCCTGCCGGCGTCATCGAGTGCGACCACCTCGGCATGGGGGCCGCCGGCACGGACATGGAAGCCGCGGCCGACCACCCGCTCGCCATGAGCCACCACGGCACCGACCATCGGGTTAGGACTCGTCGCCCCCCGTCCCCTCCTGGCGAGCGTCAGAGCCTCGTTCATCAGCGCAGTATGGATCGCTCCGATTACCATGTCGGGTCGAACAGCGCCTCGACGTACTCCGCCGGCGTGAAGGGAACCAGATCGTCCAGCTGCTCTCCGACACCGACGTAGCGAATCGGCACGCCCAACTCCACCGTGATCGCTACCGCGATGCCGCCTTTCGCCGTCCCATCTAGCTTCGTCAGCACAACCCCGGTCACTCCGGCCGCTTCGAGAAACGCCCGCGCCTGCGCCAGTCCGTTCTGACCGACGGTGGCATCGAGCACAAGCAGGGTCTCGTGCGGCGCGCCCCTCACCACTCGCGCCGCAACCCGGCGGATCTTGTCGAGCTCTCGCATGAGGTCGGCGCGGGTGTGCAGGCGCCCCGCTGTGTCGACAAGCACGACGTCGAGCCCGCGCGCCTTGCCCGACGAGATCGAGTCGAAGACGACAGCGGCCGGGTCGGAGCCAGGCCGCGCCGAAACGAAGTCCGCGTCGACCCGCTCCGCCCAGACCTGGAGCTGCTCGACGGCGGCCGCGCGGAACGTGTCGGCGGCGCAGATCAGTGGACGTTGTCCGCACACCGTGGCCAACCGAGCCAACCGGCCCACCGTGGTGGTCTTGCCGGTCCCGTTCACCCCGACGACCAGCACGACGTGGGGGCGCCCGCCGTCCACCGGCGGCGATACCGTCGCCTCGAGCAAGCTGAGTAGCCCGGCCTTGAGGACCGACCGCAGGTCGCCGTCGCCGGTATGGTTTCGCACTCCGTCGAGCAGACGCATCGTGGCCGACATGCCGACGTCGGCCTCGATCAGAATCTCTTCGAGGCTCTCCAATGTGTCGACCGCCGACACAGTCAACCCGCCCACCCCCGGCTGCATCTCGACGCCGGTAAGGCTGTCCAAACGTCCGATCAACTCGTGGGTCGTACGCTTGAGACCGGTACGGAGCCGTCCCAGAAAATTCACCGTCCCACTATCTCACAGGACAGTATGGACTCTAGACGTCTGCCTCGGTGATATCGTGTCCGCTTGAAGAGCCCTCCGTATCAGACAGAACTGTCTACCCCCCGTGGCGCGGGGCCGGTGAGAAAAGCCAAACGGAAAGATTGGAACCGACGCTCGGCCGGGCGGTTTGTGACGACGCTTCTCTGCGAGCCCGAGATAAAAACCGCATCGCGTCGAGACCGACGCTAATCGCCGTCGGCTTCCGACCGCTGGCGGCGCAGCATCAGCTCCTCGACGGCAATCCTGGCCTCGGTGTGGCCTGCCAGCACCGCCGCCATCTGGGTCGAGATCGGCATATCCACATGATGGCGCCGGGCCAGCTCCAGCGCGGCCTCGGTGGTCTTGACGCCCTCGGCGACCGTCTGCAAACTCGTGAGGATCTCCCCGAGGTGACGTCCGCGACCCAGCTCGAGGCCGAGGTGCCTATTGCGGCTGAGGCCACCCGTGCATGTCAGGATCAGGTCACCGAGCCCGCTCAACCCGGCCAGCGTCTCGCGGCGCCCACCCAGGGCGCACGCCAGCCTCGAGATCTCGGCCAGACCGCGGGTCATAAGTGCCGCCAGTGCGTTCGGGCCCAACTCCAGCCCCTCGACCACACCGGCCGCAATGGCGATAACGTTCTTCATGGCACCGCCGACCTCGACCCCGGTCAAGTCGTCACTCGCATAGAGTCGGAAGTAGGAGGCCCGGAATTCCTTCTGGACCGTGACCGCCACGTCCGCGTCGCGGCTCGCCACCAGGACGGCGGTCGGCGCCCCACGCGCGACCTCGGCTGCGAAGCTGGGGCCCGACAGCACCGCCAGCCGACGGGCTCCGCCGAGCTCCTGCTCGATAACCTCGGACATACGATTCAGCGTTCCGATCTCGAACCCTTTCGTGCCGCTGACGATCGTCGCGTCCGGACGCACCAAAGGCGCGACCTGGCGCAACAACTCGCGGGTGCCGTGGGACGGCACCGCCCAGACGATGCAGTCGGTGGCGCCCACTGCCTCAGCCAGCGATGTGGTCGGCGCAACCGACGGTGGCAGCAGGACTCCTGGAAGATACCTCTGGTTGCTACGCTCCTCGCAGAGCTGGGCCACACATCCCGGGTCACGTGCCCATAAACGCACCGGTTTGCCCAGACGACCCAGGTGAACAGCCAGGGCGGTCCCCCAACCACCCGCACCAATCACGGCGACGTCCTTCATTGCGTCACTTTCGTCACTAGAATCTTGCACAAACGACCTGCGTCGCGAGCGAACCATTCGCGTTTTCCTACTCCCCGGCCTCACGCCCGGGATGCTCGTCGTCCCACCCGATGCTCGGCACCCGCCTGCAGCCGAACGAGATTCGCGCTGTGCCGAAATACCACCAGCGTGGCCGCACTGGCCGCGGTGACAAGGACCGGCGTGGCACCATTCGTCACATACACCAACCCTGGCAACGACGCCACCGCCAGCATCGAACCGACCGAGACGTACCGAGTCAACCACACGGTGAAGCCGAACAGCACCGCCGCGAACGCGGCGGCGAACGGGGCCAGCAGCACGAACACCCCGAACGTGGTGGCGACGCCCTTGCCCCCCTTGAATCTGAGCCAGATCGGGTAGACGTGCCCGAAAATGGCACCGGCGGCGGCGGCGGCGGCGGTCGCTGTGTCGGCAGTGACACCGTGGGCGAATACCACGGCCGCACAGCCCTTTCCGACATCGAGCGCCAGCACCGTCACCGCCATCGAGGTCCGTCTAACGCGGAGCACGTTGGCCGCACCGAGGTTCCCGCTCCCAACCCGGCCAACCTCGGCGCCGCCCAGCAGCAACGCGAACGGAATAGACCCGAGCAGGTATCCGGTCAGGATTATCAGTGTGGTCACGACGAAGTCCGCCAGTGCGACTCGCGTGTTGACGGCAGCATCGCGGGTTCGACGACATGATACGTCGCGCTGCGAAATGACAACCGACTCTCATACAAGGTCACGCGGCCGACCACCCACCGCGCCGTCTCGGGACGGTAGCCACCGAGCACGGACCGCAACACCAGACCGGTAATCGCCGCATTCAGCCTGACACGCCAGAGCGTCAAATGCACCCTAAACAGCTTGGTCCCAGACTTGAACGCAACCGGAGCGAGCCGGCGATCCAGCTCGATTTTCAAGGCGACCATCCCGTCCAACCCGTCGTACACACCCAGCCACACAATCCGCGCTGATCCGGAAAAGAAAAAGAGACCGACGACGGCCAGGCTGGCCTCGAACGTGTGTGTTTCCCAAGGTGTCCTGAACGCGCGGCACACTAACGCGGCCTGTCGGTCGGACATCTCTCCCAGAAAGAGGAGCGTACAGTGAAGCCGCTCGAGTGCAATCCAGCGCAGTGGTGCTGGCTCGTCGTCCAAGTCGAACCGGGCTGCCAGCGCGGGAGCATTGCGGATCGCCACCGCCCGGGCCCGCCCATCTAAATCAACCGCCACGAACAGTCGCACGCTCCTTCACTCGGCGCAGCAACAGACGCCGGAGCAGATCCAGCGCGGCCAGCGCGGCCAGCCGCCTAACCATAGCGCGGTCGCCGGGCAACAACACCGTTCTACTTTCCCGCTCGCCCCCGGGCCCAACGATCCCGAAACAGACGGTGCCCACAGGTTTCTCGTCGCTCCCACCGCCTGGGCCCGCGACACCGGTTACCCCAATCCCGATCTCTGCGGCACACACGTGCCGCGCCCCCTCCGCCATCGCCACAGCCACCTCTTCGCTGACCGCGCCGTGGGTCTCGAGCAGCCCCGCGTCGACCCCGAGCAGAACCCGCTTGGCTTGGTTTGAATAGGCGACGATCCCGGTATCGACATAGACAGAGCTCCCAGGCACGTCCACGAGCCTGGCGGTGACGAGCCCCCCCGTGCAGGATTCCCCGACTGCAACCCGGACGCCGTCACTCCGGAGCAGATCACCCACCACCTCCGGCAGCGACCGGCCATCTTGGCTGAACAGGTGTTCCCCCAACGCCGCCGCCAGCTCACCAGCCGCGCCGTCGAGCACGGCGGTCGCCGCTTCCTGGGTGACAGCACGGGCTGACAGATGCAATTCAACGAGCCCAGGTGACGCCAGCACCGTGGTCGCCACGGCCGGCTCCGCCTGACGCCACCGAGCATAGACAGGCTGGGCCAGCTCGTCGACATGTGACTCGCCACGGCCCGTCACCCGTAACACACGCCGGTATAGACGCTCCGGCGCCGCGCGACTGGAGAGTCGCTCCAGCGCCACAGCCGAGAACATCGGCTCGAGCTCGCGCGGTGGTCCCGGCAACAGCACGACGACCCGATCGCCCGTTTCCAGCCACAACCCTGGCGCCGTCCCGCGCGGATTGTCGAGCACAACCGCCCCGGCCGGGACCATGGCCTGACGCTGATTATCCGGAGGCATCGACCACCCGCGAGCAGTAAACCGTGCCCTCAACCGCTCGACGAGCCGTGCATCCTCCGTCAGTCTCCGACCGAGCACCGCGGCCACGGTCTCGCGCGTGAGATCGTCGGCGGTCGGACCGAGGCCACCGCAGACAACGAGCAGGTCCGCCCGTTCGAGGGCGTCCTGCACGGCCGGGCCGAGATCGTCCGCGTCATCACCGACGATCGATTTTCGGCGCACCCGTATACCCAACTCGCTCAGCCGGGCGGTCAGGAACAACGAGTTCGTATCGGACCGGAACGGCGTGAGCAGTTCGGTGCCAACAGCGATGATCTCGGCCGTCGACAGTGACGCAGCGGTCTGCGACCCACGACCGATCATCCGGATGTCCCTCCCCATAGGATCACACGCAACAACCCCTGGGCATAGAGCCCGGCCACGAGATCATCGGCCATCACACCCCACCCGCCCGGGAGCCGCTCGGCGTGCCCCGCCGGAAACGGCTTCACGATATCGAGCAGGCGAAAAAGGAAGAACCCCACCACCGCACCGGTGAGCCCGACCGGCACGGCCAGCAACGTCACCAACATACCCGCGACCTCGTCGATGATCACGAGACCGGGGTCCCGACGTTGATACTCCGACTCGGCCGCCGACGCCGCCGCCACTCCGGCCAGCGTCACGACCATGAGCACCGCCACCTCGAGCCGGATCGACCCTGTCGAACGGACCGCCCAGAACACTACCAGCCCGACCGCCGACCCGGCGGTGCCAGGCGCGATCGGCACGGACCCGACTGGCCCGACTGTAGCAAACCGGACCACCATGTGTTGAAGGAATCCCCTCATTTCGTATCCCGTCTCACAGGTTCACAGAAGCCTTCCGATGCGCGGCACCCGGCTGGCAACGCGCGAGGAGGAGCATGCCGGCCAGTGTCACCCGAGGAGGAATCGCCTGGCGGCAAGACCTCCCTCGTTCTGACTTGTCACACCCGAGTGGTGACCACCATTACACGGCTGCCGGCTAACCGATCGTGCAGCGCGCGTCGGTCACTGTCGAGGAACATCCAACCGAAGCCTAGGCCGAGCGGCAACAGCGATACCAGATACCCGAACGACCGGACTAGAGCGACCTGGACGGTGACGGGATCACCGGCCCGACCTACTACACGAATTCCGAAGGCCATTTTGCCGAAGGTCTGCCCACCTGCGACGGTCAGGACGACGACATACCCAGCATCGAGCAAAATCAGGAATGCCGCCATGGGCACCAACGGCAACGCACCGACTGATGGTAAGTCCAGCCCGGCGAGCCTGAGCGTCAGTACGACCACCACGGCATCGAGGCAGGCCAGCAACGCCGCGTCGAACAACCCCGCCGCCAGTCGTGCCAGAGGCGTGGCGACCACTGGCTTCGGGGCAGCGGGCCTAAGGTCGGGCTCTGCGGTCTCGAACGACAGCGTCGGGACCGGTTCACGACGTTGACCCCGGGACCGCAGACGTGGCACCTCCGGGGTCGGCCGTCGCACGCCGAGCGGCGCACGCGGCCGAGCTTGGACTGGACCGCGGTCGTCCGGATCTTGCGGAAACAGCGGCAGGGCGGAGCTCGAAGCCAGCTGGTCGACCGCTCCACGCGCGCCGGATAGCGTGGCCCGACGACCGCCGGTCCCCGTTCGCGTCACGGCCAGGTCCCGCGTCTGCGCATCGTCATCATCACGTAGCTCCCAACCGGTCCGATCCCTAACGTGACCGACAGGTGCCGACGCAAATCAGCGTGTAGCGGCGACGGCACCAGACGGACCGCTGGACTCGACAATGACTCCCTGCGCCGACTTGGGCGCCGCACTCGACACTTGGCGCTGTATCGAAGCCCGCAAGGTGTCTACCTCGCCCCGCAGCGCGTTACCAAGACCGACCGTGGCCCACAGGCCGAGGAGAACCACCGATCGATCTTGACCCTACGATCAGGGCCTTCGACATCGTCCGGCGGAAACTCGTTGCGCGGCGCGGGATCGGCCATAGGCTGGAACTGCGTTATTGGGGGCGATTATGGGCCACCCCCGAGTGAGCGTCAACCAGACGACTGGAACCCAGCCAGCACCTTGGGCCACCTTGTGCTATACGTGCAGTGTGGGGCTTATCGAAGCGGTTCCGAACGTCAGCGAGGGACGGCGTCCAGAGGTCGTCGAGGCCCTGGCCGCCGCCATCACGGAGACGCCTGGCATCGACCTGCTCGACACCTCTTCCGATACCGCGCACAACCGAACCGTCTTCACCCTAGTCGGCCGGCCCGCTGCGCTGAAGACTGCGCTGCTAGCCCTGTATAAGGCCGCGGTCACGCGCATCGACCTGCGGACCCACACGGGCGAACATCCGCGCATCGGGGCGGTGGACGTTGTACCGCTGGTGCCGCTCGATCCGGTGGACATGCCGGTCTGCGTGTCGCTCGCCACGGAACTGGGCGCCGCGATCGCCGACCGATTCGACATCCCGGTCTACCTCTACGCGGACGCCGCCCGCGTACCCAATCGGCACCCCCTCGAATCGATCCGCCGCGGCGGTTTCGAGGGGCTCACCGAGAAAATGCGGGTGGGGACGTGGCAACCTGACTTCGGTCCCGTCCTTCCTCACCCATCCGCTGGCGCCTCGGCCGTCGGTGCGCGACCGACCCTAATCGCGTTCAACGTCAACCTGGAGACCACCGACCTCGATGTCGCACGACACATCGCCAGGACGGTGCGCGCATCGGACGGGGGCCTCGAGGCCGTCAAGGCGATCGGAGTGCGGACGGAACAGCCCGACGTGGTCCAAGTGTCGATCAACCTCGTCGATCACCACCGGACCCCGCTTGACCGGGTATTCGAAGCGGTCACACGGGAAGCGAACCGCCACGGGGTGACGATCCGGAACAGCGAGATCGTCGGCCTCGTTCCGGTCGACGCGCTGCTGTCGGCCGCCACCCGCCATATGCGGCTCGTAGGCGTCACGAAGGATCGCGTGCTGGAGTGTCGACTGGCCCGCTGACCGGTTCCTCCACCGCCTCCGTTTGACGGAGCGACCGGATCCAAAAGAACCGCATCTTGCGGTAGAGATAGCTCCGCTCCAGCCCCAACGCATCGGCCGCGCGGGTGATGTTACCCAGTTGGTCGGCAACCACGCGAGGGCGTCATTCCTTCGTATCGAGGAGGTCCCGCAACTCAGTCATGAACTCTCCGATGTCGCGGAAGTGGCGATATACTGACGCGAATCGTACGTAGGCCACCTTGTCGAGTTGCTTGAGCTCCTGCATCACGAACGCCCCCACCTCCTCGGTCGAGATCTCCTTCTCTGCACGCTCCTGTAGGGTCTCCTCAACGCGGTTCGCAATCGCCTCGACGGCGGCGACGGCCACCGGCCGCTTCTCGCACGCCTTAAGCGCACCGGCCGTCACCTTCTGCCGGTCGAATCGCTCCCGGGTACCGTCCTTCTTGACGACCATATACGGAATTTCATCAATCCGCTCATAGCTCGTGAATCGCCGCCTGCACTCCTGGCACTCTCGCCGGCGACGGATGACCTCGCCCTCTTTACCCTCTCGCGAGTCGACAACCTTGTCATCGAGATGACCGCAGAACGGACATTTCACCGTCGTCCTCCTTGGTAGCCCGCGTCCTGACCACGACGAAGCTCGCTCTCCGATGCGCGCTGACCGGGGACGTCGCCGGGCACTGTTCGCGGCGTGGTTACACCAGTCTGAAACACTCCCTCACGCGCCTCCGGTACGCTCACGTCCACCGGATCCGTTCCGCTCCCAACGGCCATCTCACCCGACACCGCCAGATCCACCGCGCTCCGGAGGGTCAGTCCTTCACTCACCATCCAGACAATTCCGACCAATGTCACCGGGCCGAACGACAGCGCGTGCAGTACGAGCGCAGCGCCGACCGCCGAGTCGACTGGTGCCCCGTAGAAGCCGGTCACTCCGATCTGGAAGGCCGCGTGGAATCCGCCAATCCCCCCGGGGGTCGGCACCGAAACCCCAAGCACCATCAACACCATTACCAGCAGCGACCCACCCGGAGGCAGCGCAATCCCGAACGCCTGGCACACGAACCATGCCGAGGCAGAAACACAGAGCCACAAGGGAAACGACAGCGCGAAAGCACGCCCGAACTGGCCTGGATGACGTGCAATACCGAGCCCCAAGCTAAAGCTCGTCAGGAACCGAGCGACCGTCGGCCCGATCCGGTACGGCAGCAGGCGCTCGACCCGAATGACCAGCGACGGGATCCGGTCCGGTGCGCCGGCTGCGGTCATGATCAGCGCTAATATTGCCGCGACGCAGCCCGCCGCGAGGAGCCCGCCGGCTTTGAGGGCCACCAGTACTTGCGACTCGGCCTGCGGCAGGTCACCTCCGAACCACAGCAGGAAGACACCGAACAGGAGCACCACCGCAAGCAGGTCTAGGAGACGCTCCAACACAACAGTCGCCAGCGCCGCGCTTACGCTCAGTTGCTCGCGTCGCGCTAGCAGGTACGGCCGCAGGAACTCCCCCAACCGACCGGGCAACAGTGTGGTCACCGTAAACCCGATGGCGGTCGCTCGCGCCGCCGGAACGAGCCCGACGTCACCGATCGGCGCGAGTAGACGGCGCCACCGATTTACCCTCACGACGAAGGACACGACGATGGCCGCGAGCGCGGCAATCAACAGATCGAGTCTCGCGTTGCGCATCTCCGACCACACCGACACCAGATTCGCACTCCTGAGGAAGAACCCCATGAGCGCGATCGTGAGCCCGATGACGATGATGATCCGAAAGTAGCCACGCATTCGATCCGCCTGTCCGGGAACAACCCGGACTGCGCCGCCGCTTGCCGGTGCCGAGGGAGAGACACGAACTGACGGCTCCTTGTCCAGGCTGAGCCGAAAGGCGCAGCACAGAGTCACCCGTTCGAAGACAAGACCAACCAAGCCTGAGACCTGTACTATAGCGCAACCTGTTCAACGCGAGTCTTCAAGCCTCGACACGATCCGGCCACGATCTTCTCCCTTGCCCAGTATGTACGTCTTGAGTAAGCTAGGCGCTCCTGCCGGTCGTGATGAGGAACACCGTGACGGACGCTCGCCCCCTCTTCGAAAGCTCTCTCCAGGGTCTCACTACACAGCGACGCGGTAAGGTGCGTGATCTCTATGTCGTGGATGATCACCTGTTGATGGTTGCGACCGACCGCATCTCAGCCTACGACCTGGTGCTCGGATCGACGATCCCCGACAAGGGCAAGGTCTTGACGCAGCTCTCGGCTTTCTGGTTCGAACGTACAGGTGACATCGTGCCGAACCACCTCGTCTCGACAATACCCGAGGAGTACCCGAACGTCTGTCGCCCGCATGCCGACTTGCTGCGCGGGCGATCGATGTTGGTGCGGCGAACCGAACCGATACCTGTCGAGTGCGTCGCCCGCGGATATCTCGCCGGCTCCGGTTGGACCGACTACCAGCGCACGGGCACGGTCTGTGGCGTGGCCCTGCCGACAGGTTTACGGCAATCGGATCGGTTACCGGAACCGATCTTCACTCCGGCCACCAAGGCGACGAGCGGTCACGACGAAAACATCACACAAGCGCAGGCCGCCGAACTCGTCGGACCGAATATAATGCGCAGGCTACGCGGTCTGACGATCGCACTCTACGCACATGGCGCGGCACACGCTGAATCGCGCGGCCTCATTGTCGCCGATACGAAGTTTGAGTTCGGGCTCGTGCGCGCCGCTGGACCCACAGGAGGCGCCGACGGCGATCTCGCGGACGGCGACGAAATAGTGCTGATCGACGAAATTCTCACTCCGGACTCGGCACGATTCTGGCCGCTGGACACATACCGTCCCGGTACTGCGCAACCGAGCTTCGACAAGCAGTTTGTCCGCGACTACGTGGATTCGATTCACTGGAACCGGCAGCCGCCCGCACCGGCATTACCCGACAGCGTGATGGCCCGCACTCGACAGAAATATCTCGACGCCTATCGTCTGTTGACCGGCCGAGACCTTGATTGACGTGTGCCTGACGAGGGGACCGGAGTGCGTGATCAGCTAAACCGGTTGGTGGATGAAATGGTGGCCAAGGGCATCCTCTACGAGGACGCGCGCCAGGAGTTCGAGCACCGGTTCATCACCCGCGCGCTGGCGCGCTCCAAAGGCAACTTCGGCCGGGCCGCGAAGATGATCGGCATCCATCGGAACACCCTCAGCCGCAAGGTCTCCGAGTATCGGCTGAAGCGCACCGGCTGACGACTCGGCGGGTTCGGTCGCGACCCTCGAGCCCTCCCGTCCAATTCCACCCTCGCGGACGGAGTCATTGACACCAATGCCTGGGTCCCGCTAGAATTAGCACTCACCCACTGAGACTGCTAGCTCTAGTGCGGTAGATCCCTATTCTACCTGGGTATTCTTAACACTTCAAGGAGTCTGATACACATGGGAATCAAGGTACGGCCACTTCATGACCGCATAATCGTGCTGCGTCTGGAGGAAGACGAACAGCAGGTCGGCAGCATCATCATTCCGGACACGGCCAAAGAAAAGCCGCAGCAGGGCAAAGTCGTAGCGGTCGGGAAGGGCAAGATCAAGGACGATGGGGGCATCCAGCCGATGGACGTCAAGGATGGCGACACCATTCTGTTCGGGAAGTACTCAGGGCAAGAGATTAAACTTGACGGTGAAGACTACTTAATCATGCGCGAGGACGAGGTGCTGGGCGTCGTGCAATAGGCCGAGGGACCAGAAACGCCGCCGGGCGGTCCCGTCCGAAGCCCGGACGAAGGTCACACCGGCTGAACCGGTTTTTTGATTGGAGCACATCAACATGGCAAAGCAAATTGTTTACAGTGAAATGGCGAGACAGCACATCCTCGCAGGTATCAACCAGCTGGCCAACTGCGTCAAGGTGACGCTCGGGCCCAAGGGTCGCAACGTCATCCTCGACAAGAAGTTCGGATCACCGACGATCACTAAAGACGGCGTGACGGTCGCCAAGGAGATCGAACTGGAGGATGCCCTCGAGAACATGGGTGCCCAGATGGTGCGCGAGGTCGCAAGCAAGACCTCTGACATCGCCGGCGACGGCACGACGACCGCCACGGTACTCGCCCAGGCCATCTACCGCGAGGGAGCCAAGAACGTGGTCGCCGGCGCGAACCCGATGGAGATCAAGCGTGGCATCGAGCAGGCGGTCACGGCGGTCGTTAGTCGCCTCGAGAAGCTGTCTCGCGCCGTCAGCGGCGAGATGATCGCACAGGTCGGGCGAATCTCAGCGAACAACGACGAGCCCATTGGGCGGATCATCGCCGAAGCGATGGACAAGGTTGGCAAGGACGGCGTGATCACGGTCGAAGAATCCCGCACACTGGAGACCTCGCTCGAAGTCGTCGAGGGGATGCAGTTCGACCGCGGCTATCTCTCGCCCTACTTCGTCACCGACGCCGAACGGATGGAAATAGTCCTCGAAAACCCGATCATCTTGATCCACGAAAAGAAGATCAGCTCGATGAAGGACCTGCTGCCGCTGCTCGAGCAGGTAGCCCGGCTCAGCCGGCCGCTGCTGATTGTGGCCGAAGACGTCGAGGGTGAGGCACTGGCCACGCTCGTCGTCAACAAGCTCCGCGGCACGCTCCAGGGCGCGGCCGTCAAGGCGCCCGGTTTCGGCGACCGGCGAAAGGCGATGCTCGAGGATATCGCCGTGCTCACCGGTGGCAAGGCGATCACCGAAGACCTGGGTTTGAAGCTCGAGAACATCCGGGTCGAGGACCTCGGCAAGGCGAAGAAGATCACGATAGACAAGGACAACACGACCATCGTCGAAGGTGAGGGGACGCATGCTGCGATCGAAGGTCGCGTCAAGCAGCTTCGAACGCAGGTCGAGGAGACGACCTCGGACTACGACCGCGAGAAGCTGCAGGAGCGGCTGGCCAAGCTCGTAGGTGGAGTCGCGGTGATCAAAGTCGGCGCGGCGACCGAGACCGAGATGAAGGAAAAGAAAGCCCGGGTTGAGGATGCCATGCATGCGACCAAGGCGGCGGTTGAGGAGGGCATCGTTCCCGGTGGCGGTGTGGCGCTGCTGCGAAGCCAGAACGTGCTGGCGGATCTCAAGCTTGGCGGGGACCAGCAGATCGGCGTCAATATCATCAACCGGGCGCTCGAGGAGCCAATGCGCTGGATCTCCACGAATGCCGGCCACGAAGGCTCGATCGTGGTCCAGAAGGTCCGGGAGCAGACTGACGACGAAGCCGGCTTCGACGCCCAGTCCGAAACCTACACGAACCTAGTCAAGGCCGGAGTCATCGACCCGACCAAGGTCGTGCGGGCGGCCCTACAGAACGCCGCCTCGATCGCCTCACTTCTGCTGACCACCGAGGCGCTGGTCGGTGAAATTCCGGAAGAGAAGAAGGATTCCGGAATGCCGGGCGGTGGTGGCGGTGGCGGCATGGGCGGTATGGGCGGTATGGGTGGCATGGGTGGCATGTACTAGACAAGGCTCGGCACGGTATATGGAAAGGGCGGGCGCCGTCAGGCGTCCGCCCTTTTTTCTTTCCAGCCACACCGGAGTGTTGTCCGAGCCGGGGGCACGGTAGCCTGTATGTGACTGAGCAGCAACGCCGTTGCCCGCCCCACCCGGCCCTTATTTAAGCCGTCCGTGGGATATCACTAGCGCAGCGTGAAGCTGAGTTCAATCGTTACCAGCACGGCAACCGGCTCGCCGAAGCGGGTGCCTGGGGTGAACCGCCACTGCTTCGCGGCCTTGAGCGCCTCGTCGTCGAGCCCGAAGGTCCGGTCGAGCGACCGCACGACGGTCACGTCGCCGACCGAGCCATCCGGCAGGACGATCGCCTCGAGCAAAACCGCCCCTTGAATCTTGGCGCGCATCGCCTCGGCGGTGTATCTCGGCCTGATCTCCCGGATGGGCCTCGGTGTCTCAACCCCGTTGCCAGGCCTATAGACCCCACCGCCGGTGCCGCCGCCCTGACCAGGACCCAGCCCGTCACCCTGCCCTGGTCCGATTCCACCGCCGGTGCCAGCCCCGGCGCCGCCACCGGTGCCACTTCCCGCCGAGTTGAGCGAACGTGCCATCAGCCCATCAAGCACTCCCGCGCGGGTCCGCTGCGCGGATGCCAGTGGCAACGCGGCAAGCCTGACGTTGTGCGATTCGAGCGGCCGCTCCTCCGGTTCAGGTTCCACCGTGGGCGGCGTCTCGATCTCTTCAGGAACTTCGACCGGTACGTTCAGACTGTCTTCGCCCACCACTTCCACCTGCCGCGGCATCTCCAGCGACTCGTTGCCGCCTCCACCACCGCCGCCGCCAGGCCCTTCCTGGGGAATCCACACGATGCCGTAATTGGTGCGATCGACCTCAGCGAACTCCACGGCAGGCACGGTGCGAATGACGAGCAGGACCAGCGCGAGCCCGATCGCGTGGCTAGCGAACGAGGCGCCGAACGCCCTGTGAATCCGGCTACGCTGCAGCGCAAGAAAGGGAACGTAGTCGATCCCACCGTCTGGACTAATCGACAGCCAACTCCCAGCATCGGCCAGGCCTACCGGTGTTCGGCTTGCCAGGCGACCGTGTCCACCCACCGCAAGACGCTCGGCCCGCGGACGGCGACGCTGGTGCCGTTCAGGCGGAGTGTCCGGCGCGTACCCCGGTGGAAACGGAATACGTCCAAGGTCCAGACCGGTGCTCACGGGCGGCGCTCCATCCTGCGTCTCCTGATGTCGGGCGCGGTCACCTTCTGGTTACTTGCAAAGCCAGCGCCACGGCCCCACGACAGGCACGCCGACGCCGACCTTACCCTAACCACGGCCCCGGGCGTTCACTCAGCGCTGTCCGCCGCGACTACTCTCACCCGACTGTCCTGGCTCCGGCCGCTCCAGGTGGCACGACTGGCCACAGTCCTGGACACGATCACACCCGACCCGACCAGGCGCCGATCGCCGCGTTGCCCCCACCATATGAAAACATCACCGCCAGGGCGTCGGCCGCGCGCGGTTCGCTATGCACCCCGACCAGCACACCGCCACGCGCGGTCAGTGTTTCGTAGATAAATCCGTCGTGTAACTGAAATCCGGCTCGTCGCATGGTCGCGGCCATCCCGGCCCGGTCCAGATCCAGCGCCCGGCCCTGCAGCGCTCCGACGAGCGGCCCGTGCGCTACCACCGGACCGATTCTGGCGATGTCCAGCTTCCCGCCCTCGACACCGAATAGCCGCCGCAGCAACGCCGAGGACTCCGGAGTATCCTGGATGATCACCGACAGGGATTCCGACATGAATCCCTCACTGGCGAGCGCTTCCAGTCCACGCTCCGCCCACTCGATATCTTGAAACACTCCAACCGTGAAACACTGCCGCTCTGTGTTATCCATTCCACATTCTCGCCACGCCCTGGGCACCGCCTCCACGTCCCCGAGACACCGGTCGTGACGCACGCACCCAGCGGTTATCGTAGTCTACTGACTTATAGATGCCATTGGCAAAGTCCAGCTTCCCGTGTCGTGACGCAATCCGCGCTGACTGGCGATCTTCTCGGGAGACTAGGACGTCACAACACGACGCGCTGCTGTCCGACCCGCCGGGTCACCCGCTCGCGGTCCAAATACTCGAGCAGGGGTATCGCAAATTTGCGGCTGATCCCGAAGCGATCCTTGAAGGCACCAACGTCGATCGTCATCGGATCAGATCCCGTCTTGAGCCCAGCCACGTCGCGCCTGAGCGTCTCCAAAGCCAAAGGGTCGAACACCAGCGCCCCTACCCGGACCACGCGCTGCTGACGCGCCAGGAGTCTGAGCACCCGGTCGAGCACCGCCGCATTACATCCGAGTTGTTCCCGGATCGCGGCGGGTGCGGGCGGGCGCAGCCCGGCCTCGCCCAGCACCGCCAGCACTGCCAGACTAATCCGCGTCTCTTCCGGTGACAACGTCACCTGATGACTCGCCAGCGCCAGATGGCCACGCGCCAACAGGCGACCTTCTTCAACCAGTTGCTCGACCACCGCGTCGAACACCGCCGGTGCCCCCTGTCGGAAGAGGCGTTCACGTGCTTCCTCCCGCGGCAGTCCCTCGCTCAGGGGGTTGGATGCGTGGAACGCAGCCACCATGGTAATCACGCGCTCTCTGATTGCCGCCAGCGCGACCGCATCGACAATCAGGTCTCCGATGAGACGCACGGCGCCGGACGCCCTCAGCCGGTCCGTGACCTGGGCGACCGACTCAGGCGACACGCCGGCCCTGGACACGAGCGCCGCCAGTGACAACCCGGCGACCCCACGCTCGGCAACCATGATGCCAAGGGCCCGATCCTGCGCGAGCGGGTCTTCCCCCGGGAGGCCATCCAGAAGCTGCTCCAGCCGCAACCGCGCGGTGGCCGTGCGGATTCCCCCACGAGGTGGCAACGGGTCAAGCACCCGCCCTCCGGCGATCGTCAGCGGTGGCGAGTAGGCCCGCAGGATAAAACAGTCTCCTCGCGTAAGGACCGCGGCCCGCTCCAGACGCAGCCGTACGAACGCCCGGCCGCCGGGCGGGAGCTCTTCCGGAGCCTCACCAAGGCTGGCGGTCTCCCCGAGCCCTGGTCCCAACGCGATCCGGCCGAGCAACTCACTGGTGCCCTGGTGAAACCGGACCCGAGCACCGTGCCGGAGCCGGCGAGCCTGCGGCAGCAGGTCGAGCACCGCGTCGACCCGCCATGCCGTCTCGAAGCATCCGGGGGTAACCGCCGTGTCTCCTCTCCCGATCTCCGACACGTCCACACCCGAGACGTTGGCTGCGACACGCTGCCCGGCCATCGCCACCGGCTCGGCGACGCCATGCACCTGCAGGCCTCTCACCTTGACATCGCGACCGGACGGCAGCACCGCCAGCGTCTCGTCCACCGCGACCCGCCCCGAGACGAGCGTACCGGTCACGACGGTGCCAAACCCTTTGATCGAGAAGGCGCGGTCGATCGGCAATCGGACCGCACCACGCGGCGAACGGATGACCGCCCGGTGCGCCATCTCCAGGAGGGCATTCCGCACCTCCGAGAGCCCGTCCCCGGTCCGGGCGGACACCGGTACCACTGCAGCTCCCTCAAGGAACGACCCGGACACGAGCTCAGCCGTCTCGAGCCGTACCAACTCCACCGTCTCGGGGTCGACCAGGTCGGCCTTCGTCAGCGCCACGACCCCGGTCGACACGCCGAGCAGACGACAGATGTCGAAGTGCTCGCGGGTCTGAGGCATAATCGACTCGTCGGCGGCGATGACCAACAGAACCCCATCGATGCCGCTCGCGCCAGCGAGCATGTTCTTGACGAACCGTTCGTGACCGGGCACATCGACAAAGGCGAGTCGCGTATCGCCCTCCGTCAGATGCGCGAACCCGAGATCGATCGTGATGCCGCGCGACTTCTCTTCCTTCAATCGATCGGGGTCGATGCCGGTCAGAGCCCGCACGAGCGCGCTCTTGCCATGGTCGATGTGCCCAGCCGTACCGACGACGACATACCGTGCCACGCTCTCCCCCGCGTGAGTTACCGGCGTGTCCGCCCGCGTCCCGCACGACCACCCGCGCCGGCGAGCGGGCGTCCCCGGCGTCTCGCCCGACTCCGGCGCGGTCCCCGGTTGCGCTCCGACTCCCGCACCGCATCGAGAATCTCCACCAGTCCGAGATCTATCTGACGGCGCGCGGTATCCACACGCACGACCTGCACGGCCACCCTGTCACCCAACCGGTAGGTCTTCCCTGTGGTCTCACCGAACAATAGATGGTCGGAATCCAGAAACCGGTAGTAGTCGTCTGCCATGCTCGAGATGTGCACGAGGCCTTCCACAAAAGGCTCGATCAGCTCCACGAACAACCCGAACCCCGTGACGCCGATCACGTAGCCGTCGAACTCATCCCCAACCTTGTCCGCCATAAACCGGACTTTCTTCCATTGGACGATCTCCCGCTCAGCCTCCTCCGCCGTGCGCTCCCTGGCCGAGGTGTGCCGCGCAACCTCTGGCAGCACGTCGGCCAACTCCGCGACCCGCTCTGGGGACGGGCGTGCCCCGCGGGACTCGCGCAACAGCCGGTGCACGACGAGATCCGGGTATCGTCGAATGGGTGATGTAAAGTGAGTGTAGGTCTCCGACGCGAGACCGAAGTGACCGACGTTAACGGCGTCGTATTGCGCCTTTTGCATGGTGCGTAGCATCAGCAACGCAATCGGCCGCTCCTCGGGCCGGCCGTGTAGACCCTTCAGCAGTTTCTGAAAGTGTCGCGGCCGCACGCCGTCCGGCGGTGCCCCTAACCCATATCCGAGGCTGCTCGCGAAGACCTCGAAATCTGCGACCTTGGTCGGATCAGGGGGCCCGTGGACACGAAACAACGCCGGGGCATCGCTCGCTTGCAAATGTCGGGCGACCGTCTCGTTGGCTACCAGCATAAACTCCTCGATGATGCGATGTGCGACGTTGCGGTCCGCCGCTACGATCTCCTCGACCAGCCCCGCTTCGTCGAGCACCAGCTGCGTGCCCTTTAGATCGAAGTCGATCGACCCGCGCCGCACTCGCCGCGCGTTAAGCCGTTGACACACTGTCTCCATTAGCTCGAACAATGGAACCAGCGCTGAGTGGTGTCGGCGTGCCTCGGGATCGCGTTGGGTGATAATGCCATCGACTGCCGCATAGGTCATCCGAGCGTCCGACCTAATCACGCCGTCGTGCAACTCGTAACGAACCACCGCCCCATGACGGTCGATTTCCATCAGACAGGACTGCACCAGCCGATCGACACCAGGGTTCAGGCTGCACAGCCCGGTCGCCAGCGGCTCCGGGAACATGTGCAGCGCGCGTTCGGGGAAATACACCGACGTACCCCGCGTATAGGCGGACTCGTCAAGCGCGCTACCCTCTTTTACGTAGTGCGCGACATCGGCGATGTGCACTCCGAGCCAGTGATGACCGTTGGGCAAGATCTCCAGCGTGATGGCATCATCGAAGTCGCGCGCCGTCTCCCCATCGATCGTAACTGTCGTCAACGGCCGGAAATCGGTGCGGTCCCGCAGGTCTCGCCGCTTGACGATGTTGCCGAGCCGTTCGGCCTCCACCAGCGCAGCGGGATCGTGCGCCGCCTGAATCCGGTGCTTCCGGATAATCAGCTCGGTGTCCACCCCCGGGTCGTCCAACGCACCGAGGACGTGGACAATCCGACCGATCGGATTGCGCGTCGGTGTCGGCCAGCGATCGACCTCGACGACGACCATCTGGTCAGACCGCGCGCCACCACTCGCCGCCGCCGGAATCTGGATGTCCATGATCACGCGCTGGTCGAACGGCACCACGAACCCGCCCCCGGTGTCGTCCTCATCGTAGCGGCCTACGAGGTCACCGTTGGCGCGTTCGAGCACCCGTACGATCCGCCCTTCGACCCGGCCGGCCGCCCGCTCCAGCCGCATCGCAACCCGGTCACCGTGCATGGCCTGATGCAGGTTTACCCCAGCCACGAAGATGTCCCCGCCCACATCCTCGGCATGGTGCTCCGGCGTCACGAAACCGAACCCGCGCGGGTTGACCTGGAGCCGACCCACGACCAGCCGCATCCGATCGGGAAGACCGTAGCGATTTCCCCGAATCCTGATCAGATCGCCAGCGTCTACCAGCTGTGCGATCCGGCGACGGAACCGAGCCCGGTCCTTCTCATCAATCGCCAGGAGGTCCATTAGCTCGCGGAGTGTCGCCGGATGACCGACGTGCTCTCGGATTCGCCCGACGATCTCGCCGGCAGTCCAGGGGACCGCCGAACGCTTGGCAGCGCTCAAGGGGTCAAACCCTCGGGTGCCCCGGCGCTCACCACCACCTGCAGGTCACCAACATTCGTGCCGGTCGGCCCTATCTGGATCAGATCGCCGAGCCGGTCGAAGTAGGTATACGCATCGTTCTCGGCCAGGAAGGCCGCGGCGGGTGCCAGGGCCAACATGCGGGCGCGCGCTAGCGTGTTCGAGTCCACCAGCGCACCAGCCGCGTCGGTCGGGCCATCCACCCCGTCGGTGCCAACGCTGGCGAGCACGGCGGCCGCACCCAGCCGGCTCATCTCGGATGCTGCCGCGAGGGCCAGTTCCTGATTCCGGCCGCCTCGTCCACGCCCCACTACCCTCACGGTGGTCTCTCCCGACGACACCACGCACAACGGACCGGTCAGCTCCCGTGCGACCGCCATGACCCGCCGGGGATGCTCTGCACCGGCGACACGCGCCTCCCCAACCACCGGATGCTCGAACTGCGCCACCGCATACCCGAAACCGCGCGCCGCCGACGCCGCCCCATCCATCGCCTGTCGTCGGCTGCCGATAACACGGTACATCGCACCGGAGATCGGCGTGCCGTTCGTCTTCAAGGTCTCCGGCAAGTCCCCGTCGCGACCGCGTTCCAGAGCGTCGAGCACTCCTGAAGGGACCCGCTCGCCTATCCCGGCACGCTCCACGATAGCCGTGGCTTCACCAAAGGTTGTCTCGTCGACGACCGTGGGGCCAGAGCCGATCACCGCCGGGTCGTCCTCAACCGGCCAGACGACATCCGAAATCGCCAGTGTCAGCACTCGACCTCCGGCGGCGAGCGCCAACCGCCCACCTTTGATCGCCGAGAGATGCTTCCGCACGCAGTTAAGCTCGTGGATCGGCACGCCGGCGGCAAGCAGCCGCCGGGTGGTGTCGATCTTCTCGCCGAGCGTCACACCATCGACCGGCACCGCGAGCAGCGCCGAGGCGCCACCGGAGAGCAGGACAACGAGACACCCTGACGGCGGGGTATCGCTGGCGCAGCGAAGCGCCTCGCACCCCGCCTCGAGGCTGCCGCGGTCGGGCAACGGATGCCCGCCCGTGTACCACTGGATCGGTGCCGGCACCGAAATGCCGGGACCCGGCCCAACGGCAACTCCCCTGTCGACACGACCAGGCGCCAGGAGCAAGAATTCATGCAGCATCCCTCCAGCCGCCTTACCGGCCGCGATGATACTGACGGGGCCCTCGGCGATGAAGTCGCGTACCACGGGATCCTCGAGTGCCGAGCGTACAAGTCGTGACGGCACGACGGCGTCGATCGCAGCCTGAACGATCTCGAGGGCCTGTTGGCGAAGCAGCGAGAGAGGGAGGGAAGGGGCTGGCAGACTCAAATCAATGGGTGTTGGTCGGAGCTGACCAGACGGAAAGTTTCGTCACGCCGTCGAACGTACGTAACAGCCGGCTGACCACCGAATCGACATCAGCGTCTCCCTGAGCGCACAGCTCGTCAACGCGGGCCATCACACGCTGCAACGCGGCGTCCATCTCGAAGATCGTGCACTCCGAGTAGGACTCTCGCTGGCGCTGCAGCAACTCCTGATGCTTAAGAAACTCTTCCCGGTAGAAATCGGTGCGAATGCTGTCAGCGGCGGTAGCTCTGGGCGGACGCGGGCCGACCGGCAGTCGGCAACGGCTTGTTTGCGACATGGATTACGAGTTCCCAGTCTACGTGCGCCGCTTCGCCGCTGTCAACGAGACCGCGTAGGTCATGGCCCCGGTCTTTACTATTCGAGGCGTCCGTCCCTATCTGGCACGTGTGACATCCTGATCTGGCTTTCCTAGACCCCCGATACGTCGTCGGTCCGGAATAGCATGGTGGCTTTCGCGCCTGGTCGCAATGGTCGCGCTTTGCCCAACGGAGTCGCGCTCACCGAATCAGATCCCCGAATGACGCAGCGAACGCGCTACCCGTCCGTCAGCGCCTGCCGCAGCAACTCCTTGGCCATCTTGGGGTTTGCCCGGCCTCCGGTCGCCCGCATCACCTGACCGACGAGGAACCCGAGCGCCCCGTCGTTACCGGCGCGGTACCGGACGACGGCATCGTCGTGTTCGGCAACGACGCGTGCCACGACCTGACTTAGCTCGCCCTCGTCCCCAATCTGCGAGAACCCCTCAGCGCGGACGATGTCCGCGGCTTCCCGACCGGAACCGTACATCCGCTCGAACACGTCCTTGGCCGCACTGCCGCTGACAACCCCGGCGTCGACCAGGCGAATCAGCCGGCCGAGCGCGCCGGGTGTGACACCCACGGCGTCGATACCGGTGCCCACCGCCTTGAGCCGCCTCGTCACCTCACCCATCACCCAGTTACACGCAGCCTTCGGGTTCCCGGCGGAGGCCGCCGTCTCTTCGAAAAACCGGCCGAGCTCCTCACTATCTGCCAGGTGCCCCGCTTCGACCAACGCCAGCCCGTAGTCGCGGATGAAGCGCTGTTTGCGGGCCTCCGGCAACTCGGGGAGAGAGGCGCGCACCTCCGCGATCCACGCCTCGGACACCTCCACAGGAGGCAGATCCGGTTCCGGAAAGTACCGGTAGTCATGCGCCTCCTCCTTGCTGCGCATCGACACCGTTCGACCAGCCGCCGCATCCCACAAACGAGTCTCCTGCACCACCCGCCCCCCCGTGCGGAGCAACTCAGCCTGTCGAACCAGTTCGTGCTCGAGTGCACGCTGGAGGAAGCGGAACGAGTTGATGTTCTTCACCTCGACCTTGACGCCGAGCGCGGACTCACCGGTTGCCCGAACCGACACGTTGGCGTCGCACCGCAGGCTACCCTCCTCCATGTTTCCGTCTGTCACGCCGATCGCCAGCAACATGGTGCGCAGTCGCGCAAAAAACTCGGCTGCCGCTGGAGGAGACCGGAAGTCTGGGTGAGTAACAATCTCGATCAGCGGCACACCGCTACGATTGAAATCAAGATACGAGTACGGATCGCCTTCGCGGTCTCCGACGTGCACCGACTTCCCGGCATCTTCCTCGAGATGCACCCGGATGATGCGCGCCGCGTGTGGCCCGTCGTCCCCCACGTACGCCAGCTCGCCATCGGTCGCCAGCGGCTGCTCGTACTGCGAGATCTGGTACCCCTTCGGTAGATCTGGATAAAAGTAGTTCTTGCGCACGAAAAGCGAACGGTGCTGGATCGTACAGCCCAGCGCCAGCCCTGCACGCATCGCGAGCTCGACGGCGCGACGATTCAGCACTGGTAAGGCACCCGGCAACCCGAGACACACCGGACAGACGCACGCGTTCGGAGCGGAGCCGAACTGGGCACCACACCCGCAAAATATTTTGGTGTCTGTCAGCAGCTGGGCGTGGATCTCGAGTCCGATGACCGGGTCGAACCCGCTGACGCGCCAGTCGGATTCAGTGGTCCGATTCATTAGTACGTCGAGGCACCGAAAGTGTCGAAGCACTCGCCACACCGGGCGCGAGAAAAGAGCAACCCAGCAGTCATCGGACCCGAACGCAATCCGGCCTCGCCGGGACGACGGCAAGACCTGACCAGCGCCTGCCCACGAGCGCACCAGGCGCCGTGGGCGCGATGCATCGGCTGTCGATGCCGACGCGAGCCGA
>CAUZDS010000022.1:0-49771 GCA_963578725.1 Vicinamibacteria bacterium
GTTGGTGACCGGCGTGCTGTTTGCCTTTACGGTGGTCTTCTTCAAGACCGGGAGTCTGCAAGCGGATCCGCTCACCCACTGGTTCAACGAGTTGTCGTACTACGTGAAGAATGGGTTCGTCGTCATCGTGACCGCCGCCGTCTTTCTCATCCGGCCGTCACGACGCCTCGTGTTGGGCGCCTTGCTCGGCAGCATGGCGATGTACCTCGGCTTCACGCTCGTGTGGCCGGAGACGAGCTACCTCGTGCGGTCTGGGTGGGTCATCGTGCTCAGCTTCGCCGCGGTGGCCGTGCCGACGATGATGCGCCAGGGCTGGCGAATCCCGTTGCGCAACCTGGTCGCGGCGCCAGACAGGGGCGTGGCACGGTTCGGTGCAGGACTGCTTGCCTCCCTGGTCTTGGCCCACGTGCTGTTCCATTGAGTTGGCGGGCAAGGCTCCGCCAGTCGATTCTGTACGCATCACGCCCGGTGGCTTGGGAATCTTCAACTCGATGGTGATGGGCGTCGTGTTCATTGGCATGGTCGGCGCGGGCATGGTGATGGGCGACTGGGAGCTTGCTTTCAGCCTGCTCGTGATGTCCGTCCTCACCTATGCCCTACGGTTCGCGGCGGTCTGGCTCCTGACCCGCACTCTACCCAGGCCGGTCGTTAGCCCAGCGTTAGCCCAGAGCCTGCTCGTCGGGTATCTCGCACGCGGCCAGGGGGAGGAGCAACGGGTGGGGTGTGCCAAGAGTGTGCCCAAAGAGTGTCAGATGCCCACCCAAGAGCACCCAACGCCAACCAAAACGAAGGGCCGAAACGCCAGTAAAACCCTAACGTTTCGGCCCCTCTTCGATCACGACAAACGCTTTTTAAGTCCTGTGCGTCTGCCAGTTTCGCCACCTCGGCATCATGGCGCTCGATCGTAGTTTAATGGCTTCGGTCTGGTCCTGCGGCTGTTCGCGGCCGTCGGCGAGGAAAGGGCCATCGACCAGCAGCCTTGGGTACGTAGAGACGGATGTCGGTCAGGCTGGCACGGCCCTCGTAGGCGTTCGTGTAGGGGTCGCCGATGACGAAGTAGTCCGGGTACGCGGAGCCGGCCGGCCACTGGTTCGGCCAGGTCGTGCTGCCGTGCGTGTCGTGCTGTACAAGGTTGGCGTTAAACCGCCCGTCGTACTCGCTGGAAGCACTGTTGTAATGCCAGATCGGGGCGTTGTTGACGACGAACGGGCGGTGGAAGCGGAGGGTCTGCTGCCCGACCCGAGCAAAGTGACCGCTCGCCTCCAGGGTGTAACCGGTGGTGTCCCGCTCGATAGCGAAGGTGTAAAACTCGTTCGGCATCAACTCGGGTTGGAGCTCAGCGGCCGAAGAGAGCTGCTGCTCGGCGACGCCGCCCGAGCAACTGGTCATGAACCATTGCGAATTGCCGGCCAGCCCACCCGGACCAGGGGTCCAGTCCGGCAGCCCACTGATCCACATGTTGACCGTGTTGAAGTTGCTGTCCCGGTAGTTGTAGTACTGGTTGGTGTTGGAGTTGCAAATCCGGCCACCCGTGCCACTGCCGACCCGGTCCGGGTGCTGGGAAAAGGAATCCATCAGCACCTTGCGGCGGTAGTGCCAGAAGTGGTTGTTGCGTGGCGCCGGATCGGCGAAGTCCACGATGGACAGGAAGTGGAATCCGTTGTAGCCGTAGGGGCCTTCACGTACGTCCTGCCACGCGCAGTACGGCACCGATGCGTCACCGGTCCAGCCCGGACTGTTCGAGCCCTCGCCCCACGGGTGCTGCGTCTTACAACCCTCGGTGCTGTAGCCGTTGACCCGGCTGTCGTACTCGATCGAACCGTTACGCTTGCCACCGAAGTCGATGGTCTTCAGCTTGTACTCGATACGGTACCGTGACGGCAGCCTGTTGGTCGGTCGCAAGATCGCCCCACCGGTGTGATCTGGTACGTCCAGCACGACCACGTGCCCGCCGCCCTGCGCCTGGATGCTGATCGACGGCGGGACGTCGACGACACCGTCCTTGTCCCAGTCCCTGGCCGAGAGCGAGGCGGTCAGCCAGCCGTCCTGACCGACCGGGAACTCCTTGCGATAGGTGGCGAAGGAGTTGAAGGTGGTGTTCCAGTCCGGCCCGTAGTCATTCTGGTACCACAGCCCTGAGTCGTCCATGACGGTGTCGAACGGGTCGCTGTAACCGTCCCAGACCCAGGGTATGACCGCTCCGTTCAACGGGGTGGAGAAGTCCTCGGTATAGAGCAGAGTCCAGTCGGGCAGGGTCGTGACGTCCCCCATTTGGGCTTGGCCACCGACCGGGGTCGCCACCATGACGCCCGGCACAAACGAGATGAGCGCCACGACGCCAGCGGTCACCACGATCACCGCCGCCCCGCGACCGGATCCGCTTGCCCTGTCGCTATGTCTGCGCATGATCACAACGTTGCACCATGTCTACGCAGCCGTTGCTCTCGGTTTGATGCGATGCACGATGCACCTCTCTGCTTCGTTCCTGGTCATGTCGTCGTCCTCACGCGGTGTCTTCCAGTCCGCGACACTTTGAATCACAGATTACGATAGGGCTCGAGTGTAAGCAATACGTACGCCAACCCTTTCCCCTTGGGGACGCCACTTTCCTATTTTTGTAACCCGCTACAAAATTGGCGGTTCAACGGGGACGAGGGTGAGCGCGGGTGCGTACGCTGTAAGAGGGCAAGACGGCTGCGGTGCTCAAGGACCAGTTTTTCGGCACGAAGGTTGGGTCGAAGGTGTAATCCTTGATCGCCGGGCGCCCCTACGAAGAGAACGTCGACAAACGCAACATCGCGTAAGGCCGGAGCGTCAATGCGCTTGATTCCGCAGCCAGGGTCCCGGACCCCGACGCCCAGCGTCTGGGCCGCTAGTGCACTCCGCTCGTCCCAGCGCCGACCGAGACCACTCGCGTGATCATGGGGATCAACTCGTCGGCTGAGAGGTCGAACGGCCCGGCTGCGACCGCGCCGCTCGGAATCTCGATCGCAATCATGACCCCAGAATCCGCGTCGGTCACGATCCAGCTCAACCCGCGCAGCGAGACGTCGTTGCCACCCGACCCATCCGTGCTGCTCACCCGGTCAAAGACCCGAAGGGCGGATAGCAGCACCTCGCGCACGTCGTTGTCGGTCCACCCGGCAGGCTCGGGACCATCGTGGGTGATCGTCTCCATGATCACCTCGTCTGTGCCCTTCAGCAACACCTCCACATCGAATATCATCGCGTCATCCTATCTGGATCCACACCGATCTGGATCCACACCGAAACTCGCGCGTCGATCGTCCTGGCAGAACGACAACGGAAAGGCAACAGTCGTCGCCTTCGTCACCGGTGTGCAGTCATCGTCTCAAGCTGCGCACGAAACGCCTCGGGATCGCTGACCGGTGACTGACACGCGAAATCTCGGCAAAGATACACGGTGGGCCTGGCATCGCGCATAGCCATGGCGCCGATCCAGGGCAACCGCTCCGCGACGGCAGCCTGATGCGGGCCCGGCTCGACTACCAGACTGACGGCGCCGGGCAGGAAACATTTGGTGAGCTCACGATGCAACGCGATGGTCCCCGTCGCGTCTCGTGCACCGACGATGATTACCTGGGACACACCCGTCCGATAGGTCGACGCCGCCGCCATCATCATTGGTACGACACGCGCTGCCTGCGCAGACGGCGGCACCCGACGCAGGGTTCGCTCAATCAAATCGCCGTGCTCCCTGGCGTCGTCGCCACCCAACAGATGAGCCAGCGTCAACAGGTTCAAAACGGCGACGGCACCGGCCGACGGCTCGGCGCCGTCGTAGTCCTCCTTAAGCCGAAGCAACACGGTCGGATCGTCTCCGGTCGTGCTGAACCAGCCACCGTCCTCGTCGTCCCAGAATAGCCGGATCTGCGTCGCCTGTAACTGGCGCGCCCAGTCGAGCCACACTGGGTCGCCGCCGGCCTGAAACAGCTCGAGCAGCCCCCAGACGACGAACGCGTAATCCTCGCTATACGCGTCAATGTCGGCGCACCCGTCGGGAAACCGGCGCCGCAGCACGCCGCGCGGCGCATCCCACAACCGGTCCCACAGAAACCGCGCCGCACGTGTCGCCGTCTCGAGCGCCGACGGGGTGCCGGGCTCGTCGAGCGGTGTGACACGAGCCGCACGGGCGAACGCCGCGATCATCAGCCCATTCCACCCCGCCAGCACCTTGTCGTCGAGGTGAGGGCGCGGCCGGCCGCCGCGCGCCTCGAACAGCCGCGACCGAGCGCCGTCCAGCAAGGCCCTGACGTCGGCTATAGACCGACCGCAGAGCCGCGCCACATCTCCGACCCCACGAGCCACATAAAGCAGATTCTTGTGCGTAAACTCCTGCTGCGGATCGTGCGGCGCGTTGCCATCCGGCTCGATCCCGTACCGGAACCGGACGACATCGGCCTCGGCACCGAACAAGTGCTCGATCTCAGACTGGCTCCAGATATAAAAGGCCCCTTCGGTCTTGACGGCGTCGGGCTGGCCGGCCTGCTCCGGCGGCACGCTGTCGGCATCCTCGGCCGAAAAGAAACCGCCATCGGCGTGCGACAGCTCACGGCGTACGTAGACCAGAGTATCGTCGGCCACCGCCGCGAACGACGAGTCGCCGGCCGCCTGCGCCGCCTCCAGACAGGCCAGGACCAGCAGCGCCTGATCGTAGAGCATCTTCTCGAAGTGCGGGACACGCCAGGCCGCGTCCACCGAATAGCGGTGAAACCCGCCACCCACGTGGTCGCGCATCCCGCCCATCGCCATCGCCCTCAACGTCTCGAGAACCATGTGCCGGGCCTCGCCATCTCCGGAGCGGGCGTGCTCGCGCAAGAGAAACAGCAGCTCAGCCGGCCGAGGAAACTTGGGTGCATCGCCAAATCCGCCCGCGTGGCTGTCGAACGTGCGGCCGTACTCGCGCACACCGCCGGCGAGCACGTCCGTGTCCGGGATCGCCGCGCCCGCGTGCCGCCGGCTTTCCTGGGCATCACGCAGTCGCTCGATCATCTCGTCGGCCGACCGGGTCAGCCGGTCCCGCGACTCACGCCAATTCCTGGAGATCTTGGCCAGGATCTCCACGAAGCCGGGCCTGCCCCACCGCGCGGACGGCGGAAAGTACGTGCCGCCGTAAAACGGCTTGAGGGCCGGTGTTAGCCAGACACTCATCGGCCAGCCACCCGACCCGGTCGTCGCCTGTACGAACAACATGTAGACTCGGTCGACATCCGGCCGCTCCTCCCGGTCGACCTTGATCGGCACGAAATGGGCGTTCAGCACCTCGGCGATCTCCTCGCTCTCGAACGACTCGTGTTCCATCACATGGCACCAGTGGCAGGTCGAGTACCCGATCGAGAGAAAGATCGGCCGATTCTGTTCGCGGGCGCGAGTGAAGGCCTCCTCGCCCCAGGGATACCAGTCGACTGGGTTGTGGGCGTGCTGCAGCAGGTACGGGCTCGTTTCCCTGCCCAGACGGTTGGGCGTCACGCCGCGTCCGGTTCCAGCCAGCGGGGATACGACCCGAGGGTCCGCAGCAGTGGAGCGAACTCGGCCAGATGCATCAGCGCCCGCGCGCAAGGCAGCTCTTCGCGCGTCGCGGATAGGTCGACGTAGAACAGGTACTCAAATGGCCGGCTCGGGATCGGCCGCGACTCGAGCTTGGTCAGATCGATGTCGCGGAGCGCGAAGACGCTCAAAGCCTTGAACAGCGCACCGGCGTCATTAGGCACGGTAAATACGATTGTCGTCTTATTGGCGGCGCCGAGCGGCGTCGGGTCGCGCCCGATGATGAGAAACCGCGTCGTATTGCCGGCGAAGTCCTGCACACCCTCGTTGAGAATCGACAGCGAGAAGACCTCGGCGGCACGATCCGACGCGATGGCACCGGTGTCGCGGAGCCCGCCGTCCCGGATCATCTTGGCGCTGCCGGCAGTATCGTAAGTAGCAACGATCTCCACCTCGTCGAGCGTGCGCAGAAACCGCTCGCACTGTGCCAGCCCCTGCGGATGGGAATACACGCGCCGGAGCATCTCGCGGGTCGTTCCCTCGAGCGCAAGCAGGTTGTGCACGATCGGCAGCTTCACTTCGCCAACGATC
The DNA here is from genome assembly GCA_963578725.1 of Vicinamibacteria bacterium. GTDB lineage: Bacteria > Acidobacteriota > Vicinamibacteria > Vicinamibacterales > UBA8438 > NP936. The sequence continues at coordinate 6,100 of CAUZDS010000022.1, forward strand.
GGCAGCTCGTGTTGCAACAGCAGATCGTAGTTACGATGGATCGTGCCGCCGATCGAGTTCTCGATCGGTAGAATCCCGTGGGTCACCGCGCCCTGCTCAACCGCCGTGAACACCGACTCGAAGCTCTCGCGCGGTAACAGATCGGCCGACGGCTTGAACCGCAGCGCCGCCGCCTCGGAATAGGCACCCGGTTCACCTTGATAGGCGATATGCATCGTCGTAAGAATATCAGGAGACGGGCCGCGGCGGCTCACGCCTGGCGGAGCCTGGCATAGGCGGCGCTGAACTCGACCCGCTGGGGAAAGTCCCGCAGCACCAGCGCGATCAGTACGGTGCGGTCCGCCGGATCGCTAGTGACACGACCGACAAACGAAAACAACAGCAGAAGCAACGGAAACAGGGGCAGCAGCCCAGAGTAGGCGATCGAGGAGGCGAAGGTCAGGTCGTCGCTCTGTGCCAGACGCCGCATCGCCAGCCAGGCGGCGCACCCGACCAGTCTGGCATCCCAGACCACCTGCGTCTCAGGTGGCCGAGCACCTGCCGCAGTCGTACCACGATGCCGCGCGGCGGCGGGGCCCCAGCGTCGCTCACGACGAGGCTTGACGATAGCCGGCCGACCCCCAGACGGCGCGCGCCCGGTCCTCGCCAACCAGTTCGTTCAACGTGCGCTGACCTTCGCGGGCCACAGTCCGCACCTTGTCACCGACGACTCGGGCTCGCTGCAGCTCGGCAACGACGGCGTCCAGCGTCGGCTCGATCCGGCCGCGCACGTGCCGACCATCCTCGGTCAGATACAGATACCCGACCACGCCGCCGAGGGCTGCACCCAGCAGCGTCGACAGCAGTACTCGTGACCGTTCATCCATGCCTGTCAGCATACCGGATCGGACCCGCGCCACGAAAGCATACCGACCCACGGCCTCACGGAGTAGGGCGTGGGGCTGGTCGACCACGGACCACCGATCACCAGGGCCCCGTCATCCTGGCTGGCGCGGCAAACTCAGGGCGCGCGATTCCCGATCAACTACAGGTCGGAGGAATGATCGATCTCCACGGGATTGTCGAGCGGTGAAAAAGGAACGGGAGACGCTGGAGCACGTTGTTCAGCGATCTGATTGGCTGGCGACCGGCTCCACCTGCGACGCCGGTGCCCCGACGCCGAGCTGTGACTCGACCACATCGACCGCCTCGGTATACGCCACCATGTCGATCGCATCGTAGTCGGCCGGGCAGCCGAAGTCGCGCTTGCCGGGTGCGGTGGGGTTCCCAATGGTGATACACAGCCCGCAGCCGATGCACTTGTCGATCCGGACGGCACAGACCCAGCGATCATTCTGATCTTTTTCCTCGATGATGCAGTCTTCGACCGGGCATGCGGCCTGGCAGATCGAGCAGGCGAAGGCTCCGAAACAGCTATCAGGGTCGATGACCGCGACCTTGCGAGGTGACTTCTTTCGAGGGGTGTTCTGGAGCTTGGTCCACATAGAGAGGAATTATACCCTAGTGGCCTGTTCTCAATTCAGGGTGCTCCGGCCGACGACCTCGGTAGGTCACCGTAATCACGAACAAGACCACGTAGCAACATGGCCAAGACCGATAGGTCGCCTCAGGGCTTCACCGGTCTGGCGTCTCCCCCCCCCGGCTCTGCCATGGCCTCTCCTGCGTGCGACACTTGCCCTCCGTCCGCTATCGGAACATCTCGTTCATCGGGCGCCCGGCGTATCCGGTCATCTCGAGATACCCGCGGCCGCTGACGGCTCGGTCACCAACCCGCCCGCGCACCGTGACCGCTCCTTCCCAGTAGGTGACCGCGGTCGACGCCGCCGTGTCGAGCTCCTGCGCATCGACGACTGCCGCGACCTCGAGGCGCGCGCGCAGGCCAGGTAGCTCGACACGCCACTCTACCGGATAGACGCCCTCACTCGACGGCGACGGCCAGCGGCGACCAGGTACGAGCGTGAACTCGCCCGCGCCGAGCCCGGTCGCCGTCCCGGCTGCGTCCACCCATGTGCCCGCCGAGTGCGTGTCTATCCCACCGTCAGCGCGACGCAGCTGAAACACCATGAGATCGGAGCCGTCGTCAAGCTGCAGGGAGAACCAGTCCCACCCTACCTGTGACGCTTCGAGAAATGTGGTGCCGAACTCGTGGTCCATCCAGCTCAGGCCGCGCACGGCGATTCTCTCACCGTCGACCACCAGGTGCCCGCTCGTCGGCATCCGCGTCATAGAGTAGTAGTGCGAGACATTACCAGCCTCGGCCCCTTTCCGGCTGAGCCCGCCCTCCCCGTGCACCGTCACCCCGCGCCCGGGTTCGAGTCGCAGATCGACACCCATCCCCCGGTCGACCGCCCGCACCCGATGCGTCTCGCCCTCAAGCGAGGCCCGCCAGTCGCCGTTCCAAACATCGAGGGTGCCGGCACGAGCGCCGGCCCACCCGACCCCACCCCGGTCGAGCCGCTCGGCCACCAGCTGCCGTCCCGTGCCGATATCCGTGACCGCCAGGTGCGTCATGAACAGGTCGCGAACAGCCCAGATGGAACGGTTCTGCGGGGCAAGATCGACTCCGATGCGAAAGAAGGTCACCTGGTAGCCGAACCACCGGCCGTCGTCAGCCGCCAGGTTCCCGGTGTAGTACCACCACTCGATACGGTAGTCGGGATGACTCCCGTGGTCCCTCGGAAACTGCAGTCCGTAGCCTGCCTTGGCCTGACGCCACCCGGCCGGCGTAACCTGGTCCGACCTCTGCGCCGCGACCGCCACGACCGCCGCGCACGCCAACAGTACGACGCCGAGCAGGCATCGCCCTACCGAGGCTCGTCCGCAGAGGCGCGAGCGAACGCGGCCCGTTCGCGCCAAAGCGCGTGCCCGGACGTGCACGCGGAGGCGGACCGGCCACACCGTGGCGCGCACCTGGAAGAGCGAGCGAAAGTGGGTCACCGCTCGACCCCAGCCACGACACGGGTGGCGACCCTGGCCGGATACAGCCCAGCCAGAGCGGTCGTCGCCGAGATCAGCAGCGTCGACTGCGCCAGGAACCCGAACGGCAGGTGAAACTGGATCGTCCAGCCGAAGCTCTGCACGTTGATGACATAGATCAGAATCAGCGACAGCACGACGCCGACCGCGAGACCGACCCCTTGGCTGAGGATACCCAAAATCGCCGCCTCGATCACCACCATGCGTCGGATCTGGCGGCGACCCGCCCCGAGCAGCCTCAGCATCGCCAGCTCACGGCGCCGCTCAAGAACCAGCGTCAGCAACGTGGCGGCGACCCCCATGATTGCCACGAAGATCGCAATCGCCTCGAGCGCGTAGGTGATGGCGAACGTCGCGTCGAAGATCCGCAACACCTCCGACCGCAGCGCGGCGTTGGTCCGTATGAACAGCCGGTGATCCGGCCTGACGGCCGCCAGCAGCTCCGCCCGGACGGCCTCGGGGTCCGCCCCGGGCTCGAGATAGACTGTCAAGTCGGTCGGCCGCTGCGGCCCGTAATGCCGCGCGAACGTGGCCAGGTCCATGACCACGATCCCCCTGTCACTCGAGTAGTCGTAGTAGACGGCCGCCACCGCGAAGGATCGGGCACCCTGGGGCGTGTCCAGCTCGATGCGGTCACCAACCGCCACGCCGCGCTTGATCGCGAAGCCCTCGGACACCAGCACCGCATCGGTACCGACCGCGCGGCGCATGGCGGCCCGCCCGTCAGCGGGAGTCTTGAACAGCAGCCTCCCATGCGCGAGCTGCACCTCGAAATCGCCGGCGCCCAGGATGATGAGGTCGCCGTCCGGTCCGTATGCCAGGTCGACCCGTCTAAACCCGTCCAGCGCAGCGACGGCAGCGTGGGCGGCGATCCGCCGCTCGGCGGCCTCCGAGATCGTGACCGGCGGACCGCTGGGCGCCCGGCCCGCCGTGGCCACGAAGAGATCCGCCTGCAGTGTCTGACCGACCCAGTAGCCAACCGTCTCTCGGAAGCTGCCGATCATGATCGAGATCGCCGTCAGCATCGCAAGGCTGACGACCAGCGCCGCAACCGACACCGCGATCCTCGAGACGGCGGCGGACAGGTTCGCGTGCGCCAGCAGGCCTTCGACCCCGAACAAGCGGCCCAGGGCCTGGTGCCCCACCCGTCGAAGCAGCTGAAGCAGAACCGGCACCAGCGCCGCGGCGCCGAACACGACCGCCAGCGCCGCGCCCAATCCGAACACCGGCAGCCCGCCCACGGCATCCAGCGTCGACAACCACGCTCCGGCACCGAACAGCAGCACTGCGACCACTGCCGCGCCGCGCGCGAAGCGGTGGTCCCGGGCGAACCGATCGGACTCCTGCACGGCCGCGATCGGCGTGACGCCGGCACCCTCCGCTGCCGGAATTGCCGCGGCCGCCAGCGCCAGCGGGACGGCCACGGCACACGCTAGTAGCAGATCACCCACGCCGAGTGCCGGCACAGTGGCGGCCGACGTAATGTAGAGCGTGTTGACGGTGGTCGAGGTCAGACCGACGGCAGCGCGTGCAAGCAGCCACCCGGCCGGCACGCCCAGGGCGGCGCCAGCCATCGCCAGCACCGCCGCCTCTCCGAGAAAGAGTTCGAGCACCAAGAGGCGCGGCGCCCCGAGGGCGCGCAAAGTGCCAATCTCACGCCGACGCGATATGACCGACACGGCGACCGTGTTGTAGACCAGGAACAGCCCGACAACGAGGGCGACGTAAGACAGTGCGGTGAGGTTGAAGTGAAACGCAGCCAGCATCTTCTCGACCTGCCGGCCACGCCGCGCCGGTCGTTGCACACGCAACCCGTCCGGCAGCCGCACCCCGATCTCCAGTTCCGCATCGTCGATCGCGTCCGGATCGAAGAGCTGAATCTCCACTCGGTCCAGCCATCCCAGACGGTCGAACGCCAACTGCGCCGCCGCGATATCCAGCAGGACCAGGTGCCCGTCCATCAGACGCGCCGGGCCCTCGTCGAGCAGCAGGCCGCGGACGACGGCATCATGGACCCGGTCGCCGATGACCAGCTGTACGGGCCCATCGAGATCGATCGCATGGCCACCAGCAAACCGCGCGGTGAGCACGACCGACGCGGGGTCGAGCAACAGCGCCAGCATTTCGTGCGGCCGCGTGGCGCGGCCCTCCCGGCCGAACTGCAGCCGGTACTCGCGAAACGGGCGGTCGCGCAGCACGTCGACCCCCAGCACGCGCACCGGATACTCGGCGCCGTCCGGCGCCCGAACCCGGGCGGTCCGGTCGATGACCGGGCTGACCCGCCCGTAGTCCTGCAGCCAGCCTAGACCGGCGAGCTGCGTCTCGGGCACTCCGACTCCGGCACCGACAATCTCGAGTGACGTCCTGCCGGCCACCACGTCCAGCGCGGTCGCGAACCCGCGAACCGCACCGGCATTGGCCAGCCTGACTGCGATGATGACCGCCACGCCCAGGGTAAGCGCGGCGACGGTCACCAGGCTGCGGGTCCGGTCGCGCAGTAGTGCCCGGACGATGAACTGACGAAAGAGCGTCACCGGTTGACTCCGCCACGACCGCCAGGTGTGGCACCAGGTAATAGCTTGGTGGCCCCCGTCTTGGATACGACCGCATGTGACCGCCGATGCATCCCGCCTCGACGCGCTCGGGGCACGGCCATTCTGATGACGCGGATCACGCAGGCACCTGGGAGGGCGGCTCGACCGATGGCACCTCGACACCATCCCTTAGCCGCACGACACGATCGGCCGCCAAGGTGATTGCCCGGTCGTGGGTGGCCAGCAGCACGGCGACGCCGGTCTCGCCATTCAGGGTGTGTAGGACGTCCAGCACGCGCCGCCCACTGTCGGTATCGAGATTCCCAGTCGGCTCGTCCGCGATGAGGAGCGCCGGCCGGTGAACGACCGCGCGCGCCACGGCCGCCCGTTGCAACTCGCCGCCCGACACCTGCGAGGGATAGTGCGCGAGGCGATGCCCGAGCCCCACCCGCTCGGCGGCGTCCCGAGCCCGGGCCGCGCCAGCTGCCGCCGGCACACCGGCCAGCAGCAGCGGCAACGCGATGTTCTCGGCCAGTGTCAGCGTGGGGAGGAGGTTGAAAAACTGGAAGACGAACCCGACGCGATTGCGGCGCAGCCCGGTCAGCGCTTCGTCATCGAGAGCGGCCAGTTGGACGCCGTCCACCTCGACCGTGCCCGAGGTGGCCCGGTCCATACCGCCGCAGAGATGCAACAGGGTCGACTTGCCGCACCCGGACGGACCGCCAACGGCGACGAACTCGCCAGGCCCGAGCTCCAGACTCACGCCACCCAGCGCTTCGACACGGCCGGCGCCGTCACCGTAGACCTTGCGCAAATCGCGCACCCGCAGCGTCGGCATCAACTCACCATACAACAGTGAGGGGCTGCACCCCGAACCGGTAGGCCGTCGTGGCGGAGAACCGAAGGACGGCGGAGATCTGGAACCGGCGCGCTGGTCAGTGACTCGGGTGGGTCTGGCGGCGCCACCGTTCTCCATCAGGAGTACGGGACGCCGACCGGCCATCGCGCGGGATCCAACTCGGCACGGCGTACGGGTTAACTTGGAGTGCTGCGCTCTTTCGCCCTCACCACCGTCAAACGTCGTCGGACACGATCGCATCGTGGTCCGCGGGTCGTTCAGGTGAGACCGATCACTAGCGACGCCGACTCGGCTCCGCAACGTATCCACGGCGGGTGCGCACACGATACTCCGTGCCGGCGACACGGACACGGATCGAGCGATAGCTCCCATCAGCCAGATGCTGGGGCATGTAGCTGAGCGTGTACTGATGATTGAGCTCATCGGCGATCCTCTCCGTGGCCGGTCCGAGTTCGGGGCTATCGTGCACCACTTCGGTATAGCCGCCGCTCTCGGTGGTGATCTCACGCAACGCGAACGGATTCACGCGGTCGTTGATCGGACGGGTAGTGGGCGCGTCGATCGCGATGGCATAGACGAACGCGTCGCTGCGGCGGAGAACCCGCCGGACGTCGCGTACGTCGGCGTCGCTGCCCGTATCGGAGCCATCCGAAATTAGCACGACCGCCGCCCGCTGGTGCTCTCGCACGTCGAACAACGGCAGCGCCTGCATCATCGCGTCGTAGATGCTGGTGCCACCACTCGGCCGGATGTCGTCCAACGTGTGAAGCAGCTGCCGTGGACCGAGGGTCCAGGGCACCTCCACGCGGGGCGTGTGGTTGAAGACAATGACAAAGACCTCGTCCTCCGGGTCCAGGAGATCGGCCAGAAAGCGGTCGAGCGCGAGCCGCGCGTCATCAATGCGCTGCCCGTACATGCTCTGGCTGACGTCGAGCACCACCCCGAGGCTGAGCGGGATGCGATCGCGAGTGAAGTGGGTCAGTGTCTGCCGGTCACCGTCTTCGAACACCTCGAAATCCTCGCGCCGCAGGTTCCCGACCAGACGCCCTTCCTCGTCGACTACGGTGACCGCCATCTGGACGAGCTCGATCCCAGACTGGAAGACGTCATCGGTATCCTGGCGGCGCCGCTGCTGGACCGACACGGCGGCGATCACCGTGATGGTGAGAACAACCGGAGCAAGCAACAGCGTCAGGTGCGCGGCAGCGCGGAACATGGCTCGTGTCCTGCGACGACCTCTCAAGATCGGCGACGATCCATTCTACGCGAGCCTCGGGGATCGGTTCCACGGGCAGGGAGCCGCGAACAGAAGCACTTGGGGAGACAGTGTCTGGAATGGCCGGTCCCGACCGGGAGATCGCCACAGCCGACCGTGCAGCTCACCAACCAGAGTCCCAGCTTCGCCAGTGGGGATCTACTTCACACGCCAGCCGAAGTAAAGACCCAGCGCCTGGATATCAGGATTGCGGGCTTTCCCGTTGAGACTGTTGTTCGACACGTGGAGCCAGCGCAGCCCCCCAACTACGTCGATCCGGGGACTCATCGCCCGCGTGAGGCCGACGCCGGTCTGTGCCACTAGGTTGAAGCGGGTTCCGCTATCTGGGACCTCGTCGGAGGCGTACGACGCACCGCCACCGCTCTCGAGGAACACCACGGTGTCGCCGACCTGGAACACGGTCCGCCGCAGCACGACCGACACTGCCGGCAGCAACAGGCCGCCAACCGGCTGACGGCTCACGCGAAGCAGACTCGTCTCGACACCGATCGTCCAGTGCGGCGCCACACGACGGCTGAACCCGATCGTGCCGCCGAGCAGCTGATCCCGGAACTGGTTCAGATCCCAGGCCTCGAGAAAGAACCCACCGGTCAGCTCCACATGCCAGCGTGTGCGACCGTACGGCTCGCCGATCGCCTCGACACCTTCGATCACCGACGACTGTGTGACCGCCGCATCCGATTCGACGTCCGCCGGCTGAGCAACGCAGATCGCCGGCAGCCCGAGCACGAGGACCATGACAACCACCCGTCCGCGCGTTGACATGGCCCCCTCCCCCGTCTAGCAACGACTCAGCGGATGATAATACGCCACGACCTGGCGCGCGGCGGCGTCTGCATCGCGCCCAACACGATGTACCGAGCGCTCAGCACCTGTCCGAAATCCACGGCAACGACAGGTTCGCCCCTCGCGAACTGGGGCGTCCAACGTAGGATCCGCGCCTGAAGCATCGAAGAAGGTTGAAAGACCAGGGGCGGCGGGAAAGTCTCGTTGGTCGGCACAGAAAAGGGCCCTGGATGCGACCGCACCCAGAGCCCCCCAAGCACATCGTCAAGCGGCGCGCCTAACTACGGCGCCGGCTCGGTCGGATCCCGGCCGTCAGATGGCGCGCCGGTGCCGGACGACCCCATGAACAGCTTCCGGCCATCCCTGAAAGTCAAGTCACGGCCGTTGCCCTTGTTCGTTCCATCCTTCGCCTGATACCCGTCGACGATGATCTCCATACCCGGCAGCAGCGAGTTCTTCGTGAAGCCGCGCCGCAGCAGTGTGTTGGGGGTGCCGCCTTCGAACATCCAGCTGGTCACGCTCCCATCCTCGTTGGTCACGTCGAGGTGTATCCACGAGTGCGGGTTAATCCACTCCATCCTGGTCACGACACCCTCGACATGGAGCGGCCGGTTGGCATCAAATTCAGCCGAGAATGCGTGATGCGCGGCCACCGGCACGGTGCCCAGCGCCACGACCGCAGTGGCCAGGACGACAGCTATTGTTCTTCGCATCGGTGTTCGCCTCCTCTACACGCGTGAACGGCTCCGCGACATTATCAACCTTTTTGCCAAGGTTCGTCAACCCGATCGGCGACCGCGACACCGACCCCAGCCCATCTACCGGTGAGGAAGCGAGCGCCCGTCCATCGGGTACGCCCTGCCGTGCTCCCGTCACCCAGCGAGTACCACCGAGGTTAACAGCACAGCGACCGCGCGCCAACAGAGTGCGGGCACGTGCCTGATGGTCATTGCGGCGTCGTCGGCGGCTCCGGCACGACCTCACGACTGGACCCGTGGCCGCTGGCCCGGTACGAGGGGGTCAGGTCGGGCACCTTACGGAGGTGCCCATACATCAGCTCCTCGGCGAACTCCACGCACTTGAACTCGAGCAGCTGCATGTTCTCTTCGATCCGTCGGTAGAGCGGCATCCGGATCGTAAACGGCTCCGTAAAGGTCTCCGGGTCGGTGATCGTCGCCTCGTACATCAGGTGGTTCTCGCTCAACGCCGTGTAACGCTCCTGGACGCTCATTTGGGAGCTGTGGTGGTTGCCGGCGGCGTCAAACCACGTATCTGGCATCTGCGCGGTCACGTCGATGACCAGCGTATCCCCCTCCCAGTGACCGAGGTTGTGCCCCATCCAGGAATCGACGGGGGCCTCCCAGTCCGCCCGGTCCATGTAGACGATCCGGCTGGCGCTGGCGAATTCGTACGCGAGGAGCACGTGCTCGGGTGTCTGAACCAGCTGGAACGGGAAGGGCATGTAGGTCGCGCGGGGCACACCCGGCATATAGCACTTCACCGCCGGGTCGCGTTCCAGCCAGTACTCCAGGTTCTCCTGCTGCAGCGCCCGCGCTTCAGGTCGGTATGGAAGCTCCCCGCCCTCAACGACCCCCAACCCCGCTGGTATCGCGCCCGCCGCTGCCGTCTCGACGACAGGTCCAAATTTGGCCGCGTGGGGCTCGATGTCCCAGTGAGCACTCCCCATCGCCTGCCAAATTCCGTTCAAGTCCGGTCTGCCATCCGCAGTTCGTGGCGCCTGATACCCCTGCCCCTGTCCGGCGACCGGCTCCGAGGCGAGCGACAAGAAGACCGCCATAACGACGGCCGTCACACCGGCGATCACTGTAGTTCTGAGCCGATTTCGCATTTGCTCCGTCTCCCTCACACCCCGTGCGTATCCTGACTGGCGTAACCAAGGCGCGAACTGTTGTCCACGGACCCAACTGGTCACGCGCTTCCCCTACGAGAGTAGCCCAATCAATCGCGCGCCGATCGTCACGCTGGTCCAGAGCGCGATCGAGGTGAGTGCCACCACCTTTGGCCAGACCGGCCCCAACTGGCTTTCCTCCTTCGACGAGATCTTACGACGAATCGTCAGCGTTAGTATGACGCCCACGAGCAACGTCTCCATCTTCAACCAGAAGAAAGGACTGTAGTACTGCTTCAGCGCCGTCGATCCAAGCTGCGGGATGCCGGTGAGCGCCAGCACGACGAAACTGCCGATAAGCCAGGGTTCGGCATCACTCGCCACCTGCGCGAGCGGCGTCTCCGTGAGCCCCTTCCCCAGCAGTCGCAGATCGACAACCAGCAGGGCACCCGCGAACGTCGCCACGGCAACCAGGTGAATACACTGCACGATCGGGGTGGGCCACACGGTCTCCAGAAAGTAGGCGCTGAACCGCAACCCCTGCATCCACTCGAAGAACGGCAACAGCGACATATACGCTACCCTAGCCCCAATCCGATCCACCAGTCCGGGACGAGCCCGCTATAAGCGATCAGGCGACCCGTGGCGATGATCCCGGCCCATAACGCCAGCGACGCCACACCCGCCATCCTGGCCGCGAGCGGCGTCACGGGGTCGTGCTCCCACTCTTCCACCGTCTTGTAGATGGTGAGGTGAAAATAGAGCGCGTTCACGGCCGCGAACAGCAGCAGCGCGTTCTTTATCCAGAAGTAGAAGTTAGGATAGTAGCGCATCGGCTGGCTGTAGACCATGAACAGACCACTGCCTATACTGATCACCAGACCGAGGAACGCCCAGGGGAACAACCGGGTCTGGATCTTCGACACCGGCACGCGCTTGAGTGCCATTCCGGCCAGACGCAGGTCCCAGTAGACGATGATCCCGGCCACCAGACCCATGCTGACGACATGCAGCGTCAGCGCGATCGGGTAGCCGTTCAGCGACTCCCTCATGGCGATGCTGTTCGGCATCGCGTCGACCCACTCGAATAGGCTGCGGAGCATGCTCACTCCTCAGGCCGGCCGGGCGTTCACGGTCACTGGGTGCACCGGTCCTCAAACCGGCGATAAACAAAGTGGCAGTTCTCGCAGGCCCCCGCCACGTCATTGGTAACCTCGATCATGGCCTCCAGATTTCTGGTCTCGGCCGCGGCGTAGGCCTTCTTGCCGGCCTCCACCAACTCACGCGCGTACTGCTGGAACTCGTCATCGCCCACAGGCACGGGCAGGCCGTTCTCGCACATCCGTCCCGGCATGACGATTAGCTGAGCGGACTCGGCGAGCGCGACAGCGGCGCTCTCCACGAGCGGCCACCCGGTGTAAATGCTGGAGAAGGTGGCCGTCACCGTGCCGTCGGCGGCGGTCGTCTCCGGCGGAGCATCGGGATCCCGCGACTGGACGTCGAAGAGGATGTTCGAGTTCGGGAACAGAATGGACCGCATGACCTCGGCCAGGCTGCCGACCGGTTCAGGGGCCGGGCCCTGCGCCGTGGTCACGGTTGTCATCAGTAGCAATATTGAGAGCACGCCGAGCTTTCGCATGTCGACCTCCATACGATGGACCGGATCAGAATCGATACACCGGTCGAGCCCGATAGCGGAAGGCGGTGCGGCCGACCACCTGTCCACAGCGGCATCGCCGGCGGACAGCACTCTGGTGGACGCCCAGAGGGCCCGCAACCGGACACGCCGGGGCACCCGTTCAGCAGGTGGCGCGGAGTGTACCTCGCGGCATGCATCAGGTCAAGAAGACTCCGAAAACACGGCTGCGGCGCCTGGCGTGACCACGCAGCCGGCGCCAGGCCTGGGCGATGGGCGTCACACTGATGGCAATGCCGCCGAGGCTGAGCAGGATGACGACGATGTCCCAAAACGGCCGCCGAGAGTACAGGAAGGGGAAATCAAGGCTGTGTAGTCCATGGTACAGCCAGCGGTTGAGCCGTGTCAGTCGCTCCTCCTTCCGTGCGATCGTCCCGCGGAACGGGTCGAAGTAGAGCCAGGTCCGCACAGGATCGTTGTACTTGACCCTGAACACTGGCAGCCGACGCAACCGGCTGCGGTCGTAGTAATAGGCGTCATCTGTTCGGAGCCAGGTCGCGTCGATGATGTCGGCGCCCGGCATGACCGCCACCGGCAGTGCAGCAAACCGCTTAGCCTCGAATCGGCTGAACGCGCCCCGCATCAAGTGCTCGACCGACACCAGACGCTGCTCCAAGGGGTGCGTCCATTCGCCGGTCAGCGTATTCGGTAGCGAGACTCGGACGTCGTCGACCACCGGGTCCCGGGCGTTAACTGCGAGCAAATGCGGCTCGCCGAGTAACTGCACGACCTCCAGCTCCTTGGGAACGAACGACGGGACGATAGCCCGAACGCCGGCGCGAAGCTGCTCCACCGTCAACAGCCCAAGCCGAAGCGGTCCACCCGTCACCACCTGGCGCTGGATGCGCGTAGGTTCGGTGCCGGGGTGCCAGATCCAGGGATCCATTGAGAGCAAGCCGCTGAAGACCCAGGTACAGGTGACCAGGCCGAACACCAGCCCCGCGTAGTGGTGCCATCGCATCAGACCGGCGTAGGGCGAGTACGACGGGCCGGCGCGCAGCCGGTAGCGCTTCCGGAAACCCACCCGCCACAGCCCCCACACTAGGCCGGAGAGACACAGGACACATCCCAACATCGACAGCCAGATCACGACGTCGGTCCAGAGCGCCGCGCGGGACCGGAGGGGGGTAAAATACAACCAATGCGCCACGGCACCAAGATACGCCCAGCGCCGGCTGTCGCGGGTGGTTTGCATGACCGGCTCACCGGTGCGGTCGGACACATAGAGCACAGTCTCAGCAGCGTCGCCAATGACGACGCGATGGAGCGGCAAGAAGGCACGGCTCTGCAGAGTCCACTGGTCAGGCTCGGTCAGCCGGGCATCGTAGCGCACGGTGCCCGCGTGCTCAGGCGCGAAGCGACGAACGATCGACAGGGTCTCTCCGGCGTCGAGCGCGTCGAGCACGTCGCCCGTATCGGCATAGACCGTGGTCCAGCCTTCCGCCCCGGTGAACCGATAGACCGGCCGATTACCCAGCATCCCGATCAGGATCCGCTCGGGCGATACGCCTAGCCGGGCGGCCGCCGAGCCCACATCGACACGCGCTAGAGACAGGTCGAGCGTGGCCAACCGCGTCAGCCGCTCCTCGGTGCTCAGGACCGGCATACCGGCGTACATCATGACGATGCCGGACACGAACCAGCCCACGAACAGCAAACTGCAGGTGATTCCGAGCCAGCGATGTGTGTAGATGAGGACGCGGCGCCAGCGCACACTGGAATCAGGCACGGTGCGGCGTCCGGCCATGGCGGGGCACGATGAGCGAGCATACCGGTCGTCCACGGCCGAGGCGCCGCGGTCGGCCCAACTACGGATCTAACAAAGCAGTAACTAGGGCGCTGGCCCGTCCGGCGACGCCTCCGTGGCTCGGCCGCGGTCGATATCGCCGACCCAGTACAGCATGTGGCAGTTGTTGCACGAGTTATAGACGGTCTCGCCCAGCGCAAACAACTGGTCCGCATCCTGGGCCACGGCTGCCTCGAACGCCAGCGCGCCAGCGTCCATCATTCCTTCAGTCAGAAGAATCCACTGCTCTTCATCTCGAGCGCGGGTGTCCATCATCAGCAGGTTGCCTGCTTCGACCAGGGACATGGCGCCGTAGCGGACAGACAACCAGTCCTCTTCGGTCTCCGGCTCCCAGTGATCCTCCCCGTCATAGTCGATGATTGTCCCCACCGCATCCCACACGAGGTCGGCCGCCGGATCCACCATGTTCGCCATGAGCATCCGGACGGTCGTCTCCGTCCGGAAAGGTGGCCCCGTTGGCACCTCGTCCGCGCAGGACGCCACCACGAGTGCAGCCGCTGCCACCAACCCGATCCTTATCCTCGTTCGCATGTCGTCTCCTCGAGCGCTAGTCGACGGTGGCCACGACCCGGACCGGCGGCTGGGCTGCCCCAACGGGTTCAGTGACGCCCGCATGTCGCCTATCGTTGATTATAACGCTCCGGCCACTCCGCCCCCCCTGCCACGGCCGGTCCTGGTGACCAGACCAGGCGCCGTGCGACCTTGGCGCACACCTGGCTTGCGCCACCAGTGCTGCAACGCACCTCCCGGCGGCGCGCCGAACGTCAGGGGCTGCGAACCAAATACGGAAAGATCGGCTACGCCACGAGAAGGGCTTGGCGAACGACCCGACGGTGGCATCGGTCAGCGACCGGTTGGTTCCGGACGAGCCGACCGTAAGTCACGGCGTGGGATGCACGAACAGCCCGGACCCTGTCCACCCAGCCTCGACACACGAAAAAACGGCCGGCCCCGAGATCGCTCAAGGCCGGCCGATGTAAAACGGGCGGCGCGATGACGCTACCGGCCCTGACCGTCGTCGCGCTCAGAAAGACTCACGACGTCGGCCGGATGGTTGCCTAACTCCCGGCTCGGACCACGCCCTGTTGCGCCCGGATCGGGCCTTCACCCATGTAGGTGAACTTCTGCACCCGCTTGCCTTCGAACGTCTCCGTCACGAAGATGTTACCGAGTGAATCGGTCGTAATACTGTGCGCACCGAAGAACTGGCCCGGCTGCCGTCCCCCGTCGCCAAAACTCGACAACACCGTCATGGACGCACGGTCGACGATGTGGATCCTCTGGTTCACGCCGTCGGCCACATAGATGTACTTCTGCGACGCGTCTCGCGAGAAGTCGATGTCCCACGTGGACCCGGCGCCCAGCGTGTTCTTCTCGATGAACATTTCCTTCACGAAGGTGCCATCGGCCTGAAATACCTGGATCCGGTCGCTCGTCCGGTCGCAGACATACAGCATCCCGTCGTGTGACAGCTCGGCGCAGTGCACCGGGCCGCGGAACTGCTGCGCCGGTTCGGCGCTCGGGACATAGCGCCCGAGGTCGGCGTCGTCCGGTGTGTTGCCGTACGCACCCCAGAACCGCTTGAACTCACCGGTGTCCGCATCGACCACCACCACGCGCTTGTTGCCGTAGCCGTCGGAGATATAGGCCTCGTTTGCACGAGCGTCGACGAAAATCTTGGCCACCCGGCTGAAGTTCGCGGGGTCGTTGCTGCCAGTGCTGGCACCCGCTGTCCCGGACTGCATCAGGAAGCGCCCGGCCCTGGTGAACTTCAGGATGTGGGCGTCTGGCCCACCGTTGCCGCCGACCCACACGTTGTCCATGTGGTCCACGGTGACACCGTGATTCGACTCGGGCCAATCATACCCTTCACCGGGACCGCCCCAATAGCCGACCAGCGTGCCCGCCGGGTCGAACTCGAGAACGGGCGGCGCCCCGAAACAGCATTCGTCGGCGTTCGGTGGATCTTGCGCCGCCGGCGTCTCGCCGGCCGCGAGCGAGGAGGCCCGGTGGATGATCCAGATGTGGTCTCTGGCATCGGCGTCGACGCCGATGGTCGACCCTAGGAGCCAGTGGTTGGGCAACGGCTTGGGCCAGAGGGGATCGACTTCGAAGATCGGACCGAAAACCATATTCCCCTGCGCAGCCTCCGTCCGATCGAGCATCGCCTGCCCCAACCCAACGACCGCGATCAGCCCGAGACAGAGCACCGCCAACGCGAGCCGACGACATCCTCTAAGCTTCTGCATTACTCCTCCTCCGCGTCCACCCTGGCGCGGGCACTCCCCCAGTATCCGCCCCAGGCCTATGTCTGTTCGTCTTCAAGGGGCATAGCTTAGCGCAATCAACCGCCGGAAGACCAGCACACCGTGCCAGTTTGCCCCTCACACCCCCCTGGACACGCCGCGCCGGTGGACCCGAGCGGCTATCGTCCCCGGCTGGGCAGCGGGCCAGCCGCTACCGACAGGCTTGTCAACACGTAGTCGGCGGTCTCAAGGCGGGTCGAAGCGGAAGCCTCAGTCGCGATAGTTCCTGAATTGCAGCGGCAGATCGACCTTGGCTGCCTTGAGCAGGGCGATCACGTCTTGCAGCACGTCCCGCTTCTTGCCGGACACACGCAGCTGTTGTCCCTGAACCGCCACCTGGGCCTTGAGCTTGGCCTGCTTGACCATCTTGACGAGCTCTCGCGCCAGGTCCATCTCGATGCCCTGGCGCACCTTCACGACCTGCCTGGCATCGCTGACGTTTTCCTGCGGCGGCTCACGCTCCAGGCAACCAACGTTCACCTTGCGCCCCGCCAGCTTCGCCGTGAGGATGTCGTACATCTGGCCCAGCTGGAACTTGTCAGGCGCGTGCATCGTCACGCTGGCGTCGTCGAGGTTGAACGTCGCGTTCGTGCCCTTGAAGTCGAATCGGGTCTCGACCTCACGGGTCGCCTGGTTCACCGCGTTGGCGACTTCCTGCATGTTGACTTCGGAGACGACATCGAAAGATGGCATGCAGTTCCCTTGTGCGACGGCTCAGGAATCTCGACATCCTGCCGTCGGGACACGCGACGCCGCGGCCGTTCCGGCAAGATGCAGCGCGGCGGGGACTCTACTTCGGCTGCGGGACGACCCGGATGTAGGGCAACGGCTGTTGCCAACCACCCGGATAGGTCGCCTTCGCGTCCTCATCTGACACCGACGGGAGGATGATGACGTCATCACCCTGCTTCCAGTTGACCGGGGTTGCCACCTTCTTGGCGGCGGTCAGCTGGCAGGAATCCAGCAACCGCAGCACCTCGTCGAAGTTCCGACCGGTGCTCATTGGATACGTGATCGTCGCCTTGATCTTCTTGTCCGGCCCGATAACGAAGACCGACCGTGCCGTCGCGTTGTCGGCCGGCGTGCGGCCTTCACTGGTGTCCCCGGCGTCGGCCGGCAGCATGTCGTATTGCTTGACAACCTTCAGCGCGGGGTCGCCGATCAGCGGGTAGTTCACCGCATGCCCCTGCGACGCCTCGATATCCTTGGACCAGGCCTCGTGGTTGCTCACGCCGTCGACGCTGATCCCGAGGATCTTGCAGTTTCGCTTCTCGAACTCGGGCTGCAACCCCGCCATGTAGCCCAGCTCGGTGGTACAAACCGGCGTGAAATCCTTCGGATGCGAGCAGAGAATGGCCCACCCATCACCGATCCAGTCATGAAAGTTGATGGTGCCCTGGGTCGATTCGGCCGTGAAGTCCGGTGCGGTGTTGTTGATTCTCAATGACATGGCAGTCCCTCTTCATCGCTCTTCCGACATCCCACAACATCTGGTGGCCGTGCCGGTGGGGCCCCTATCCTACCTGACTCACTCGACCGTCCAGAGGGTCAGCGAGTCCACATCCTTGACGAACACCCGGTTGCCTGCCAGTGTCGGCTGGGCCCAAGTGGCGCTGGTCGCCACCTCGTACCGCTGCACGGGCTCGAAACCGGTTCGGCTGCTGGTCACCACGACGAGCTCGGCGTCTTCCTCCAGCGAGAAGATCGTCTGACCGGCGTGCACTATCGCCGCGTTCTCGGCCTGACGCGGCGCGCTAGTCCACAACACCTCGCCGGTGTCGAGATCCAGCCCGAAATACTGGCCGCTGTTCAGATGCGATAACCCGAACAGCACCCCGTCGACAACCACCCCGTTCGCCATGTGCAGCGACGCGGCATCGGTGTGCCACACGTTCTCAGTCGTCCAGGCGCCGCTCTCGCGCACGACGCGAAATCGGGTGATGCCGTTGCCACGTCCGGCTTCGATTACATCATTCTGATAGACATGCGGCGTCTGCGACGTCGTGTTCGACGGCGTCGTGTAGGGACGTCGCCACAACAGCTCACCAGTCTCCGCCGAGACCCCCACGAAGTTCGCCTGGGTGAACGTCAAGACCTGACGGGTCCCGGCGAGCTCGACCACGATCGGGGACCCGTAGGCCGGCCCGTCGCCGTTCCAGCTCCACCGGATATCACCGGTCGCGACATCGAAGCCAGTCAACGCGCCGTCGTCGTGCCCGCCGACATGCAGAATCATCAGGTCGCCATCCACGAGCGGTGACATCCCGGTGTGGAACATCGGCTGCACCGGCCCGCCCGGCCTCTGCCAGAGCTGCCGGCCGGTCCCGGCGTCGAACGCCGTGACGATGCCGCTCATCCCCAGCGTGAATAGCCGGCCGTCGGCGTAGGTCGGCGTGGACTTTGGCCCGGCCCCGTGGCGTGCGGCTGCCGAGTTCATCTGAAACGGTGCGGGATAGCTGGTGCGCCAGAGGGTCTCCCCGGACCCGGCATCCAGCGCCAGCATCACCTCGTCGTCGCCCTGCCTGGCAAACATATAGATCCGGGCGCCGACCAGAACCGGTGTGGCGTACCCCAGCCCCACTTCCACCTTCCACTGCTCGGTCAAGCGTGCCGGCCACGAGCCCGGGACCTCGAACCCGTCCACGGACCCGTCCCGGTGCGGTCCACGCCACTGCGGCCAGTCCTGTGCCGCCACCACGTGGGGTGCCACCAGCAACCCCACCATCGACACCGTCGCGATACCCTTGTGCCGTATCCAGCGGATCGCGCTCCGCCACATTCCACGTTTTGACATCTGTCCATTATAGGACGTCGCGCGCCGGCGTCGCTCGGGCGTGCGCGCAGGGTGACAGTGCGCTACGATGGCCGCACGAATAGAACACCTCATGACGCTTAGACCCGCGCGGTTTCGTGAGGAGTTCAAGACGCTCGTCTACGACGCCATCGTCGACGGGCCGTAGCACTCAACACCACCGAGCGCATGGGCTAGATCAACGGGGCCTGACAATCCGCGCCCCGTTCGACCGTCATCGGCCACCAGCTCGCGAACCTGGCGTCCGAGCCGGCGATCGGGAGGACCAGATCGAACGCCGTGGCCCCGAAAGCGCTCGGTCCCCCATGCTCGGCGGCGAGGCGGCCAAGCTGCCGCCGGAACGCCGCGACCGCGGGCGCGTCGAACAGCACGAAGTAGAGCTGCCGCGATCGACCGGCGACCGGCTGTCGCTTGACGCCCATGCAGACCGGGTCGAGTCTCGCCAGTTCGAGTCCCGCCTCCCGGGCCGTCTGAAGCATCTGGCCAGGCGACACCACCCCACCCAGAGCGGTCTGAACCTCGCTCTGCAGCACGATCGGCAGGACGACCTCGCCCGGCGAGGTCATCGATTCCATCGTGCGGTTGAACAACTGGTCGAACAGCGCGGGAACCAGCGAGCGCGGGGGCCGCAACCCGAGCGCCGCGAGGCCCGGCCGCGCCGGGTCGGCCAGCACCAGAGCCCACCCGGTCAACGTGGCGTCGTCGACCTCGTATGGCTCGGCGATCGTGTCCTGGACCGTCTTCAGAAACAGCCACGGCAGCACGACGACCACGGTCGCCCCCACCCCCAGCTTCACCCACGTTTCTTTGCGCATGCTGTGTCTTACCACAGGCACCAGGACGGCCTCGCGCGCCCACTGACCTGATGTGGCCTCCCCCAAGGTTGGAATCAGACCGCCACGATCACTCGCCGACTCAGTCGTCGGCCGGCGCGACGACGAGCCGGTAGCCGACACCCCGCACGGTCTGCAGGTGCCGTGGGTGTGACGGGTCCGCCTCAATATAGCGGCGTAGCCGGGCGATGAAGTTGTCGACCGTGCGGGTGTCAGTGTCCTCCCGCACCCCCCAAACCTCCTCGAGTAGCGACTTGCGAGAGACGGTGCGCCCTGCGTGACGAACCAGATAGCGCAACAGAGTCGCCTCCATCAGCGTCAACGGCTGGTCCATGCCGTCCCAGCGCAGGCGTTGTTCCCTGAAATCGATGCACTTGCCCGCGAACCGAAATTCGTCCGGCTCCTCGGCCTGTCCCGCATCGTCGCTACCGTGAAGCCAGACCTTGCGACGCAACAGCCCCCGGAGCCGCACCAGCAAGACGGGCAGGTCGAACGGCTTGGACAGATAGTCATCCGCGCCAGCTTCGAACCCGCGTATCACGTCGTCGGTGTGCGAGCGGGCCGTTAGTAGCAGGACCGGCACGTACGTGCCCGCTTCGCGTAACCGGCGCACCACCTCGAAACCGTCGAGCCCGGGTAACATGACGTCCAGCAGCACGACGTCAAACCCGCTCGATCCGCCGGTCAGCCGCTCCAGCGCAACCGCCCCGTTCTCCTCGATTTCTGCGACGAACCCCTCGGCTTCGAGATTGAGCTTCAGGCCGGCGGCGAGGTGCTCCTCGTCTTCGACGATGAGAACGCGGCTCATGATGACTTCAGCGGCAACTCGAGCGTGAAGGTGCTGCCCTGTCCGGATCCGCGGCTCTCGGCATAGGCACGCCCGCCGTGCCGGCGCGCCACGGCCCGCACGATCGACAGCCCCAACCCCGTGCCGCGAACACGCGACTGGAGCGCCGCGGGCAACCGGTAGAATCGTCGAAACACACGCTTCAGCTCCTGGCCGGTGATGCCGATGCCCTGATCGTGGACGCTGATCGCCACGCGGCGGGCGCCCATTCGCACGACCTCCACGCCCACCTTGACCCGCTCGCCGGAATACTTGATGGCGTTGTCGACCAGGTTCGTCACCGCCGCCACCAGCTCGTCCCGATCCCCCTTGACAACGAACGTGCCGTGCGGCACCTGGGCGACAAGCCGGACTTCCCCCTTCACCAGGTGATGGCGTTTGCCAGCCAGCGTGACGCACTCCCCCACGATGTCAGACACGTCCACGTCTATCGAATTATCGACCCGGCGGGCGTCACCGGTCTTGCCGGCCAGCAGTATCTGGTCGATCGTCACCTGCAACCGCTCCGAGTCGTCCAGCATGGTGTCGATGAGCTCGTGTCGCTTGTCGGCGGTGAGGTCACGGTGCTGGAGTGTCTGCAGATAGAGCTTGATGCAGGCCAGCGGCGTCTTCAGCTCGTGGGTCACCGCGTGGATAAAGGCGTCGTGCTGCTCACTTTTTCGGATCTCGCGGATGAGAAACGCGGTGTTGAGCACCAGACCGCCGATAAGAATCGCGAAGCTGGCGACACCGACGAGCAACAGCAGTCCAGTCCGCCAGTTGACGACGATGAAGCTGACGTTCAGCGCCACCGCAACGGCGATGAGTCCGCCGCCCAGCAGCGCGACCAGAACGACCGAGCGTTTACGGGTGCCGCCCGTGCGATCCATGGACGTAAACCAGGCAGTCTGGCGCTCCAGTAGCGCCCTCTCCCTCTGGGGACAGGGCGGGAGCACTCCTTCATGAGCGCCCCTTTAAGGATAGCGCCTTGGTGGTGTCTCGTCCCAGGGATATACGGTGAGCAAGCCCAGACGCGGGGCGACGCGGGAACACAGCGGGGACTCGTGACGGACGAGCGATCGGCCTTCGGCGGGACCCGGCCCTGGCCCGGACAGACCCGGTCAGGCGGCGCGCTCGACCGGCAGCGTCTTCTCGGCGATTTGGTCGGACGTCGGCACGTAGATGTCCCAGGCCAGCCCCAACCTGCCCAGCAGCCGGATCTGGATCCATGACAGATCCAGCTCCCGCCAGACAAGTCCGTGACGCGCGGAGGTCGGGTAGGCGTGGTGGTTGTTGTGCCAGCCCTCGCCAAAGGTCAGCAACGCAACCCACCAGGAATTCTTCGAGTCGTCCGCGGTGTGGAACCGGCGCTTCCCCCAGAGATGGGTCGCCGAGTTCACCAGCCACGTGCAGTGCAGCCCGACGACGACCCGGAGAAACACCCCCCAGAGCAGCCAGGGTAGCCCGCCGATGGCCAGTAACCCCAACCCCAGTAGCACAAGCGGCACCCAGTGCCATCTGGTCAGCACACGGTAGAAACGGTCCTTCATTAGGTCGGGCGCGTACTTGCCCATAACCTCGGTGTTCGCATTCAGCTCCTCGCCGAAGATGGTCCAGAGAATGTGCGCCCACCATTTGCCGTCACGCGGCGTATGGGGATCACCGTCCTTGTCGGAGTGCTGATGATGGATGCGGTGGATCGCGGTCCAGAAGATCGGCCCGCCCTGCAGTGTCAGCGCGCCGCAGATTGCGAAGAAGTACTCGAGTGGCTTGGGCACCGCGTAGGACCGGTGGGTATGAAGCCGGTGGTAGCCCATCCCAATCCCCCAGCCGATACACACCCAATGGAGCACCGCTGCGACGAGCACCGCCTGCCACGTGGTGTAGAACAGCGCGACCACCGCCAGGACGTGAAAGCTGACGAGGGCGGTCGTCGTGACCCGGCTGATCTTGTCCCGGCTGCCGAAATCGAACTCGCTCGTGCTCACGGCGTGTCCCTCTTGGTAGCATGCGGGCAGCACTCCTGCCGCCGCGACGTGATCACAGCCTACCGCTGGTGGGACGGTCGCCGTGTAATAGTTATGTAATACCGTCGTCGAGGGCGCTCATCTCAGTGGGGCGTCACGTCTTCGCCCTCGCGACACCCATCCTTGACGGCCCCATACTCGCACTCGAGCGTCGAGTGCGCGATGCCGTGGCCCGCGAGCACCACGCGTGCCAGGCGCTTGACCCGGGCGGCCAGTACCGCGTCCTCACGCTCGACCACGATGTGGGCCTCGAACGATCGTTGCGACTCGTCTAGCTCCCAGACATGCAGGTGGTGGACGTCGACGATCCCATCCACGGCCCGGAGCGCGTCGGCCAGCGCCGGCACGTGGATGTCGAGCGGCACGCGGAGCGTCAGTATCTGGCTCGCCGCTCGGGTGATGACCACCCCGTGGTAGAGCGCATAGCCGGCGATCAGAAATGTCGCAACGACATCGGCGAGATACAGCTGATGCCAGAGGATGAGGATTCCGGCCACGATCACCGCGACCGACCCCAGCGCGTCGGTCACGTTGTGGACGAACGCCGCCTTCACGTTCAGGCTACCCCGGGCCAGCGAGTAGGTGAGCAGCGCCGTGACGGCATCGACCCCGAACGCCACGCCGGCGACGACCACGACGGTCCACCCGGCCACCGGCGGCGGGTCCACGACACGCATCACCGCCTCGAACATGAGATACAGCCCGACGACATTAAGGGTCGTGGCGTTGATTAGCGCCCCGACGAGCTCGAAGCTCCGGTAACCGAACGTCTGGAACCTGTCTGCCGGCTTGCGCCCGATCCGGCGCGCCACCCAGGCGATCGCCAGGGCCCCGGCGTCGCCCAGGTTGTGCAGCGCGTCAGCCACGAGCGACAGACTGCCGGACAGTAACCCGCCCACCACCTGTAACACGGTCAGGAGCCCGTTGACCGCCGCCGCCGCCAGCAATCGAGTATCGCTCGGACCGGGAACATCCTCCGAGTGGCCGCGGCTGTGGAAGTGCTGATGGAGGCCGCCCCTGAAATGGGGCTGTGAGACTGCGGGCGTCTAGTACCGGAGGAGCCGGTTCAACTTGACGACGAAGCCGCGGTTCCGCAGTTCGGAGAAACGGTTGGGCCGGAGCGGGTCGGTGGTCTGCTCTTCGGTGTAGACGACGAACAGCTCGCTTCCGGGGCTGTATTCCCACCGTAGCCGCATGTTGGCGCTCACCACGTCTCTGCTCGAGTTGTATTGCACCAGCCCGCCAAGGAACATCCGCGGGGTGAAGGCATAGTTAAACCGGCTGCTCGCCACCTTGGCACTGAACGAACCCTCGGGCAAGTCGACCCAGTAGAACGAGATGCTCGGCTCGATCGAAAACTGGTCGAGCACGTTGATCCGTCCGCGGTTGTAGCCGATCATCTGGGCGTCGCCGGTCCAGAAGTTCCCGGTCGTGTACGAAACGTTCCCGCTGACCCGCCGCTGGGCGCCGAATCCATACGACAGCTCGGTGCTCATGAAACCATATCCGCCGGCCAGCAGGACCACGCCATCGGATATTTCGAACCGCTCGTCGAGCAACTCGTAGGTATCGGTCAGGTTGATGCTGAACGCGTCGCTGTTCTCGAACTGGGTCTCGAACCCGACCGTCGCCTCGCGCGTCTCGACCAGTCCTGTATCCGCCGTCTCGTAGTAGTCGAACCCGCCGGTGAAGGCGAAGCGGCGCACCAGATCCATCGACGGGCGCGGGCTGAACCGCACCGAGGCATTGCTGTGCCGGAAATTGTCCCGCCGCGCAAACCCCATCTCCGGGATGAAGTTGTCTTCCACAACGAGGTGACTCGCCGAGATTCCGTGCAGATCCGCCTCGTAGCTCACCTGCCCCTGATAGCTGGCGTCGCGGGTCGTGGCGCCTGGTGTTCGCGTCCGCGCGAAATAGGAGGTCATACTGAGGTTGTCACCGAACGCGAGCGAGGTATCAACGCCATACGCCTGACTCGCCCCGTCGCCGGCCTGCGAGAGGGATCGGTTCGTAAAGATGCCCCCGACACTTCCCCGGCGCAGGATGTCACGCTTGATCCGCAGCGCGGTGAAATTCGTCCCGTCGACCCCGGCATCAAGTGAATCCCTCGTCTGGATGTTCAGCAGCCCGACGTCGAACCGGCCGATTTTCCCAGTCACCCGCCCGCCGCCCAGGATCGGGACCACCGTGCCCCGCTCGAGTCCGATGCGACGACTGTAGAAGAGCGTCGGCGCGGTGCCGCCTCCCCGACCACTCCCGCCACCAAAGTTAAAGATCCCGCGTCCTTCGAGAAAGAACTCCCGTTTCTCCGGAAAGAACAGGCTGAACCGGGTCAGGTTGACCTGCTGCTCGTCCACCTCCACCTGGGCAAAGTCGGTGTTGTAGGTCAGGTCGGCCGTAAGGTTGGCGGTCAGCCCGTACTTGACGTCCAGACCGAAGTCGCCGTCCCCCACGTTCTCGATCCCCGCGTTGACGTCCGTGGTCAGCCCGCCGATGGTGTAGGGCTTGATCTCGATGTTTCTGCTGCCGTCAGGTGCCTCGACCCCGACCAGTGTGGCGGCGGCCGAAACGCGGAAGATGCCTCTCGATCCCTGGCCACCACCGGCGGAGATCGGGACCCGCGTCAGATACACCCACTCGTTCTTGTGGCGAATCGAGCGTCGCACCTGGAAACCCCAGACCTGCAACGGCCCCGGCCGATACCGCAGCGACTTGAACGGGATCTCCATCTCGACCGTCCACCCACCTTCGAACCGGCCGGTCCGCACATCCCAAACCGGATTCCAGTCGGAGTTGGGGTTGCCCTCGTTGGTGAACTGCTGGTCAGCCCGTGCACCGAGCGGGTTGGTGTAGAAGTGGAATCCGTTACGCCGATCGTAGAACGTGTCGAAGAACACGCTCAGCGTCTCGTTCTGCCTCAGCTGGTTCGTATCGCGGCGCATCTCGTTCGCCACCCACTCGCTCGGCGGCGCCGAGTCGTAGAGCCGCCCACCGACATACATGTTGATATCGTCGAACATGACCCAGACTTCGGTCTTCTCGGTGGCAGGCGCGCCCGCCTCGGGCTCCAGCTGCACAAACCCGGTGATCGGCTCGACGGTGCGGTAGACCCCCTCGTCGAGCTGCCCGTCCAGCTGGAGACCCTCCTCGAGCCGGACCGCCCGGACCGTCACGCGCCCTTCGGCGTCGCGGTTGATGACGGCCGGTGGAATCGGCGGAGGGGGGCCTTCGATGGCACCGAAGCCCGGCGCGCTGGCGGTGGCAACAACCGGCGGCGCCGGTACGGACCCGGCGGCAGCGAGGGACGCTCCGACACGAGACGCCGAGGGCACCAGCCCGGCTGGGAGTGTCTCCGGCGCCGCCGCCAGGACGTCGCCCGGCGCCGGGTCGCCGACGAGCTGCGCCGACACGCGATCCTGCAGGTTAAACAGGTCGTCGATCTCGCCGTCAATCTTCGCTGATCGTACGACCGTGCCATTGGCGACCGTGACGAGCTGACCGGTGATCCTGATCCGCCCGCCCAGCCGCTGGTAACCACCGATGACCACCCAGCGCGCACCGACTCTTCCGCCGAAATCGAACATGGCGCCCTCGAGAAGCCCACTCCGCCCGTCGGTCCCCATCGCGGCCAGCTCCTGCTCCACACGCTCGCGCCCGATCACCTCGACCCCACTCCGCTCCTGTAGGTCGGTCATGACAGTCTCGGCGATCCCATCCGCAATCCAGGCGTCATCTGCGCTGCCCGTGATGTTGGCGAACGGCAGGACGGCCACCAGCCCGCCCGATTCGCCGAACGGCACCAGCCCCACCTCCTGGGCCGCCGTGGACGCCACGGCGATCCCCACCAGGAGCGTACCGAGCGCGACACCGACAAGACTCGAATTTTTCACCATCGGACTCCTGCCCCCTCTTTCAGAGGCAAGGCGGCCTTCATTCTACCAGGCGTCGGTGGTGAAACCTCGAGGAGCCTCGGCAGCGCCGGTCGACACTCAGCGGTCCCCTCACCATGGGCTCCCAACCCGGCGCGGCGCGTCGTGTAGCGGAATCGCGGTACGATTGCTCGGAGACATCGCCATGGACGCGCACATGTTCGGCTGGCTGTCGGTAATTCCCCCAGCGCTGGCGATCGGCCTGGCGGTTGGGAGTCGCCAAGCGGTTCCCGCGCTGCTAGCGGGGATCTGGGTGGGCTGGGTCATCGCCGCGGGCGGCCACCCGTTCGACGGCACCACCGCAACCATCCAGGGCCTCATCGACGTCTTCAGTGACCCAAGCCAGACCCGCGTCGTGGTCTTCACGCTGCTCATGGGCGCATTCCTCCTCCTTCTCCAGCGGGGTGGCGGCGTCGCCGGGTTTCTCCTGTGGGCGGGTCGCTGGCGCTGGTCCGGGACGCGACGGGGTGCCCAGTTACTGGCGAGCTGCTTGGGACTCGGGGTGTTCATCGAGTCGACGATCACCTGTCTTGTCGTCGGCGCCGTCGCCCGGCCGATCTTCGACCGGCTGCGGATCGCACGGGAGAAGCTCGCCTACATCTGCGATGCCACGTCAGCGCCGGTCTGCATGCTGATTCCGATCAACAGTTGGGGCGCGCTGATTCTGGGGCTGCTGACCACTCAGGCCTCACTCGGGACGCTCGGCGACCGGGGACCGGTCGCGATCTTCCTAGCGGCGATACCCCTGAACTTCTATGCAGTCCTGTCCGTGCTGCTCGTCTTCGTGGTGGCGGCGACCGGGTGGGACGTCGGTCCGATGCGGCGGGCCGAGCGTCGCGCCACTGAGGAAGGCAAGCTCGTCGCCGACGGCGCCCGGCCGGTGGTGACGGACTCGGTGCTACTCGAGGGGACCGGGAACGAGGCACCGCCACGGGCGCGCAACCTCGTCGTCCCGCTAACACTGATGATCGGGACCGTCCTCGTCGGAATCGCCGTGACCGGGGCAATCGGTGTCCGTGCGGCGGGCGTCGAGGCACCCACACTGGTGGACTACCTGAACAACGCCTCCGGATCCACGGCGGTGCTGTGTGGCGTATTGGCCGGGCTGGCCGGACTTGCCGTGCTCCTGACCGCCTCGGGCATCGTCACGGGCACCGAACTGGTTGACGTCGCATTCCGGGGCGCCGGCGCGATGCTCCCGATCGCGACGCTGCTGGTGCTGGCGTTCGGGATCGGTGCCGTCTGCGATGCGCTGGGCACCGGGCCGTTCATTGCGGCGCGAGCGACACCGTACCTGACGCCGCTGTTGGTGGCTCCCGTGGTGTTCCTGGTCTCGGGCGGTATGGCGTTCGCGACCGGCACCAGCTGGGGCACCTTCGCCATCATGATCCCGCTGGCGCTGCCGCTGGCGGCGACAATGAATCTGGAGGGGGAGCCAGTATCACTCCCGCTCGTGGTCAGCGCGGTACTCGGCGGCGGGGTATTCGGGGACCACTGCTCGCCGATCAGCGACACGACCCTGATCGCGTCGATGGCCGCCTGGAGCGACCACATCGACCACGTGCGCACCCAACTTCCTTATGCGCTGGCGGCCGCCGCCGGTACGGTGCTGCTGTATCTGGGCGCCGGCTTCCTGGGTGTCGGGTAGCTCGGGTGACTCACCCGGGCACCTTCGCCGAGCACCGAACGCCGGGCTACTGGTCTGACCAGTGACCCGTTCAGGGTAAATCAATAGTGAGACTCTAGTCTCGCGTGATCCGTGCAATGACGTAGCCGCCCGACCGCGCGTCGAGTTCGAGCTCCAATTGCCCCCTGGCCTGCGCCTCCTCAAGCACGTCATTGAACGACCCGAATCCGTAGGAGGACTCGTTGAACCCGGGACGCTGCCGTTTCAGCGTCTGCTTGATCATCGATCCCCACAACTTGGCCCGGTCCCCCCGTTCGGCATAGATGGCCTCGGCGGTCTTCAGCACCAGTTCGATCGCATCCTGGGCCGAGTCGTCTGAGCTTGTCGCCGCGACCGGTTCGATCGCATCCTGGGCCGAGTCGTCTGAGCTTGTCGCCGCGACCGGTTCGATCGCATCCTGGGCCGAGTCGTCTGAGCTTGTCGCCGCGACCGGCTGTTTCGAGCGTGTCGTGATGGCGCTCTTGCCCCGTCCTTTGCCACGCTGACGCCGGCGCGGTGAAGGACGTTCGACCACCAGATCGTCGTAGAATATGAACTCATCACAGTTGTTGATGAGTAGGTCCGATGTCGAGTTCTTCACCCCGACGCCGATCACGGACTTCGCGTTCTCGCGGAGCTTGCTGACGAGCGGCGAGAAATCCGAATCCCCCGAGATGATGACGAACGTGTTGATGTGCTCCTTCGTGTAGCACAGGTCGAGGGCGTCGACGACCATCCTGATATCGGCTGAGTTCTTACCCGACTGCCGCGCGTGCGGAATTTCGATCAGCTCGAACGCCGCCTCGTGCATCTTCGCCTTGAAGTCCTTGTAGCGATCCCAGTCGCAATAGGCCTTCTTGGCCAGGATGCTGCCTTTCAGCAGAAGCCGCTCGACGACCGGCCTGACGTCGAACGTAGTGAGATTGGCGTCGCGGACGCCGAGCGCGACGTTCTCGAAGTCGCAGAACACTGCCAGGTTGCCGTCACCGCTCACAGGGAACTCCCTTGCTCTCTACAGAGTAGGGCCCCACGCGACCCGCAGGCCCGAGTGAAACCCCGCCGTTCGTAGACCGAAGACTGGTTGTCGACGGCTGGAACCCGCCGGTGTGTCCCCTCAATGCTGCGACGCGGAACACCGCGGGGCGGAGAAACGCTGCCTCGGTACCGGCTGTTTCACGCGCATGATCGCCCTCGCGAATGAGATTATACGCACAAGGGCGGGAACGTCCCGGCTCAGAATACCGTCACAGTCGGTTTCGGCGGCCGCCTGGACACCCTCGCGTGCCGGCCTCTGGCGGCGCCTCCCGGCGAGCCGGCCTGCGAGCGCGCGTCACGAGACGGGCAACGCGAAGAACACACCGATGACCTCGAACATCGCCAACAGCCAGCCGACCAGGCACACCGCAACTGCGCGTCCCGTCCTCGAGTAGTCGAGCACCTGACGGACCGCCACCATCATCGTGGCCAGCGTCCAGAGGGCCGTGAGGCCGGCCAGGCCAGGGCTTAACCCAGGCTACGCCGCCAGCCTCGCGACCAACCCTTTGACGACTGCCTCTGTATACGCCCGTGTTCCGAGGCGACCTCCGATGTCGGCGGTGCTGACACCGTTGGCGATGCACTCGAGCAGAGACAGCCGCAACGCGTGTCCCACGTCGTAGCGGCCGATCTGGTCCAGCAGCATACCGAACGCGAGCAACGCCGCCGACGGGTTACAACGATCCTGTCCGGCGATGTCTGGGGCGGTGCCACCGGCCGGGTCGAACATGGCGACCTGTGTCTGGCCCGCCGCGTCGAAGCTGTAGGAACCGCTGGCCCCGATGCCGAGGCTACCGACCAGTCCGCATGCCATGTCGGACAGGAAGTCGCCGTATTCGTTCAGGCACAGGACTATGCCAAAGTCGCTAGGCTTGAGAATGATCTTCGCCAGCAGCGCGTCGAAA
Organism: Vicinamibacteria bacterium; assembly: GCA_963578725.1. Classification (GTDB taxonomy): domain Bacteria; phylum Acidobacteriota; class Vicinamibacteria; order Vicinamibacterales; family UBA8438; genus NP936. Next base: position 36,222 of record CAUZDS010000022.1, read on the forward strand.
AGCTCGACGCGATGCGCCACGTCGGCGTAGCCCTTGGCCACCTCCCGCACCACCTCCTCGAAGAAGCCGTCGGTGATCCGCTGGATGGTGTGCTTCGAGGACGAGGTCACCGTCAGCTGCTTCCGGCGCGCCAGCTCGAACGCGAACCGCGCCGCCTGTTCGCACGGGAGGCGCTCGATGATCCGCAACGACACGGCAGCGTCACGGCCGATCCGACGCCCCGGGTCCTCGTAGGTGCCCCCGGTCGCGACCCGCACGACGTGCAGGAACACCTCCTCGCTGAAGTTCGAGCGTATCCCCTCGATGGAGATGACCGGTCGGTGGATCACGCTAAAGTCCAGCCGGCGGCGCAGCACGGCGTTCGGCGACTCGGTCTCAGTCACGGTCGGGTACTTCAGCGCTACTTGGAGGGTCCGCAGGCACCCCTCCGCCTCGTCGTAGAGTTCGCGGCCGCAGGCCCGACGACTCTCGAGGGAGAGGTCGATCGGGCGGAACCGTACGTCGAACGGCAGACAGGCCGCCACGGCGTGCACGCTTTCCCGCAACTCGGGTCCAATGCCGTCACCGAGAAGTTCCGCGAGCTCCACCGTCTCCATGATCCTCACCGCTCCAGTCGCCGCACCGCCGGGGATGCCGCCGACGCCACACCGCGCGAGTTGACGCCGCGCGCCCGGGCACTCCGACCCCGACGGCCGAGCATGCCGGGAAGCAGACCGGCGGTCCCTGGACGAGCGGTCTGCTCAATCCGGTCCGCAACGACCGGGGCTCGGGTCCGAGTCAGGGGAGGCGCCGCCCGGTCACGATGGGAAGGCAAACCACGCCGGTGAAGCATCACCGAGACGCAGATCGTCACACGCTCGGGCGCTGCGACCCCGAACGCCGTGCGGCGTCCGGGGCAGGACATGGGACCGGGTCCTGGGGAAACTCCCCCGGACCCGTCGTGCAAGACCCAGAGCTCGATTACTCGGCCCCGGGCAACCGCAACGCCGCCAGCGAGGCCGGGAACGTACCTCCCTGCGCGATCTGGACAACGATGTACTGATCGCCTTCGTGCATGTAGGTCATCATGCCGTACTGCCCAGGCGCCGGCAGATCCACGGTGCCCAGCATCTCACCGGTCGCCTTGTTCCGAGCATCGAGCACCGCCGGTCCGTTCGAGCCGCGGGTCGTCAGGAGCATGCTGCCGGTGACCATCGAGATGGGGCGGCCCCTCCCGCCGACATCCGACAGGTCCACACCTTGGAGGGCGGGATGGTTCTTCATTTGGTCGGACGCCTCGCCGATCGGGACCCACCAGAGATGCTCGCCGGTGTTCATGTCAATCGCCGTGACCCGGCTGTAGGGCCCGTTGTGTATTGGCAGGCCCTGAGGACCGCCCCACCCGATGCCGGCGCCGCCGGCGACCCAGTCCGAGATCGTCGTGCCGGTGGTCCAGCAGCTCGACTCCGACGACGTGCATCCGTGTTCGGGCCCGTCCGCGTCCACCCCGGGTCGTACCGTACGACCCGAGCACCCCGGTCCAGACGGCTGATACAAAATGCCGGTAGTCGGGTCGAGTGAGGCCGGATTGGTGATGTTGAGCCCGCCCGAGCAGCCTACCCACCCTTTCACGGTTTCGGTATGCCCCTCAGGCAGCGGCGGCATGTACGGACCGCCGATCCGGTACTGGCTCATGATCTCCAGTGCTTCCTCTTTGAGCTCCGGTGTGAAGTCGATCACGTTCGCCTCAGACAGTCCGAGCTCCTCGAGCGGCGCCGGCTTCGTGGGAAACGGCTGGGTCGGCGACATCTGTTCGCCGGGCACGATCGACTGCGGCACCGGGCGCTCCTCAATCGGCCAGACCGGCTCGCCGGTCTCCCGGTTGAACGCGAACGTCAGCCCCTGTTTGGTCGTCTGGATGACCATCGGCACCGCCTCGCCGTCGACCGTCACGTCTACCAGGATCGGAACGTTGGGCAGGTCGTAGTTCCAGATCGGATGATGGACCGTCTGGAAATGCCACATCCGTCGCCCTGTCTCGACATCGAGCGCGATCAAGCTCGTGCCGAACAGGTTATTCCCAGGGCGGAACCCCCCGTAATAGTCGAGCGTCGGCGCGTTGGTGGGAATGTAGACGATGCCCCGCTCAAGGTCGGCCGACAGCGGCGCCCACGACGAGACGTCCCCGGTCCACTGCCAGGCATTGTTCTGCCAAGTGTCGAAGCCGAACTCGCTCTCCGACTGCGGGATGACGTTGAACTTCCACTTGTGCTCGCCTGTTCGGGCGTCATACCCGAGAATGTCGCCCGGCACGTTCTCGAGCCGGGTCTGGCTGTACCCCTGCTCGTGGGAGTTGCCGACGATGACCGTGTCGTTGACGACGATCGGGGGCGACGAGCTGGTAATGTAGCCCACCTCCGGTGGAATCCCGAGGTCCGGATCGTATTCATGCCCGAGGTCGGCCAGCAGGTCAACCACGCCGGTGTCGGGAAAACCTGGCAACGGCACCCTGTCCCCAAATCCCTCCAGGTGTTCCCCGGTCTTCGCATCCAGGGCGTGGAGGAAGAAGGCGGGGGTGATGACGTAAATCACGAGGCGACCGTCGACCTCGCTGTATCCGACCCCCTTACCGTAACTCGCGCGCATCGACTGCTCCCACCGGGTCGTGTTCGGTTCACGGTAGGTCCAGAGTGTCTCGCCGGAAACAGGATCTATCGCCACAATGGTGCGTCGATAGCCGGCCACGGTGTAGAGAACACCATCGATGTAGCTGGGCGTAGACCGGGATGAGTAGTTGGTGTGGGGACTGAAGTTGTCCCCGCGCCAGACCCACGCCACCTCGAGGTCCTCGAAGTTGCCGCCGTCGATCTGATCGATCGGTGAGAAGCGCGTGCCCCAGGCATCACCGCTCTGAAACCGCCACTCGCCGGGCGGGTTGCCCCGCTCCTGTGCGGCCACACCCGCAACCGCCAGCAACACGGCCAGAACGAGGGTCACACCCAGCACACGGGCAGGTCGCCGACGCCATTCCCCTTCTGCTCTCATCTCTGCCTCCGAGCGTTGGAGCGGCTAACAGCACCGGGCCGGATGCTCCCCCGAGCCCGGGCACAGCCGCAAAACAGCACAGGTCCAAGTCGTAGCGTAGATTATCGCGCCAGCCGGAGGATTGTTCAAGGACCACCTACTGGCCGCGTTCGCCCATCCCCGGGAAGGTGGTTGGACGGGCCCACTGAGTCTCCAGGCGTCACGCGGCCGCAGCCCTTCGAGTAACCGGACGGCAGCGCGTAACTCGGCACGTGGAGCCCAATTCACGATCGTCACACCGGGCGCGCCCCCGACATCGGAACCGGGGGCTGTCTGACCACTGCAGGGCCGGATAGTCTAACATACCAACTGTCCGGAGGGACAGGCGCGCCCGGCGCGCGTCGCCGAACCGGCCGGACATGCGACGGTAAATTCGAACTAGGAACGGAGCTGCGGCAACCCGGTGGACCCTCGTAGCGCCGGTCTATCCAACGTCGAGCAGCTCGATAAGACGTGCGCGGTCGACGTCGATCACGGGCAGGAACCCGCTGGCGTCGGAGACGGCCGTCAGCGGCTGGCATGGTCCGCACATGAGCGCATGCGGGTCGTCGTTGTGGTCGAGCCCGATCGCGTGTCCGAGCTCGTGGGCGATGACGTGACGGGAGACCATGGCATCGTCGCGATCAGGAGCCCGCACCGAGCGGATGACCACGAAGTGGCGGAGGGGGTTGACCCCCGGCAGCGGCCACGTGAACGACAGAATGTCCTGACGGGACAGGAGCACGACGACGTCTGCGTCGAGGCCCATCAGCTCGGCAGGCGCGCCCGGTTCGAAATCGCCGGCGGGCAACCGTCCGGCACGGGTCGCGATCACCCGGGCGTAGTTCTCGAGCGCGCGGGTGACGGGCGACTCGACGATCACCCGGGGTTCGGCGAACCGGGTCTCGATTCCGAGCCCCGCGAGAACGTCATTCCAGAATCTGACGGCCTCACGCGACGCGTCGAGCCGGGTGTCGGCCGCAGTCGATGTGAGCACGAGAATGGACCGTTCCGCCGCCCAGACCGGGGCGAACAGGGCACCCTCGAAGATCAGCAACAGTGCGATCCCAGCGACTCGTCCGGACATCCCGCCATTCGGGGGCCCGCCACTCACCGCGTGAGGTGTCATCTGAAATCTCCCGATCGATCTGAGCACCGCAGAACCGAAGCCCTGTCCTTCCTCGGCGGGCCACGCGTCAAGACGGCGGGCCGGAGCCGCGACAGCTATCCTACAGCAGACAGTGCGTGGCGAATGCTGTCTCTCGGAGACCGCTGGACTCTCGCCGCGAGCTACCAGCGGTGACCGGTGCTCGAGGTGACAAGAATGAGGGACGGCGACGACAGGACGCCGGCGCCAAGTTGCCTGCTCGTCTGAGCAGCCGTCCCGCCAGACATGCGATGGGCTTCCTGGTCACGGCACTTCTGGCAGCCGCAGGCGGGTTGCTGTGCATCTGGGCATTTCAGCGCACGCTCATCTATTTCCCTTCCGATCACGTACCGTCGCCGGGTGACGTCGGGCTCGCCGGCGTCGAAACGGTGAGGTTCCCAACCGCGGACGGTCTCATGCTCGCGGGTTGGTTCGTGTCGCGCCCCTCCGGCTCGGCCTTGGGTACTGTCATCGTCTTCAACGGCAATGCGGCCAATCGCGCCGCCCGGGCGCCGCTGGCGGCGGCGCTGCGGGACCACGGATACCAGGTGTTGCTGTTCGACTACCGTGGGTACGGAGGGAACAACGGCGCGCCGACCGAGCCCGGCCTCGCGACCGATGCCCGAGCCGCGCGTGCGTATCTGCTTGGCCGCGCCGATGTCGATACGTCCCGCCTCGTCTACTTCGGCGAGTCACTTGGATCCGCTGTCGCGATCGCGCTGGCGGCCGAGCACCGGCCCACTGCCTTGGTGCTACGCTCGCCGTTCACGTCGCTCGCCGACGTCGGCCGCGTTCACTACCCCTGGCTGCCGATCACGCTGTTAATGCACGACCGATTCGCCTCACTCGAGACGATCCGAGACGTCGATTGCCCCGTGCTGGTCATCGCCGGCGACCGCGACCGAATCGTGCCGGTCGATCAGAGTCGTCAACTCTACGACGCGGCGCACGCACCGAAGGACTTGATGGTCATCGCCGGGGCGGATCACAACGATCCCGAGCTCGGCGCCGGCGACGCGATGACGGCCGCAGTGGTTCGGTTCCTATCGCGGGAATGATCGGCGACGTACCGGTCGACAGCCAAAGGGGATGTCGGCGCACGACAGCCGCGGGCTGTTCGAGGGCCCTGTTCGAGGCGGCTGGGCGACAGGGCACCCCCGGCGCCTTCGCGTCCTGGCGTCCGCCGGTGACGGCTTCGCTGCGTCCACTCCTTCATCGGCCCAATCGGGCTAGTTGAGCGGACGCGCTTCGCCTCACGCGTGAAGCGGACCATCACCGGCGGTCCAGGACAGAAGCTGCCGTCCCGATTCAGTCGGCCGCGAAGCAGTAGACCAGACCGGCGCCGCCCGACCCCACCAGGGCCTCCTGGCTGCACCCACGGCTCGGATGCACGGCGTTCCAGGATGAGTTGGCGCCACCCACCCGGTCGAAATGCCCGACGATGGTGGCGCCCGCGTCGTTGCTCATCCAGTTGTCGCACGTCATGTTGAGCGCCGAACCCATAAGCGCCCGGCCGTGCGAGTTAGACCCCGTGAGGATGTCGTGCTCGTTGGGGTCATCGCCCCTCCCGTTTACGACATCCCCCTTCTCGTTGAGCCCGTTCGGTTCCCTAATATTGTTACGGTCGCGCTCCACGTCACCGTGTAGATCAGCCACGTTCATGGCAATCAAGGTGCCGGCCGCGTTGTACCACGGACCGTCCCCGATACGGTCGCGCGCGTTTACCTGGGACTGTTCTCCGCCGGCGACCGTGCTGAGGTAGGCCCGCCACGTCCGCCCACCCGCACCGACGGCTGCCGCCAGAGTCTGGCAGTGCTGGTCGGCTCCCGCCAGACCACCCAGGTTGGCGCCATCACCCACGCCGACACTCGTGATGAAAAACCCCATCGACTGCTCTTGGGCCAACCCGACCGCGGGCGACAGTCCGAGTATGAATGCCGCAAGGATGCCAATGGTGAGAGTCGCTGTTCGCTTGTCCATGTCGCTGTCCCTTCCCTTTCGGTCCGCGAGCCCATCGCTGTGAGGCCTGAGGCTCAGGAATCCTCGATTTCCGTGTGCGGGTGCCGGTCTTATACCGACAACTTGCGGTCCCGGGCGCGTCAGCCCGTGCCCGCCGCCGACGAGGGCGGCATGGCGGCTGCCCGGGTTCCAAGGCCACTTGCGGCACGATGTGACTGTGACGATGCGGCTTCAATTATATATAGACGCATGAATCCGGCCGCTGTTTACCTGTGCCGGGGCAGGGCTCACGGATGACCGGCTTTCGCGAGAGCATGAATCTGTGGCGCCGACTCCCCTCGGGCAGGCCGTGAGATGGTACAGTCACGTCGTTTTCGAGCGCGCCCGTAACCTGCCGGTCAATGCGCTCCGGCGCCCGCTACCGCGCACGACGAGAGAGCAGCCCAGCACGCGCTGCTCACCGCGACGCCATGCGTGGCGCAGGCGGCCAGTCATGATGCCCATCGCACAGGTTGACGACCCCCAGGACCCTCGGCTCGTCGACTACCGGAAGGTACCGGACCCGGTGCTGCTACGCGATCGGGGCATCTTCGTGGCCGAGAGCCGCCTCGTGGTGCGGGAGCTGTTGGCACATCCTCGCCTGCGGACGCGCTCCCTTTTCGTCACCGGGGCCGCCCTCGATAGCCTGCGCGACCTGCTCGACAGACGATCGGACGACCTGCCGATCTACGTCGGGACCCCACAGGTCCTTAGGCAGGTCGTCGGGTTTCAGGTTCACCGTGGTTGTCTGGCTGTGGGTGAGCGTTCGGAACGGGTGAACGACGGCGGGCTGCCGCAACTGCCGACGGCGCGGCTCGTCGTCGTCCTCGAACACGTCGGGAATCCGGACAACGTCGGTGGCATCTTCCGCAACGCCGCGGCGTTCGGCACGGAGTGCGTGCTCCTCAGCCCCACGTGCTGTGACCCGTTGTACCGGAAGGCGATTCGGGTCTCGCTCGGGGCCACGCTGCGGGTCCCATTCGGTGACATCGGCGACTGGCCGGACGGGCTGACTCGCCTGCGGGAGATGGGCTTCACGATTGCGGCGCTCACGCCGGATCCGGACGCGGAGGATGTGGAAGATCTCGTCGCCGACCTGCCAGCCAGGATTGCACTGCTCCTGGGCACCGAGGGTGCCGGCCTCAGTGAGGCCGCCGCGGCACACGCCGACCGGCGCGTGCGGATTCCAATCGCGCCGGCCATCGATTCATTGAACGTCGCGACGGCCGCCGGGATCGCGCTGCACCGGATCGCGAGCGCGGCCGCTCGGAGGCCGATGCAGCCGTTGATCGGTAGGTCGGCGCTCGCGGGCACCCCGCATCTGAAGACCGGATCAGGCGACGACGGGGATGGGTGACGCCGACCCGCCAGGGGCACCCTGGAGGCACGGCCCGGGATGGGACCCGGAGATGGCGATTTGCAGACCACCCGTGGCGAAAGCCTCGCCGCATTCGAGCGGGGCTCTCACCACGGGCACCTAGAACGGTGCGCTCGCGCCTCAGCTACTGGGAGGGCCAGGGCTCAGCTTGATCCGAACCCTGCTCCACCTGGCCCATTCCGCGGTAGATGAACTTCTGCAGACGCTTCCCTTCCCAGGTCTCTGTGGTGAAGATGTTGCCCTGGGAATCGGTCTCGATGCTGTGAACGCCATAGAACTGCCCAGGCTGGCGTCCGCCATCCCCGAAGCTGTAGAGCACCTCGAGGGATGCCCGATCCATCACGTGGACCTGCCGGTTCATACCATCGGCAATGTACATGAAGCGCTGCTCAGCGTCGGGTGAGAAAGCGATCTCCCACGTAGAACCGGCTGACAGGGTCCTGCTCCTAACTAAGACCTCCTCGACGAAGGTTCCATCCTGTTGGAAGACCTGAATCCTGTCCTCCGTCCGGTCGCACACGTAGACCAGACCGTCGTTGGTGGGCTCGGCGCAATGGACCGGTCCGCGGAACTGCTGTGCCGGCGTTCCACCAGGAGCGTACGCGCCCATGTCCGCATCGTCCGGCTCATTGCCGTACGCGCCCCAGAAACGCAGGAACTCCCCGGTGTGGGCGTCCACCACGACGACTCGCTTGTTCCCGTACCCGTCTCCCACGAAGGCTTCGTTCCCGTCCGCGTCGAAGGAAATCTTAGTCACCTGTGAGAAGTGGGTCATGCTGCTGGAGTCGACACCCTGGCCCGGCTCCCCCACCTGCATCAGAAAGTTTCCGTCCCGACTAAATTTCAGGATATGGGAGTCACCCTGGCCGTTTCCCCCGATCCAGATGTTGTCTTCAGGGTCCACCTGAAGACCGTGGTTCGAGGTGGGCCACGTATAACCGTTGCCCGGGCCGCCGAAGGAGTTCACCAAGTTGCCCTCTGGATCGAACTCAAGCACGTTGGGAGCCGCCTCACAACACATGGCGTCCGGCTGGTCCGGCCCGACGTTCCCCTCATTGCCAGGGTTCAGAGCGCCTCGTCGGTGCACGATGAACACGTGATCACGCGAATCGACCCCGACGCCGATGGAGTTGCCCAGGATCCAGTGGTTCGGTAGCGGCTTGGGCCAGAAGGGATCAACTTCGAACAGGGGCGCCTCGACCATGCCGGCCTGTAGCGCCTTCACACTATCTCGAAGGAGGAACTGGCCACCAGCCAGCGCCAGGACGAGCGCCAACAGGATCACCGCGAGGAATGGCTTCGATTTCATCAATCTTCTCCAGTGGCTGGGGACCGCTATGGCAGCCCCGATGAATCGTACCGAGATCGAACCGTCATTATGCTGCACGCGTCGAGCTACGTCCAGCGAACTACGTCCAGCGAACTTCGCCGGGGCGGGCAAATATCTTACCGGTGTCAGCACGTCAGGGCAACAACCATGTCTGCTCCGCTCACGGTCATCGGCCGGTGGAAGACATCGTTTCGACCCACGACGCGAGGGACTGGCCGTCTGGGAGCGACCACCGGTGGCCAGGATTCGAACCGGGGATAGAGGCTTGGCAGGGGCCAGACCGCACGTCTCGGGCCAAGATTTCCAGGTTCTACGGCCCGACGCAAACACAGTTCCGGATGTCAGGCGGCTCACGGTTTATCCGCCAGGAACGCGGTGAGCGGCCTGTGTGTACGATACGAGAAGGCCTCCGCGAGGTCGAGCAACGCAAGTGCCTCTGTCGCGAGCGTCGACTCCCAAGGCCCCTCGTACGATACGGTGGAGCGTTCGTTGAGACTCTGCCGCATCCCGTCGTGCAGCTCCGCCTCGCGCCGCCAGTGCTCTAGCGTCTAGGCGTTGCCGCGCTCGTTTGGGGCTTAGGTGACGACGGTCTCGAAGATACAGATCGCATCCAAGAGGTCGCCGCGGCCGTACAGCGCTCGATCGAGGAGGACACGGGCGGGCGGTCGAAGAGGGAGGGAAACACGTCGCCCTCCTCACCTTGCCAGTGCCGTTTGCATATATGATTGACACTCGTTACCCGTGGCAGACTCCCCCTCTACAACCCTCGGCGGCCGGACCCTTCGGGTCGCCCGCACGCTGTTCCAGCGGTTCAGCCGTTCGGCCCAACAGAAACAGATCGACCACCTGACCCGCCTGGTCGAGCGGGTGCTCGCCAACCAGAAGCAGGACGAGAAGTGGCGGATGATCTTCCGGCGACAGATGAACGCGGTCATCCGGAATTTCTACATCGCCGGGAGTGATATCCCAGGGCCGCAGGGACTGTCCGGACGACGCTTTCGTCTGCGCTCCCAGAACGAGGAGGACGGGATCATCCTGGCTCTGCTCCAGGGCGCCGGCGTGACGCGCCGTCGCTTCGTCGAAATCGGGTGCGGCCTGAGCGGCGGCAACTCAGCGGTCCTCGCCTTCGAGTTCGGCTGGAGCGGGCTGATGGTCGATGCTAGACGCAAGGCGATCGCGGGGCTGCGCGTCGCCCTACAGGCCAACCCGGGCGCCATCTGTGTTCGCGCCACGGTGACGCCAGACACGATCAACGACCTCCTCGAGCGCCACGGTATGGTGGGTGACCTCGACCTATTGTCGATCGACATCGACAGCGTCGACTACTGGCTGCTCGAGGCGCTCACCGTCTGCTCGCCGCGTGTGATCGTGATGGAGTACAACGCCCTGTTCGGCCCGGACATTGCGGTCACCGTGCCCAATGCGCCGACCCCCGGTGACGCGCCAAAGGGCTACTCGGGTGCCTCGATCGCGGCGCTCGAGCAGCTCGCCCGCCGGAAAGGCTATCGTTTGGTGCTCTGCGAGGAGGCCGGCGTCAACGCGTTCTTTCTTCGCGACGACGTCGCGCCGGAGGTGCCATCCCTGACGTCGGCACAAGCATACCGGCCCTGGCTCGACAAACGTGATGCCAGGGACGCGCGGCGGCGTGACATCGACATCTATCAGCTCGTCGAAGACCGCGGTCTGCCCCTCGTCCACGTCTAGCGGACCGTGGCTGCGGCAATCTCTGAAGGTCCTGATCCCGCGGGACAACGGGCAGTCCAGGTCGCCATTCCCCCTTGTGATGGCATGACCCTGGGCAGACGGACAAGCAGTATCAAAATAAGCCCGGGGCCCGGTATCATCTTGCCCTGTGACCAACCGTAGTGGCCTTGGGCCCGACCTGCGAGCGCTGGTGTGGGCGAGCGTGGCCTATGGTCTCTTCTACGGCGGGTTCTTCCTGAAAAGCCTCCTGAGCGGAGACTACATCGCGCCGAGCGACTCCTTCGACTTCGGCCTCTCCGCGTACCTGTCCCCGCCGACGTTCTGGACTGACTGGCTGTACTCAGGGTATCCGGTGGCGGCAGATCCGCAAGCGCTGACGTGGTACCCCCTGTTTCGTCTCGTCCGTGGCCTGGACCTCGGGTGGAATACGTTCATCCTGTCGCCCTACCTGATCGCCAGCTCGGGTTGCTTTCTGCTGGTGCGGAGGGTGACGGGCAGCTCGCTAGCCGGTCTGTTTGGCGGGTTCGTGTTTGGCTTCAGCGGCGTCCTGATGTCCCACATAAGCCATTTCAACCAGATTCATACGGCCGCGTGGCTCCCATTCGTCATCTACGGATTGCAGCTCGTTCGAGAAGGTCATCACCGCGTTGGCGCCGTGGTCGGCGCGTCGGCGTTCGGCCTGATGGTCTTGTCGGGGCACCCGCAAGTGGTCGTCTACACTGGGTATCTCTCGGTGGCTGTCGTCGGCGGGTGGACACTGATCGACCGATCAACGACGCACACCGCCTGGCCTCGCTTGGCGTGGTCGGCGGCGGTGTTCCTGCTCGGCGCCGGCCTCGCCGCCATCGTCGTGCTCCCGATGTTGGAACTGGCCGGCTTCAGCACCCGTGTAGAACCGAACTGGGAGGTCTACAGCTCGAAGGCGCTGCCGGTTGGTCAGTTGCTCACGCTGGTGTTCCCGCTGGTGTTCGGTGGGTATCGGACGGCTGAGCATACAGTGCCGTATCTGGGTGAGAGCAGCCCTGGCGAGATGACCAACTACGTGGGCCTGCTGCCAATCCTGCTGGCGGTCGCCGGAGCCGCCATCGCTAGTCCGAGGCGCTCCGATCTGCGTCTCTGGCTTGGAGTCGCGCTGGTCGGGACGATTCTCTCCCTCGGGGAAGCGACACCGCTCCACGGGCTCTTCTTCCATGCTCCTGGGTACTCGACGTTCAGAGTGCCGGCCAGGCACTTCTTTGTGGTCTCGTTCTGTGTTGCCGTGGCATCGGGCTTCAGTTTCGCCGAGCTTCTCGCCACGCCGACTGTGCGACGCCGCTTCGTCAGTCTGGGCGGAGCGGCACTGCTTGGGGTGACGCTCATCGTGGTGGGATTCGCGGTCCGCACGCCTGACGTGCGCACCCTCATCGCCGAGAACCCGATCTACCCGACCTGGGCGCTGGGCCTGCCATTCGCGATCGCGGCGCTCGCCTGTTTCGTCACGTGGACCGGGCGGGCTTGGCCGGCCGCGCTAGTCGGAGGCCTTCTCGTGGCCGTGCACCTCGGTGACATGGTGCTCTTCCACTATGTGATGCCGGGCTACCGCTTCGAGTACGCAGAGATCGCGCCCTCGAAGACGATACCGCATCCCCGCGTCGCGGCCCTCGGTGCCAAGGCGTGGGCCTCGCGCGAGCGCATCATGGCCGTCGACGGGACCCGCAACCCGTTCCTGCGTCCCAACTTCACCAGGCCGTGGGGTGTGCCGGCGGCCGGCGGTACCGGCTCGCTCGGGATGAAGCCATACCGCGACGTGATGCGAATGGGAGGCCCAGGCGACGTGTACCCGGACTTGCTTTCCGCCGCGCACCGCGGCCTCGATCTGTTTCGGGTGGGATACGCGTTCGTACCTGTCACCTGGTTGTCGAATCCCGACGTGGTACTGCCAGACGATCGCTGGGTTGCCGTCGAAGAACTGCAGTTTGAGGAACGCGACCCAGACTCGCGCTACGTCGTGTATCGTAATCGTCGCACGCTGCCTCCCGCGTGGTGCGTACCGATCGCCGTCGAAGTCGATGATGACGCTGCGCTGAGGGTGCTCGCGTCGGGCCACCTACCGGACGATAGCCCGTTCGATCCGCGACGCGAGGTGCTCGTACGTCCCGATGATGTGTTGAACGGTGGACTGACGGGGTGGCTGGACCTGGCTGGACAACCACCCCGCGGGGGTGTGTCGGCACCGGCCTCGGTCGTGAGTGCGTTTTCAGAGGAGGGGGTTCGGCGACACCTCGTGGCAACCGAGTCTGCCTGCATCCTCGTGGCGAGCGACGTTTTCTACCCCTGGTGGCGTGTGACCGTCGATGGAGCGCCGACGAGCCCGGTGCAAGTGAATCGGGCGATGGTGGGTATTCCTCTTGACGCGGGGACGCATCAGGTCCGCATGTGGATCCAGCCAACGTCGGTCTGGATAGGCGCCGGTGTCAGCGGCCTCAGCACCCTAATCTGGCTCGGGCTGATCGGTTGGAGGCTGAGGCGCTGCGCGCCACGAGCCTCACAGATGTAGCCTCCGACGCGCGCGGCGTGCGCCGCGCGCGTCGGAGGCGTCGAGAGCAGTTCGGTCCTTACGAGGCCGGGTCAGCGACGCAGTTCGCGCCCCAGAAGCTCGAGATTCCGCGCGCCGGCCAGGATCCCGTGCAGCCCGATGTTGCCTTCATGGCACGCGTACTCGAAGATCGGACCATTGGTACGCCTCAACGGCAGCATGACCGTATAGGGCGCGGTGTACACCGTCGTGTCCGTGACGGTGTACTCGTAGGAGACGGTGTCAGGGTCGAGTCGGGTCAAGCGTTCGGCCAGCTGCATGTTCGGGCCGGTCCCCCCGTTCATCGTGCCGCGGAACTGGCTCGTCTCAATGACCAGCGTCTCCCCCTCCCAGTGCCCACGTGACACGCCCGCGAGCTGCGCGAACGCGGGCTTCG
>CAUZDS010000023.1:0-47944 GCA_963578725.1 Vicinamibacteria bacterium
GCAGTCATCGGACCCGAACGCAATCCGGCCTCGCCGGGACGACGGCAAGACCTGACCAGCGCCTGCCCACGAGCGCACCAGGCGCCGTGGGCGCGATGCATCGGCTGTCGATGCCGACGCGAGCCGATCGGGACCACCCCTCGACTGGCCCGCCCCCCTATCGTGGCCCTGCGGCCACGACATCCGCAGCCGCGGTCTCCGCAAACGTCTCGAAGTTCCGAGCGAACATCGCCGCCAGCTTCCCTGCCTGCGCGTCGTAGTCTGAAGTGTTCGACCACGTCTGCCGCGGGCGCAGCACCTCCGTGGGCACACCAGGACAGGCGCCTGGGACCTCCACGTTGAAGACCGGGTCGACCTCGCACGCGGTGTCGTCCAGAGCGCCCGACAGTGCCGCTGCGATCAACGCGCGGGTGTACGCGATCGGCATGCGATGACCGACGCCACAGGGTCCACCGCTCCACCCGGTGTTGACGAGCCACGCCGACGTCCCGTGAGCGGACATACGCTCACCAAGCAGCGACGCGTAGGTGCTGGGCGGCCACACCATGAACGGCGCGCCGAAGCAACTACTGAACGTCGCCGTCGGTTCTGTGACACCCCGCTCCGTTCCGGCGACCTTAGCCGTGTATCCGGACAAGAAGTGATACATCGCGCCAGCGGAAGTCAGCCTGGCGATTGGCGGCAGCACGCCGAAAGCGTCTGCCGTCAGCATGATGATGTGCCTCGGATGGCCGCCCCTGCCAGACGGCACGGACGAGTCGATCGCCGAGAGGGGGTACGCACCACGGGTGTTCTCCGTCACCGAATCATCGTCGAGGTCGAGCCGACGCGTGACCGGGTCCACCGTCACATTCTCGAGCACCGAGCCGAACCGGCGGGTCGTGGCATAGATCTGCGGCTCGGCCTCGGCCGAAAGCCTGATCATCTTCGCGTAACAGCCACCTTCGAAATTGAACACACCGTGATCGCTCCAGCCGTGCTCGTCGTCGCCGATCAGCCGCCGCGCTGGGTCACTCGACAGCGTGGTCTTCCCGGTACCGGACAACCCGAAGAACACCGCCAGATCTCCCGCGGCACCGACGTTGGCCGAACAGTGCATCGGCATCACGCGACGGAGCGGCAGCACGTAGTTCATCACGGTAAAGACCGACTTCTTGATCTCCCCTGCGTAGCTCGTCCCGCCGATCAGCACCAGCCGCTTTGAGAGATCCAGGAGAACGAAAACCTCGGAGTTGGTGCCATGCACGGCCGGATCCGCCCGACACGAGGCGGCGTTGACGACCGTCAACTCGGGCCGATGATCATCGAGTTTCGTCCGGTCCGGCTCCGTGATGAACATGTGACGCGCGAACAGGCTATGCCATGCGCGCTCGGTCACTACCCGGATCGGCAGCCTGTAGGCCGGATCCCCCCCGGCATAGCAGTCTTGCACGAATAGATCCTTGCCACGCAGGTGCTCGATCACGGTGCGATGAACCGCCTCGAACTGGTCCTGGCCGATCGGACGGTTGACGTCGCCCCAGGCGATGTGCGCCGAACTCGACGGTTCGTCGACGAGAAACCGGTCGCGCGGCGACCGTCCGGTGTGAGGACCGGTTCGGCACACCAGGGGACCTCCGACGGCGACGGTCCCCTCGCGGCGGGCCACGGCCTCTTCATAGAGCGCGGCGGTCGACAGGTTCCAGTAGACCGACGCCGGGTCGACGATACCAAGTGCCTCAAGATCCCGTGCTGTCGTCACGTTCGCTCCACCTGCCCCGCCAAGCGCGATGCGCCGGCATCGTACGACGGGGCTCCGACCGCGTCAATACGCCATTCCCGGGCAGTGTGCACCACTCTCCCCAAGCGACCGATAAGTACGACGTGGTGGAAAGATGGAATCTCGTGCCAGGCCAGTCCCTACCGGGACACTGGGCGGGACGGCTGCTCATCCTGTCGATCGCCGCCGGCACGGCCCACTGCGTTGCCGCGCCGCGGCGCTCCCCACAGCCAGCCGTACCGCCGCCGTCCGCCGTTCTGAGGATCGAGATCGGCGTGGGTGACGAGCGCCGGGTCGAAACGATCCCGCTCGAGGACTATGTTCGCGGCTCGGTTCCCGCCGAGATGCCGCTGGGCGAGCAGGACCCCGCGGTGGCCGACCGGCTGGCCCGGCTCCAGGCGATCCTGGCACGCACCTATGCACTGGCCAACCGGGGTCGACATGCTCAGGAGGGGTTCGACCTTTGCTCGACGACACACTGCCAGATCTACAGCCCGCCGGAGCAACAACCAGTCGCGGTGGCCCGCCTCGTCACCGCCGCCGTCGAGCAGACTCGCGGGCTGACAATCACCGACGGACACGTCCCGATTCAGGCGCTGTTCCATGCCGACTGCGGCGGCCACACCAGCTCCGCCACCATCATATGGGGTGGACCGGCTCCTCCCTATCTCTCCGGCGTCCTGGATACCTTCTGCGTGACGACTCCACGCGACGACTGGCATCTGGACCTTGACCGAGACCACCTCCGGCGGATCCTTAACACCGCGCCGGACACCACGGTCGGGCATCGTCTCGACAGGATCGAGGTCCTCGCGCGAGACCCCGCCGGCCGCGCGAGCCGGGTCGCCGCCGCCGGTGAGTTCTATCGGGTGGTACGGGGAGAACGCCTACGCTCGGCAATCAGCGAACAACTTGGTCCGCGCGCGTTTCGGAGCGCCCGCTTCAGCGTGGAACATCGGGCCGGCCGGGTCCTGTTCTCGGGGCAGGGGTTTGGCCACGGCGTCGGGTTGTGTCAGACCGGCGCGATCGTTCGAGCCCGGCGTGGCGACTCGGTTCGCGCGATCCTCGAGCACTACTACCCTGGGACCCGGGTTGAGCCTCATCTCGCGCCGCCGGCCAGCCGGTAGGGCGCGGCCCGCGTCCTACACCATTCCCGCCTCACCCGCAGGTAAATGTGCCCAGCCGAGGCTTTGCCTAGCGCTGCAGGATTTCCCTGATCTTGCAGAGCAGGGCGTCCTGGGTGAACGGCTTCAGCAGAAGGCCCGACCGGCCGTGCGTAGACCGTTTCGCAGCTGGGTCAACTACCGGCAATATCAAGAGAGGAACAATACGCTCGTCTCTGGCCGCGCGCTACCGAGCTCAAACCCTTTCATCCGCGGCATGACGATGTCGGTCAGGAGTAGATAGATCTCACCAGGGTGCGCCTTGGCCAGGGTCAGTGTGTCGTCACCGTTCCGGGTGGTGAGCAGCTCGTAGCCGGCCCCCTTGAGCATGCGCCCGACCAGACTGCGTATGGTCGGATCGTCCTCGACAAGAGAATGGTCTGAGATGCCGATGGCGGTTGGATTAGGTCGGTCACGTCCGCACCAACGCTCTACCGCCGCCTGTGCCATATAATGGCCGCGAGACAATATATATAATGTCCTCATAATGTCCCTAAAAAACAGCGGTAAACGAATAAGCCTGTGACTCGTATGACAGAGAGGTGCCTTCCGCGGGTAGTCGAGGGAGACCGGCGAGGCGCGATCGAGACGCGGCTCGCCTCTGAGGTCAAGCGTCTGCTCGCTGACGGGCAACGTGAGGATGCGGCCGAACGGTTCGGCGCGATCATCGATTGGCAACAGCGCAGAGCCGCACGGATCGCGTATCACTATCTGCGTGACCCGGCGGAAGTGGACGAAGTCGTCCAGGATGCCTTTCTCAAGGCCTTTCTACACCTACCGTCGTTTCGTGAGGATCTGTTTTTCGAAGTATGGTTTACGCGCATCCTCGTCAACGCCTGTCTCGATCGCCTGAAGGCGAAGGCCCGGCGCGCGAGGTGGCTAATCCCCGCCGACCCCAGGGAACGCGTGGCGACCGATGGACCGCCGAGCCGCGAACCTTCACCGGAGGCCGAGCTACTAGCCAAGGAAAGCCGGGCCCTGCTGGAAGTCGCCATCGACCAGCTACCAGCCCGACAGCGCACGGCGGTCATCTTGAGTCACCTCGAGGGCCGTTCGCCACGGGAAGTCAGCACCATCATGGGGCTCAAAGAATCCACGGTGCGAGTACACCTGTTTCGAGCGGCACGGAAACTACGGGGACTGCTCGACCGTGAGAGCTGGATTGCCCACGGCGGCTCGGCGCTGAAGCGCGCCTCACGCCGCGGAGCGTGAACCAGGGGAGGCGGCGAGCCACTCACGGCACTACTATCGAGACCGAAACAATGACGACGAGGCTGGATCGGCTCAGACGATGGATGTGGCAGCGACCGCTCCGACGCCATCTGACGGAGGACAGCCTGGTAGCCCTGGCGCTGGATGCTGCGGACGAACCGGTGCGCAGGACTGCAGCGGTGGCTCGCCATCTTGGGGTCTGTGGGCGATGCGAGCGCCGCCTCCACGATCTGAGTACGTTGCTCAAGATGATGCCGGAGGTGGCTGGCGCCGGCTTCGACGAGGTGTTCACACCGCTCCGGCTACAAGCTCAGCGCGCCAGGATCGGGCATCGTCTGGCGAACCTCGTTGGGAAAGTCGAACCGGCTCGGGTGCTCGAATTCCCATTCTCTGGCCGGCCGATCCGGCAACTTAACTTCCGTCGTGGCCGCTGGCTCGTTGCCGCGCTCTCGGCCGGATTGGTGATCGGGATCACCGCCGGGCAACTCATCCAATATCGTCCACTCACGCCCCGAACGGCCACCGCGGGCGACCCTGTAAACGTACCCCAATCGGCGACTGACATCCTTAGGCCTCTCGGGCTCCTCGATATGACCGGCACCGTACAGCTCCAGATACGAGACGGCGACCGCGCGACAGAGTCGTCGTCACTCCTCACCTTGGGCGAGTTCGAGCAGGTAATGGCGGAAGAGGAGTTCCTCGGCAACCTCGATCTCGCGTTGACCAACGTGCTGGTGTCCGAACTTAAATCGATCGACACTCTGACGCCACGAGTCAGCTACCTCTCAATAGACATCCGGTGACGACAACCGGTCCTGCCGCAGACGGTGCGACGATGCCGGCGCCGATGTTCCGCAAGGGGCTGGCGCTGAAGCACGAGGTGGCCGGTGCGCTCGCTAACGACTACCACAGCGCCCTCGTCGACTCGATCCGGGCCGCCGACTACGAGTGGCAGGTGGGAAGACTGCGTCTCCACCTCGCTCGGGAGTTCGGGTTCTGCTACGGGGTGGACCGGGCCGTGGACTACGCCTACCAGACCCGCCGGCGGTTTCCGGAACGCTCGATCTACCTGACTGGCGAGATCATCCACAACCCACAGGTTAATCAGCGTCTCCGTGCGGCTGGCATCCGATTCCTCAGCGACACCGGCGAGGACATGGCCAGGCTCGGTACCAACGACGTGGTGATCTTGCCGGCGTTCGGTGTGACCATCGCGATGCTTGCCCAGCTCCAGCGTCAGGGCTGTACCCTCGTCGACACGACCTGCGGGTCCGTGCTCAACGTCTGGAAGAACGTGTTGAAATATGCTCGTGATGGCTACACTGCCGTCATCCATGGCAAGGTGCGGCACGAAGAGACCCAAGCCACTGCTTCGCAGGTCCTTAAGTTCCCCGGCGGGCGCTCGCTGGTCGTACTCGATCAGACCGAGACGGCGCTGCTCTGCGATTTCATCCGCCACGGTGGCGACGAGGCAATGTTCATGTCGCACTTCGCCGGGGCCATGTCACCGAGCTTCGCCCCGCATCGAGATCTCCAGCGTGTCGGTCTGGCCAACCAGACGACCATGCTGA
Organism: Vicinamibacteria bacterium; assembly: GCA_963578725.1. Classification (GTDB taxonomy): domain Bacteria; phylum Acidobacteriota; class Vicinamibacteria; order Vicinamibacterales; family UBA8438; genus NP936. The sequence goes on from CAUZDS010000023.1 coordinate 5,706, forward strand.
TGTCCGAGTCGCTCGCGATCGGAGAGATGATCCGAGCGGCAATGGTCGACCGATATGGGGAAACGGACCTGGAGGCGCACTATCGCGCATTCGACACGATCTGTAGCGCCACGCAGGATCGCCAGGATGCGGTCGCCACGCTGCTCGAACACAAGGATCTCGATCTGATGATCGTCATCGGCGGCTACAATAGCAGCAACACTCGGAATCTGGCCCGTCTCGCCAAGCCGCTGCTCCCGACGTATCACATTGCCGATGCCACCTGTCTCGTGTCCAGTCGTGAGCTCCGTCACCGTCCGGTAGACCGGGAGCCACCGCCCCCGCAAGGGACACCGGTGAGCGAGAAACGTGCAGGGGACTGGTTGCCGCGTGAGCACGTCGTCACGATCGGTCTCACGGCCGGCGCGTCGACCCCGGACTCCGTCGTCGGGCAGGTGGTCGAACGGCTCGAGAGATTCACGGCCGAGACCTCCTGACCGGGGGTCGCCATTCCTTCTCCGCGGAAAAGCTGACCCGGGTAAACATTTCTCTTTCGTCTTAAGTATTGACCAGAGTAGGGTCTGACGAGACTGTCCAACTGGAGGGACCGTGATGCGGTGCTGGTACCTCGTGTTGCTTTGCCTCATAGTCGTCCCGGCCACAGTGCTGGCGGAGACCGGCGAACAAGGCCGCCAGCCCCACCGGTGGTGGAAGTCGGCTGAGGTGGGGGTGCTCCTGAAGCTGACCGACGAGCAGTCGGCAACGCTCGAAAGGATATATCGTCGGACGCTGCCCAAGCAGCGTGAGTCCATGAGCCGGCTGAACTCCGAAGAACGCATCCTGTCGAAGCTCGTCGAGGACATGGACGTCGACGAGATCGACGTCACGCGTCAGATCGACCGCGTGGAGGCGGTACGGAGCGAACTCAGCAAGACCCGGATCCTGATGGTGTTCCGCATGCACCGGACCTTGACGACGACACAACGCGAAGCCCTTGACGACTGGATGGAGCGGGACTCGGACTCGGATAGCAAACGGTCGGGCCGGACCCGGAGCAGCACCCGCTGACTCAACCCGGACGCCCTGACCCTCTTGTCGCGGGTCAGGTGCCACCCCCACGTGAAAGATCCGGGCACCCGGCCTGGTCCAAGTACACATCATGAATGCGACGAACGCCTACGCACCAACCACGCCCGTGGCGTGCCGCGCCGTCACTAAACCGCCTGTACCGAAGGAGCAGTACCGCTATGCCGAATATTCGACACCACCTGATCAGCATCCCGATACTCCTGCTGGCAGCCGTCACGGCCGGTGCGCAGACCGAGGACAACGGCAGCGTGGATCTCTTGAGTCTCGCCGCCGCGAGATTGGCCGCCGCCCAGATTCCAGGCTCCGGTCCTGATGTTGATCTGACACTGGAGGAGGCGATCGCGCGCGCACTCGAGCGGAACCTCGACATCGCAGTCGAACGGTTGAACCCGCTGGTCATCGACCTGACGTTGGCGCAGCAACAATCGGCGTATCGACCGTCGTTGAACTCGGCCTTCAGTAACAGCTCACGCACGAGCCCATCGTCGACCCAACTCGATGGCGGCTCGGCGGTCGTCAGCGACACCGCGGTGTTTAATGGCGGTATCAATCAGACCGTTGAGTGGGGCGGCGGGCGCTACCAGGTCGACTGGAATAACAACCGCCAAGCAACGAACAACATATTCTCGAGCTTCAACCCGAGCTTTCGATCGACCTTCCAGGCGTCCTACACACAGCCTTTGCTGCGTGGGTTCAGAATCGATTCAACACGCCAGCAGATCCAGGTTACGCAGATCAACCGGGACATCGCCGACATCGACCTGCGGCAGATGATGACCAACACGGTATCCTCGGTCCGGCATGCGTACTGGGACTTCGTGTACGCGACCCAGACACTCGCCGTGCAGCAGCAGGCACTCGCGCTGGCCGAGAGCCTCGTACGTGACAACGAGGCGCGCGTGGAGATCGGCACCATGGCTCCGATCGACGTGGTGCAAGCGCTGGCGGAGGCGGCGGCACGTCGACAGTCACTGGCGCAAGCGGAGCAAAATATCGCCACAACTGAACTCGCACTGAAGCAGCTCATTGTCGCCGGCACAGACGATGACTACTGGGAGGCAACATTGAACCCCGTCGACCTGCCGACGCTCGACCCGGAGCCGATCGATCTCCAGGCGTCGATCCGCAGCGCGCTCGATGAACGAACAGACCTCGCGCGCTCCCGGCGACAGCTCGACATCAACACCGTCAACCTCTCGGCGATGCGCAACAACACGCTGCCATCTGTCGACCTTGTGGGCAGCTATCAGCTTCAGGGTCAAGGAGGAACCAAGTTCTTGCGCTCCGGGTTAGGCGGATCAGTCAACACGGAGATTCCGGGTGGCATCGGCGATGCCTTCGACCAGCTCGTCGATACCAGCTTTCCGACTTGGACCGTTCAGCTCAACGTGAGCTACCCCATCGGTCAAAGCGCGGCGGACGCCGCATACGCGCGGGCTCGCGTTCAGGTCCAGCAGGTGCAGGCGCAGTTGCGCCAGCTCGAACTGCAGGTCGCAACCGAGGTCACCAACGCGACCTTGCAGATACGTGGGATCGAACGTCAGATCGAGGCGGCAATCGCGGCGCGCGAGCTGGCGGAAGAGCAACTGGCGGCCGAACAGAGCAAGTTTGAGGTCGGGATGTCGACGAACTTCTTTGTGGTCCAGGCGCAGCGGGACCTAGCGACGGCACAGGATAACGAGCTCCGCGCGATCCTTGACCGCCAGAAGGCGCTCGTCGAACTGGATAGGGTTCGGCGGACGTCGCTCTCGCAGGCCGGCATCTCCATCGTGCAGTAGCGCTGCGCATACGCCGCACCGCCACCGTATCCGGGAGGCCGCACCCAACTTGATCTGCCATTACCGTAACGAGGCTTGTACCCCATGAAGAAAGCTCTGATGGTTCTCGTCGTCATCGGTGTCGGCATCACCGCCTACGGCTACCTGGGCTTCCAAACGTCGGAGTTCGTCCCGGACGTCAGCACGATCATTCTCACGCGGGGTGACGTCGTCGACACCGTTGGCGCAACCGGCGTGCTCGAAGCGGTGAACACCGTGCAGGTTGGCAGCCAAGTGTCTGGCATCATCGAGGCACTCTACGCCGATTACAACTCCATCGTCCGCGAGGGTGACGTGATCGCCCGACTTGAACCGTCGCTCTTCGAAACGCAGATGGAGCAGGCGCGCGCGAATCTCGCGCGCGCCGAGGCAGACTCCGAGCGGCTGCAGGTGACGCTCGAGGATGCCCGGGCACAGTTGGCGCGGGCTAAAAATCTGGCCTCGCGAAACCTGATCTCCCGCACCGAGCTCGAATCAGCCCAGGTCGCGGTGCGGTCGACCGAGGCCCAGATCAAGTCGGCTGAGGCCAGCGTGGTTCAGTCCCGGGCGTCATTGAACCAGAACGAAGTCAATATGGGACATACGGTGATCTCCGCGCCGATCGACGGCATCGTCATCGCCCGGCAGGTCGACGTGGGCCAGACGGTCGCGGCCAGCATGTCTGCTCCCGAACTCTTCATCATCGCCGCCGACCTGACCAAGATGCGGGTGATTGCCAACATCGACGAATCGGATGTCGGGCGGATCCGCCCGGGGCAACCGGTCACTTTCACTGTCGACGCTTACGCGGCAGAGGTATTCGCCGGCATAGTCTCGCAGATCCGACTCGAGCCGGTGGTCCAGCAGAACGTGGTGACCTACGCGACGGTGATCGACGTCCCGAACGACGAGCTCAAGCTCAAACCGGGCATGACCGCAACCGTCACGCTGGAGATCGCCAGACGGGAGAACATCCTCCGTGTGCCGAACGCGGCTCTCAGGTTCCGGCCGGTGCCGGAGATGTTCGCCGCGCTCAACCAGCCGGTGCCGGACATCCTGCAGCGTGGGGATGGCAGTAGAGGCCGCGGGAACGGCCCTGGCCGCAGTCCCGATGCCGCTCCCGGCAGTCGATTGGGCGGCGACCTGAGTGACACCGAGCGGCAACAGCGACGAGAACAATTCCGGAACATGACGCCGGAGCAGCGTGCCGAGTTCTTCGCCGCCCGTGGCGGCGGTGGCCGCGGTAGCAGCGGTCGCGGTGGTGGGACGAGTGGTCAGGTCGCGTCACCCCAGACTGCCCTCGAGATTACCGACGCCGCGGTCCCCACCGTCGAACGCGGAGCAACGACGATAGATGCCTTGTTCGCGCCGCTCGCCGTAACCGAGACCGAGGGCCGGGTCTGGATACTCGACGGGGACCAGCTTCGACCAGTAGACGTACGGCTCGGCGTTACTGACGGCACGGCAACCGAACTGGTGGGGGCCCTGGGTCGCGGCCGACCGGCCGGTCAGGAACCGGACCCGCAGGTGGCCGAGTTGCGCCAGCAAGTCGCGACGCTAAACGACCCGGACACCCGGGCACGCCTCGAAGGACTGATTCAGCGTTTGGAGGCGAACAGTGAAACATCGATGGCAGCGCAGATGGCTCCGGCGGCGCTCGATGAGGGGGCGAGCCTAGTGACCGGAGTGACGACGCCGGATGAGGAATCTGCGGACAGTGTAGCAGGCGGTGGATCACCGTTGATTCCGCAATTCGGACGGGGTCGCCGCAGGTAGGAGGCGAGCACGCATGGCTCCGATCATCGCCGTCCAGAACCTGACCAAGGTCTACGACCTGGGTGAAATCAAGGTCCGGGCGCTGCGTGGCGTGACGGTCGACGTCCAGTCGGGCGAATTCGTCGGCGTGATCGGACCCTCAGGCTCAGGCAAATCGACATTCATGCATATTCTCGGCTGTCTGGACCGGCCAACCCAGGGTCGATATCTCCTTGACGGGCACGACGTCTCGACGCTGTCACGCAACGCACTCGCCGACGTTCGTAACAGGAAGATCGGCTTCGTGTTCCAGGGGTTCAACCTGTTGACCCGCACGACCGCGATCGACAACGTCGAGCTGCCGTTGCTCTACACGGGCAACGGCCTGCGAAGCAAGGAACGCCGTCGCCGGGCGCACGCGGCGCTCGACGCTGTGGGTCTCGGCGACCGGGCGAGCCACAATCCGAATCAGCTGTCCGGCGGACAGCAGCAACGCGTGGCCATTGCACGCGCACTGATCACCGGGCCCTCGATCGTGCTGGCGGATGAACCGACCGGCAACCTCGACACCCGCACCAGCATCGAGGTGATGGATATCTTCCAGCGGTTGAACATCGAACAAGGGATCACGGTGCTGCTGATTACCCATGAGCGCGACATCGCGCAATACGGCACCCGAATCATCTCGTTCCGGGACGGCAGGATCGTCAGCGACGAGACGAACACCGTCCGGCGATTGGCCGCCGACGAGCTCTTGGCGCTGCCACCCGATGACGACAGCCCTGAACCGGTAGCCGGTGGAACATCCGGCAAACTGGTATCGGCAGCCATGACGGCAACCGGCGACCTCGACCACAAACCGCCACCAACGGGAACGGAGTGAACAGATGTCCATCATCATGATTCTTCGCGTCGCCTTGAAGGCGCTGGGGCGCAACAAGATGCGGACCGCCCTGACGATGCTGGGCATGATTATCGGCGTTGCCGCCGTCATCACGATGGTGGCGCTCGGCAACGGCGCGCAACAGGAGATCGAAGCGCAGATCCAGGCGGCCGGCACGAACCTGATCATGGTGCGCGCCGGCAACTTCAGCCGGGGCGGCATCAGCGGCGGCCTGGGCTCATCACCGCGTCTTAAGGCACAGGACGTGGATGCGATTCGGGAACAGGTCCCGGGCGCGCAGTATCTCACCGCGAGCGTGAACACCCGCGACCAGGTGATCGCGGCGGGTCAGAACTGGCTCACACGCATTGAGGGCGCCGACATCGAGCTGCCGTTGATCCGCTTCTGGGACGTCGAGCTCGGCAGCTTCTTCACCACGACCGACGTCAACAGCGCGGCCAAGGTCGCCGTGCTCGGATCCGTCGTGCGCGACAACCTGTTCGGCGAAGGCACCGACCCCGTCGGCCAGATTATCCGGATCCGCAAACAGTCGTTCAAGGTGATCGGCGTGATGCAAGCGAAGGGCTCGGGGTCGTTTGGCGAGGACCAGGACGACACCATCTTCGCCCCCTATACGACCGTCCAGCGCAAGCTCCGCGGCCGGAACGGCACCAACATCTCTGGCATCACCATTTCCGCCCGCTCGGCCGACGACATCCAGAGGGTGTCGACCCAGATCACGGCGGTGCTGCGCGCGCAGCACAAGCTGCTACTGGGCCAGGACGACGATTTCATGGTCCGCACGCAAGAGGACATTACCAGCATGCGCACCCAGACGACCCAGACCATGACCATGTTCACGCTGGCGATTGCCGTCGTGTCGCTGATCGTCGGCGGCATCGGCATCATGAACATCATGCTGGTGTCCGTGACCGAACGCACGCGTGAGATTGGGCTTCGAATGGCGGTCGGCGCGAAGGGACGGGATGTGCTGTGGCAGTTCCTGGTGGAGGCGATCGCCCTCAGCCTCGTGGGCGGCCTGATCGGGGTGGGTGTCGGCTTCGCCGTGGCTCAGGGACTCACCGAGCTGCTGCAGTGGCCCACCAGCGTGCCCCCGGATGCTATCGGTGTCTCGGTCGGCTTCGCCGCCATGATCGGCGTCGTCTTTGGCTTCTACCCCGCATGGAAGGGTGCGCAACTCGACCCGATCGAATCGCTTCGTTTCGAATAACCGCCCTCGGGCACAGGAACCATATGCTCTGGGCGATCGCAGCCGAGCGCACGCCACGCCAAAGGATCGGCACCGACGATCACGACGCCGCGGGCTGCTAGCGGTTCAGCCGTGTGTGTTGCACGGCGTGCGGACGACATTCGACCGGTTGGGCGCCTAACGGACCGGCCGACCGGCTGTCCCTGATGGAACTGGCGGGTGTTATCAAGCTCTCTGTGATGGTGGCCGTTCCACCCAGATCGTCGGTGATCACCGTCCAGATGGATCGCGCCGCAATCACCGGCGCCAGCCTCTTCCCCCGCGCAGCCGCTCGTACAACTCCCCCACCGACATCCCGCTGACCGGGTCCACTAGGCCCGGCTCGATGTCGGCCAGGGGGCCCAGCACGAACGCCCGTGATCGGAAGCGCGGGTGCGGCAGTCGGAGCGCCGGTAACTCGGCGGTCAGGTGCTCGACCAGCACCAGGTCGAGGTCTAGCGTGCGAGGGGCGCCAAGGTAGAGTCGCTCACGCCCCCGTTCCGCCTCGATCGCCAACAACGTCGCCAGCAAGCACTCCGGGGTCTCGCGGGTCGTCCCGACCAGCGCCCCGTTCAAGAACGGCGGGTCGTTCGGGTCCGACTCGGACACCGTCTCAATGAACGCCGAGACCACCACGTCGGAGAGCACCGCACCGAGTCGATCGACAGCATGGACCAGGTGCGACTTCCGGTCGCCCAGATTACTACCGAGCGCCACCGCCGCCCGCCATCCCCGCCGACCCATCGCCGTGTTCACGCGCCACCCCGACCGCCAGCAATCGGCGCCGGATACGCTACCGACGTCAGGTCACTTGGCTCTGCTTCTCCTTGCAGGTGATGCACACACGGGTCCAGGGGATCGCGTTCAGCCGTGCCGCCGCGACCGGCTCGCCGCAGTCGCGACACACTCCGTAGGAGCCCTGTTCGATACGCCACAGCGCCTCTTCGATTGCCTGGAGGATCTTCCCGTCGGTCTGTTTCAGCTTGAGCTGAATGTGCACCTCGTTGTTGCCGGTGGCCTGGTCGGCCAGGTCACCCTGGCGGCTGCTCAAGCCCTCCGTCGTCTGGATCGGTTTCACCCCGGCGCCGGCCGCCAGAATCTCCGAGCGCTTGCGCAGCAGCGCGTCCTGGTATCGTGCCACGTCCATTGAGACTCCCTAGGATGCCGACCAAAACCTTGATGGTAGCAGAATAGGCGCGCCGTTTCACTCGGCCCGGAGCGTGTTCAGCGGCTTCTTCCTCAACACATCGAGACTCGCCGTCACCCCGACCACGCCGACGACGAGCGCCGTCAATACCAGCCCCGCGAAGTTCACGAGGGGCGCCGGAGTCCAGCTGACCTCCAGCACGAACCGTGACAATCCCCAGGTCAGCGCCATGGCGCCCACGGAGCCAACCAGCCCGGCCAGCGTGCCCAGTGTCCCGTACTCGCACACCAGCATAAGGACGATCATCCGGGTCGTCGCGCCCAGCGTCTTGAAGATGGCGGTCTCGTAGAGACGTTGAAACTTCGTCATCGCCACCGACCCGACCAGGATCAAGATTCCGCTGAGCAACGCAATACTTCCCACAATCGAGATGGCGAGTGTCACGTGGTCAAGAATCCGCCGGACCGTCGCGAGGATTTCGAGTCCGTCGATGACCGACACGTTGGGAAAACTGCCGACTAGGTCCCGCTGGAGCTCCGCGCGCGCTTGGATCTCCGGTGGCCCCTGCATGAAGGCGATGAAGCTATGGGGCGCCTGTTCGAGCACACCCGGACGAAAGACGAACACGAAGCCCCCGCTTCGCGAGTCATCCCAGTCGACTGTCCGAACACTCGAGACCCTGGCCACGATCTCGCGGCCGAGGATGTCGAACCGGAGCATGTCGCCTATCACGAGGTCGAGCCGATCGCGCACGCGATCCTCCACCGACACCTCCGCCTGATCGGAGGCGCCGGGCTCCCAGAATGCGCCCGCTACGACCCGTTCGTTCTCCTCGAGGCGTTCGCGGTAGGTGACCGTATACTCGCGTCGGACTCCGCGCCGTCGCACTGCCTGGACACCCTCCAGCGCGGTCCGCTGCCCGATCACTCCGGTCACCCGCGCCCGCAGAACCGGCAGCAGGCTAGGCGCCTGTCCGACCCGCTCGGCGAGCAGCGCGCCAACCCCGTCGACCTGGTCCTGCTGGATGTCGATGAGAAACATGTCGGGGGAGTCGTCGCGAATCTCAAGCTCGAAGGCTGCGAGCAGGTTCGCCTGGACTGCCTGGATGCCGATGATAAAGAAGCTGCCCAGCCCGACCGCCAGCAAGATTACCCGGGTCTGGTTGCCGGGTCGCGCCAGATTGAGCACGGCGTGGCGCAATTCGAACCGCGCGCCGGTGCCGAGCGGCTGGATCGCCCGGACGAGCCCCTGCCCCACCAGGTGCAACACGATCGCCACGGCAGCAAACCCGCCACAGACCCACAACCCCACCTCCCATGACGCAGCCTGCCAGCTCGCCAGCACGACCAGCCCTCCGGTGAGCGCCGCCACGACAGCGAGCTGGACCCGGTCCCATCCATGCGTCGTGACGAGACCCCAGCGCAGAAGCGTCAATGGCTTGATGACCCGCATCTCGAGGAGTGGGCCCAGCGCGAACAGCAGCGATACGACCACCCCGACACCGACGCCCTGCGCCACCGCCGACACCGTCAGCCCGTAGGACAGATTCCCTACCCCTGCCGCCGCGGCCGCCTGGTCAACGAGTGACGCTGGCACCGCGGCCAGAGCGCCGGATGCCATCGCCACACCCAGCATGGAGCCACCCAATCCCAAGGCCACGACTTGCGCCAGGTAGATACCCAGGACCTGCCGGTTCGTCGCGCCGAGACACTTCAGGATGGCAACACTCCGGATCCGCTGCTGGACGAAAACCCGCGTCACGCTCCAGACCCCGATTCCCCCCAGGATCACGACCACGAACCCGATCAGACTCAAGTAGTTCTCGGCTCGCAGCATGTTCGACGCGATCCGGTCCTCGGTTCGCCGGTAGGACCGTACCCGGACGAACTCGTTCCGCAGCGGCTCCTGAAGCCGCTCGACCAGCGGTTCGATCCTGGCCTCCGGCACCCGGAGCAGCAGCTGATGCTCGGCACGCGTGCCGAACACGAGCAATCCCGTCGAACGCAGATCGTCGTAATCGACCAGCACTCGCGGGCCCAAGCTGAACGCACCAAGCTGCCTGCCCGGCTCCCGCAGGATGACGCCCCTGGTCGTGAACGTCCGCTCGCCGATAACGATCTCGTCACCGACCGAGAGACCGAGTTGAGTCAGCAACTCCGGCCGGACCAACGCGCCACCGCCGGCGAGCAGCGCATGACGGTAGGCCACCTCATCCTGGAGCACGAACTCGCCGTAGAAGGGGAACGCTGCCTGTACGGCGCGCAGCTCGACGACCTTAGCGACTCGCTTGGTCTCATCCGCCGGCCGAACCATCGTCGTGGTTTCGATCGACGAGGTCCGCGCGAGCTCCGGTTCGCTCGCCAGCGCCCCGTCGATGATCGCCAGGGCGGCGTCAGACCATGGTCGCTCGGACTCGATGAGGATGTCGGCCGCCGTCAACGCACGGGTCTCGGCCGTCATCGTGGCGCCGACGCTCTGGATTATCGAACGTAACGCCACGATGGCGCCGACACCGACGGCGACGCACACGAAGAAAAACGCCAACCGGCGCCACGAGGCCCGCAGCTCGCGACCGGCCATACGCCACACGAACGTCACACGGTCACCTCCCGCGCGCGTTCCGGAATCACTCGCTCGGCGTTGCCGTTCCGCATCCGCAGCATGACATCGGCCGAGGACGCCAGCTCGGCATCGTGGGTCACCAGCACCACCGTCGTGTCACCCGCGGCATTCACCTTGTGCAGTAACTCGACGATGTGACGACCATTGGCACTGTCCAGGTTACCAGTCGGCTCATCCGCCAGCAGAATCGGCGGATCATTCGCGAGTGCACGAGCGACCGCCACTCGCTGCTGTTCGCCACCCGAGAGCTGGGACGGATAGTGATGCCCCCTGCTCGCCAGCCCAACCTCGGACAGCAGCATCCTCGCGCGGGCGCGCGCACCGGCCGTCCCGGCGATCTCGAGCGGCACCAGCACGTTCTCGAATGCGGTCAACGAAGGCACCAAGTGGAAAAACTGGAATACGAAGCCAATCTTTCGCCCACGGAGCCGGGCCAGCGCGTCCTCATCCAGACCGGTGATCTCCAGGCCGTCGATGACAATTTCCCCGGTCGTTGGCACGTCCAGCCCCGCGATCAACCCCAGTAGCGTCGACTTGCCGCTCCCGGAGGGCCCGACGATCGCGACGTATTGCCCTGATGTGACGGAGAGATCGATCGGCTGGACGATGGTCAGCGGCTCGGTGCCACTGATGACGGTTTTCGACACGTTGCGCAGTTCGATCATATGGTCGACTCGACCAGCCGGAAGGGGCGGTCTACTGGGTCGCCTGTGTCAGAGCGGGAAGTAGCGGTTCGATCGCCGCACGAACGTGTTCAGCCACGATGGCGGCGCCCGCGGCAGTCGGATGAATCCCGTCGGCCTGGTTGAGCGTCTGGTCACCCGCCACCCCGTCGAGCAGAAACGGCATGAGCGTTACGTCGTATTCGCTGGCCAGCTCGTGGAAGACCTCACGAAATTGCGCCGTGTACGTAGCGCCGTAGTTCGGCGGCGCTTCCATACCGGCCAGCAGGACGGCAATCCCCCGGCTCCTGACCAAAGAAACGATGTCGCTGAGATTTCGCTTCATCTGATCAACCGGCAAACCGCGGAGTCCGTCGTTACCACCCAGGGCGACGATAACAACGCGGATATCACCCTCGAGAGCCCATTCCGCACGCCGCAACCCTGCCGCAGTGGTGTCGCCGGACACCCCGGCGTTGACCACGGTCACGTCACGACCCTCGGCCCGCAGCGCCCGCTCTAGGAGCGCCGGATAGGCCTGGTCGGCGTCGAGACCGCGCCCCGCCGTCAGGCTATCACCGAGCGCCACGATCAGTGGACCACTCGCAGCGGACGGTGCCACAACCGGCGGCCCATCCGTTCCCCTCGTCACCCGCTCGAGTGTCTGCGCGCCGTCGTCACGGGCACCGCACGCAACAAGCCCAGCACACGCCAGGAGGATGGCCGCCGCACTGACAGGGCGGCACGCGCGAATCAACATCGCTCTATTATGCAACAGACATTCAGACGACCAGCCGGGGCAAAGCACCACGTTGGCTTATGGCTTATGGCGCGCACGTGCGCGCCCGCGAGGAAGCGGCGTGGGACGCCGGGGCACATCCGGAGACCGCCCGCGGTGGCGACGTAACCGATCGCCGCGCCACCTCGCACCACTGCACCTGCGCAGCCACCAGCCGTAGATAACGAGATTCAGGAGGATCACGGCGACCCCGAGTCCGAGCTGCCGCTCGCGCGTTAGCCCTACAGGATACAGAATCGGCATAACGTAGTGGTCGACGAAGTCGCCCCGGTAGTCGACCTGACCGGCGCGCTCGCGCAGCCAGATCTCCAGCGGCGTCAACGGACAGATGGCACCAGACCACTCGATGCCCACACCCCAGACCAGCGCCGGCAAGTGCACCCACGCCAATCGCGGCCAACGCCAGACCAGCAACCCGCCCGCGGCCACGAACAACACGAACGCGGCGTGCAGTAGAACGACGAGGTCCGCTAGTATTCCGTGCATCTCGTGTCACACGATAGGAGCAGGTCGAAAATCGCGCCACCGCACTTGTGCCGGCCGGATCTATGTGTAGAATAAGCTGATTCTGCCTGTCTTCTACGAGGTGCCATTCAGATGAATGCAGCCGTTCTCGCCGTCATCGGTCTCGTCTCCATCTTCCTCGGGTATCGGTTCTACTCGAAATTCATCGCCGAGAAGATCTACCAGCTCGACCCGAATTATGAAACGCCGGCGCACGCCATGCGCGACGACATTGACTACATCCCGACCAACCGCTTGGTCCTCTGGGGGCATCACTTCACCGCCGTGGCCGGGGCCGCGCCGATCATCGGTCCCGGGATCGCGGTCATCTGGGGCTGGCTTCCGGCGTTTCTCTGGGTGATTATCGGCACGATGTTCTTCGCTGGCGTCCACGACTTCGGCGCCGTGTGGGCCAGTGTTCGGAACCAGGCACGATCGGTCGGATCGCTGACCGGTGACGTCGTCAGCCCTCGGGCGCGGACTCTATTCATGGTCGTGGTGTTCTTTCTGCTGATGATGGTCAATGCCGTGTTCGGAGTGGCGATCTCCGCCGCGTTTCAGGCAACACCCAGCAGCGTGATCCCAGCCTGGACCGCCGTCATCGTGGCGCTGGCGATCGGCGTGCTCATCTACCGACTGCATGTGCCGATCCTGTGGCCGACCGTCGTTGGCACGGTGATTCTCTACGCGGTCATCTATCTGGGTGAAGCGGTGCCTATCTCGTTGACCGCTGGCACCTTCGGTCTCCCGGTCGGTGCCCAGTGGATCCTTATCCTGTTTCTGTATGCCGGAATCGCGTCGCTCCTCCCGGTCTGGTTGTTGCTCCAGCCGCGCGACTACATCAACGGCATCCAACTTTTCATCGGGCTGGGCTTGCTCTATGGCGCGGTCCTCATCGCCAACCCCACGATCGTTGCACCCGCCATCAACTCGAACGTGCCGGCCTCCGCACCGCCGCTCTTCCCGTTGCTGTTCGTGACGATCGCCTGCGGCGCGATCTCCGGATTCCACGGACTGGTGGGCTCGGGTACAACGTCGAAGCAGCTCGACAAGGAGACCGACGCACGGTTCGTCGGATATCTCGGCTCCTCAGGCGAAGGCGCGCTCGCGCTGGTCGCCATCATTGCCGCGACAGCCGGATTCGCGTCGCTCGCGGATTGGCAGGAGATGTATTCCGCATTCGGGAACGGCGGCATGGTCGCCTTCGTCCAAGGTGGCTCGCGCATCGTCGCCGACGGCGTCGGCATCTCGACCGACTTCGCCGCCACGCTCCTCACGGTCATGGCGGTGCTGTTCGCCGGCACCACGATGGACGCCGGCGTCCGGCTGCAACGCTACATCGTTCAAGAGTGGGGCTCGATCTACCAGATTCCGGTGCTACAGAACGGTTATGTCGCCACGGCAGGGGCGGTCACGGCGTGTCTCCTACTGGCCTTTGGTGCCGGCGGCCCCAGCGGCGAGGGCGGCATGCTGATCTGGCCGCTCTTCGGTACCACCAACCAGTTGCTAGCGGGACTGACACTGCTGGTGATCAGCGTCATGCTCGTCAAGCTGGGGCGACCGGCCCGCTACACCTTGGTACCGATGATCTTCATCACCACGATGGCGCTCGCGGCCGCCTTGGTGCAGCTGCTGTCGCTCTACCGCGAAGGGGGGTTGTTCTATCCGCTACTGTGGATCGACGTGGCCGTCGTCATCATTGCGATCTTCGTGATGCTCGAGGCGTCGTCGGCCTTCCTGCGCGAGCGCCGGGCGGCCGCGGCCAGCGCGATAACCTAGGAGCCCGTCGTGAAACCTGGGCGTCGCACCGCGACGGGCGGTGCGCCAGGCTGCGGGCACCCGATGGTAAAGGAAGCTGGTCGATTCAACCGGCTGAAGAGGCTCCTCGAGGAGTACTATGTCTCACCGTATCGGGGAGCGCTCGCGCGGGCACGACGCGAAGAGGATGACCTCTTCATGCTCTTCGTATTTGCCGAACTGATGGGCGTGCCCAACCCGGCGACATACTACACACTTGAGCTCCAGCCCTTGCTGCTCGAGCGCTTTCACGAGTGGCATCGCCGTCAAGGGCTCGAGCATTCGCCGCTTGACGGCTTCCGCTGCTGCTAACGGGCAAACAGGCTGGCGACCGCTCGATCCGGTCGCGCGCGCACTCGACCGGAGATCCCCCTGCTTGACAAGCTCCTGACGCGCCGGCTGCTCTTCGTGGGCGGCAAGGGCGGCGTCGGAAAGACCACGACTGCGGCGGCGCTAGCCCTGGTTGCCGCCGAGCGTGGCCGGCGGTGCCTGCTCGTGTCCACCGACCCGGCGCACTCGCTTGCCGATCTGTTCGACCGGCCGATCGGACATCAGGAAATCATGCTGACCACGTCACTGTGGGCGCTCGAGATCGACCCGGACCGGCAGGCGGATACACACCTGGCGATGGTCAAGGCGCGTATGAAGCGGCTGGTTCACCCACGGTTGTTCGCCGAGATCGACCGCCAGCTGGATCTGGCGCGACTGGCCCCAGGCACTATGGAGGCGGCCATGCTCGAACGCGTCGCCGAGGTCATGGCCTTGGCCGGCGACCAGTACGACCAGGTCATCTTCGATACCGCGCCAACTGGTCACACGGTCCGGCTACTGTCATTACCGGAGATCATGGCGGCGTGGACTGACGGGCTGCTTGGGCACCGCGAGCGATCAAGCCGCCTCGGCTCGGCCTTGCGCCACCTTGGCGGCGGGCGTGTCAAGGGAGACGATCTCGGGCTGGTAGACGCTGCCGCGGACCACGACGAAGGCGGCCGTGACGCCGAGCTCAACGCGCTGCTTCAGATGCGACGTCGCAAGTTCGTACGCGCCCGGGAGCAGTTGCTCGACGCCGACATGTCGGCCTTCCTTCTGGTGATGAATCCGGATCGCCTGTCCATGCTGGAGACGATCAAGGCGCGCGACACTCTAATTCGATTCTCGGTGCCGGTCACCGGGCTGGTCGTCAACCGGGTTCTGCCCGGCGACGCCGACGGCGCATTTCTCGGCGCGCGACGCCGACAGGAGGCCCGATATCTGGAGGAGATCGACCGGGTCTTCGCCAGGCTGCCACGGGTCAGGGTTCCACTGCTACCCGACGACGTGCACGACATGGATACGCTACGGGGGCTGGGCCGGTGCATCGTGGGAGACCACCCGGCCGACCGGGCTGACGCCCATCGATCGTAGCCCCGGCGCGGACTCCGCAGCAGACGGGCGAGACCCGCCTGCAGGTACCAGAAGGTCTGACGGGCGGTCAACGCTCGGCGCGGAAATCCTTCACCCAGCGTGAGCTCACGTAGTCTTCAGCCGTCTCAGTGTTCTTGAGCCATCGCCAGACTAGTTCGCAGAGTAGCCACAGGACGCCAAAGATCGTCAGAAAGCTCACACCGTACACCAATGGCAAGCGCAACATCACCCCCCCTTGGGTTTGGCATAGACTATATCTAGTGCATATTAACTATAACACCACAAGGTATAGATATCAGTCAAACTAGCCACACTTGCATCCAGCCTGTTCTGAACACCCGAGATCGGCGGTCGACAAGACCTAAGGATCGATGCCCGACCTCACGCTTACCCGCTGCCCCCTCGTCGTCTTCCCACGACGAACAGGTGCTCGTACCAAACGGATGGGCGCAGTTTTTGAACATAGGTAAAGCGTCGCGCAAGGGGCTGGATATTTTTCACGTCGACGTGCGCCACATCGAAGCCGTGGCGGTCCAGGAGGCCGCGTACCTCAGCCAGCGTGAATTCACGGTTGTGGCGACCGTAGGGCCCGTACGGCGAATACGTGTCCCAGATGTTTCGGCCCATGGCAAGAAAGAACAGGTTAGTGAGCCGTGTGGCGTTGGGGGTCGAGACGACGAGATACCCGCCGGGGCGAACGATGCGTGCCATCTCCGATACTGCTCGGTCTGGGTTCACAAGCAGATGCTCCAGGATCTCGCAAAAGAGAACGCAGTCGAAGCGGCGGTCTGGATAAGGAAAGACATCCTGCTCGATGTTGAAGTGACGGAACGGAAACTCGATGGGCTGTCCGTCCAATTCGGCAGCGTGGACGGACTCGGCCGCATTCAGGCCCTCCGCGAAGAAGTTGGCCAGCTCGAGCTCGAAGTCGAAGCGCCGCTGCATGAGGATGGTCATGATGTAGGGATTCGATCCAAGTTCGAGCACGCGCCGAACACCCTGCTCGCGCAACCCCGACAAGATCTGCAGGACGACCTGGACACGCTTCCAGCCGTCCGCCAGATAGCGCTCATGCTCCGCACGACTCCCAAAGACGCCGTTCAACTTCAGTAAATCGGCGCGCTCGGAGTCAGAGTCAGCTGGAGTGGCCAGGAGCTACCTCCCTCGCCATACGGTGATCTTTCGTGGGCTGGCGCCTGGGCACGGATATACCCAAAGCACCGTCGTCGCATGACCCGGCGGCCGCGGTGGCGGACCAGTCCGCCCACGGCGGTCCCGGCGTCCAGGCCGGATTGACCCCGGCGCTCGGTCGTGTCGGACGCCGGAGGCGCATCGGAGCAGGGCCTTCAGGCCCACCGGCGGACGCTCGCCACACGTGAGCCGCTTGGCTCGTACCGCTAGTAGCGGTAGTGCTCCGGCTTGTAGGGACCGGTGGCCTTGACGCCGATATAGTTGGCCTGCTCCTCTGTCAAGGTGGTCAGCTTGACACCCAGGTGATCGAGATGCAGCCGTGCCACCTTTTCGTCGAGCAGCTTCGGCAGCATGTAGACCTTCTTCTCGTACTCGCCGGTGTTCCTGTGAAGGGCGATCTGCGCGAGCACCTGGTTAGTGAACGAGGCGGACATCACGAAGCTGGGGTGCCCGGTGGCGCATCCGAGGTTCAGCAGCCGCCCCTCGGCGAGCACCATGACGCTGTGCCCGTCGGGAAACTGCCACTCATCATACTGGGGCTTGATGTTGACGTGTTTGACACCCAGCACCTTCTTGAGCCCGGACATGTCGATCTCGTTGTCGAAGTGCCCGATGTTGCCAACGATCGCCTTGTCTTTCATGCGGGCCATTTGCCGAGCCGAGATGATGTCCTTGTTGCCCGTGCAGGTGATGAAAAGGTCGGCGCGGTCGAGCATCGCCTCGAGGGTAGTGACCTCGTAGCCTTCCATCGCCGCCTGCAACGCGCAGATCGGATCGACCTCGGTGATCACCACCCGGCAGCCCTGCCCTCGTAACGCCTGTGCGCACCCCTTACCGACTTCGCCGAACCCGCACACCACCGCCACCTTACCACCCAGCATCACGTCGGTTGCCCGGGCCAGCCCATCCGGCAGCGAGTGGCGACACCCGTATACGTTGTCGAACTTGCTCTTGGTCACCGAATCGTTGACGTTGATGGCCGGGAAGAACAACGTGCCGGCTTCCATCATCTCGTAGAGCCGGTGCACCCCAGTCGTCGTCTCTTCGCTGACTCCCCGGATCGAGGGACTGATCCGCTGCCAGTGGCGTTTGTCCAGCGCCTGAAGGTTTCGGAGCAGGTCGAGAATGACTCCCCACTCCTCCGGCTCCGTGTCCGAATCGAACTTCGGCACTTCGCCAATCTTCTCGAATTCATACCCTTTGTGAACTAGCAGCGTAGCGTCTCCGCCGTCGTCGACGATCAGCGACGGGCCGTCCCCGTCCGGCCACACCAGCGCTTCGCTCGTGCACCACCAGTATTCAGCGAGGGTTTCACCCTTCCAAGCGAACACCGGAATCCCTTTGGGATCCCCCACCGTGCCCCCAGTCTCCGGACGCCCCACCGCGACTGCCGCCGCCGCATGATCTTGCGTCGAAAAGATGTTGCAGGAGACCCAACGCACATCGGCCCCAAGGTCCACCAGCGTCTCGATCAGCACGGCAGTTTGCACCGTCATGTGCAGGCTGCCCATGACCCGTGCGCCCTGGAGCGGTACCTGCCCCGCGTATTCCTGCCGTAACGCCATCAACCCGGGCATCTCCTGCTCGGCGAGACGGATCTCGTTCCGTCCGAACACCGCCAGCGACAGATCCGCGACCTTGAACGGTTCACGGCCCGCCAGGATGGCCTCGTCAAACGCGTGACTCCTCTCAACAGCCGTCGGTCCCATGCATGTCTCCTTGTCGAACCAGCGCCTCGGCGGGAGGAGGGGCTACCGCCTTTTCCGGCCCGGCGGCGAGCCGGTATCTCCGCCGTCGAGCACCAAACTTGCCATTCTAACCCGGCTTCCCGGCCGCCAGCCGCTGACACCCACCCGCCGGCCTCAGGGGATCTGATACGGGATCTGATACACACGCAGGTCGAACTCGGGCAGGACCGCCAGCAGGTGGTCGAAAATGTCCGACTGAATCGCCTCGTAACGTGCCCAGTTTTGATCGACGCTGAAGGCGTAGATCTCGATCGGGAGACCGTGCTCCGTCGGCCCCAGCTGCCGCACCAGCAGTGTCATCTGCTGATGCACCTGGGGGTGATGACGGAGGTAGGCCATGACATACGCACGGAAAGTGCCGAGGTTTGTCAGCCGACGGGGGTTCATCGTGGTCGACGGCTCCTTCTCGTGGCGCACGTTCCAGGCCTCGATCTCCTGCCGCTTCTGCTCGAGATACCCGGCCATGTAGTGAATTCGCGACAGGCGGTCTACCATGGCGTCATCGCAGAACTTGATCGTGCTCATGTCGATATTGACCGCCCGCTTGATCCGCCGCCCTTCCGACTCCGCCATTCCCCGCCAGTTCTTGAACGACTCGCTGATCAGCGCGTAGGTCGGGATCGTCGTGATCGTCTTGTCCCAGTTCTGTACCTTCACCGTGGTCAGCGCCACCTCCACCACATCGCCGTCGGCGCCGTACTTAGGCATCTCGATCCAGTCGCCCGGCATCAGCATCCGGTTGGCCGACAGCTGGATGCCCCCAACGAACCCGAGGATCGGGTCCTTGAAGATGAGCATCAGAACTGCGGTCATCGCGCCGAGACCGCTCAGCAGCAGCGCAGGAGACTCATCGAAGATCACCGACACGGCGACGATGATCGCCGTGCCATACAGGACCAGCTTCGTCACCTGAGCGATGGTGGTCAGCGGCATCCCGCGACCAAACTGAGAACGCCCCACGATGTCGACCGTGGCGTTGATCAACCCATCGAGCACCGACACGACGGCGACGACCATGAAGAGCAAACACCCGGCCCGGATAATCGCCGGTGCCCCCGTGTCACCTCCGAGCACCGCCGGGGCGAAGAAATAGATCGCCAGCGCCGGCGCGAGGTGGGCCAGCCGGTGGAACACGCGGCGCCCGACCACCACGTCGTCCCAGCTCGTCTCCGAGCGCTTGGCCAGACCGACCACCACGCGCACCAGCACCCGCTTCGCCACGAAGTCGGCGACCAACGCGAGGACGACCACGACCAGGATGCCGGCGGCCGTCGTGGCCATGGCGGCACTCTCCACCTCGACTCCATGCCCGACCAGCCAGCCCTCGAAGAAACTCAGCATGCGAATACCTCACCACCAGACGCACCGTCATGCGACGGAGGCGTCTATCGTACACCCTGGACTCGTGGGCGTCCTCCGACAGGTCGTCGCCGACGCCGCCCACACGGCCCGTGCGGTCGGCTAAACCCAGGATGGTGCACGCGCAGTCTGTAAGGCGCAGTCCAATCCTGGGTTAGAATTACCGCTAGTGGCGTCCGCACCCGTTGAAGTCACCCTTGAGATAAATCCCCGCGAACGGGTTGACTTAGTCGACGTCAGGCACCGCGTCTCCGCGACGCGCGGCGACCTACTCGAGGCGTTCCCCCGAGCTCTTTACACTTCGTTCCACACGACGGCGGGTTATCTCGAGCAGAGCCTGGCAGCCCGGTTGAACAAGCGGCGCAACGGACTGGCGCCGTATCTGAACTTTTTCCGGAACGTATTCCCGGAGGGTGCCGGCTATAAGCACGACGAGCTGCACCTACGCGCGGAGCTGTCGGAAGCGCAGCGACAGGTGGAGCCCTGCAACGCCGACTCGCATCTGGCGTTCATCAGCGCCGGACTGCGTAGCTGCGTCACCTACCGGAGCCAGACCGACCAACCGGTCTATTTCATTGACCTGGACGGGGTGAATAGAGGGCGTCCTCGCCATCGCGTGACCACGGTGCTCGGGTTCAATACCGAGCAGGAGGTTGCCCGCGACCGTGTGGAGGTGCCGATGTCGACGCACCCGGTCGACTCGGTCAACCTGAAGGACCCACGCTTCGGTGTCTACCAGCGGTGTCAGGCGCTCATCGAACGGCACGGTGTGACCAAGGGACGTCTCCAGCTGGCGCTGGCTCCCGGCGAGGATCAGGCAGGGTTGACGGTCAACGAGTATGAGACGCTGCTGATGCGCCACGACCTCGCCGATGTCATCCGCGACCCGCTGCGGTTCATGGTCGAGAAGAGCCGCCACCTGCTAGCCGACCCGCGGTCGATCCCGAACAAGACGATCGACTACGCCAAGTACGACATGGTCCGGGTGTTCAACGAGCTGGTCGAAGCGCTGCGGCTGAACGACTCGGTCATCGAGCAGATCGTCTCCCGTTTCTTCGGCGCACCGGCCCGCCACTTCCTCCGGATGAAGCGCTCGGTCAGCCTGCCCGTCTCCGACCGCGAGACGCCGGGCAAAGGCCGGGTTGCCCAAGGCCGCTACCAGAGCCCGATCCTGGTGCAGTGGCGCCGCAACGAGACGTGCACGCGCCTCGTCGACATCACGCTGACCCAGTTCCGCTAGTGGCGCGTACCGCGAATATCTTGGCGGCATTGCCAGCGTGCGGCGCCTGGCTGACACGACGCGGCGCGGGAGCACACCCGCAGCATTCGACCGAGGAGTACCGCCGTCAAACGGGTGCCCCGTCCGGGAATGGTCAAGCCATTTCTGGGACACAACGTCAGGGCTTGGCCGCGGCGAGCCGGTGAGCGCATGCCCCGCAACGGCGACCCCTTCGCACCACCCGCCCAGCCTTTACCCGCCCCCTATATCTCCTCAGCGGCGTCGGTGGCAGAGACAACCCTCAAGGCGGTCGGCGCCGGCATCCTGTTCGGTATCCTCTTCGGCGCGGCCAACGCCTATCTCGGCCTGCGGGCCGGACTGACGATCTCGACGTCCATCCCGGTCGCCGTGATGACGGTGGCCTTGTTCCGCACGCTGCGAGCGGGCGGGGTGAGCGGCAGTATCCTCGAAGCGAACCTGTCGCAGACGGTCGGCTCGGCTTCGAGCTCAGTGGCCAGCGGTGTGATCTTCACACTGCCTGCCCTCTTTCTCTGGGGTTTCGACGCAACGTTTATCCAGATCACTCTTCTGGCGATGACCGGTGGTCTTCTGGGCGTGCTGTTCATGATCCCCCTGCGGACCTATTTGATCGTCCGGGAGCACGACAGCCTGCCGTATCCCGAGGGCACCGCCTGCGCCGAGGTGCTCAAGGCGAGTCAGACCGGTGGCGCCAGGGCCAGAAACGTTTTCCTCGGACTCGGTGTCGGCGCGCTGGTCAAGGGGCTGACCGGCTGGATTCGCGCCGTGCCCGACGAGCTCCAGATCTCGGTCCCTTTCCTGAAGAAGGCGCAGCTCGGCACCGACGTCAGCGCGGCATTGCTCGGCGTCGGCTACATCCTCGGCCCGCGTATCGCCACGATCATGGTGAGCGGCGGGCTGCTGTCCTGGCTGGTGATCATCCCGATCCTCGCCACCTGGGGCACCGGCCGGCCCGGGCCGCTCTACCCGGAGACAGTGCTTGCAATCGACGACATGGCGCCCGGCCTGCTGTGGACCCGGTACGTCCGCTACATTGGCGCCGGTGCCGTGGCCACGGCCGGGCTGATCACCCTCTTAAGCAGCGTGCCGCTGATGATCGAAAGCTTTAAGTTCGGGGTACGGAAGATCCGCGAGCGGCTTTCGGACAGCCAGGGCGAACCGGCAGCGCCGCGCACCGAGCGAGACCTGCCGCTCGGCGTGGTCGGCGCGGGAACGGCGCTCGTCTTCGTAGTGCTAACGATCGTGCCGAACGCGTTCAGCAGCATCGAATTCGGTCTCGGGCGGGCGGTGGCGGCGTTGCTGGTCGTCGTGTTCGCGTTCTTCTTCGTCACCGTCAGCTCGCGTATCGTCGGGCTGGTGGGCGTGACCGCAAATCCGACCAGCGGCATGACGATCGCTACGCTGCTCGGCACCTCGTCTGTTTTTCTGTTGCTCGGCTGGAACGACGACGGCGGTAAGGTGGCGGCGCTGACGGTCGGCGCGGTGGTCGCGATCGCCGCCTCGATCGCGGGTGACACGTCGCAGGATCTCAAGACCGGCTTCCTGCTCGGCGCCACGCCACGGCATCAGCAACTCGGCGAGCTCGTCGGCGTACTGACCTCCGCCGCGTTCGTGGCGCTCACGGTGCTGTTGTTGGCCCGTGCCTACGGTTTCGGCGGCGAGGAGCTGCCGGCACCGCAAGCGATGCTGATGCGCCTGGTCATCGACGGCGTGCTGGCGCAGTCGCTCCCCTGGGCACTGGTCGCGATCGGCGCTGGCATCGCCATCGTGGTCGAGCTGCTCCGAATTCCGTCACTCCCGTTCGCCGTCGGGGTCTACCTACCGCTGTCGACGATGGCGCCGGTCTTTCTCGGTGGGTTGCTCCGTCTGGCCCTTCAGCACCGGGCCACGACCGACGCGGAGCGCGTGGCTCGCCGCGACCGCGGCATCTTACTTGGCTCGGGGCTGGTCGGCGGCGAAGGGCTGGTCGGGGTTGTCATCGCTGGCGCGGCCGGCTGGGCGGTCTCGAGGGAACAGACGCCCTGGAGTCTCGGTGTCGCGTGGGCCGGCGCCGCCGCCGACTGGCTCGCGCTGGCGCTCTTCGTGGCGCTGATCGCCTTCTTCTGGCGACGCGTCGCGCCGTCTGGGCCGAGATAGCGCGGCCTACTCACGATGGCGCCTGGTGAACCCCTGCCGTGCAAGGAGTCCGACTTCGCCCTGACCGATATCGACCAGGTTGACACCAGGTGACATACGTGTTTACGCAAACCGAGGCAAGGCCGACCTCCGAGTGCGGTTGCAGACCCGACATGCCTGATTGACAGCCTCCGACCGATGCCCCACACTAATCTGCCGTTCGGAGTCGGAATGGACGGTCTCGACGGAGGGACGACGGTTGATGCTCGCCGACCCGGCGACAAAGACCAGAGGCCCACCCCTTAACAGCTACCGTCCAGGTCGCGTTCCGGGAACCCAGACCGCTTCGACCGGTCGACGGATTGACGATGAGTACAGAACAACACACGTTCACGGCGGAGGTGCAGGAGCTGCTGAACCTGATGGTTCATTCGCTCTATTCCCAGAAGGACATCTTCCTGCGTGAGCTGATCTCGAACAGCGCGGACGCCCTGGACCGCCTGCGTCTGGAGAGTCTGACCGCTTCCGATCTGCTGCCGGACGGCGAGCTGGAGATCCGGCTCGAGGTTGACACGGACGCCCGGACACTCGTGGTCTCCGACAACGGCATCGGCATGAGCCGCGAAGAGGTCATACGCGACATCGGCACCATCGCACGCTCCGGAAGCCGGAAGTTTCTGGCCGCCCTGAAGGAGAAACAGGGTGACGCCGGCGGCGAGGGGCGCGCCGCGGCCACTGCCGACCTGATCGGGCAGTTCGGTGTCGGCTTCTACTCCACATTCATGGTGGCCGACCGCGTCGCGCTGATCACGCGCCGCGCCGGCACCGACACGGGAACGCGCTGGGAATCGACCGGCGACGGCACCTATACGCTGGACGACGGCGACCGGCCCCAGGCCGGCACGACGGTGGTGCTGCACCTCAAGTCGGTGGACGAAGAGGATGGATTACGGGACTACACCAACAGCGTGGTGCTGAAGGAGATCGTCAAGAAACACTCCGACTTCGTCGCGCACCCGGTCCGGATGCTAGTCGAGCGGCAGGACCCCGTACTCGACAACACCGGCACGCCGGTCAAGGGGATGCTCCCGAAGACCGTCACAGCGGACGAGACGCTCAACTCGATGAAGGCGATCTGGACCCGGCCTCGCGGCGAGGTGTCCGACGAGGAGTATCACGAGTTCTACCGGCACATCTCGCACGACTGGCAGAACCCAATCGCCACCATCTCGGCCAGCATGGAGGGGACGTTCAACGCCCGCATTCTCCTGTTCATCCCCGCCACGGCCCCGTTCGACCTGTATCACCGCGAACGGATCACGAAGGGCGTGCAGCTCTACGTCAAACGCGTCCACATCATGGACGACTGGAAGGCGCTGCTCCCGGAGTGGCTGCGGTTCTTGAAGGGCATCATCGACTGCGAGGACCTGTCGCTCAACGTCTCGCGGGAGATGCTGCAGCATGACCGGCAGGTGAAGGCAATTCGGACATTCGTGATCAAGAAGACGTTGGATGCGATCGAGCGCCTGAAACGGGACAAACCGGATGTCATGCGCACCGTCTGGAGAGAATTCGGCGGGGTGCTGAAGGAGGGACTCACTGCGACCGACGAATTCCGCGACCGGCTGATGGATCTGGTGCTGTGCGAATCGAGTCGCGGCGAGGGTCCGACCTCGCTGGGGGACTATGTGGCGCGGATGCCGGACGACCAGGCGCAGATCTACTATCTCGTCGGCACCTCGCTCGACGGGGTCAGTCACTCACCCCACCTTGAATCGTTCATCCGCAAGGGCATCGAGGTCCTGTTCTTCACCGACCCCGTCGACGAGTTCTGGATCCAGCGCGACCTGTCCTACAAGGACAAGCGCCTCGTCTCAGTCAGCCAGGGTGAGATCGACCTCGGGAAGGACGAACCGGGACCGGAACGTACCACCGAGACGGGAGACGGCACCCGCTTCGATGGACTGCTTCGGACGCTGCGCGCTCATCTGCAGGATGACATCAAGGATGTGCGTCTCTCGGGTCGGCTGACGAGCAGCCCCGCCTGTCTGGTCGGCGACCAGGGCGACATCAGCCCACAGCTCGAGGAGATGATGCGCCGGATGGGCCAGGAGCCGCCGAAAACAAAGCGGATCCTCGAGATCAACCCGGAACACCCGTTCATCGAGCAGCTGCGTGCGATCCATGCGTCGAATGCGGCGGCACCAGAGCTCGACACCTACGCGCGCCTCCTCCACGGCCAGGCCATCTTGGCCGAGGGAGGGACCCTGCCGGACCCAGGCGCCTACAGCCGCCTCGTGATGGAGGTGGCGAACCAGGCGGTCGCGGCCGGTGCCATATCGGCGGAGCCGGACGCCACGACAGATGAGGCACCAGGGCAGCAATGAGGAGACCTCTCATGGGACGGAACCGTTACGTTACGCTCGCCGGCACATTGGTGTGGCTGACCGCCTGCGGGGGCGGAACGGAACCGGCCGGCGACCCCGGCGTTGCCGAGCCCGCGCCCCCGATGACCGCCCCACCCTACCGCGTCTTCGTAACCAACGAAGGTTCGGGGGATCTGACCGTCATCGCCGGTGGCACTCACGAGGTGCTGGCTACGATCCCGCTCGGCAAGCGGCCCCGCGGCATCAAGGTCGGACCCGAGGGAACTCGTCTGTTCGTGGCGCTTAGCGGTTCGCCGCCGGCGCCACCCGGCGTGGACGAAGACAGCCTGCCTCCGCCGGACCGATCGGCGGACGGCATCGGCATCGTCGATCTGACGGAGCAGCGCATCGTGCAGGTACTCCACGCCGGCACCGACCCTGAGCAGGTCGCGGTGAGCGCGGACGCCGCGCGGATCTTTGCGGCCAACGAGGACGCCGGCCTGGCGAGCGTCGTGGAGATCGCGAGCGGAACGATCGTGGCCGAGCTGCCGGTCGGGGGCGAACCGGAAGGCGTGACCATCAGTCCGGACGGCCGGTTTGTGTATGTCACCTCCGAGAACGACAATCAGGTCTCGGTCATCGACACGGCCGCGCTGGAGGTGATCGAACGGTTCGACGTCGGCGCTCGCCCGCGTTCGTCGGCGTTTTCGCCAGACAGCAGCCGCGCCTACGTCACCGCGGAGAACGGCGGTACCGTCTCGGTCGTCGACACGGCCAGCCACACGGTCATCGACACGATTGAGCTGGCCGGAGACAACGTCAGACCAATGGGAGTCGTGGTGTCGCCCGATGGCTCACGGGTCTACGTGACCACCGGCAGGGGGGCCTCGGTAATCGCCATCGATAGCACCACCGGCGATCCGGTCGGTGTCGTCGCCGTCGGCGTCCGCCCCTGGGGTCTTGCCCTAACCGCGGACGGGCGCTATCTCTACACCGCCAACGGACCGTCGAACGACGTATCCGTCGTCGACACGGAGACACTGACTGTAATCGCCACCGTCCCGGCCGGTGAACGCCCCTGGGGCGTCGCCATCGTCGAAGGGCCGTGACCGGCGCGACTCTCCAACCCGGGAGGCGATCATGCGCGTATTGCGGCTCGTCAGCTCGCTGACCACTCTCGTCATCCTGGGGGTCGTGCTGGCAGGCGCCGCCAGACAACGGCAGCCCCCCTCCCTCACCCCGGAGCAGCAGGCCAGGCTGCAGATCCAGCAGGTCAAGGACGGCCTGTACGTGATCCCCGGGTTCGATGGCGGCCTGTCGGGCGGCGCCGTCGCTGTGCGGGTGACCGACGAGGGCGTCATCATCGTCGACGACAAGTTCCCCTACAGCTTCGATTTCATCACGGAGCAAGTCCGAAGCGTCACCGACCAACCCATCAAATACGTCCTCAACACCCACCACCACGGTGACCACGCGGGCAGCAACGCGGACTTCATGCGCAGGGCCGAGGTCATCGCCCACCGGAATGCTCGTGCGAACATCGTCCGGAATAACCAGACCGGCGCGCCCCGTGTGGTTTTTGCGGACGAGACGGCCGTGTATCTCGGCGGCATTGAGGTGCAAGCCCATCACCTTGGACGGGGCCACACGAACGGCGACGCGGTGATCTACTTCCCCGATCTTAGGACCGTCCATACCGGAGATCTGTTCATCTGGGGAGAGCGGATGGACGGCACCATCCTGACGCCGTTCTGGGATTACGGCAACGGCGGAAGCGCGGTGGAATGGCCGGCGACGCTCGACAACCTGCTAGCGCTCGATTTCGACACCGTGATCCCTGGGCACGGACCAATCCAGACCAAGGATGACGTCAGGATGTTCCGGGATAAGCTGCAGACGCTGCTCGCTCGAGTCCGCCAGCAACTCGCGGCGGGCGCGACTCGTGACGACATCGCCTCGCGCGTCGAGACCACCGACCTCGGCTGGCCGCTGACGCCGGTTCGGATCCAGGGCGTCTACGACGAGCTGACTGCCGGCCGCTGATCCCAGCTGGTAATGACACCAGCGGTTGCCAGGAGGTTCAGATCGTCGTGTCCGTCAGGTTGTCCGTTCGGCCGCGGTAGTGCCGTCACCTAGCCGAAGCGGGTCAACAGGTAGAAGAGGCCCGTACCGCCCAGCAGTACGATCCCGACCCAGGACAGCGCCAGCATCAAGGCGCCCGGCCGGTGCTCGACCGGCATCTCGTCCGACGTGACCGCCCGGAGATTGAGATACCCCAGGACCGGGCCGGTCAGAAACGAGACGATCGTCGCGAAGTCGACCATGGTGGTGAAATTGCCGATGAAAAGGCCCGTCACGATCAGCGTGACAGATACCAGCACCACGAAACTCCACCAGTAGACCGGCCCGCACGGGACCGGCGTCGCGCCGGTATCACGTGAGCGCAGGACGAAGAACGATCGCTCGATCGCTCGAGGGCCTCCGTCCATGACGGTCAGCGTGGTCGACAGCATCGTGGTCACGACCGCCACGAGCACCACCGGCCTGGTCCAGCCGCCAAGCGCTGCGCTGTAGAGGTCGACCAGCTGGGTGGAAAACAGTGTGCCGGCCGCGGCGAACGTCGCCCCGGACCTAAACATCACGCTGGAGCCCAACGTGACGAACGCAAACGCGAGCACGGCCGTTCCAATATAGCCGACGAGAAAATCTTGTCTCGCCGTCTTCACCGAGCAGCGCTGCCCGGACGCCTCGTTCTTAGCTAGCGTCCACAACGAGCTCCAGACCGAGATATCGATCGCCGACGGCATCCACCCGACCAGCGCCAGCAGAAACGCGAACGGTACGGCTGAGCCGACGAGTTGGGCCGGCCAGACCGCCAGGGTCGATACATCGGCGCGCGGCAGGCTGACGACCGCGGCCACCAGAGTAGACACGCCCAGCAACAGCAGAATGACTTTAATGGAGCGATCCAGCCCTGGAAACCGGCTCCGCCGGAGCAACGCTCCGCACGGCGCCATCACCAGCCCGGCGAGGACCGGCAGCGACCAGTCCAGACCGAACGTGAAGCCGACGAGATAGGCGGTAAACATCACGACGGCCGACTGGATGACGCCGGCGGTGAGCAGCGTAATCCCCAGATAGAGCCCAAGCGCCCACCGACCGATCCGGCGATAGCCCTCCACCAGGCTCGTGCCGGTCGCCGCCGCGTAACGGGGTCCGTACTCGAAGAAGGGATACTTCAGGACCAGCGCGAGCAGGATGACACCAGACAAGCCGAACCCGGCGAGCGCCCCGGCCCGGGTCGACTGGACGAGATGCGAAATCCCGATGGCCGAAGCCGCCCAGAGCAGCCCGGGCCCGAAGGCGGTCCGAAACCGACCAGAAGTGATCGCGGCGCCAACGTCGGTCATCGCAAGTGAACGCCTCGGGCCCGAGCGTTATACGCAGCTTCAGGACCGACTATTCAGGGAGCGCGAAAACGAAGACGGCGTTACCGCTACTCGGCCGCCGTTTCTCTGGAGTGAGTTGACCCGGGATCGACGTCCCCCAGCTTCCCCCGCCGGCGCCGACCGGCACCGCAAGGTATTGCCGGCCCTCAACGGCGTAGGAAACCGGAAACCCCTGAACCGACGTCGGTAACCTGGTCTGCCACAAGACCTCACCGTCGGTCACGTCATGGACAAATAAATGACGATCCCAGTCGCCGACCACCGCGAGGCCTCCAGCCGTGGTCAGCGCGGCGCTGTTGATCGGAGTCCGCGTCCGATACCGCCAGAGCACCTCACCGGTCCGCATGCTCATCGCGAGGAACTCTCCAAGGTGCTCGGGGCTATCCGGATGAAAGTGATTGGTGCGCCGGACCGGCCCAGTCCCGCCCCCTCCGGCTCGCCGCTCGACCGGCCCGAATACGCCGGTCTCGCAGTTCAGGGCTACCGGGATATAGAACGCCTCAGTTACCGGGTGATACGACATCGCGCGCCAGCTCTTGAAACCGGAGGTGCTCGGGCACCAGTAAATCTCCTCGCCGACGTCCTGAATCATGCCCTCGCGATAGGCAGCCTCACCCGTCGCGGGATTGATGTCGACGAGCGTCTGATAGCCAAGATCACGCGCGCTCCGGAAACCGCCGGTCTCCAGGTCCAGCTCCCACATCACCCCGATCTTGCCCATGCTGAAGACAGACCGACGTCCGTCGTAGTCCACCAACAGCCGCTCGAACACCTCGTCCATGTCATGGGTCTCACCAGGCAGGTGCTGGTAGTACCACTTCAGCTCGCCGGTAGCCGTATCGAGCGCCAGCGTCGAGTTCGTATACAAGGCATCGCCGTCGGTGCCGCGCGCGGCACGGGCCCATGGCTTGGCCTGGGCCGTACCGAAGAACACTGTCTTCGTCACCGGGTCGTAGCTGCCCGGGATCCAGGCATCGCCGCCCGCGCGGAACGTCACTGGAAGGTCGCCCCACGTATCGCCGCCCCGCTCCCCCGGGCGTGCTATGGTGGATGTGCGCCAGGATTCGCTCCCCGTACGAGCGTCGAGCGCCACGATGTAGCAGGTGTCGTCTCGATACCGGCCGCACCCCGTCAGCCCAGACACGACCTGGCCATCTGCGACAATCGACCCGCTCGAGTACTGATAACCGGCCCCGCGACCGACGTCGGTGTCCCAGACGACCGCGCCGTTTCGCGCATCGATGGCGACAACGTGCGCATCGCTGGTGTTGAGATAGATCTTGTCCTCGTAGATGGCTATGTTGCGATGCGCCTGCCCACGCGGCGGCCCGCCAAAGCTGTTCCCAGGTTCTTCGCTACCCCTGACGTATTCCCACAGCAATTCGCCGGTCGCGGCATCGAGCGCCTGCACCACGGCACCGGGATTGGCGATATACATCACCCCGTCGTACACCAGCGGGGTGGTTTGCTGCGACCCTGCGGTCAGCGCCCAGCTCCAGACGAGCTGCAGCCGCTCTACGTTGTCGGTCGTGATCTGGTCGAGGGGGCTGTAACCCCATCCGTCACGTGTACGACGCCAGCTCAGCCAGTCGGCCGGATCCGGGTCCTGAAGCATCGCGTCAGTGACAGGGCTAAACCGATCCATCTGTGCCCTGCCAACGGCGTCCGCGAACCACAACGCCAGTGCGACCGAAACGACGATCAGTAGAGTTCTCATGCGCGTGCCCCGGATGCCTCGAGAACGCCCCTCGACCCGCAGTAAGTATGACGTGCCGGCGGCGCACCGTTCAAGGCAACGCCGCCGAGCAACAGGCGATCACTTTCTTCGCGACGAACCTCGGCCAACTCCTGCTCGCCCCACCCGCACGCGTGAAGACCATCCTCGGGATAGACCCCGGTTTCAGGACCGGATCCAAGGCCGTCGTCATCGATCCATCCGAGCTGGACACACGATTCGTGAAGGATCCGACCGACGTCATCACGGTCGGCGAGAGCTGCGGCTCGGGGTAATCGAGGTCGATCGCCGGCGCCGTCGGATCGCCCTGTCGAAAAAGCGCGCCCTCGGGTAAATCGACCGCGGGTCTCTGAACACTAACCCGGGGCGAAACATCCACGCCTTCGCACTAATTCGGTGTAATGGCTCCGGGGGCCGGCTGCTCCACCCCGCCGAGGACGTATCCCTTTGCCTTCCAGTCGTCCAACCCGCAGAATTCAACCGTTTCGTAACCGTTCTCGTTGAAGAGCTCCGTAGCACGGGAGGCTCGGGCACCGCCGTTTCAAAAGAACACCAGGCGAACGTCACGGGGAATGTCGGACATCCGGTCTTCCAGCTGCCCGAGCGGAATATGAATCGCGCCGGGGATCGACCCGGATTCGACCTCGTAGTCCTCGCGCACGTCGATCAACACCATGGTCGCGCCCGCGTCGATTGCCGCTTTCAGCTCGTCGACGTCGACCCGCTGATCGGGCGGGGCCTGCCCGTGCGCCAGGGCAACCACCACAAACAGGCACGCGCCGCTCAGCAATAGCCGGACCGTGGCCACCAGCATCGGAATCATGTCTTCCCATCCCAAGTTTGTGTCCGGATCGGCACCGACGGCGCCACCTGGCACCGGACAGCGTTACGAATCTCGATGTACGAACAACGAATCAGACAGGACGTCATCGGGATGCGTCCTCGACGGACCCGTCTCCCACGGGGAAACGCAAAAGCGCCGGCGTCCAGGATGGCGTGGAACGCTCGACGCCAGCGCCCCCCCCGAGCGTCGAACCGTCCGCCGCGGTCGCCATCTCCGGCAGCCAGACACTGTCGTCGACGACCTCGAGCTCGACCATGCCGGCGACCGCTTCACGCAGCACGATTGAGACGGGTCCGGCACGACCGTCGGGAAAAGCATGCCCCAAGATATTCGAGACGAGCTCGTTCGCGACGAACCCACAGTCAACACGGGTGCCATATTAGTGCGCAGGCTCCCGAGCCGGCAAGCCTGGAATGACGCGGCTGAACGAAAGGTAGGAGCAACGTGCGACGGTCCGATCAGTCGGAGCGACCGGTCGCCACGTCCGCGTCCAGGCGAGTCAATTCCCTTATCAGCTCTACCTGCGAGTGCACACCGAGCTTGCGGTAGACCGCACGCAGGTGATTCCTGATCGTGTAGGGACTGACGCCGAGCTCTGCGGCGATGGAGCTGACTCGACCATTGCTGAGCAGTAACCGCACGACCTCGAGCTCGCGTGCCGTCAGCAACTGGCGGCCGGTCGACCGAGGCGGCACCCACTCGCTGAGCACCCGCGCTACCTCACTGAACTGGCCTTGGCGTGAGTCGGGATCAGGCGCGGGAGCGAGGCCGTCATCTGATCCGAGTGGCGGGTCAATGCCGTCGTCTGGTCCGCGAGGCGGGTCGGACGGACAATCGACCGGCGTGGCTGCCCCCGATCCTTTCAGACCGGACATGGCCAGCCGCAGAGAACTCAACAACTGGACCTCCTGGAACGGCTTGACGACGTAGCCAAGCGGCGCCGCGCTTAACGCACGCTGTAGAGTCTGCTCATCGGCGTGCGCCGTAAGAAATATCACCGGGATACGGTGCCGTTCCCGAAGCTGACACGCCAGATCGATCCCGTCGACGGGACCCAAGATGACGATGTCGACTAGCGCCAGAGCGGGCTTACACTGCTCCACCGATCTCAACGCGTCGAGGGCGGAAGCCACGACCCCGCTCACGACATATCCGTTCGATTCGAGCGTCTGCTGGACGCCCCGAGCGACAATCCATTCATCCTCGACGATGAGCACCGACAAACTGCCAGATTCGGAATCGACCACACTACGCTCCAATTCACCTAAAATCGACTGGTCTTAAGCCGCTCAAGCCGTCTGGTTGACCACCCTGCCCCTTACGCATAGGACGCGACACGCGGTCGACAGGTTTCTCCGGCTCGGGTTACGGGGTGTACGCAAAGTCTTCGATTGAGACTCGTCGAACGGTGGTGCACCCAGGCGGTGCCGCACCCTCGTCGCTCGGCACCGACCGTCTCCGCCTCAGCTGGTGACCCGCCCGCGTGACGGCACCAACCGAACGAACTGGCGACAACCCTGCCGGAAAAGCCTTGACACGTCAACCGGGCGGCAGATAATCAGCACTGCGCCTGGACCTGATGCTTGGGTACGGGTTCAACGGGGAGAGAATCATGCAAAAGTTGAGTGGACGTCGTCGACTCGCGCTGTGGGTGGTCTGTCTCGCGCTGATTGCGATCGTGGGGCTGGGGCAGGCGATGCTCGGTCGGACCATGGCCGCGCAGGGCAATATGGTCTTTGGCCCGATGTTCGAGGTCGATGCACTCTGGCCGAAGCCGCTGCCGAACCACTGGCTGCTCGCTGCGACCATCGGCGTGTCGGTGGACGCCCGGGATCACGTCTGGATCATCCACCGGCCCGGTGCACTCTCCGCCGGCGAGACACCGGCCGCACAGGACCCCCCGAACGCCGCCGACTGTTGCTTCCCGGCACCACCGGTGCTCGAGTACAACCCAGCGGGGATCCTCGTCGGTTCCTGGGGCGGTCCCGGTGAAGGATACGAGTGGCCCGAATCGAATCACGGCATCACGGTCGATCATATGGACAACGTGTGGCTGGGTGCGAGCGGTGGTTCAGACGCCCAGATCCTGAAGTTCAGCCGGTCTGGCGCCTTCCTGATGCAGGTCGGTCGCCAGGGTGCCAGCACTGGCAGCAACGACCCCGCAAACTTCCACCAGGTAGCCAAGCTCTTCGTCGACCCCCTGGAAAACGAGGTCTACGTCTCAGACGGCTACGGCAACAAGCGGGTGGTCGTAATCGATGCCGAGACCGGCGAATTCAAACGCTACTGGGGCGCCTACGGCAATCGTCCGGACGACACCGACCTTGGCCGGTACGACCCGACCGCCGAACCGGCGCCGCAGTTCCGCAACCCGGTGCACTGCGCAGAGCTGTCACACGACCGGCTCCTGTATGTGTGCGACCGGGCGAACGACCGGATTCAGGTGTTTCAGTCGGACGGCACCTTCGTCGAGGAGCTACTCGTCGCCAAGGAGACGCTCGGCAACGGGTCGGTGTGGGATATCGCCTTCTCGCGGGACGCGTCGCAGAAGTACATCTATCTGGCCGACGGTGGAAACCAGAAGGTCCACATCATCGATCGCGCCTCGATGCAGGTCCTGTCGAGCTTCGGCGACGGCGGCCGGCAGCCGGGCCAGTTCTACGGTGCGCACAGTATCGCGACCGACTCGCACGGCAACATCTACGTGACCGAGACGTTCGAAGGCAAACGCCTGCAGAAGTTCATCTACAAGGGCGAAGGTCCGATCCGGAGCCCGGACCAGGGCGTCGTCTGGCCCGAGCACTAGCTAGCGACCCGGGCGGGGTACAGCGCCGGGACGCCGCATCGCCAGTCCGCTCGTAGCGCAGGCCTGAAGGGCGCGCGGCGTTCAGTGTCGTCATCAGGGCTGCTGGGTCTCGGTGAGGGAGCCGCTCCCTCGCCACGTCGTCCGTCTCCCCCTGGTGCCCCGTTCGGCCCTCCGCAGGCCGTCGCCTCAATCGTGCAGGTGCAGGACGCCGGCAGGTTCACGTCGGAGATCACCGCACCGGACCACTCGGGCCCACGGGCCGCATCGTGGCAGCACAAGTCGGCACGTCTTGCTGCGATTCGATAGAATGAAGCCCCGTCAGGCCAACTCCGCTGACCACCGGGGGCGGCGCACCCGGGACAGGGTCCAGAGACGGACTGTCGACCTATTGTCTCGTCTGTCGAGACCTGCATCTCACTCATACGAGGAGATAGCGATGTCTGCACACGCGCCACCCGCAAGGACGAAGGTCACCATCCATACGTTGCAATCGAAGAAGGCGCAGGGCGAAGTCATCACGATGCTCACCGCATACGACTACGCCACGTCGCTAGCGGTGGACCAGGCCGGGATCGATTCGATCCTAGTCGGTGATTCGTTGGGCATGGTCGTGCTCGGATACGACAGCACGTTGCCGGTAACCATGGACGACATGCTGCATCATTGCAAGGCGGTGGCGCGGGGCGCGCAGTACCCGCTGTTGATCGGAGATATGCCGTTCATGTCGTACCAGGCCAGCATCGAGGCGGCGGTCCGGAATGCGGGCCGCTTCCTAGCCGAGGCCGGCATGGATGCGGTCAAGCTGGAAGGTGGCCGCGACGTGATTCCCGCGACTCGGGCGATCATCGCCGCCGGAATCCCCGTGATGGGGCATATCGGCCTGACCCCGCAGTCGATCAATCACCTCGGGGGCTACAAGGTACAGGGACGCACGGCACTCGCCGCACGGCGTCTGATCGACGATGCGATCGCGCTGGCAGAGACCGGCTGCTTTGCGCTGGTGCTCGAAGCCGTCCCGGGACGGGTGGCAAGGTTGATCTCCGAACGGATCGACATCCCCACGGTCGGAATCGGCGCAGGTGCTGGCTGTGACGGGCAGGTGCTGGTCACGCACGACCTGCTCGGTATGTTCGACCGATTTACACCGCGCTTCGTCAAACGCTATGCCGACCTGCACGGTGTAATGGTTGCCGCGCTGTCGGTATTTCGAACGGATGTCTCCAGCGGCGTCTTTCCCGCGCAGGAGCACACGTTCACGATTCCGGATGACGAGTGGGGGCAGTTGCTCGAGGACCTCGGTCCGCCATGATTGCGAAGATCACGATTCTCGGCACCGGCGCGCTGGCCTGTCTGTTCGGTGCGCGACTGGCGCCGCACGCCGAGGTCGTGCTGCTGGGTTCCTGGCCCCAGGGTCTCGCCGCAATCCGGCGCGATGGAATCCGTCTCGACACCACCGAGGGCGAGACGCGCATAAAGGTCCGCGCGACGGACGCCATCTCCGACGCTGGCGATGCGGACCTGGTGCTGATACTGGTCAAGAGCTGGCAGACCGACTGGGCCGTGCGGCAGGCCAGGCAGGTGCTGCAAGACCAGGGACTAGCGCTGACATTGCAAAACGGGCTCGGCCACTACGAGGCCCTGCGGGTCGAGGTAGGAGAGTCCCGCGCAGTGCTGGGTGTGACCACTCAGGGCGCCGCGCTGCTTGCGCCGGGGCACGTTCGCTTTGCCGGGGGTGGCGAGACCCTACTTGGATACGATCCCGTCAGCATGCACCGCGTCACGCAGATCTCGGAGGCGTTCTCCGTTGCGGGGTTCCCCACACGTGTAACCAGCCAGATCGAGACGGCGCTGTGGGGAAAACTTGCCGTCAATGCCGGCATCAATCCACTGACGGCGCTGCTCGGCGTTACCAACGGGGGGCTCCTTGATCGCCCGGATGCCGAAGAGCTAATGGTTTCGGCGGCCGAGGAAGCGGCCGCGGTCGCTGCGGCACACGGTCTCCAGCTCGAGCCCGATGCCGCCACACGCGTACGCGACGTCGCGCGCCTGACCGCGTCTAATCGCTCGTCGATGTTACAGGACGTCGGCCGAGGGGCGCCCACCGAGATCGAAGCAATCAGTGGCGCCGTCGTACGGAGCGGGCGACGGCTGGGCGTGCCAACTCCCGTGAATGAAGTGCTGTGGAAACTGGTGCGTGCCCTGCGTGACGCTAAGATCGAATCATGATCGTCGTCGACACGCTTGCAGACCTGCGACGCGAGCGTCGCGTGCTCACCGGCGCACTGGGACTAGTACCAACGATGGGTTCCCTTCACGAAGGACACCTGTCACTTGTGCGACGCGCTCGGGACGAGAACGAACACACCGGCGTCAGCATCTTCGTAAACCCAACCCAATTCGGCCCGGCTGACGATCTGGCGAGCTATCCACGGGACCTCGACAGCGACCTGCGGCTGCTGGACGCGCTTCGGGTCGACCTGGTCTGTACGCCTACGACCGCCGAGATCTATCCGCAGGGGTTCCAGACCTACGTGACGGTGGAAGATCTGACCCAGCCCCTGGAAGGCGCGCACCGCCCTGGGCATTTCCGCGGCGTGACGACCGTCGTCGCGAAGCTGTTCAACGCGTTTACACCCGAGCGCGCGTATTTCGGACAGAAGGATGCACAACAGGCACGAGTCATCCGGCAGATGGCAGCGGACTTGAGTCTTCCAGTCGAAGTCGTCGTGTGCCCGATCGTGCGCGATCCGGACGGCGTGGCACTGTCCTCGCGGAACGCGTACCTGTCCCCCCGCGAGCGCGAAGCGGCGACGGTGCTGTTTCGCGCCCTGTCGGCTGGAGCCGGCGCCTACAAGGACGGCGCACGTGAGGGCGACACGCTTCGGACAGCAATGCTGAACGTGCTAAAGGGGGAACCACTTGCGGAACCCGAGTACATCTCGGCCGCGGATCCGGTCACGTTGGCCGAGCTCGAGCAGGTCGAGCGTGGTGCGCTGTTGAGCCTCGCCGTTCGCGTGGGCGGAACACGCCTAATCGACAACCTGTTGCTCGATTGATCTCCAGTCTCCTCTCTCACAGTTCGCGATCGTGACGGGAGAGCACGGTCGGACCGTCGCGGTCGACGACGTCTCGTTCGAGGTGTAATCTGATCGATCTTCGGGTTGATCGGCCCGAACGACGCGGGCAAGACCACGACACTGGAGTGCGTAGAGGGGCTGCGACGCCAGGAACACGGTCGTCTGGAGGTGTGGGATGAACACTGGCCTCGCCACCGCATTGCGCTCGGCCGCGCTGCTCGCCTTATGTCTGAGTCTGGCCGCCGTGGCCTCCGCGCAGGTGAAGCCCGAGCTACGCCAGCGCGCAGACCGAGGTGATCCCGAGGCACAGTTCACACCCGGCTACATGCATGTCACCGGCGACGGCGCCCCACTGGACCTGGCAGCGGTCTCGGCCTGGTTCCGCCGGGCGGCCGAGCAGGGGTTCGCCGAGGCGCTGCACTGGTTCAGACGCGCCGCTGACCAGGGTGTCGCGGTGGCGTAGAGCTACATGGGCCGGGCGTCGTTCAATGGCGACGGGGTCCCCCGTGACCTTGTCGTCTCGCACGTGTGGTTCAGCCTGGCCGCCCGGCAAGGCGACCGCCTGTCGGCGTTCTACGCCCAGGGTCGTGGTGAAGTCGAGGAACGGATGTCCCAGGAGCAGGTCGAGGCTGCCCCTCGACGCGCCGCCAACTGGGTGCCGGTTCCCGAACGCTGACTACCCAATCCCTCGGCGCCGAGGGTCCCTGTTGACAGCCAGGTTATTTACCTCGCCTGCCGCCTGGCTCCCAGCCCCCTGCGAGCGCTCAGAATTCGTCCAGGCCCTCGGTCAGCTCAATGTAGGTGCCGAACGGGTCGGTAAAATACGCGATGGCGATGTTCAACGAGGCCACCTCGGTGTACGGCCGGTCGAAA
Source organism: Vicinamibacteria bacterium (assembly GCA_963578725.1). Taxonomy (GTDB): domain Bacteria; phylum Acidobacteriota; class Vicinamibacteria; order Vicinamibacterales; family UBA8438; genus NP936. The sequence continues at coordinate 44,213 of CAUZDS010000023.1, forward strand.
GTGATCCCCCTCGCCTCCAGCTGCTGGCAAAATGCCTCCAGGTTGTCTACCTCGAATCCGATGTGGTCGAGCGACCGGCCACGGGTTCCATCTGGGGTGACGTCCGAGGGCGAATACGTCAAGTTCACGCCTGGCAGATCCGCCGCCTCGAACGACCCGCGCATCCCCGGCGCCGCGTTGAAGGTCTCCACATACCAGGCCTTCATCTCGTCGACCGGTCCCGCGAAGTGAATGTGGTGGAGCGCGATCGGGCTCGTCTGCGACACGTTCTGGACGAGCTCCACCTTCACGTCGTCCGGAGCCATCGCGTAGGCGATGTAGGTGTCCTGGTCGGCGATGTAAGCGAGTCCGTCGTCGACCGCTAGCGCCGGCGGCAGCTCCGCTCGGGTAACGATCGGGTACCCGGCGGCGCGCACCCTCTCGACCATCGACCGGGTGCTCGGCACCGAGAAGCCGATGTGGTTCACCGTCGTGCCCTTGGTGCCGCCGGTGGGCTCCGCCTCCCGCATGAACACCAGCACGTTGGGAAACTTCACGATCTCCCGGCCACCCACCGTGATCACCTCGCCCCCCAGGGTGTCGACCCAGAACTTCTTGCTCTCGTCCACACTGGTCACGGTCAGATGGTGATGGCCGTAGACGATCGGCCCCTGACTGGCAGCCGTCAACTGCGCGAGCGCCATCGGCGCCACCCCGACCACGAACAACGCCGACATCGTCAAAAGCCCTATCGTCTTGATCATCAGCCTCCTCCAGTCCTACAAATATGCTGCCATCCTATCAGATCACCAGACCCGCTTTCGCGCACGGTGCTCGAGACTCACTTCGTCGCGTTGTTGCTAGCACGATAGGCTCCGCGCAGGTCGTCGTAGCGCAGACGCACGAGATCAAGGAGCATCCGGAGCGAGTCGAGCACCGGGCGCACCCGGCTCGACGGATCGTTCACCCAAATCACCGGGACCTCGACTACGCGATACCCCAGCTTTCTGGCGATCCAGAGCAGCTCCACGTCGAACGCAAACCGCGACAAGCGCTGGCACGCAAAGACCCGGTGGGCCGCCTCCCGCCGAAAACACTTGAACCCGCACTGTGTGTCCCTGACATCCGGGATGGCCACCACCCGCACGATATAGTTAAACATCCGTCCCATCGCCTGGCGCCACCAGGCCTGCTGAACCCGCACTTCCGAGTCGGGGAGCGCCCGTGACCCGATCGCGACGTCGCCACCCGCCTCGAGCGCGGCGATCAGCCGCTCGACCTCCGCGATCGGCGTCGAGAGGTCGGCGTCTGAAAACAACAGATATCGCCCCCGTGCAGCCAGCATCCCCCGGCGCACCGAGTAGCCCTTGCCACGGTTGACCCCGTTGTCGAGCACCTGAAGCGCCGGCCAGTCGCCCACCAGGCCGCCGACCAACGCGAGGGTCCCGTCCCGGCCGCCGTCCACGACGACCAGCACCTCACTATCGAACGGCTGGTCGCGCAGATAGCCACGCACCTGCTCGAGGGTCGAGCCGATCCGCGCGGCCTCCTCGAAGGCGGGAATCACGACACTGAGGCGGATCACCGCGTCGTCCCTCCTCATCAGCGCTCGGGCGGGCGTCAACGATGGCCAACGGCGCCCGGGTACGGCACCGGATCATCTCACGGGACCGGAACTGCGCTAAGATCCGCTGACCGATATCCGACAGGAGCGCCACGCATGGGCACCCATCACAGAAGCTACATCGCCCTGGCGGCCGTGCTGAGCGCCACGATCTGTACAGTTGCGCCACATGCGCAGTCCGGATCGAACACCATGCACAATCCGTATCGGATGGCCGATGGCTGGGCATCGCCACCGGCGGACGTCACGTGGGGCGCCGTCATTGGCATCATCCCGGACGGCGAGGGCGGCGCCTGGATCCATCACCGGTCCGAACCGCCGATCATGCACTTCGATAGCACCGGGACCGTCGTCGCGAGCTTCGGCGAGGGGATATTCGTGATGGCGCACGGGTTCTGCCGCGACCACGATGGGAATTTCTGGGCCGGAGACAGCGGGCCGTTTCGTAACGACCCCCGGACAGCTGGACGGGGATACCAGTTCTTCAAGTTCAGCCCGGACGGCGAGTTGCTGCTGACGCTCGGCCAGGCCGGGGTCTCGCGCGCCGGACGCGACACGTTCGTCGCACCAACCGCCTGCGTGGTCGCCCCGAACGGGGACATCATTATAGCGGACGGACACGTGCCGAGACCAGCGACAAGCCAGCAGGACGGTGACCGGATCATGCGGTTCACCACCGACGGCGAGTTCGTCGACGCCTGGGGCCAGCACGGGTCCGCACCAGGCGAGTTCGACGGACCGCATGCGCTGGCCTTCGACTCGCAGGGTCGGCTATTCGTCGCCGACCGGTCGAACAACCGCGTACAAATCTTCGACCCGGACATGCAGATCGTCGACGAATGGCGGCACTTCGGCCGCCCAAGCGGCGTGGCGATCCTGGCGGACGATAGCCTCTTCGTCGCCGACTCCGAATCGAGTAAGGTGATCGACGGTGAGTTGCGGAACCCAGGCTGGAAGAACGGCGTGCGGTTCGGCAGCGCCGGTGATGGGTCGCTCCTCGGGTTCATCGACGGAACCGACCCGGAGGGTCTGGCGGTCGATGAACTGGGCAACGTATGGACAGGGCTCACCAGCACGCCGATACTGCAGAAATGGGTGAAGCAGTGATCCGACGCCGTTCTGTCTCTATCGTCGGTGTTCCTCACGACAGCGAGACAAGGCGGACGCCGTTTCACACCGAGACCGGCGCTGCGCTCGACTGGCCAGACGCCCATACCCGCGCGGGTGACGCGTAGGCAGACCAGCGAGGTGACGGCATGGGAAGCAGCCCGAAGTCGTTGGCCGTCGCGGCCGCATTCGTATCGGCGGCGACCATCGTTGGCATGAACGGACAGCAGCAGGCTCAGCCGCTCGGCCTCGAGCAGGTCAAGGACGGGTTGTACGCGGAAATCGCGGCCAAACCGTGAGCCCAGTATCTCCGCAATCAGCAATGGGAGGATACGCTGACGAACCCTGGCAGTTTCTCGCGACGTGGCGGCGGTGGCCAACACGCACCCGGTCTGCCATCGTACGCCTCAGGTCCGAGTACACTATGCCGAATGCGGTGTAGTTTCACGCGATTCTCGGATCGCCAGATCGCCAGCAGAGGCGGTGATGGCCGTCGCCGCCCAGTCGCTAGGTTCCGTCCGAGGTGATCCGGCGTCGGTGTCGGCCACCGGATTCGAAGGGGCTGGTGCTTGCGCCATAGGCTGATCACCCCTCCCATCGTACTGCTGTTGCTCGCCGCATGGCCGACTCTGATCGGCGGCGCCGGGCAGACATCGCCGCCGGATGCAGGTCCAGCCCTTACCATTTTTCCGTTCACGAATCTCACCGGCGATCCGGCCGACGCGTGGATTGGGGCGGGCATTGCCGAGGCGCTCGCCGCCGATCTCGGTGCAACGGCAGCGGCGTTTACGCCGGACTGGCGCCCGTCGGGCACCCGCTTTATCGACGGCACCTATCAGCGCCTGGGTACCCAAATTCGGATCACCGCTCGGCTTGTCGAAATTGGATCGGGACGGGTGATCCGAGCGGTGAAGCTCGACGGGCGGCGGGATGAGCTGTTCGCGCTCCAGGACCGCCTCGCGGCGGAGCTGAGCACGACCGCGACCAGTGCCGCGCCGCCGGAAGCGCCTGCGGGCGCGCCG